>CAOKHZ010000016.1 GCA_948468385.1 uncultured Faecalicatena sp. | reverse complement strand
TTTTCCAGTTATCACAGCCCTAACAGTTGCCGCTGTCGGGGCTTTTTTCTTTTCCCTGCCACAGATACTTTGCGCCATCTAACATCCAAAGAATCGCTTTTAACATATCCTCGTAGGACTCTTGTAATTCCCTGATTTCTTCGGCAGTAATCTCCGGCTTTTCGACCTTTACTTGTCCTGCCAACTCTCCTATTCGATTTTGCATTTCCTGCAATTTCTCCACAATCTGATATACGTTTTCTTTTTTTCCCACTACACATACATGGTTATAAATACAAGAACGTACAAAATAGTCTTTCTTTTTCATACCACTCACGAAAATTTTCGCTTCAATTTCTTTCCGCTCTCTTGGAGAAATACGAAAACTAATTGTCGGATATTTGTGCACACCGCTCATTGTCTCACCCCCTCCCTAAATTCTGCATTTAATGACTCTGCCATTTGCATTTGTTCTGTCGGAAACATGTGAGCATAACGATAAGTAATATCGACACTTTCATGCCCTACTCTATTCCCGATTGACACTGCCGAAAATCCCATACTAATGAGCAGTGAAACATGTGAGTGCCGTAAATCGTGAATCCTGATACGCTTCACTCCTGCCTTTTCCGCCCCTCTCGTCATCTCATGATGCAAAAACTTTTTTGTTTGGTGGAAAATGCGGTCAGTTGGAAGAATCCCATACAATTTTCCAAGGTACTCTTTTAATTCCTCGCACAAGAAATCCGGCATACTGACATTCCGTTTACTTTTCGGTGTCTTTGGGTCTGTTATCACATCCTTTCCCTCTAATCGCTGATATGATTTCGTTATTCGAATGACTTTATTATCAAAATCAATATCCCGCGACGTAAGTGCTAAAAGCTCGCCAACACGTAAACCACACCAATATAAAATCTGAAATGCCAGATAAGAACATGGCTTGTCTTTAACCTCTTCAATGAATTTTAGATATTCCTCTTTCGTCCAAAAAAGCATTTCCTCCGCTTTCCCCTTTCCAAGCGGGCCGGCTTTCACAACGGGATTGCTTTTTAATTCATAGAATCGTACCGCATGGTTGAATAACGCGCTCAACTCGGACTGCAAAGTTTTCAAATAAGTTGGTGCATAGGGCTTTCCCTTTTCATTATGATAAGAAATCTGCATATTTTGCCACTGGATAACATCTTTGGCACGGATATCACGCATTTTTTTGTTTCCAAAGTATGGTAATAATTTCGTACGTATAATGTGCTCCTTTGTCAGCCAAGTATTATGTTTTAGTTTTGGCTTCATATCTCTTGTATAGGCTTGCACAAACTCTTTGAATGTCATATCCAAATCATCCGCTTCTTTCATCAGAAAGTGATGCTCCCACTCTGTAGCTTCTCGCTTAGTCTTAAAACCTCTCTTGACCTTTCGGCAATTCTTTCCTGTCCAGTCATAATAGTGGAACGATACATACCATGTTCCACGCTTTTCATCTTTATATGCCGCCATGACATCCCTCCTTTAACTCGCCGCTTGCGACATACCATAAAATTTTTCTTCGTAGTATTTTCTGCTCACACGTCCGGCAATCGTGATGAACCCTCTTTCCTCAAGTTCCTCATTCATCTGCCGTACCAATTTGTAAGCAAAAGGTTTGGAAACACCCAATTCCTGCGCCACCTCCCCGGCAGTTACAAATAACTCATTCTTCATTCAATTCCCTCCCTTCTTATTTAGCCTATTTGTTAAGTTTCCATTCACATTATACTTAACATTTCTGTTATTGTCAATAACTTTTTTGTTAAATTTATCTTTTTCATTAAATTTAGCATTTATGATAAGTTTTTGTTGCCGTATTATTCAGATTGTGATAGAATATATGAGATAATTGTTATCGTTCACAAATTCTGCGTGCCTTACGGGTGCAAATAGTAACAGATAATAGCATGAAAACTTTTGAAAGGACGAAATCAACATGGTATTAGGAGAACGAATAAAAAAGATACGCATATTCCGAGGTATGACCCAACGCGAACTCGGGCTAAAATTGGGATACGAAGAACGCAATGCGGATGTTCGCGTAGCACAGTACGAGTCTGGCTATCGCGTTCCTAAACGTGATACCTTAATGGAAATGGCCAAAATATTGAATGTCAATTACTTACATTTTGTCGGCAGTACTCCCGGTTGTGCCGAAGATATTATGCTTACATTCTTCTGGCTCGAAGAAGACAACCGCAATATGTTTCATTTGTTCCAACTTGTTCGCACCCCCGGCAAGTACAACACTTCTTATGACATGTCGGCATATTACTACGACAATGACGACTGGTCTCTTCAAGCACCGGTGGGTATGTGGATTGATTACGGATTAGTCAATGAATTTATGCGCGAATGGTGCCTTCGAAAACAACAGTTGAAGAACAAAGAAATTTCAGAAAACGAGTATTTCGAATGGAAAATCAACTGGCCGGATACAAGTAGTAAGGTTGATGAAGAGGGAAATGATAAGGAAGATAATAGTATTCGATGAAAAACGAATCAAATAAAAGTTCAAAAATAGCACACAGCCTATAATAATTAGCAAAGGAGAACTCTTATGAATGATGCACAAGTAAATATAGGATATGAATTATATCAAATTATTACTGATTTTGGAGAACCCTTAGAAATATTTAGAGAAGCATTCCAAAACGCATTTGACGAAAATGCCACAAAAATATTTTGTCATGTTTATGAAAAAAAGCGTATGAGCGGCACCGAGCTTATTATTGACATATGGAACAATGGCGAGCCTCTAAAAAAAGAAAATATTGACAACTTCTTTGGCCTAGCAAAATCAACAAAAATAAACGAAGATAACATGCCCCTCGAGGGAAAACTTGGTTATAAAGGACATGGTTCAAAAATTTTCTTTAATGCAAGCAAAATACATATTTGCACAAAAAACCATTCAGAGGAATGGGCTGTAGAGTTAGATTCACCACTTGAACAACTGGAAAGAAAAAATATATATTCTTATTCTGATATATTCGATGCAACAACATTAGGTATTTCATTACCTGCAGATTGGGAACAAGGGTTTATGGTTAGAATAATCGCTCCGCGCCATTTCAATACTCAGCACACTAAATTCAAATTAAATCATGCATATTTACGTGATTATATTAAATGGTATACTGTAATTGGTAGTTTGCGTCCTCTTTTTGATAAAAACTTACAATCTAAAAATATCAAACTCTATTTAGCTGGTTTGAAGCAAGATGATTTTTGTAGAAGTTACTGTTCCCTTGATATGATTGATCCCATTCCAATTTTTGAGTCAGTCAATAAAATTAACTACGAAGTAATTACATTAGGACACTACTTTCCTCCTAACAGACATTCTGATACAGCTATGAAATCTTATGCAAAAACAATTAAAAGTAATAAGGCTTATTATGACTATTATTCACGCACCATTTACAATGACACTGTAGTTTGTAGCAATAACACATCATTTAGACTCATCATTCATCTTGAAGGATATGAGACAAAACGAAAATACGATATACTATTAAGCAAACGCGGACGTACTCGTAATGAATTAACGCATACTGATAGTGAACGTTATGGACTATGGGTATGTAAAGGCGGTGTACCCGTAGAAAAAGTAGATGATTGGATAGAGGGTGGTAAAGGTAGCGGTTCCTATACATATATGCAGGCTTTCATAGATTGTGATGATTTCCAATTAACCGCTAATAGAGGTTCCATACAAAATTCAGAAATAGAAAAAATCGAGATAATAAAATCTCAACTTAATGCAATACTAAATGATAACAGCATCAAATCCTTGATGAATGAACGTTCCGAAATGGAACAATTAGAAAAGCAAATCAAATCTATAGAAAATGACCATACCGATTTGCAAATAAGGAACAAACTTTCGCAACAACGAAAAACAATTATATTACCTTGTGGACGCACCCTATTAGAACCCACAAAGTTAAAAACAGGTTATTCAGAATCAGAAACCATGATTCTGTTAATCCAAATCATGACATTATATCCAAAATTATTTACTTTTAATCTTTTGGATTACAATACTTCAAAAGGGATTGATTTTGTTGTGGACATCAATGGTACACCAAAATATATTGAGTTAAAAGGAACATTAAACAAAAAAATCAACCATCCTTTTAGATATATTGACCGTTTCATTTGCTACGATATAAACTTAAAAACTAATGACATTGTTAATGATATCGAAGATTTCGACACTAAATTGACTGTCAACCCAAACGATTACTTTGCTTCCTACGACGAACAGTTTAAAAATACTTTATACAAAAGTTACCAATTGATACCAAGCAGTTCGCAAATTAAAAGTATGGAAATTATTGTCCTCAAAGAAATTTTAACAAATATATTACAAGCCAAAATACAATAATTAAACATAAATTTTCATTTAGGTATCAAAAAGGTATCACGCCCCACATCAAGAGCCGGAAAGTCCGCTGTTCATGCGGCTTCCCGGCTTTCTGGTTACTATTCGAACTCTATCGTCCCCGGCGGCTTACTCGTCAGATCATAGAACACCCGATTTACCCCTTTCACTTCATTTATAATCCTGCTCATCACCTTGCCCAGCACCTCATACGGTATCTGTGCCGCCTCGGCCGTCATGAAGTCTATCGTATTCACCCCCCGCAAAACCACGGCGTAGTCATAGGTTCTCTCGTCCCCCATCACGCCGACGCTGCGCATGTTGGTCAATGCCGCAAAGTATTGGTTGATTTCCTTGTCCAATCCGGCCGTCGCGATTTCCTCGCGGTAAATCGCATCCGCGTCCTGAATCATCCGAACCTTTTCCGCCGTCACCTCGCCGACGATACGGATGCCCAGTCCCGGTCCCGGGAAGGGCTGGCGAAATACAAGGTGCTCCGGGATGCCAAGCTCTAAGCCGGCCTTTCGAACTTCATCTTTGAACAAGTCGCGTAACGGCTCGATAATTTCCTTGAAATTGACGTAATCCGGCAGGCCGCCCACGTTGTGGTGGGATTTAATCACTGCGGATTCGCCACCCAAACCGCTTTCCACGACGTCGGGATAAATGGTTCCTTGTACGAGGAAGTCCACCGCGCCGATTTTTTTCGCTTCTTCCTCAAAAACACGAATGAACTCTTCGCCGATAATTTTCCTTTTTGCCTCTGGCTCTTCCACCCCGGCGAGTTTAGCATAAAAACGTTCCTGCGCGTTCACCCGGATAAAATTCAGGTTATAAGAACCGTTGGCTCCGAAGACCGCCTCCACTTCATCGCCCTCGTCCTTACGCAGCAAGCCATGGTCTACAAACACGCAGGTCAGCTGGGAACCGATGGCTTTGGCAATCAACACTGCCGCCACGGAAGAATCCACCCCGCCGGACAACGCGCAAAGTACTTTTCCGTCTCCGACTTTTTCACGGATGGCTTGTATCGTCTCTTCCACGAACGCGTCCATCTTCCAGTCACCCGTGCATCCACAAACAGTTTTCACGAAATTATTGATTATTTTCGTGCCATCCTGCGTATGTAACACTTCCGGATGAAATTGTATCGCATACAATGCTTTTTCCTCGTTTTCCGCGGTTGCCACCGGGCAATCCTTCGTGTGTGCACTTATCTCGAACCCCGGCGCGATTCGAGAGATATAATCAAAATGGCTCATCCAGCAAATCGTTGAAGCGGGCACTCCGGCAAAGAGCTTGGACTCCGCCTTATCAATCAGCACTTCCGTTTTTCCATATTCCCGCACGGGTGCCGACTTGACCTCTCCGCCCAACACGAACATCATAAGCTGTGCGCCATAACACAAGCCCAGCACTGGAATTCCCAGTTCAAACAGTTCCTTCGTATAAGTTGGCGCGCCCGCCTCATAACAACTGTTCGGCCCTCCGGTCAAAATAATTCCTTTTGGATTCATCGCCTTAATCTTTTCGATGTCCGTCTTGTAAGAATATATTTCACAATATACATTACATTCCCTCACCCGCCTTGCGACCAGTTGATTATACTGACCGCCAAAGTCAAGAACAATTACCAATTCGTTTTTCAACGCTTCCTCCTATCCGATACTCTTGACATACCATCACAAGCCATGCCCCCGGCATCTACGTATCCTTGTGTCTACCAAATGCAACCACATCGTTTAAAAAATTCTTTTTCATTATAATGTAAACGTTTCATTTTTACAACCCCTGACCAAAGAGTTTCCTATAACACAAAAACCCCCCGCACTTACGTGTGGGGAGTCATTGGAAACAAGACCCGGTATTTTTCATTAAGGAATATATCCATCCAAGAGTATTCCTGCTTTCTTGGAGGAGCCATCCTGCCACCGGTAACAGCAGGATGATTCCTCTATTCATATTATGAGGGGGGAGGGTTATGCTGTTTCTATGCAGCAATGTACCGGGAAATTTCTTGCTCCAATTGCCTACAGTCGTCACCATGAATTTCTAAATCAATGACGCTGTTAAGCCCAAGGTTCATGATGCCCAGTATCGACTTGGCATCCACAGTAAATCGGCCACTCTTCATATCCATCGCGTAATCGTACTTCTCTACCTTGCTCACAAAATCAAGTATCTCTTCCGGGGTTTGAAATGTAATCTTAAATGCCGTCATCTTAAAACACCTCTAATTTCTATTTCTCCAATTATTCCCCATTTTCAGTGGATTATTCACAATTTCTTCTGCCGCTTGGCCTCTTCTTCTGTGTTATTGATAGTCTACCACGTCTTCGTCCAAATGAAAGGGTGAAATTTTTCAAATAGGTGGAGTTTTTTAATGAACTGATTTGCGATATTCGCTCGGCAGCATCCCCGTCTCCTCCTTGAACACCCGACTCATGTATTTGGGGTCGGAATATCCCGCCAGGTCGGCAATCTGGCTTAATTTCAACTGCGTTTCCAGCAAAAGCTTTTTTACCTTCGCGATACGGTATCTGCGCACGGTGCCGGTAAACGTCACGCCGGTTTCCTTCCGAAACTGCGCGCTCAGATACTCTCCCGACACGAACAATTTGCCCGCGATTTCTTCCAGCGTCACGCCTTGGTCGTAATATTTCTCAATTAATTTTTGCGCCTTTCTCACCATTTCGCTGACCTCCCCGTCCGCCGCTTGTTCGTCCGCGTCTGCCAACCCCCTTTTCACGACCGAAAATAATATTTCCATGCTTTCTTTGATTTCCGCCCACGTCACCGCAACCGAAATATTGTGCAAAATATGCTGAAACTCGGGAATGGATTCCGAAAACATCTGTCCTCCCGCCTGAATCACCGCCCAATTAAAACGAATCAGGCATTTTTTCAGTTCATCCGGCTCATGCGGCGAATCCATACAATATATGTACAAACGTTTGTAGCACTCAATCAACTTGTTGACGTCCTTGCAACGTACCGCCAGTCCGGCATCGTCCTCGATCCCCAACGGATACCTGAGCGGCAGGACGTTGATACTTTCAATTTTCATCCTGCAAATCATCGTTCTTTCGTCGAACACCAACCCCCATTGCAGGTCTTTTTCCAACTCCGAGATGGTCTCGCGGATGTCCAGCATTTTCTCCATGTCTTTCCAAATTCCCAAAATCGAGCCACCCAACCGATCTGCCAGCATCGGAACGACCGACCTATGGAAATATTCCCACGGCGAACCGTCCGAAGCCGACGCTTTCCGGCATTGCTCCCGCGGCGAACCATCCGAAACCGATGCCGTCCGGTATTGCTCCCTCAGCGAGCCGTCCGAAGCCGGTGCCTGTCGATGGTAAATGATCATCAATATGACATTTTTATCGTCCAGTTCCATCACGTAGGACTCGAACTGCATGGTGTGCGCCGACACGTCCTCCAACAACTGGCACGCCTGCCGCTTGCGGCTCTCGTACTCCTTTCCAAGCCAGAGAATGAACATGCTTGCGGCATCATTTACCGTGAATCCATATTTTTCCCACACGATGTCGTCAAATTCGGTGCCAGTCCCCAACTTTCCATTCATGATTCCCCAAAAGATGCTATCCCGCGAAAAGATTCTTTCCTTTTGTGCCTCGTTTCGGCATGTTTCCTCGACTTGCTCCAAGGCATTTTTCAACTCCGTCAAATTGATTGGCTTCAGCAGGTAACCTACGATTCCCAATCGAATCGCCTGCTGTGCATAATTAAAATCCGAATAGGCCGACAACACGATCACCTTGCATTTGACCTGCTCCCCCCGCAACTTTTCCATCATGTCCAGACCATCCATTTTGGGCATGCGGATGTCCATGATGACAAGGTCGGGAACGCTCCTTCGAATCAGGTCATACCCCGCCTCCCCATCTGCCGCGGTTCCCACCACTTCGTATTCGGGATTGATTTTTCCCACGGTTTTCGAAAGCCCCTCCCGAATCAGGGCCTCGTCCTCCACTATCACGATTCGCATACCATACCCTCTTCAACCGGTATAAACAAGTGCACCCGCGTGTATTCTCCCAACGAGCTCTCGAAATATACCATGGCCTCTTCCCCATAGTACAATTTCAAACGTTTCCTCACGTTCGAAACTCCAACATGTCCCTCATATTCCCGCGACTCGTCATTGAGCCGTTCCAGCGTTTCCGGCGAAATGCCGCAGCCATTGTCCTCGACCATGACGTGGAGCTGGTTTCCCGCGATTTTTGCCGTAATCACCAACGCACACTCATCCTTCTTTTCCGCAAAACCATATTTGACCGCGTTTTCAACGAACGGCTGCAAAAGGAGCTTGTGAATCTCACAGCCAATTACTTCCTCCGAGACGACGATTTCCAGATTCGGTGCCTTTCCCAATTTCAGGCTCTGCAACATCATGTACCGCTCCAACCACGATAGTTCCCGGCTCAATGTCGTCACCCCGCCCGCGTTCTTTACGATATAGCGCAAAATGTCTGCCAACGCCACAATCATTTCGCTAATCTCGTACTGTTCGTTTTCAATGGCTTTCCAATTAATCGTGTCCAACGTATTATACAAAAAATGGGGGTCTATTTGCGCTTCCAATGCCGACAGCTCCGCGTTGCGCTGTTCCATGGAACTACGCTTGTTCTCCGCCAGCAATCGCTCGATGTTAACCAGCATTTCGTTAAACCCATGCCCAATCCGCTCGATTTCCGTCACTGCTTGTTCCGGAATCTTCACCCGTGCGGAAAAATCACCATTTTCCACGAGACCGATTGCCCGCTCAAGCTCCTTTATCGACTGTATGGACGGCTCGGTGACCTTGAAACTGATGACCATGATCATGCACACCGTCAGAATGGCGACAAATAACAGCGCAACCCCTTGCGTGACGGAAATGTCTCGATATGTGTTTTTCGAAAGCTCCACGCAGAGCGTCATCCCGCTTTTTTCATCCAGAATGGACGCATAACGGCTGTTTTGGCCTTTTTTCGCCTCCTCGAACGAAGTGCCCACGAGGGTCTTGTCCGTCGCGCAAACGATGGTATCCGCATCCAGCAAGTACACCGACATGCCCTCGTCCGCTTGCAGCGCCCCGCAGACATACTCCTCGTTCAAGCTAAGGGCGACGCTTCCCAGATAACTTCCCCCTTCCCGATAATCGTACACGCCGCATACGACTTGAAACAAATGAAAAGGCTCTTCTCCATTAGACGTCGGTATGGACAAGCCACGGTAAATTTTCCCCTCTTCCACTCGTGGAATTTCAAAGTCATCTGCCCAGTCGCTTTGCCAAAACGATTTCTTCTGGTAATCATAAAAATAAACTTGTCCATTTTCCAATTGTAAAGTGATGCCTTCGACCTCCTCGCCCCGATTACAAATTCTTCCCAACTCATGGTGTAAGTCATCAAGAGCCTCACTCGAAACAACCTCTCCCCGATTGAGCCCTCGCACCGTTTCCAAGACATCCACGTCCGTGCAAAAATCCTGCACGAGCATGTCATATTTGCCAAGCAGCAACGCAAAACACTGGCTTGCACTATGCCGTCCCGTCTCCAGACGTTCCCCCATCCGCTCCACAATCCTGCCCTGAAGAATGATTTGGGATATCAACGCAAATAGGAACACCGGAATCAACGCCGCGTTCAGATATCCCTGAAGCATCCGGTCCCGCAAATTCTTTCTCTTCTTCATTCGTCCCCTCCCTTGGCCTCGTGTACGCCTTCTAACAGATGGAACTACGCACATCCGCTCGAATTCTTAATGACATCATACTCTAAACATGGACTTGTTTCAAGTAAAACACTACTGTTGGGAAAAAGATTTTTCTTGTAGCCGTTTAGACAGTTGCCACTGGGAAGCAACCTTTTAGCTTTTTTGAAATGAACAAGACTATTTCTAACAAGAGGTTTCACTTTCGATACTCCCGCGCCGCCGATGCGGCAAGGGCGCAGACATGTTTTTTTGCCCCGCCCGCCACACGACCGCCGCTTAACTTTAATGCTGGTGCAAATATTTTTCCTTCGTGGCAAGCCCGCCCCGGATATGCCGCTCCGACTTGTTCGTATCCAGAACCCTGCGGGCCGCCGACGCAAGGGAGGGATTAATTTGAAGGAGACGTTCCGTTACGTCCTTATGTACCGTGCTTTTGCTGATTCCGTACTGCTTGGCCGTCTGGCGCACAGTCGCATTGTTTTCTATAATATATTGTGCGATTTCCACGGCTCTCTCTTCGATATAATCTTTCATGTAAAACCCCTACATAGTTTGTTTTTACAATCTATGCAGGAATGGCCCGCGTTATTCACCGTTTCTCATGACCGGTTCTTTTTTCAACCCGGCTTGTCTCACGGTAAAAAGCGGCAAATCCCCGCTTGGATTTGCCGCTTTTCGCACGTCCTACGCCTTCACCGCCCACATCTCTACTTCGACCAGAATCCCTTCCAGCAAGACGGCCTGCACCGCCGTCCGAACCGGTCGCGGCTCTGGAATCATTTCCTGATAAATCTCGTTAAATTTCTCCCATTGCCCTAGATCCGTCATGTAAACGTTCACCTTGAACACTTCTTCAAAGTCGCACCCTGCCGTTTGTAGTTGTTTCCGGCAATTTTCCAGCGTCAGCCTTGCTTGCCCTTCAAACTTCATCGTCGGTATGCCGCCATCCGGCGCGATGCATGTCTGCCCGGAAATTACCACGAGCTTGCTGCAATCCACCTCCAACACCGGAGAATACGGTCCCGCGGTGACGTGCTGCGTCGCGCCGGCCGGAACCTTCTTTTTCTTATTTGCCATGTTCATTCTCATCTCCTATCTTTTCCAAACATCTTTCTCACCCTAAATGTCTTTTTCACCTTTTCGTCCCCATCCGGTCAGCGCCATGAGCAGCACCGTGAATATCATCACGATGGGATAAAACGCCGTAAACATCGCCTGATTTGCCGTCACCTGCGGCACGACCCCGGGAAATGCCTCCGCGACCTCGCCCGAAACCGTCATGACCGCCACCAGCGGCACCATGTACGGCAGTAAATAGGAGGCCGTACACGCGCTGCAATCCATCAGGTTGGCCAAACGAACGCCGCTGATGTTGAACTTTTTACCGATTTCCTTAATCAGGGACGGTCCCGCCGCCAACATTGCCACCGTGCTGAAATTAATCAGCGTGTCGAAAATCGCCATGATAATCAGGACGGACACTTCGGCTTTCTTCCTTGTCGTAATCAGCTTTCCGATTAATTTTTCCCGAATGAATGAGAGCACGCCACAACATTCCAGCAAATGTGCCATCGGAGCCAGCAATACGGCCAGAATACACAGACCGAACATGCCGCTGACGCCATTTACGAGTACGCCGGTCGGAGCGCCATTTTCAATATAAACCAAATCGCTCACCTTCAAAAGGCCAAGCGCCAAGGCCTCCACGATTGCCAGCGCGCTGCCCCAGGCGATGGATTCCACGAGGTGGTGCCCCCTTACCGCCAGCAAAATCACCAAAATCGCCGGAATCAGCATTGGCAATGCCTTCGGATCCGCATATTCCGCCATGATTTCCGCGCTCCGGGCGCCATCCACGATATCGCCGCCGCCAAATATCAGGAAAAGTACGCAGGCTACTGCCGCCGTCGTAATCGCGTATTTAAACCGAGAGCGCACCACATCCCCGATCGCGACGTTATTAATCTTGGCGGAGGTAATCGTCGTGTCGGAAATCGGAGCCAGGTTGTCGCCAAAACAGCCTCCCGACACGATTGCCCCGGCCAGCACGACGGGATTTGCCCCCACGATGACTCCTGCCGGGTAAATCACGGACATGCAGGGAATGATCGTCCCCATGCTCGTCCCCGTGGCGCAGGCGTAAATTGCACAAATAATGAATGCGGCCACGCAGAACAACGCCCCTGAAATGTTCGCTTTCGACGCCAGCCAGACAAGTCCGTTGACCAGGCCGGCCGACTTTAAAATCGCCCCGAAAAATCCGGCAATCAGCCAGCAGAGCACCGGAACGACGGCGACGGGATCCGCCATCCCGACAAAAATTTCCTCACTGTAGTCCCACTTGTTTTTTGCAAAAAACGCGCCCGCAAGCAGTCCCATCAGCGCAAACAACGCCATTCCCGTCTCCGTGGGAGCCCCTTTGACACAGATATACACCGTCCCCGCCAGAAAAATGAGAAACGGAACCAAGCCAACCGCCGAACCACCATAAAATTCTATTTTTTTCTTTTCGCTCATTGTTTTTTTATGGCAAACGACCGCAACCATTCACGCCTTACCACCACGCGCCATCGCGGACGGCCATGTCCTCCTTTTTTAGATTCTCCATTCCTTCGTACCTTGCAGCACGTTACTTTCCATTCTCCAAACTTGTCACTCCCCCGCTTCGACCCTCAATTCCTTCGCGCCCGTTACCACCACGGCCTTGTTTTCCAACCGGTTTGGCAGATCGGGATACTTCAACCCATGCGCCGTCACAAGGGAGACGATTACGTCGTCTTTATGAAACGCCGGATTTGCGCACAGCTTTCTCACCGCCCCGACCGCCGCCGCTCCTGCCGGTTCAGAAAACACGCCTTCCTTAAAGCACAGTTCATGCCAGCACTTAAACAGTTCTTCCTCCGTCAGCATAATACAGTCGCCGCCGGATTCGCGGATTTGCCGGATTGTAAATTCCCCGTCCTTTTCATATCCCACCAGTTGGTCGGCGATTCCGCCCGCGATGGTATATTCCGTCTCCGTCTCCGAACGTACCTCCTGATGATTATAAAACGCTTTGGCAATCGGGGAACAATTTGCCGCCTGCACGCCCACCATGCGCGGCAACTTGTCAATAAAGCCGAGTGCCTTTAATTCCTGATAACCCCTCCACACGCCACTCAGCAAAGGCCCCGTTCCAATCGGCACGACAATCCATTCCGGCACTCTCCCGCCCAACTGCTCGTAAAGCTCGTAGGCGACCGTCTTGTCCGCCTCCACGGTATATGGATTAACATAGGTCGACGTCAAGTTCACATACCCGTACTCGGCGCAGGCCTCTTTCACCATCCCAAAGCAATCACTATAGTTCCCGTCCACGTAGAAAATGTTTGCGCCATAGGCCAATAGCTGCGCAATTTTCCCTTTTGCCGTATTCTTTGGCGCGCAGACGATGCTTTTCATCCCCGCCTTTGCCGCATATGCCGCGACGGCGACTCCGGCATTCCCCGTCGAGGCCACTGCCACGGTATCAGCCCCGCATTCCTTTGCAACCGAAATGCCAACGGATGTCGGCCTGTCCTTAAACGAGGCGGTCGGATTGGAGAATTCATTCTTTACATATAAATTTTCAATTCCCAAATCCCGGTATATCCTTTCTGCACGAACCAGAGCCGTCATGCCCTCTCCCAGCGTGACAATATTCTTCTTATCTTCAACTGGGAGAAATGCCTTGTACCTCCACATGCCGGTTAAATCCGTGTCACAAAAATCAGAAAACACGGCGGATACCGCACCCTTCCCGGACTTTTTGTCCAGATCCGTGCCTGGATTTTCATCTTCTTCATACCCGACCTGCAGGATTCCGCCACAGCACGGGCATTCGTACAATAACGGACGCACTGCCGACGCTTTCGCAAGAGACGCTAAATCCACGTCAAAATGCTTCTCATGGCAGTCCACGCACGTCAAATATCGTTTTCTCACAAAATCCCTCCTTTTCTTTTTCATTTTATAAACGGCCATTTATCGTATTCTTATCATATCACGCTCTTTTTTCTTTTGCAATACTTTTTGTCTAATTTGTTTTTATTTTTTATAAAAAAAGTATTTTTCCTTTTTAGACAAATTTTATTGGAAATATAGTTCCATTTTTGTTATACTACTCATAGATGGCAGGACGTACAACGCCTTTTTATATTTTCAACTACCGGGGGTAAATTATGAATCATATTTCAGAAGAAAAAGAATTATTTACACAGATATTGGACATGCTGGCATCCCACATGGGAAATTCTGCCGAAATCGTACTGCATGACTTGACAAAGGAATATGAACATACGATTGTCGACATTCGAAACGGCGAGATTACCGGCCGAAAGGTCGGGGGCTGCGGCAGCAATCTCGGCCTTGAAGTCCTGAAGGGGGTCGCGGTCAACGGGGACCGCTATAATTATGTAACCCAACTTCCCGAGGGAAAAATACTTCGAACCTCTTCGCTTTACATTCGAGACGACGACGGGAAAGCCATCGGCTCCATCTGTATTAACACGGATATCACCGATACTTTAAAATTTGAAAAATATTTGCACGACCACAACCAGTTCATCGATTCTGAAGAAGACACGGAAATTTTGTCCAACGACATCGGACAGATTCTGGAACATATCATGAGCCGGGCACAGCTTCATGTGGGAAAGGCACCGGAGCGGATGAACAAGCAGGAAAAGCTGCAGTATTTAAAATATCTGGACGAAAAGGGCGTCTTTCTCATCACGAAGGCCGGAAAAAAAGTGTGCGACACATTAAATATCAGCAAAGGAACCCTATACACTTATCTGGACGAGGCCAGACTTTTATAATCCCGCCAGCCCCGTCTATGCCTTATCCATATCGTCCATCATGCAATGTGCAAATACCGCTTAGGAAAAAAGAGAACGCTCCTCCCGATTATCCAGGGGCAGCATTCTCTTTTCTTTTAATTTTTTTCTTTTAATTTTTTTGTTCTATTTCCTTGACCCGATCAACACCTTTTTTCCGCAAAACGCAAACCCATACTTTCGTATTCTCTCTTTCGGCACTCCTTTGGCCATCAGCGCGGTTTCATAGGCTTTTTCTTCAATCTGCTTTAAGGCGGCTTCCACGGTTCCGGCCAATTCCTTCTCCTGCTCGTCATCCGCATCCTGAACCTTAAACTCCAGGATGATCCCATCATCCCCTTCCTTCCTTGGCTCCAGCATCACGTCATACCGGCCGAACCCGCTCTCACGATTCGATGTAATCGTATATTTATCCGACAATTCCGCAATTAATCCCAATACGAAGCCGTGATAGAAGCGTTCAGGTTCTGCTTCCGACGGCTTCTTCCCCGTGTCAAAATAGCTAAACACTTCAGAGGAAACCTTGTTCATGTAAACATTCATCGCTTTCAAATCTCCTAACAACAAAGCCCTGATAAACTCATTGTAATAATCACTTTCATGAAACCAGTCACGAACCATGTCCTCGAACATAACCTGCACTTCTTTGTTTGTCAACGACAATTCATAGCAGGCACGCCCTGTTTTTTCTATAAATTTTGTTTCAACCACCTTCAAATAGCCGCCAGCAAGCATCAAACTCCAAATCGCAGTTTCCTTTACGGTCAACTGGCTATACACAATTTGCTCGTCAATCTCGACTTCTATCGTACCGCCCTGCATCAACGTTTCAAATGTTCGCTTTACCTCCGGTTTTCCTTCTTTAATCAGCTTCCCGATCAAACTGTTCGAACTTGTATTTGCCCAGTAAATACCAAGCTCTTTCTTATCTAAATAGTTGATAATTGACCAAGGATTATAAATGTCCTTTCGCTTTCCAAATGTAAAACCGTCATACCAGGCCCTTACCTCTTGCTTTTTATTGGATAATCCAAACTCCTCCAATGCGGCAAATACTTCTCGTTCTGTAAATCCAAAGACCTCCTCATACTTGTTCGAGGTGGCAGTCACCACCTCCGGATTATTCAAATCCGAAAAAATGGATTCCTTGCTAACCCTTGTAATTCCCGTCATCAGTGCCCGCTCCAGATATGGATTCGTTTTAAACGCTGAATTGAACATGCTCCGCATAAAAGAAAGCAACCGCTCCCAATATCCATTCACATATGCCTCCTGCATCGGAGTATCATACTCATCCAATAAGATAATTACATTTTTCTCATAATACCTCGATAAATATAAGGATAACTGATGAATCGCCATGGTTGCGGTCGCGTCATTCATTTCCGCCGTCACATTTTCAAAAAATTTTTTTTCTTTTTCGTTCAGGCATCCTGATTCCAATAAAAACTCATTTTTTGAATAAAGATTTGATAATATTTGACAAATCTTTTCACGCGCCGTCTCATACTCTTGATCCTTAATATCGGCAAACGAAAGGGCAATTACCGGATATGTTCCCTGCAATGCCCTATATTTCTCATTTTTCCATATGGAAAGCCCTTCAAACAATTCGGCTCTGCCCGCGTACTCCACGGAAAAAAAGGCTTCCAACATGCTCATATTCAAGGTCTTTCCAAAACGCCGCGGACGAGTAACCATCGTCACTTCATCCTCCGCTTCCCACCATTCTCGGATGAAGTCCGTCTTATCCACATAAAAAATGTCACGCACTCTAATTTTTTCAAAATTTTGATGTCCAATGCCCGTTTTTCTTGCCACGATATACTCACCTCCCCGAATCTGCTTACAGTATATCCCATTTCCGTAATCAAAGTCAACTAGTAGAACAACGTTTCCGATAAAGCAAAAAATGCGTCTGAGTTATACTCACGACAGATTTTATCTGCCTTCACCCAAACGCATTCTTGTATTTTTTTACCTTATCGAGTCAAACTCCTCGCACACTTCCTTCGTCGGCGGAGCCGTAATAAGTGACACGACCACGATCGCCACGCCAGCCACGATGAAGGCCGGCAACAATTCATAAATGTCCCATGCGCCTCCCAACGGCCGTACCAGGTACTTCCAGACGAACACCATCACGCCGCCTGACACCATGCCGGCCAACGCGCCCGCCAGGTTGGCGCGTTTCCAAAAAAGCGAGAACAACATCACCGGTCCAAAAGCCGCGCCAAATCCCGCCCAGGCAAACGACACGATGGTAAATACGGAGCTGTTCGGATTCCATGCCAGCACGACGGCCACCAAGGCGATGGCCAGCACCGTCAGTCTCGCCGCCCGCATGGATTTCTTCGTGTCCATTTTCACCTTGAACACGTCTTGCAGCAAGTTCTGAGAAACACCGGAAGCGGCCGTCAAAAGTTGGGAATCCGCCGTGGACATCGTGCACGCCAGGATGCCGGCCAACACGATTCCAGCCACCAACGCCGCCAAAAATCCATTCTGGGACAAAAGTCTGGCAAACCAAATCACGACCGTCTCCGCGTCCGAACTGCTATCGAACGTCGGAATCGCCCCCGCCACGGACGCGCCGTACCCGATGATTCCAATCACGATTGCCACGAACATGGAAATCACCACCCAAACGCTGGCGATACGGCGGGAGGTCTTAATCTTTGCCTCGTCCTCCATCGCCATAAAGCGCAGTAAAATGTGCGGCATGCCGAAATACCCAAGTCCCCACGCCAGCGTGGAAAGAATGGTGATGAATCCATACGGAGTGGAATTCCCGCTCGCCATGTCATGCATGGCGGTCATGGACAGATAACCGCTTAACGATTTCGCGTTGTCCATCACGGCACCCCAGCCGCCTGCCATGTGCGCCCCGAAAAATACGATGATTACCAATGCGATGGTCATGACGATGCTCTGCACCAGGTCCGTCGTGGACACTGCCAAAAAGCCGCCCAGAACCGTATAACCGATGATGACGATTGCACCAATGACCATGGCCACATGGTAATCCACCCCGAACAAGCTGTTAAACAGCGTCCCGATCGCCTTGAAACCAGACGCGGTGTAGGGGATGAAGAAAATCAAAATCACGACCGCCGCGATGCACATCAAAATATTTTTCTCGTCGCGGTAACGTTTGGAAAAAAAGTCCGGAATCGTAATCGCGTTACACTTGATGGAATAACGCCGCAGACGCTTCGCCACGATTAGCCAATTAAAATAAGTTCCCACCCCCAAGCCAATCGCCGTCCAGCCCGCGTCGGCAATCCCGCTTAAGTACGCCACGCCCGGCAAACCCATCAGAAGCCAACTGCTCATATCGGAAGCCTCCGCGCTCATCGCCGCTACCAGCGGCCCTAATTTCCTGCCGCCAAGGTAAAACTCACTGGCAGAACCACTGCCGCCCTTCTTGTTAAAATAATAACCGATATATATCATCAGTGCGAGATATGCGACAATCGCGATGATGATACCCACTTGTGATAACATAACTTTCTCATTCCTTTCTTTACTATAAGCACTTCGTCCCTGCCTGCAAAAACAAAACATGAGCATTATATCATACGAAACTACAGACCGCAATACAGAACGAATTATAGAACAAATACCGTACTCTCTTCCCTAAAGCAAAAAGAAAAGCGTTGGTAATTCAGCACTTATTACCAGACGCTTTTCTATAATTTATCCCGTACAAAAAATATTATTTTTTTAATCCCTCGGTTCCACACCTCGTGAAAAGTAACGATCCATCATTCCTCTACCCGGAAACCGTGCAGGAATCCCGGCATCACCCGCTTGCTATATTCCCGCAGGGAATACTCGCCGCCGCATAGGCACCAGTCATAAAGCAGCGCCCTCTCGCAGAGGGCATACAACTTCACCATCTCGCTGACGCTTGATTTCGTGGAGAGCTGTCCCTCCTTCTGCCCCTGCGCGATAATTTTTCGCAACAATTTATAATATGTACGATTATGGTTGAGCAAGTGCTTTTCCCCGCTAGTCACCAGCTGGGTGGATAAAAGCCTTGCCAAAAGCTCCATGGAAATGCTGTTTTCCACCATGCCAAACAATTCCTCGTTCAAATAAAGCAACTTTTCCATGGCCGACATCCGTGGGTCAAGCTCCTCCATAAGAGCCTCGTACTTCTCGTCAAACAACATGCTCAGCGTGCCAAGCAACGCGTCCTTCCCTTCGAAATAGTGATAAAAGGAACCTTTCGAGGTCTGGGAAAGCTCTATGATTTCTTCCACCGTGGTGTCCTCGTACCCCTGCTCATAAAACAGCTCCCACGCCGCGCTGACAATTTTCCCCCTCGTATTTCTCGCCTTTTTCTTTGCCATACATGCACCTTCCCGCGGCAGGGCATATTTCCCCCGCGTCATTCAGACTCTTTTCGCGCCTCCGGCCCGGCGTAATCCGAGCCATGTGCCATCGTCACGCCACCACGATTGTATATTTACGTGAAAATGCTTCCGTGCCTTCCACGCTGTTTATACCTGGCTTTTGCGAAACGTCGCCAACAAATCCCTTGTCGTCGCAGCGTCCCGCCCAAGGCTCCAGACAGACGAACGGCGCGTCCTTCACCGACCAGATGCCGAAATTTTCAAATCCTGGGCATCGCATCCCGACATAAGGACTTTTGTCCTTGTGGCAAAGCCACGCCTCCCCAATCTGGCCGCCGTCGAACACCAACGCGTCCCGGGCAAACATTTCCTCGGCAAGCGGGCACGTCCCCCCTTCAAGCGGAAGCTGGTAAGCCACGTCAGTAACCCCCGTCCCGCTGGCCGGGTCGAGCAAGATATAATCAAGCCGTTCCTTGTCGGGAAATCGCAGGCAATAATCGGCCTTCGTCTCCCCCTCCTTGGCAAATCGAAACGCCGGATGCCCGCCAATGGTAAAATATATCCGCTCCCCGCTCAAGCTTCTCACCTGCCACTCCACTTCCAGTTCCTTCTTGCAGAGGCGGTACGTAACGGTGAGTTCAAATTCATACGGATACACCTTTTTACTTTCCTCGGATGCACGCAACACGAACGACGCGCTTCCCTCGTCCGCGTCGCGGCAAGCGAACACGCTGTCACGCGCAAACCCATGCTGGGATGTCGGATACTGCCTTCCGCCAATCCGAACCGTGTTCTGGTACGTCTTTCCCACGTTCGGGAAAAGTATGGGGGAATGCCGCTTCCAATATGTCGGGTTTCCCTCCCAAAGAATTTCCGTGTCCGTCTCCTTGTCATAAATGCGGGTCACTTCCGCGCCCAATTCCGCAATTTCCACAAGCAATGATTCATTTTCCAGCTTCATTTCTTGTCCTCCTCGTCCGTTCCCGGCTCCACGCTGTTTTCCAACAAGTATGCCGCCACTTTCTCCTGCAAAATCGTACGCTTGATCATTTCCTCGCCATACGTTTGTTTGAACAATTCCACGTCGTCATAGCCAACGGTCTTGGCAAGCTCCTCCACGTCCTTCTCATACTCGTCCCCGCCGCTTTCCAATCCGTGCTTTTCGGCAATCAGTTCACAAGCAAGCTGAACTTTGACATAATTCTCCGCCGACGTCCGTGCCTGCTTGGCAAACTCATCTTCCGAAATGCCCTCATAATTTTCTATGAACGTGGCAAAATCCATCCCGTAGGCCTGCGCGTAAACCCTATACTGGTTTTCCACCACCTCTGCCTGTTCCTCGACCGCCCCTTCCGGATAGGACTTCGCGTTAATGTTTGGCAAAAGCGCGTTGAACACCGCATTAACCGTGTCCTGGTGCGCCTGGTACTCGTTATCCTCCGTAAGGCCCGCGCGGATTTCTTCCTTATATTCTTCCACAGTCTGCGCGCCGTTGCCATTTTCCTTGACCCAGTCATCCGTAAGCTCCGGCACGATCATCTGGTAAACGCCGTTCAGCTTGACATGGAACACCGCCACCTTGCCGGCATAATCTGGGTTGCTCTTATACGGATCCGGAAACTGCACCGTGATGTCGAACTCCTCACCAGCCCTATGCCCGACAATCTGCTCCTCGAATCCCGCGTACTCTTCCGTCGCCCCGATAAACCGTCCGGAACCGAGCACCAGCTCGGAACCCGTATCCGTCCCGCCGGGAAACACCTCCCCGTCAAAACTGCCGGAATAGTCCATATTTACCGTGTCGCCCTCCTGCGCCGCCCGAGCCGTCACTTCCACCCGATCCTGGTAATAGCTTAACGCCCTGCTGACATAGGCCTCGACCATGTCATCCGTCACCACCGCGGGTTCTACCCTTTCGACTTCCAGTCCTTCATATTTTTCAATCGTAATATACTCGTTGGACAACTTGCCGCCGCAACCGACCAGCGACGCCGCCAACACCGCACATACAAGTCCCGTCATCCATCTTTTCTTCATTTTTATAATCCGTTCCTTTCATCCCGCTCAAAGCACAAGACATGCCATCGCCTAGCCATTCCACCTGCACTCTGATTATTTTCATACCTTTTTACAATACCACATTTCGCCACTAAAAAAAAGCTTTTTCTGTTGCACTTCATCTAAAAGAATGATAAACTAGGAAAATAGGTTATCATTCATGGACGTTCGCGACCACATGGTAATGGTAGCAGAAATGTAACGAACCGAAAAGGAGGGGTTGACATGAAATTATGGATGGTGCTATTGATCATACTGGTCATTTTGGTTGTCGCGCTAGTCGTCTTGTATTTTCTGGGCAAACGGGCCGAGAAAAAACAAGCCGAACAGAAAGAACAGCTGGACGCCGTTGCCCAAACATTGAACATGCTTATTATTGACAAAAAAAAGCTACGAATTAAAAATGCCGGATTTCCGGCCATGGTGTTGGAAAACACGCCAAAGTACTTACGGTGGACGAAGGTTCCGGTCGTAAAAGCCAAAGTCGGGCCACGCATCATGACGATGATGTGTGACGCGCAGATTTACGACCTGATTCCCGTCAAGAAGGAAGTCAAGGCCGTCGTCAGCGGAATTTACATTACCAGCGTGAAAGGCTTGCGCGGACCGCTCGAAGTACCGAAAAAGAAAAAGCTCATGGAACGCATCAAGGACCGCATCAGGGGCGAAGAAACAGATGCCAAAGATGGAAAAGACGGCAAGAGCGCCAAGGAGAACAAGGCCGACAAGGATTCCAAGACGAACAAGATTGGAAAAACGAACATCGCCAACGAAGACAAAAAGGTAAAAACCAACAAGACTGATCAGGACAACGCGGCGAATGCCGAAGTAAAAAGCAACCAGGGCAGCGCGGCGGGCGGCGAATCAAAAACCGACAAGGGCAGCGTCAACGGCGCAGGCAATGCCAATAGCAAAAAGTCCGGCAATTCCAACGGCAAGGGCAGCGGTACCAACGGTAAAAGCAAGGGTAGCAAAGGGCAACAAAAAAAGGCAAAAAAGAAAAAGAAGTGAAATAAATTCCAGAATATAAAAGGCGCCAGCGGGACAAGCCATTTCCCGACGGCGCCTTTTCCTTAGTGCACGGACGGCAACGACACTCGATAGCCAAAGGCATATCGATCCGCCCGGGTAACGCAAATGGAACGCTCTATGGAACGCCCGTCCTCCGCGATTCCCACCGCGCTAATGTAAAACACGCTACTGCCGGGCTCCATGCAAAAAATCTCCGTCTCCTCCTCCGTCATCTTAGATGCCCGGATGTTTTGCTGCTGTTGGTGAATCCGAATCCCATATTCCTCAAACAACGTCTGGTACAAGGAACGGTTATGCCCAAAGTCAAACCGAATCAATCCCGGACAAGTCTCTTCGAGAAGATAAGACGTCTCAATAGAAATAGGAACGTCATCCAAAAGACGCAGCCGACGAAGTTCATAAACCTTGGAGCCAAGCGGAACGCCAAAAAGCTGGGACGTTTTCAGGTTGGAATCTACCATGGCAAATTTCAGCAGCTTGCTGCCCACCCTGCGCCCGTCCTCGCCCCATGCCGAGGAAAACGAGATAAACCCGGCAACGTTCTCACAAAATTTGGGCTGGGAAAGAAACGTCCCCTGCCCGGGAATAGAATAAATCACCCCTTCGCCCGCCATCTGCTGCAGTGCCTTGCGCAACGTGATTCGGTTCGCCTTAAAAAGTTCGGCCAGAAAACGCTCCGAAGGCAGCTTGTCCCCTTCCTTCAAATGGTGTGTATCGATATACTCCTCAATGTCCTCGCGCAGCTTGTCACTGACCAATTGTGTGTATTTGCTCATAATCTTCCACGCCTTTTCCTTCCCTTTCTCCCGGCCTAAACCGTGGACGCGTAAAACACCATCCGTTCGGCATTGTCATAGATCTTCGTCCATTCAACCACTTTCCCTTGTGCGTCACAAGAAGTAGCGCTTAACAATAACATGTCAGCCCCTTCCTCCATGCCCAAAAGTTCCGCCTGCGGATTGTAAATCTGGGCGATTTCCAACCTCTGCCGTTCCTCCACGATTTCCACGTCATTTCGTCTGTAAATGTCCCGCAGGGAATAAATGCTATAATCATAATCCGACGCGTTCGGTATGTATTTGCAAGGAACCGCGTTATACTCCAAGGCCCGCGCCTCGTCCGCATCCTGAAATAAGCAGATGCACTCGAACACTTCCTCTTCCCGCTCGATGTCAAAAATCTTACTATATTTGAACCCCGCCTGCCGGATTCCGCTGTAGAGCACCTTTCTCGTCACCGCGCCCCCCCGTTGCCGCAGCATACCGGAAAAACCGTCCGTGTGGCGCATGTCCACGGGATGCTTCTGCGCCCGGACAAACGTCCCGTTCCCCTGGCGTCGATCCAAAAGCCCTTCCTCCTCCAGAATGGCCAGGGCCTTGCGCACCGTCAAATGGCTGATTCCAAATGTCGCGGCAAGCGCCCGCTCGGAAGGAATCTTATCCCCGAAGGTATACGTCCCCTCATATATCTTGTCTCGCAAAGAGTCCGCCAGTTGTTGGTACAACATATACTTTCCCATAGTTTCCCCCTTGTACACGCCACCACCGTTTTTCTGGGGACAAAATCACTCCCGTCCCCTACAATGCCTACTTATTTAGTAAGTATATCACTTATCCTGCAATTTTTCAATTTCTAACATTTTTTCTTTTGCCCTCTTTTCATCGAGCACGGAAACATTATATTTCAGGCAGATTTTCTCATGCGGAGCCAGTACCTTGCGCAGATTATTGGCGATGGCATACTCACGCCCCTTATGGTTTCCCGTGTTGGGCAGGCAAAAGCCGCAGGCCTCCTCCTCCCCGGTGTGGGACATCCAACGCACGCCGGTCGGAAGGTAAGTGGTGTCAAACGACACGTAGCAGGCCTTCCCGTCCGGTCGCACCTGCAAGGAATGAGCCCATCCCGCCTCGTCCGGCACATAGCGGATACACACGCACAACTCCGGATCATAAACCTGGGTTTTCCAGTCAATCACGTCCGCCCTTGTAGGATCTTCCATCAGTTCCAGCGTGTAATCGTCAAGCCGCCTGGCCGCTTCCTCGCTTAAGCAGTCCCCCCAATCCTCACGAAACACCTCCATGTGTTCCTTATCCGCCGGGGCACCGTACACGAATCGGGAACCTTCGAACGGCCTCCAGTTTATGTGGGACATGTACATGAAATGGAACGGCTGGCTCCTGCGGTTCTCAATCGTATCCCGCGCCTGCAGCGTGGCCGAACCGGCATTCAGGCGGATGGACGGCGCGTAAACATAGGAAGTCTCCAAGGCGTTCCGGTAAAGATAAGAGCCGCCCGTCTTGACATACGCCCCCTCCTCGTCCTCACCGACTTCAATCCACGCCTTGTTATAATGTGCCAATGGTAGCTCCCCGTGCAATGGGTGCGGGTCATTGTCCGACGGGTTCCCCATGGCGGTCAACCCGCAGTGAATGAGAAACGCGCCGTAGCTGGATTCAAAATCCTGCGTGTCTTCCGGCTCCTCGAACATGGACTTCATCGTCATCTCTTCCCCGTCCACGCGGTAACGCCAGATTTCCTGCCCGTTAAACGGAAGAAGAATATAAGAACACCTTGTATTAGAAACTTCCAGCGCGCACACGCCGCTCGCATAGCAAAAGGCCTCCGCCTTGAATTCCCCCGCCTCCAAAATCGTCCTCTTCACGGGATGAAACATTTCCTTTGTCAAATTAAATTTTACCTTCATTAATTAATTCACCTCTCTTTTATTCTATTACATATTTATATCTAATACATATTTATATCTAATACATATTTTTTCCAAGTCTTTTCCAAAAACCGCACCGAGAATTTTCCCGATGCGGTTTTGTCAGAATATAAATCCGGCAACTAGATAACACACGGCCGACAGCGCCCAGGCAATCATCATGTAAGGATACTGCGTCGTATTCTGCTCATAAATGTCGATATTTCCGCATGACGCGCAGGTCAGCATGCCGCCGTCGGACGAGAACGCGAGCAGGTAGCCAAACACGCCGGTGGAAACGAGTGCGGCAATGGTCAGGGGCACGTTCGCGCCGCTCGACTCCGCCAATGCCACGACGATTGGCATGGCAATCAAATACAACGTATAATTGAACGTCACTAGCATTTCCGTCGCCGAGAATACCACGAAGATAATAATCGGCAACGCGGCGGCCGTCACGAAACCGCTCACGGAACCTACAACGAAATCCACGAACCCGATGGAATCCAGGCCGTTGCACAAAATCAACCCCAATCCCATCATGATGCACATCTCGCTCATCGAGGCAAAGCCGTCACAAACCACGTCGTGGGCATCATCCGTGTTGAACACGCCGGTGATGCAGTAATACACGAACGTCAGCAGAAGCCCCCAGGTGATTCCATATGCCATGTCCCACTCGAAAACCCATCCAAAAAAGATGATGGCCACGATGGGAACGATGAAGTGCGACAAGTTGACCTTCTTCTTTGGCTCGGGCACCTCTTCCACTTCTTCCTCAATTACATTTCCTTCATCATCATACTTCGGCTCCTTGGCCGGTCCCACGGAACCGCCGTCCGCAACACGCTGGAAGGCCCTCTTCATTTTCCCGAACTTCGGAATCACGCCCAAAATCACGAGCCAACTCACCACCATGGCGATGACCGGGAAGAACATAAAAGGAAGAACCTTGCTAAAATAATACGCGAACCCCGTCGTGTCCGACACGATGTCAAGCTTCCACATGTCCAACACGGCTCCCACGTAGATCGCCCAGGCTCCGATCGGGAGCAGCGTGGCAATCGGCGCGGCCGTCGAACGGATGATGTAGGCCGTCATCTCCCTGGGAACCTTGTACTTGTCCAAAAGCGGCGAAAACACGGATCCCGTCACCAGCGCGCTCATGTAATCATCAATGCACAGCGGCCACAAGATGAACGACGTGACAAACATCGCCACCTTCTCGTTCTTAATCCTGGCAGCTATCCAGCGGGCGAAGTAGGTTCCCGAACCGCTGTATTTAAACAAGTACGTAATCGCGCCGGCCAGCAAAAACAAGTAAATTACCCACCAGTTGTCCCAATCCGTCACGTTGGTAAACATGTCGTCCACGAAACCGGCCAGAATGCCCCAATGATATTTGATAAACATGGTAAGCAGTGCCGACCAGAAGAATCCTTCCAAAATCTTCTTCGTCAGAAGGATAAACGCAAAGATCGCCAGTGGCGGAACCAACGTCCATATTCCATAGCCTTCCCCTTCTTCCAACTGCGGAGCGGCCACCGCCACGATAATAAATAGAAGAAATACCACCGCGTAACCCGCATACATTTTAATCCTTGCGGGTGTCCATTCTTTTTTTGTCGTCATTTTAAAATAAGCCCCCTTTCTCTAATCAAAATGTCCTTTCGTTACCATTCACAAAGCCGTGCGCCCGGCGCGCGGTCTCCGTCCGATAAAGCGGCCGTTTCTATCGCGGCCGCATGCCGTGAATAGCAACGTCTTTTCTCATCCTTGTTCTAGTCCCACGCGCGCCAGGGCTTCCCTGACGGCGCGGATGGCCTTTAAGTTGTGTAGAATCGGATCCGTCCTATATTCGTCAAACAATTCCACGGAGCAGTAACCGTCATAACCATAGTGGTCAATCATCGACAATGTCTCGTCCACCGGAAGTTCCCCGTCGCCTAAAATCAGGTGATCCTCGATATCCTTCTTGCAGTCCACCAAGTGGATGTGCACCAAATCCTTGCCCAACTTCTCAAAATACTCGGAAGCGGGTTCTCCCACGGTAAGCGGCGCGGCCAAATCCAGCATCGCCTTTACTTTCGGGGAATTGATTTCCTTCATCGCGCGCACCACGTCGTCGGAACGAATCAGGATGTTGCCCTCCCAAGGCGTCACCGTCTCCAAAATCATCGTCACGCCGTCGATGGATTCCGAGTATGCGGCCAGTTCCTTCATGCATTTGATAAACTGCGCCCAGTCCTCGTCCGTGGAGTATCCATAACTTGCCTGCAGCGCGGCCATCACCATGTACGGACAATGGATGGCCTTGCAAAGGTCGATGCATTGCTTGAAATATTCCATGCTTTCGTCAATCCATCGCTGGTCACGCCAGAGCAGGTTCGCCATGTCCGGCTCAAAGGAGACGATTGGCAGATTATACTTCTTTGAGAGGTCGTTGATTTTCTGAACGTCCTCCGGACGCATGTCCGACGCCAGCGCGTGCGGCCTTCCGCCCCAGATTTCAATTCCGTCATATCCAAACTCCGAGGCTACTTCAAAACATTTCTCAATCGGGTAGCGATGCATGCTTGCCGTAAAAAATGAAATTTTCATGATTCTTATCCTCTCCTATCTATATTTTTCCAATACTTCCCGCATTTCCTCCGGCCACAAGTATTTGCTAATCGAGCCTTCCGTCCCGCTCTTCTGCACGAGGAACGCGCAATATTTGTTGGCATAATCCAAGGCTTCCTGAATTTCCTTGCCCCAGATCAAGTTCTGCACGACCACCGCCATGAATGCGTCCCCCGCACCGGACTCGTCCACCAACTTTACGGGAATTCCTTGCACCCTGCCATCTCCCCGCTCGCCATGTGCCAACGCGCCGTCGCCGCCTAGCGTGATAATGACGTTCTTCACCTTGTAACGTTCACACAACCTGCTTGCTGCGTCCTCCCAGTCCGTGACCTCCTCCATCTCAAGGAGAATCCTCGTCTCCGCCTCGTTCACGCACATCGTATCGACATAAGGAATTTCCGGCAAATCTCCCGCGCCCTCTATCGGGCTGGGATTTAAGAACACCTTCATGCCCAGGTCATGCGCTTCCTTCGCGCAAGTCAGCGCCACGTCAACCGGAATCTCGAAACCGGTCAGGAAGTATTCGGCTCCCGCACAAGCCTTCAGGTGCGGCATGGCCTCCTCCAGCGTAATGTCGCTCCCCGGGGAGTCAAAATTAATAATCATGTTTTCCCCGTTCTCCGCCAGAAGGATGAGCCCGAGACTGGTGCTGACGCCCTCCTGCTGCCAAAAATGCTCCGTGTTCACGCCCGAGGCGCAAAGCCAGCTTTCGTTCAGCGCGCCCCCGTCGTCCTTTCCCACTTTGCCGATATAGGCCACGTCCCCGCCCAGACGGCCAATGACGATGGCATTGTTCACGCCCTTGCCGGAATCCTGCACGTAGCGCAGATTTCTTGGGATGGCGGTCTCGCCCTTGCGCGGGATACGAACCACGTCACAATACTGGCCGATGCCGTTGCCATTTAAACAAACTACTTTTGGAATATGTCCCATGTGTTTCTCACATCCTTTCTAACGATCCAAGATACCGAACTCTTCTACCATCTTGTCAAATTTACGCAGTTCTTCCTCCGGAATATACAGCATGTCTTTCGGATGCCTGGTTCCCCTCACGTTTATTTTCGCCGTATATTTCATGGCGTAAATGTAGGCGGCGGAGTCCGGGAACCGCTGCATGAAGGTGCGAAGCTTTAACACGATTCGCTGTGCCTGCCATGCCTTCTCGTATTCACCGGCAATGAAATAATCATAGATGTCTTTCATCTGATCCAGAAACGGAACGCTCATAAAGCTGACGGAGGCAGAAGCTCCCATCGCCATGTGCGTGTACAAGGTGGCATCGGAACCGGATATGATGCTAAATCTGTCCTTGATGTCATCCAACTCGTCAAGACACCAGTTCAAGTGGATAATGTCGCGCTTGGCATCCTTGTAGCCCAAGCAGTTCGGAAATTCGTGCGCCACACGCCCCAAAAGCTCGGGCGAGATGAACTCATTCATTTCCCTGCAGTTAAACACGATCGTGGGAATATCCGTCTCCCGCAGCTGATCTGCCAGATACTGGTAGGCCGCCTCCTCGGTCATCTGGTAAAACGGCGGCAGGGAAATGCACATCGCCTTCGCGTCCAACTTCGCGTACTCGCGAACAAGCCACATCGCGTCCCGAAGACAAGTGCCGAATACGACCGCGACCACCATGCAGTCCGTGCCTTTTACCGCCTCTTGTGCACATTTCACGACATCCAGACGCTCCTCCAAGGACAGCGAATATGTCTCGTCGCCAAAACCATTTACAAATAATCCGGAAGCCCCCCTCTGCGCCAAATTGGAAAAAATCTTGGCGGTAGTGTCAAAGTCAATGCTCCCATTCTCATGATAAGAAATCATCGGTTCGGAAATAATTCCGTTAAAATATTTAGCCATTTCTAATCTCTCCTTATTTCAAAATACCAACTTTAAAACGCCGATTCTTTAAAATACCAGCTCTTCTTTCCCCAGGTTTTTAAAGATTTCAGGGATTTCCTTCTGCCACGGGTAAAACTCAAGAGACCCCGACTTCGTCACCGTGTATGCCGCATAAACGTTGGCCCACTCCATGGCCTCCTGCAAGGTCTTCCCCCTGCTTAAGCAGTACGTGACGGCTCCCAAAAATCCGTCCCCGGCTCCCGTCTCATCCACCATGTCCACCTTGACGGACGGGCACGTCCATGCATCATTCTTCGTGATTCCCGCCGAACCCTTGGAACCGAGCGTCATCACGACGGCTCCGCATTTGTAACGCTCGAGCAGCTTCTTCCCCAGTTCGATGATGTCCAGGTTGCTCTCCGGGTCAAGGGAAAGCATTTCGTAGGACTCGCCCTCATTTACACAGAGCACGTCCACGTAAGGCATCTCGGGAAGCTCTAAATTTTCCCGCAAGGGACTGGGATTTAACAAGGTATACATCCCCATCTCTTTCCCCGTCTTGCAGGCCATAAGCCCCGACTCTACAGACTGTGCGAAACCACTTACCAAATATTTGGCGCCGTTTAATTTTCGTACCACCCGATCCACCTCGTCAGGCTGGATGGCATGCATGTCGTCGTCAAAGTCTAAAAGCAGGTTTTCCCCGTTTTCCGCGATGATACAAAGGCCAAGGCAGGATTCAATCGACGGATCCAGCCAATAATACGTCGTGTCCACGTTAGATTCGCCGAGCCACTTAAAACCCAACTCACCGCACTGGTCCACGCCGCATTTTGCCACGAATCCCACGTCGCCCCCCAGGCGGCCAATCGCGCAGGCCACGTTCGTACCCTTTCCGGCGTCAATCGCCGCCCTGCGGTTGTATGCCACGCAGGTTTCTCCCGGCAGGGGAATCCGCTTCACGTCGCAATATTCACCCAGGCCATGTCCGTTCACAACTACGATTTCCGGTATTTTGCTCATCATTCACCATTCCCTTCTTTACTGTGAGCACTCAACGTCCGTCTTTTGGACGTTTACGTGCGAATGTACCCCTCACACCTTGACGAGGTTTTTACGTGTCTAGTTAGGCAAAGATTCCTTTAGTATATCCCGTCAACCAGCGGCGGCTGCGCGGTGTCCGTATCCGTAAGAACCACTACCTCGGGAATATACTTCGGAAAAATGGTCGCCGGATATTCCACCGTCGGCTCCGAAAACATCAACACCCGGACGGCCGTCTGCTTCCAGGAACCCGTCGTCACCATGAACACGGCCTTTTTCGCACTCAACATGGACTTAAAGCCTATGGTGATGGCCATGGGCGGCACGATTTGCACGAATCCGCCGATATCCCGCTCGCTCAAGGAAATAAGGGTGTCCTCGTTCAAATGTACGATCCTCGTCTTGGAAGCCGCGTATTCTTCCACCGTAATATCGTAATACGGGGAATTCGGAGCCTCGCAAAACGCGACAAGCCCTTTGTAGCCGAGTCCGCCGTACACCGTGTCCACTCCGCCCATCTCCTCAATCTTTTTGTCGATGGCATCAATGTCGTAGATGCTGGGGAAGAAACGGTTTTCTTCAGGAACGTTCAATTCCTCGTCAATCAGTCCATAAAAATCCGCCAGCATGTTGGCCTTCAGGCTAAAATAATTGTTCACCTCCGGATATGGCCGCCCCTCCCAATCCAGAAAATCATCCATGTGGAACACGTACACGTTTTTCAAGCTGATGCGCTCCTTGTTGACGCGCTCGGCGAAATACTTGTACTGCCCCATCGGGCCGGCCGGCAGAATCCACTTCGTCGGCTTGCCCGCCGTATTGTTGGCAATTACCTCGTCGGCCATCATGTTCCCCGTAATCACGGAAACCTCCGCCTTGTCTTCCACAATCTTGACCTTGACTTTGGAATCCGGGTGATTTTCCAGTTCCTTGGCCGGGATACCACACCACTTGCACATCTCTTCTCTGTTCATTTTGTTCCCTCCTAGTCCTTAATCTATACTTCAACCTCACGGATACCATTTCATCCATTCAGTCTAAGTCATAAGCAAATGCCAACCGGCGCAACCATTTTACTGACGGAAGCGTGTGACGACGCGCACGTCCCCGCAGGCAATACCACGGATACTATGCGCCCGCCCGCGCCTGGCTCATAAACTCCTTTACCCTCGCCAAATCGACATGGTTTTTAAACTTTCCGCCTTCCTTCAGGCACGTCCCTACCAGCGCGCCGTCCGATATGGCCAATTTTTCCCTGATATTTGTCGCATTACATCCCGTTGCCGCGAACACGGGAACACCAAGATGGTGAACCTTCTCCCTGGTTTTTTCAATCATCGTGTTCCTGGCCTCGACCCCGGCGTGCGCCCCGGTCACGCACAAGGCATCCGGTTCACAGTTAAAAATAATTTCCCCCGCCAAGTCCGGATAATCAACAGGCGTCATATAAGAGTCCGATTCATTATTCAGAAAATATAACAACTTGACGTTTTTTAGTCCCAGCGCCTTCTTCCGCCGAAGGATGGCCCCGGTATCGGGACACGTAATCCCTCCCACGCCCACGTAGGTGCCGGTAAAGGTACCCCGTATAAAGCACGCGTCTACCGCCGCCGCCAAATCCATGGCAAGCATCGGATCCGCCTCCAGGTCAATGCCGAAAGGCACCTTGATTTCCCCTTTAAGTTCCCCGATAATCCGGCTCATGCCGCAGGCTTGTACCGGTTCCGCCTTTGCCTGATACGGAAAACTAAATTCATTGGAGAAGAGCACGCCGTCGACGCCTCCCTCTTGTAACGCGTGAAGGTCGTTTCGCGCGTCAACGACCGCCTTTTCCATGGAATCCACCCCGTCCTCGAAACGAGGATCCCCGGGAAACGGATTGCAGTGAAGTAACGCGATTATCGGCTTCTCCACCCCAAACATATCCTTTGTCCAAGTCATACATTTTACCTCCTTACTACTATGAGCAACCTCCTTATATCAACCCAAACCGTTCCAACGCCTTTCCAACGCCGTTTTCCTCCACGACCGCCGTCCTCCACCTGGCACAAGACACCACCTCTTTTGGCGCGTCCCCCATGGCAATGCCGACATCGACAAACCGCAGCATTTCCATGTCATTCTGACTATCGCCAATGGCATAGCTTTTTAAGGAACGATACTCTGGTAACGACAAAACCTTCTCGATGGCACTGGACTTATTCACCCCCAGCACCCTGGTCTGCCCGGTGTGCCCGTCATACTGTAAAAACTCGGAATGCTTGCCAAGCACCTCAAGGAATGGCTCTATATCTTCTACCTTGTCAAAATCCAAGTCAAAGGACGAAAGTTCTGGTGGCTCCCCTTCGGCGCACAAGTCATGATACTCGTGGACAACGGGCACCCCAATGTTAAAATCCTGCGCGTACTTGGTACGTGCATAAATTTTCCTTCCCAAAAAATAGGCCTGCGCCTTGCCCGAAAGCAGCGTGTCCACCGATTCTTTTACCAGCTCTCGTGGAATCGTCACGTTTTGCACCACTTGATTTTTTACGACGATGTAGGCTCCCATGAGGCCTATCATTCCATCAAATCCCAACTCCCATATGTCCGGCTGGATGTCGATGGGGGAACGCCCCGTGCACAAAAACGCCACGTTCCCATTCTCATGGAAACGGCGAAAACTTTGCTTTACCGCCTCGTCAACCCTCTGCGCGTACCTGCACAATGTTCCGTCTATGTCAAAAAATACAATTCCCTTGCTCATCCCGTCTTACCCACTTTGACTTTTTCGTTGCAACTTACGGCCTAACCGGCCGCAAATTACGGCACTTTTTCTCCGACCGCGGCCTGCCCTACCGCATTTTATTCTTCCAACTTTTGTACATTTCCCTGCAAGTCCGTCAACTCGTGCATCAACGGCTTCGTCGCTTCATATAGTCTCTCATACATCGATAAATAGCCCTGATACAGCTTATGGTTCTCCTCGTTCGGGACAAATTCCGAACCGCCTTTAATATAGCCCGACAATTCCCCATAATCGGAAAAGCGTCCCGCGCCGATGGCCGCAATCATGGCATCCCCATAGGACGACCCGATAGTAATTTCCGCCGTTTTCACCGTATGTCCGCACACGTCGGCAATAATTTGCAGCCATGCCTTGTTTTGCGCCCCGCCGCCCACACACAGAAAATTATGTATCGGCAATCCATGTTCCTTTAATATTTCCACATGTTGGGCAATGGAATACGCCACGCCCTCAAGGGCCGCCCGGTACAAGTGCTTTCTCGTGTGGCTCTGCAGCAGTCCAAAGTAGATGCCGCGCGCCTTCGGGTCATTGATGGGGGTTCTCTCCCCCGCAAAATAAGGAAGCACGATCAGTCCCTCCGAACCCGGCGGCACGTCGGCAGCCAAATCCGCCATCGCGGAAAAGGCGTTCTCTCCCCCGCCCTCCTGAAGGGCCAATAAATCCATAAACACTTCGTTACGAATCCACTTTGTCAGCGCGCCCGCCGTGTTCGTTCCACCGTCTACGCAGAACGTCCCAGGAATCAGAAAATCCTCCGACCAAATACGTTCGTCATTTACCATCCGGTCGCTACAATACATGATGTAACAAGTGGAACCTAGCTGAATCATCAAGTCACCCGGCTTGAGTACCCCGGTGCTGATGGCCTCCGCGCCCGAATCGTCCGTTCCGGTCACGACCGGCGTCCCTTTCAAAAGCCCTGTCTGCGCGGCCGCTTCCGCTGTGACGCGCCCCACGACCTCGGCCGTTTCGCGCCCCTCCGCCAACTGATCCGCCCGGCAATAAATTTCGTTCGTCAGCTTTTCATCAATGGACAAGTCGTCCCGATAACATGGAGCAAAGGACGAAATCGCCAAATAGCGGTCAATCACGTATACTCCGGTAAGCTTTGCCGTCAAATACGAGGACGCCGTCAAAAATTTATACGTCTTCTCAAAAACCTCCGGCTCATTGTTTTTAATCCACAATATTTTCGGCATGCAATCGGAAGAACACAGTTCCCGTTCCCCGAAAATCTCCCGCATCCGCTCCGGGCCGTAATACTCGGTAATTTCTTCGATTTCGCGGGTCGCCCTCGCGTCAATCCCATATAGGATGGCCTTGCGAAGGGGAGCACAGTTTTTGTTCACCGGCACCACGTCCGCACTCAGCGCGCTACAGCCCACCGCCGCGACATCCTTTGGTGCCACGCCGGACTTTGCAAGCAATTCCTTTGAAAGCTTGCAAAAATCCCCCCACCAGATTTTTTCCGCATCATGCTCGTAAAATCCCGGCTTCGGATTTTCCGTCTCATGCTCCGTGACCGCCTTGGCCACGATGGCGCACTCTCCATCAATCAAAACGCCCTTTGATTCATTCGTACCGATATCGATACCCATAAAAAATTGTCCCATGATTACCTCCCTTTCCTGACTTACGTCCATTCTTCCAGTCAATTCGCGCAGTGACCGACCAGTGAATAAGAAAACCTTTTTTTAATCTCGCTTTAAATCTCACGCTTTAAATCCCCGCGATTCCGCATGCCAAAAATGCCGCGAAAGATAGTGCCGCCCCTATCATCGCATAAGGAAACTGACTGAGCGCGTGATCCATGTTGTCAATTCCACAAGATACGGAAGTCAACAGCGTGGCATCGGAGTAAAAGCACGCGTGGGAACCGAACGTCCCCGCCGATAAGACGGCCGCCAACGTCAAAAGCATGTTCGCGTCAAGCGATGCCGCCAGCGGAATGACGATGGGCACGCATACCGCCGGAATCCCCCAATTGCTGCCGGTCACGAAAGTCAAGGCCGCCACCACCAAAAATACAATGGCCGGAAACAGTGCCGCGCTCATAAACGGCTCCACCACGGAAATCACAAAGGCGGGAAGCCCGATGTCATCCGCCGCATGCTGCATGATAAAAGCAGCCACCACCACGGCCAGCGTCGGAATCATGTTGCAAAACCCTTTCATGAACACGTCGCAAAACCGTTCAAGCGAAAGCAGCTTTCTAGGCAGGTACATGACCAGGCAGACCACTATTGCCGCAATCAACCCGACCATCATTTCACCGCATACGATCGTGAGCACGATTACCAAAAGAATCGGCACCAGGAAATCCCAAACCGTTCCTTTTCTTCCAGGTGTCCCCATGTCCTCTTCCTTGATTATCTTGTCCGCACGGTCATATTCGCCAGCAGCATTTTTCTCCCCCGCGCCTGCAGCATTTTTCTCCGTCCCTTTCTCCGTCCCGCCTGCCACCGTCTTCGTCGGCACGCCTTCCGCATTTTTCTCCATCCCGCTTGTCACCGTCTTCGCCGACCCGCCCCGCTCAATGCGGTCATAGGCCTTTTTCATCCTGCCAAGCCTCGGCAACAGCTTCAAGCAGAACAAAAGCACCACGAGCAACGTGAAAAGCGGATAGAAAGCATACGGTATCAGATGGACGTACATGGAAAGGCCATCGGCATATCCCAATGCCGCCGTTTCCGGCTGGGACCAAAAAATGGAAGTGTAAAAAATGGCCCATGTAGAAATGGGGAGCAACACGCACACGGGTGCTCCAGTGGAGTCGATAATGTAGGCCGTCGCCTCCCTTGGCTCCCCATGGCGATCCGTCACCGGACACATGCACGTCCCCAACGTGATAATGTTGAGGTAATCGTCAATAAAAATCAAAATCCCCATGACCCAAGTGATGACGAGTGAGCTTCTGGCCGACCTACACACCCCCGCTATCTTCTCCGTAAAGGCGAACGTCCCATGGCAGGCAGACAAAAGTGCTATCAGACTGCCAAACAAGCCGCAAACCATGATGACCCACTGCACGTCGTAATCCGTCAGCACCTCGAACAGCACGTCCAGCCAAGCGGTCAGAAACCCCGGCCCGGCGATAATGACATATGCAGAAAACGTTCCTACGACCAACGCCTCAAAGGTACGCCTGGTGGCAAGTGCGATGATAATCACCACCAGTGCGGGCACGATGGAAACCACCCCGTATTCCATGGCCAATCCCCCCAATCCGTATATTCCTCAATTGTAATCTTGTAATTATGGCCTATCAATTCACGGCCGCCTTCACTGCAATCGGCTTCGCATCAATATCGCGCCAAATCACCTATACCAAACTAATCACATTTATCTTGTATATCAAGCATAGCATTTAATGATTTAAATATACCACTCATTGGCCAATATGTCAACACACAATTTAAATTTTGTCATTTTATTGGTCATTATTCACATAAGCAGCCTTAACTCCGTAAGAGACAAGACTGGAGTGCCATATAAGGCATGTGGGTACATATCCCCAGGAGGGTTTTTTCTGTTAGAGGAAACAAAGTTTCCTCTAACAGAAAAAACCGCCATATGGACTTCTCTTGTCCATACGGCGGTTTCCCGACTTTTCTATATATCTTTCTATATATCTTCCCATACATTTTGAACGTTTCCACTCATGGGGCTTTAAAGTGCAAACCCCTCGCTGTCCCTTGGAATAATATTGACTTTCACCGTGCAGTCAGCCAAGGGTTCATAATTGACGTCCATCTCATAATCCACCCTCACGTCTATATTTCGATCCGTGACCTTCACGTCCATGTCCCTGGTATTTAACCCTACCAGTATCTGTCCGAATGGGGTCTGGTAATAGGTTACGTTTTTCTTCTTCCGCTCAAACACCATGTGCGCGTTGGTAATGCCGGTCTTGATAATTTCCACGCAGTCATTCCCGCTGATCTTAATCTTGTTCTTGGTCACGCCGGGAGTCCCCTCCACAAACTCGTCAAATAACACATAATGCTTCCCGTTCTTCAAAAAGTAACTGGCCGGGGTCACGACTTCCAAGGGTGCGTTTTCCTCGGATTCATCCCCCGATATTTCTGATTGCAAACCGGAAATGCTTACAAGTACATCCTTCGTCATAATATTCTCCCCTAATACTCCTCTATATTCACCACGTTCGTCTCGGGCACATCGAACGGCATCACCGTGTTGGCGAATCCACGAAACTTCTCCGCCGCGTCGCTGACATAAAACTCATAATGACTGTGCATCCCGCTCCGGTCATTATCAAGCCCCCGCTTTTCCAAAAGATTTTTCAAATCCATCGCCGTCTCGTAGGCCGGGTTGACAATCTTGATTTCCTCACCCATGTACGCTCGAATCTTGGAGCGAATCAACGGATAATGCGTACAGCCAAGTATCATCGTGTCAATGTCACCGTCCTTCATCGACTCCAGATAGTACTTGATAATCTCCTTCGTCACGACGTGCTCCTTGAAGCCTTCTTCCACCAACGGAACAAACAAGGGACACGCTTTCTCCGTCACCTCGATTTCTGGATCCATGCTCTGGATAACCTGCGTATAAACACCGCTTCGCACCGTGGCATCCGTCCCTGCCACGCCCACTTTCTTTCGACGCGTCGCCTCGACGGCCGCCCGCGCGCCGGGAATCACCACGCCCATGATGGGCACGTCAAACTCATGTCGCACCGCGTCCAAGGCCAACGCGCTCGCCGTATTGCAAGCGATAACAATTGCCTTTACTTGTTTCGTCCGCAAAAATCGGATGATTTGTTCCGAAAATCGGATAATCGTATTTTTTGACTTGCTGCCATACGGGACGCGCGCCGTATCCCCGAAATAGACGATGTTCTCATCAGGGAGATGGCGAATGATTTCCCGCACGACCGTAAGCCCGCCGACGCCGGAGTCAAACACTCCGATTGGCGCCGTCTTCAAAGACGCTTTCTTCACGACTGTCTCCTTCTTCTTTTCCCTTTTGAGCCTAATGCCCTTCCATGATGATACCGCGGATTGCTACGCGCTTCGCGCTCCCGCAATCCTAGATGGCAAGCATTTTCGATATGTCATACTGGAAGTTGGAAATATGTTTCTTCATGGACAGCGCTTCATTGATGTCATAATCAACAAACTCTCCCTTTGAATATCCCACGACGCGGTTGTACTTTCCATTCGCCAGCAGTTCTACCGCCATCGCCCCCATCGTTGACGCATACACGCGATCTTTGCAAGTCGGGCTTCCACCGCGCTGCATGTGTCCGATAATCGTGGCACGCGTCTCAATGCCCGTGGCTTCCTCCAGTCTCTTCGCCATGTTCATCGTGTCGCCAATTCCCTCGGCATTGATGATGATGTAATTCTTCTTGCCGCGTCTTTTACATTCCATGATGTCCTCTACCAAGGCCGCCTCGTCATAATCGTGTTCCTCCGGCATCAGAATCCGCTCCGCACCGTTGGCAATTCCACACCATAAGGCAAGATATCCCGCGTCACGACCCATAACCTCGATGATGCTGCACCGCTCGTGGGACGTGGACGTGTCGCGCACCTTGTCGATGGCCTCCATCGCCGTGTTGACGGCGGTATCAAATCCAATCGTGTATTCCGTGCAGGCGATATCCAAGTCAATCGTTCCCGGTAAGCCGATAACTTTCACGCCAAGGTTGGCCAGCTTCTGCGCGCCCGCAAAAGAACCGTCGCCACCAATGACGACCAGCGCGTCAATGCCGTACTTCTTGCAGATGGCTGCCGCTTTCTGCTGCCCTTCCTCCGTACGCATGCTCTGGCAACGGGCGGTCTGCAAAATCGTACCGCCGCGCTGAATCGTGTCAGACACGTCGCGAGCTGATAAGTCAATGATTTCCTCCTTCAAAAGGCCATGATACCCCTTGCGAATGCCGCGCACCTTGAATCCCTTGGAAAGTCCGGTACGAACCACCGCGCGGATGGCCGCGTTCATGCCCGGCGCGTCACCGCCACTCGTCAACACCCCTATCGTGCGAATCTGGTCTTCCATCTCGTCCATCAGTTCTTTTCTCTTTGCCTCTGTCATTTTTCTCATCCACCTTTCAGCATCACTCTAATAGAGTCCCCGTCAAATCTTTAACACACTATTTTTTCCGCTTTATTTTATACTATTTAAAAGTGGTTTTCAATAGTCTTTTCTACAACTTTTACCCTTTTTTCCCCATAATGATTCATCAATCTGCTCAATACCTGCTGATTAATCCTGATATTGCGGTTTTTCGGGAGTCTCTTCACCGCCCGCTCGGCCTGACAAAAAATCACGACCTCGTCATCCCCCTCGGAATCCGCCAGGTACCCACTGACAATCTGCTCGTTTTCCTTATAATTGCCCTTGTCTGGAAATTGTATCCACAATTCCCGCCGAATCTGCTCAAACGGAATGACTTGTTCACAAATTAATTTGCTGGCCTTCTCGTCTTCCTCGGACACCCGGCCCTTGACATATATTTTCTGGTCAAGTTCCAAAAGCCCCTTATACTTTTCGTAATCCCGGGGAAAGACGACGACTTCCACGGTTCCCAGCAAGTCCTCGATCGTGAGGAACGCCATCACCTGGTTCGTCTTCGTCACCTTCACGGTACGGTCGCTAATCATCCCGCCGACAATCTCTTTCGCGCCGTCGTGCACCTTCGACCGCCCGCTTTCCTCGTCCGGCTGGAAGTCCGCCGTCGTGGCGGAAATCATTTTCTTCCAATGCTCCTCGTACGCCTGCAACGGATGCCCGCTGATGTAAATGCCAAGCACCTCCTTCTCAAACGCCAGCATGTTCTCCCGCGCATACTCCCCGACGTTTGGCAGCTTGATTTGGAAATCCGCTTTTTGTTCCTCGTCAACAAAGTCAAACAACGTCATCTGGCCGCTCATCGCATATTTCTTTTCCTGATTTACCTGCTCCATGACCTGGATATAAATGGTCATGAATTGTTTCCTGGTACCGCCCAGACAATCCAGCGCCCCCGCCTTGATCAGATTTTCAATGACACGCTTGTTCAGGGTTTCCTTGACAGACATCCGATGAATGAAGTCTTCCAGATTTTTAAATTCACCAAATTCCTTCCTCTCCGCCACGATGGCATGGATGATCGGCTTGCCGATACTCTTGATGGCCGCCAGCCCGTATCGTATTTTCCCATCATCTACCGAAAAGTCCGCATAACCCCGGTTAATGTCCGGAGGCAGGATCTCAATGTCCATCTGGCGGCAGGCGTAAATATACTCCGACACCTTGGACGGGTTTTCAATGACGGACGTCATCAAGGCCGCCATAAATTCCACCGGATAATAATATTTCAAGTACGCCGTCTGGTAGGCGACCACCGCGTAAGCCGCCGCATGGGATTTGTTAAACGCGTACTTGGCAAAATCTATCATCTCATCATATATTTTATTCGCCACTTGTTCGCTGATGCCATTTTTAATACAACCTAAAACGCCCGTCTCCTCGTCGCCGTGGACGAACGTCTGCCGCTCTTTCTGCATGACGTCGCCCTTCTTCTTAGACATGGCACGGCGCAAAAGATCGCTTCGCCCCAGCGAATATCCTGCCAGGTCACGCACGATTTGCATGACCTGCTCCTGATAAACGATACAACCATAGGTCGGGGCCAGAATCGGCTCCAACTGGGGACAGTCATAGGTGATGGACTTCGCGTCATTTTTCCCCCTGATATACTGCGGAATAAAGTCCATTGGCCCGGGACGGTATAACGAGATTCCGGCAATGATGTCCTCCAGGCTGTGGGGCTTTAACTCCTTCATGAACCCCTTCATCCCGGCACTTTCCAGCTGGAAAATGCCGTCCGTCTTTCCAGTTCCGATATAATCGAACACCACCTTGTCATCGTAGTCAATCCGCTCCATGTCAAGCGTTGGATTTTTTAAATGCGCAAGCCGCACCGCGTTCTGAATCACGGTCAGCGTTCGCAGCCCCAGAAAGTCCATCTTCAAAAGCCCGAGTTCTTCCAACGTCGTCATCGTGAACTGGGTCACGATTGTCCCGTCCGACGCGCGGGACAACGGTACGTACTCGTCCACTTCCTTCTGGCTGATGACCACGCCGGCGGCATGCATCGAGGAATGTCTCGGAAGCCCTTCCAGACGCTTCGACATGTCAATCAGGTACTTCACCTGCTCGTCCGACTCATAGCTTTTCCGCAGCTCGGGATTCATTTTCAATGCCTTGTCCAGCGTGATGTTTAGCTCCTGCGGCACCATCTTGGCAATGGAATCGACGAACGCGTATGGTAAATCCATCACCCGTCCCACGTCGCGAATCACGCCCCGTGCCGCCAGCGTACCGAACGTGACAATTTGCACCACACGGTCCTTGCCATATTTCTCCGTCACATAATCAATGACCTCCGGCCTGCGCTCAAAACAAAAGTCCACGTCGATATCGGGCATGGTCACGCGCTCCGGGTTCAAGAACCGCTCAAACAGCAGCTGGTAACGGATCGGGTCAATGTTGGTAATTTCCAGGCAATACGACACGATGCTGCCGGCCGCCGAGCCACGCCCCGGTCCCACGGCGATTCCATGATCCTTGGCATATTTGATAAAGTCCCACACGATGAGGAAATAATCCACGTACCCCATGCTCTGAATCGTGTCCAGCTCGTATTTCAACCGCGCCCGCAATTCCTCGGACGGATTTTCATAATGCCGCTCCAGCCCTTCATAACACAGCTTGTTCAAGTATTCCCACGATGTCTGACCGTCCGGCACGTCGAACTTGGGCAACTTGGTCACGCCAAACTCAATCTCCACGTGACAACGGTCGGCGATTTTCTGCGTATTTTCCAGTGCCTGCAACGCATAGGGAAACAGCTCCGCCATCTGCTCCGGCGACTTCACGTAATACTGCCCGCCTTCGTAACGCATCCGGTTTTCGTCACTTAGCTTCTTTCCGGTCTGGATGCACAAGAGGATGTCATGCGGCTTCTCATCCTCCGCATAAGTATAATGCACGTCATTTGTCGCCACCAAGTCGATTCCCAGCTCCTGCGACATTTGCACCAGGCGCTGGTTCACCGCGGCCTGTTCCGCAATCCCATGATCCTGCAGTTCCAAAAAATAATTTCCCTTGCCGAAAATATCCTGATACTCTAACGCCTTCTCCTTCGCCTCCGAATACATCCCTTTGGTCAGGTATCTCGGCACCTCTCCCGCCAGACAAGCACTCAGGGCAATGATTCCCTCGTGGTACTCGCGCAATATTTCCTTATCCACGCGTGGTTTGTAATAGTACCCTTCCGTAAACCCCCGGGAGACGATCTTCATCAAGTTGGCATATCCCGTATTGTTCTCCGCCAGCAAGACCAAATGGTAATACCGGTCGTCGCCGCCGGTCACCTCGCGGTCAAAGCGCGACCCCGGCGCGACGTACACCTCGCAACCAAGAATGGGGTTGATTCCTTCCTTTTTCGCCGCACGGTAAAAATCAATCACGCCGTACATCACGCCATGGTCGGTGATTGCCGCGCTGTTCATTCCCAGTTCCTTGACACGCGCCACATATTCTTTTATTTTATTTGAGCCGTCCAACAGACTATACTCCGTATGGACGTGCAAGTGTGCGAAACTCATGTGCCACCCCGTCTTCCGATGATTCCTACATCAAATCACGAATAGTAACTATGATACCAAATATTTCCTCAGTTCCCTTTCGTCCTCCGCCTCGTCGGTGACAATCTCCATTTCCGGGGTTTCATCGCCGGAAAAGAGCCTCGCCACGGAAACGTACTGGCAGAGCTTGGAGCGCAAATTCAACCGATCCCCGTCCGGCGTTACCAATTCCACCTTCCCTTTGCACCGATCAACCACGGAGAAAAACGCCTCCACGTCAGTAATGCCATGCACCCTCATGTATCAAGCCTCCTTATCCAATGTACGTTAATTCTTCAAGCATATGTGCTCCTCGCCAATCTCGATTTCGCCTTGCTTGAGCAATTTTCCGACCGCGCGCTTAAATGCCGCCTTGCTCATGCCAAGTTCCGACTTGATGCGCTCCGGATCCGACTTGTCCGTAAAGGGTAGCTTCCCTCCTTGTTCCTTTAATGACTCGCGGATTTTTTCCGCGTCCTTGTCCATCTGCTCCGGTATCCTTTCACGGATACTAAGCTCCAGCTTTCCGTCCTCCTTGACTTCCGCCACCCGGGCCTCTATCGTGGTTCCGATTTCCAGATGGCCGAAATACTCTTTCTTCGGAATCCGTGCAGAATACTGGTTGTCCACCGCCACGTACACGCCCCAGCCTTCGCTGATGTCATAAACGAACCCAGTCACCCGGTCACCCTTCTGATATGGCGAATTCGTTTTTAACATCCTATAAACCTGCGTCGTCGCACAAAGGCGCTCGCTCTTGTCGATATACAAAGATACCAGGCACTTGTCGCCCTTTTTAACCCTTACCGTCTGCTGTTTGAACGGCAAAAACAAATCCTTTTCCAATCCCCATTCCAAAAACGCCCCATATTTGTTCGTGTCCGCCACGGTAAGCACCGCCATCTCACCCAGCATGAGCTTCGGTTCCCTCGTCGTGGCAATCAGGCGGTCAGAAGAATCCTTGTACAAAAAGACCTCCACCGAATCGCCGATTTCCGTCCCCTCCGGCACCTGCTTTCCCGGCAACAACACACGCTCCTCGTCATTTCCCAGGTATACCCCAAAATTCACCTTTTTCACTACCGTCAATACTTGTTTTTTTCCTAATTTCACGTTCTCTTTGTCCTTTCGTGCCTTTACGGCTTTTTGCTTCACTTCCTAAAAATTCATTTTGCTACGCTATTACTGACGCAATACGCCTAGCCACGTACACGCCGCTCGCGGACGCATGTGACAAGGAGTGCGTCACGCCGCTTCCATCCCCGATGACGTACAGCCCATTGTAAATCGTCTCAAGGTTCTCGTCAATATCCACTTCCATATTATAAAACTTTACTTCCACGCCGTAAAGCAGCGTGTCGTCGTTCGCCGTTCCCGGCGCAATCTTGTCGAGGGCGTAAATCATCTCGATGATGCCGTCCAAAATCCGCTTGGGAAGCACGAGGCTCAAGTCCCCGGGCGTGGCCGCAAGCGTCGGCCTCACCAGGCCTTCCTCGATGCGCTTCTCATTGCTGCGACGCCCGCGAATCAAATCGCCGAACCGCTGCACGATGACCCCTCCGCCCAGCATGTTCGACAGCCTGGCGATGCTTTCGCCATATCCGTTGCTGTCCTTGAACGGCTCGGAAAAATGCTTGGCCACCAATAGGGCGAAATTGGTGTTTTTCGTCTGCTTCTTGGGATCCTCGTAGCTGTGGCCGTTGACGGTGACGATTCCCTTGGTATTTTCATTTACAACGATGCCATACGGGTTCATACAGAAAGTCCGCACGTTGTCCTCAAATTTTTCTGTACGATACACAATCTTACTCTCATATAGCTCATCTGTCAAATGGGAAAATATTTCGGCCGGAAGTTCCACGCGCACGCCCAAATCCACGCGGTTGGAACTCGTCGGTATTTTTAAATCCTCACAGACCTGCTGCATCCACTTGCTGCCGCTGCGTCCCACGGAGACGATGCACCTGTCACATTCGTCACTGCCGCCGGCATAATGTACGCGGTAGCCGCAACCGGACTTCGCCGTCCGGACATCCACGCCCTCCGTCCCGTCAACGCCTTCACTCACTTGTTTGGCCGCACAACCCTCAAGGATTTCCAGCCGTTCCACCTCACAGCGGAACTTAAAATCCACCTTGTCCTTCAACTCTGCATAAAGATTCTCCAATACCACGTAGTTAATGTCCGTCCCAAGATGGCGGACGCTGGCATCCAAAAGGTTTAATTTATTTTGCATACAGATTTTCTTCAAGCCCGTCCCCGCCGTCGAGTACATCTTCGTGCCCTCACCGCCATGGGAGACGTTAATCTCATCCACGTAATTCATAAGCTCAATTGCCTGATCTCGCCCAATGTGCTCGTAAAGCGTGCCGCCAAACGCATTGGTAATATTATACTTTCCGTCGGAAAACGCGCCCGCGCCACCGAAGCCGCTCATGATGGCACAAGTAGGACAGCTGATACACGCTTTTACCTTTTTGCCATCGATGGGGCACTTCCTCTTCTCCAACGGATTGCCCGCCTCGAAAACGGCAACCTTCAGATTTTCATTTTGTTTTACCAGTTCATACGCCGAAAAAATGCCGCCCGGCCCGGCTCCGATAATAATAACGTCGTACTTCATGATTCTTTTACTCCTATTCTCATTCGCTTGCCATCTGAAACTCCACGACGGCGTAAACGTTTCCCTCGCCGTCACGCAGTTCCACCACCGTCCGCTCGTCCTCTTCCGCGATAAACGGATGAACGATATCCCCCAGCACCGCGGACTTTTTGTATTCCACGCGTACCTGCCTTATGATGCTTTCCGTCGGAATCTCTTCCATCGCCATCTGTACATACTGGCAATTATTAACATGCTCGTTCGTATCTATGTGGCAACGCTTCACCGCAAAAGGCTCGCATGGTCTGCACTCGGTCGGCAACGCGATTTTCCGGTCTTCATAAGGCATGTCAAGCGGCTCCTCCCGCCCGTACGCATTCATCTCGTCATCACCAGGCCTTGTGGGACGTCCTCGCTCTACGTCCATGTATACCCATACGGATGCCGCCCGCGCCAGATGGTTGCCCGCCTCGTCGTCTAAGAAAAAATTCCTCTCACCAATAATGCGCTTGAACGACGTGGCAAACGTGCCCACGCAAATCCGCTCTCCCATCTTCGGGTAACGGTCAACGATAATCTGCCAATAGGAAAGAACCCACGCTTTCTTCCGCTCCTTCAAACGCATTACCCCATATCCGATATCCTCCGACTGGAACGTGCTGCAATCCTGAAAGTAATTAATTATGCCAGGAAGCGTCAACGTCCCCCGGTGGTCAATTTCACTATATCGCACTCTCGCGTCAATCGTATACTTCATGATGTCTTCCTCCCTCCATAGAGTATAAACGATTTTCGATATTTTCTCAACCTTTTTGACACACAAAACTTGTCAAGGATCCTACAACTGGACGGAGCACCACGATAACAATTTGAAACGCACGCTCGCCGACACCATCCTCACCATTAACGACCAATATACTTATCACATCGAAGCACAAGCATATAAAGACGAGGCAATTGAATTTCGCGTGTTTGATTATAGCTATAAGCATGCCCTGATTACCCGTAATTACAAGAATGTTTTGCGTTTTCCAGAACCCAAAATCGTATATCTTTATAGCGGAAGGAATTTGCCGGATGAAGAGATCATAACGCTTGACTTTGGCACCCAAGGAACGTTTGATTACCACGTCCCGGTTTATAAGCTGATGGAACGTTCTCCACAAGAATTGGATGAACAAAACATGATCATCCTGATTCCTTTCATGATTCTACGATCACGCAAACAACTTGAGAAAAGTCGCTCCAAGGAAGATATAAATGACTAGAAGTCCTTGATTTTTGATGATATACTCGGATTAATCAAGAAGAATCTGAGAGCCGGGAAGAAATCGAAACGGAAGTCCGGGAAGAAGTCAAAACGAAAATTTGGGAAGAAGTCGAAACGGAAGTCCGGGAGGAAGTCACTGCACAAGACCAACTTGCAATTATTCAAAAATTATACTCAAAGCTCAATGACTCCGAACAAGTCGCGCTCTTACTCGACTTGCCTTTGGAAACTATTTTGGCGGCAATCCAAAGTAAAGCCGGTGCTATACACTTCATATAAATGATGAAATGTATAACCTTTTTCCACCTGGCATCATATCCTATATAGAAGCAACACGGCATTTCGTGCAAGCAAGCACAAGCTGAATTGCCACTTGCGGCGAGAGAAAGTGCCCTGGGGGCATGCCCGTCTGGCCATTACCCACGGGAATAATCTTGCACCGGCCGAAAGGAGTAGAACAACATGCAGCTTAGCAACAACACGCAAGCCTATCTATGCCGCTTCTATGAGATATTGGATACCATGGTGAAAGACATGACCGGCGCGCCGCTGATTGACAGCGTGTCGCACAACTTTATCACGCAGATGATTCCCCACCACATGGCGGCGATTGAAATGTCGCAAAACCTTTTGCGATACACCACCCTGATTCCATTGCAGGACATCGCACAAAACATCATAACCGAGCAGACGGAAAGTATCCATGACATGAAAGCCGCATTAAGCAGATGCAGCGGATGCGTCAATTCCCCGCATGAACTGTGCTTTTATCAGAAAAGACTTGACCGAATCGCGCAAAACATGTTCTCCCGGATGAACACGGCCCGCCGGGGAAACGATATTAATGGAAACTTTATACGTGAGATGATACCGCACCACGAGGGTACCATCCAAATGTCAAAAAACGCCTTATGTTTCCCCATTTGCCCGGAACTCGTGCCGATTCTTAACTCCATCATTACCTCGCAGGAAAAAGGCGTGCGGCAGATGAAGGGTTTACTGAGGCAACGCTAACAAACCATTTGTCATCTTTCATGACACGCGAAATTCCCCTCAAGCCTCATCATGCAAAGACTTGCGGGGAATCTTGTGTTACGTTTTCGATTCATTAGCCCCTTATTCCAGATACGCGCCCTTCATCGGACTAACCGCATGTTCAGAAAACACACGCAATACACCACCCTGACATTTCGGTTTCCTCTGTTTCCAGTTTTTGCGGCGAGCCTTCAAGACATCGTCAATCTGTGCCAATGTTTTTCTCTCTCCGTTTATTCCAACGATGTTCAGTCTACGCGCTTCCACGTCGATTTCTATCAAATCGCCTTCCTCTACCAACGCAATCGGTCCTCCATCTGCCGCCTCCGGACTGCAATGTCCTATGACAGGTCCTGCGGAAGCGCCGGAAAATCTGCCATCCGTAATCAACGCGATGCTCCTTCCCAATTCCTTATCACTGCTGATGGCTTCCGAAGTGTAAAACATCTCTGGCATTCCGCTTCCCTTCGGCCCCTCATAGCGTATAAACGCCGCCTCTCCCTTGTGTATTTTGTGTTTTAAAATCGCGTCCAGGCACTCTTCTTCACTGTCAAACGGTCTGGCTCGTAAAACCACCTTGAACATTTCTCCCGGACACGCCGTATGCTTGATAACGGCTCCTTCCGGTGCCAAGTTTCCACGCAAGACGGCAATACTCCCTTTTGTTCCCAACGCTTTGTCATAAGGTCGGATAATGTCTTCTTTTACCAAGGACACTCCCTGGCGTTCATTAAATGCCGCCAGCCGTTCCCCGCATCGCTCATAGAAACCATCTTTCCTCAACATTTCCAGATTTTCCCCAAGACACTTCCCGGTCACGGTCATGGCCTCCAAATGTAAAAACGCTTTTATTTCCTCCATAATTGCCGGCGTTCCTCCCGCGTAATAATAGCACTCTGCCGGCCAACGACCTGACGGACGTATATCAAGAAGATAGTGCGCATTACGATGCAGGCGGTCGAACGTGTCTCCCGTGATTTCAATTCCAAGTTCATGTGCGATGGCCGGCAAATGCAATAGACAATTGGTACTTCCTGATATGGCCGCGTGCACCAGTATTGCGTTTTCAAAACTTTCCCTGGTCACAATGTCACTTGGCCTCATGCGGGGCATCTGGGCAAGTTTCACCGCCAACGCACCCGCCCGTCTTGCGTATTCTAAAATTTCCGCTTCCTCGGCCGGCATCAGCGCACTCCCTGGCAAAGCCAGTCCCAAAGCTTCCGCCATAATTTGCATCGTAGAAGCCGTTCCCAAAAACGAGCATGCGCCACAACCAGGACAGGCATTACCTTTCGCCCAATTTAGTTCTTCCTCATTAATTTCTCCGCGTTGATATCTCGCACTATATGTTCCGAGCTGCTCCAACGTCAACATGTTCGGCCCGGCTCCCATCGTCCCGCCCGGTACCACGACCGCCGGAATATTCACCCTGGCCAAGCCAATCAAATTTGCGGGCAGCCCCTTGTCACAACTTGCCAGATAAACCCCCGCGTCAAACGGCGTCGCCTTCGCATGGATTTCAATCATATTGGCAATCATTTCCCGGCTCACCAGACTATAGTTCATACCGTCGGTTCCCTGACTTTCCCCATCGCAAATGTCCGTACAAAAATACCTCGCGCCAAAACCGCCCGCCTCGCCAATTCCCTTCCTTACCTCTTCCACCAAAAGGTTCAAATGCCTGCTGCCCGGATGACTGTCCCCGAACGTACTCTCGATAATCACCTGCGGTTTTCCCAAATCCTCCGGCTTCCACCCCGCCCCCAAACGAAGCGGGTCTAATTCCGGTGCCAGTTTTCGCATTCTCTGACTGACCAACTCCATCTTGTCGCCCCTCCGTAACGTTTATTCATACTCCCGTTCCATAAATTCCCGAATATGCCGGATTGTTTCCTCCAAATGCTCATAAATCGCCATGTGCGTTCCGGGGCGTAATTCCACGAAATCCACCGGGCCGCCTAAATGTTCCTTATAATACAAATTGGACTCATAGTCATATTCCGTACCTGGATACGGTGCTAGATATAACACCGGCACCGTAATGTTTGGCAAAACCGGACGATAATCCTGATACCCCGAATCAAACCAGGTGGCGACGTAAGCCAGCGGGTCGCAATCTCCTCTCATCCCCCGGGCAACCACTTCCCGAAAATCAAACATAGATCCAAGTCCGGCTCCTTTTTCCTCACTCTGCGGAATCCAAGAAAAATCAAGTGCGCCTTGCTCCAGCATTTCCTTCGGATATTCACACTCCGGGTAATAACCTGGAAGCATCCGCGGTATCTCCTCCATGAAGAACATGTCCGGATTGTCAAAAATCCTCTGTACAAATTTCAAAAACATATCCTTGTCTTGCCGTCCCTGAAGCCTGCCATGCGTCCAATCCCCGTCGGAAGTCACATAAGGCGACTGATCCGTAAGGATCATCCTATCCAAATATTGCATGCCATAAGCCTTGCAATACCCCAACGCCACGGAAACTCCCATGGAGTGTCCAAATAACGTGACCTTGTCAAGTTCCAGATGCTCAATCAACTCCTTTACGTCGAACGCGCACCACGCCATGGAATTAAACCTGCTCGGCTGCGACTTTCCATAACCTCGGTAATCCATCAGCACGCAATGATAATCATCCTTTAACAGCCCCGCAATTTGTCTGTTCATCGAACAATTCGCGCCACTCCCGTTCAAAAATAATATGGTCTTCTCGTTCTTTTTTCCTTTTTCCTCATAGTAGATGTCCAACCCTTGTGAATTTGTAAAATATGGCATAAAAAATCCTCCCTTGATTTTTGTCAAACATTTCTTCCATTTAAGCCTTTGCCGCCTCGGCTTTCAAATGCCGCTCCTCGCTTTGCTGCCGCAAAATCTTTTCCTTTTGCCTCGCCGTACGGATGCCAAACGCCGTCAGCAACACGATCAATCCCACGCCCACGAAACAATTTTTATAGTTCGCCGGCATGTTCACGGAAATCAATCCAACCTCCAATACCGTAAAGCAGAGTGCTCCACTGATAACACCGATGGTACTGTCTACAAACCCTGCCAACACCATGGCCAGAAAATATGCCATCATGGAAGTGAACACCGACGACATGCTGGAAAGCCCCTGCGTGGCCGCCGCGCCCGCCCCCCGGCTGACTTGTATGATGGCCGCCACCGCCATGTAGAACGAGGCAATCATGACCGTCATGAAACGAATTCGGTTTGGGCGAATGCCGGAACTTATCGCAATGGTTTCGTTTCCCCCGATTGCCCGTACCTTCGCGCCAAACGTACTATATTTATTCAAAAGATACATAAGGCCACCCATGACAATAAAAATGGCGACCAAAAACGGCAGTTCCCCTAACACGGTGTCTTTCGCACTCACGACCAACGTCGTCTTGCTGGCCGCCAATGCGCTGAGAGATGCGATAATGTACGTAAAGGCGATACTGATTACCATGGAGTTCACTTTTACCGCGTCCATCACGATGGCCTTAAACAAGCCAACGACCATCGTGCAGGCCAATGCACCCAACACAATTCCCCACACGCCCATGAGCCGGGACAAATACACGCCGGCCACGCCGGCGAGGGCGATTTCCGCCCCCACCGAAAAGTCCACCACGCCCGCCGTCATGTTGAAGCTGATGCCCCATGCGATAATCGCGCTTTGAATACTTTGCATGAAAATCATCAGCAACGTTCCACCACTCAAAAACGTCTCTGGACGCAACACTGCAAAAACCAGGTACACTGCCATCGGAGGAACGAATGCAATTAATTTTTCCATCATTTTTTTGATATCCATGTCAAAATTCCTCCCCGCCTTGCCATCATTTCCTATTTTCCAAGATATATTCCAAACTATAGGAATCGTTAATCTCCAACAATTTCTCCAACGTAAAGTCCGGATTGTTGGAAACAATCATGTCCTTCATCTGTTCTTCCGTATAAATCATGCAATTACCGTTGTTCCACACGTCCATGAACATCTGACACTTCTCCAAATCATCCACGACGAAATATCCCGTGGTCAAATTGACCCTCTCCTCACACAAACGGTTTCCTTGAATCGCGTTGATAATCAGACACGCCGCCAACACGTCATCATTCCAGTTCCCGCCGGTGAATCCAACCACCGTGCCGTCTTCCATGTGCTGCAAGATGTTTTCATCATAGTCAATTCCCGCCACCTTGATGTCACGCCCGGAATTCTTCACCGCCTGCACGACCCCTGGCAGGCAGTACTGGGTACAACCGCCTACAATGATGCCGTCCATCTCTGGATACGCCGACAAAAATGACTGGGTCACGTCCGCGCCACCCGCGGCATTCATGAACTTATTATAATCCCGAACTTCACTAAGGAGCGTCATGTCATAGTCACCATAAGCCTTTTTAAATCCCTCGTCCCGGTCGGCTCCCATGGTGAACGTAATCGGAAGACCAAGAAGTCCTACCTTAGACGCGCCCGCCTCCCCTAACATGGAGGCACAATCGTAACCATTTTGCACCTCGGATTTTCCCAGACACCCCAGATAATACTTGCTACTTTTCATCAGTTCCCCAATGTCGCCTTCCTCCGCGATGTTCGTATCCGAACAAACAAAGTACACTTGCGCCGCCTCGCATTTCGTGATAAACACGGCCAGGCTCGCCTCATCAACCGATTCAAAAATGACTCCGTTACATCCCGCGTTAATCAGCGTTTCCAACGCGCTCACATAATCATTGTTCTCCACTTCCGCATTGACAACCTCCCCGCCAGCCGCCTCTATAAAGGCAATCGCATTGTCATACCTGGGTTTGACCGCCACGTCCGTCGTGGCCGTCCCGAACATGCCGATTTTCACCTTGACGGAAGACTCATTTCCCGTCATCTTCCCGTCATTAGAACCATCCTCACCTTTTTGCTCCTCGAAGCCGCTACAAGCCACAAGGCTTAACACCATCATTGCCATTAACAATAACGCGATTAATTTTTTCATAACAAGAACCTCCTCGTATAAAATTCTTCTACTATTTTCTACTAAATTGGTACAATGGTTTCTCCTGATACCTTTACAAAAATGGCTTATCCATCCTTTCCACGCTCAAAAACGGCACCTATTGCCAACACCATGATAAAGATTCCCGCCTTGACAATATTTTGAATGTTTCCGTTCGCGCCCCAGAGCGTCAGGCCGTTCGTAATTGCCGACAAAGTCAGCGCGCCATAAATGGCGAAACGAAACCTTGCCTTGGAACCGCCCGACATGGGCATGCCGCCCAACACCAAAGCCACCATGACGTTAAATTCAAACATGCTGCCCGTGTCACTGTCAGCTCCCAAGTCCCGAAGCAACGTCATGAATGCCAACACACCGGATACGATTCCGCTTAAGACAAACGCCAGGCGCTTCATCCGACCCGTGTTCACACCTGATTGGACGGCCGCCTCTTCCCCGGCTCCGATTGCCTTCATTTGCCGTCCTATTTTCGTGTAGACGAAAAGATATCCATATATCAGGAAAACCACCATCAACACCACGATCTTTACCGCCGAATTATTCCAACTCACGTACCGATAAGGAATGGCAATCGTGCCATTATTGCTCAGCGGCTGTAAAAAGCCTCCCAGTACGAAAGATATGCTAAGTCCGGCGATAAAAAGCGGAAGTTTCGCCTTCGTATATAAGAATCCGTTTAACAAACTGACCGACACCGACACCAAAAGGCAAACCAAAAGGCAAAGCCAGATAGAAATCCCGGCCACCCGCGCGCCAAGCAAGGCGGCAAAGCCAATCGTGTTACCCATGGTCAAATCCAGTCCCCCCAGGGCAAAAAGAAACGTCACCGCCATACACCCAAGCATCAGCTGGAAGCCTTGGAAGAAAATGGAATTCAAGTTCTGTGCCGTCAACATGCGCCCGCTCGTCAAGATTTGAAACACGAGCAATATTACCAAAAGCGCGACCAATGCCATGTTCTCAGCCACCAACTTTCCAAACCTTTGGCCCGAATTTACTCGTCTCAATACCGTCCCGTCCAACTTTCATCCCTCCTTCTCAAATCATGTATTCAATCAACTGCTGCTCCGTAATGTCAGGATTTCTATCTATCACCTTCGTAACAAGGTTCCCCCTCATAATCATGATACGATCGCTCATCCCTATCAGCTCCGGCAATTCCTCACTAATCATGATAACCGCCTTTTTCTCCCGCTTCATTTGCTCCATCATTCGGTAAATGGACTCCTTTACTCCGATGTCAATTCCACGGGTCGGGCAATCCATAATCATGATACGCGAATCATTTCCCATCCACTTGGCAAGCACCACCTTTTGCTTATTGCCGCCGCTTAGGGCACGCAAATATTGCTCCGTGTCCCTGCACTTGATGCGCAGGTTTTCCACCCACTTCGCGGCAAACTCCCGTTCCTCGCCAGTCCGTATAAAGCCGCCCTTGGAAAGCTTCGAAAGCACCGGCAAGCAAATATTGTCTCGGATGGAAGTATTGAGAAGCAAGGCCTCCGTATCCCTGTTTTTGGAAAGATAACCAATCCTGCTTCGAATGGCATCTAATGGAGTATGTATTTCCTTTCCCTCCGGCAAGACGGTGACCGTTCCCTTGTTCTGGCCGTCCAGACCAAACAGTGCCCGCCCCAACTCATGCATGCCGCAGTCGGAAAGTCCTCCTATGCCAAGAATCTCTCCTTCGTGCAACTCGAAAGATACATGAATGGTATCCAGCCCGTCCACGTCCTCCACCTTGAGCACCACGTTTTCCCCATAATCAGGCGCGGTATCGGCACGGTAAAAATTTTCGGAGAGATCTCGTCCCACCATCAGGGACTTTATTTTGTCCGGCTCCATCTCTTCCTTAAAAAGCGTCGCCACCAGACATCCGTCCCTCATGATTGTCACGCTGTCACAAACCTGAACCATCTCGTCCATGTCATGCGTAATGAACAAAACGGAGCCCCCTGACTCCTTGACTTGTCTGATGACATGGTAAAGATGGTCGCGCCCCGTCTTTGTCAGGGCATTGGAAGTCTCGTCCACGATAAGGATCTTGGGGTTATCCACCATGGCCTTTGCAATCTCAACCATTTTCCGCTCCTCTAAATTCAACTGGCGCACCATGGTTTCCGGCGAAATCTTCTCAAGTCCCAAAGATGCCAACACCTTCCCTGCCGCGTCATGCATCCTCTTGTACCGTATTAATCCCTTGTTCGCAAAACGTCTCTCCTTGTTCATGTAAATATTTGCCGCCACGGTAATGGACTCCACGGTGGCAATCTCCTGCATGATCAAGGCGACCCCCTTCTCAGCCGCCTCCACGGAAGACGACACGTCATATGGCTTCCCATCCACTTCAAACGTTCCACCATCTTTTTTGAGCACCCCCGCGAGCAAGGACGAAAACGTGCTTTTTCCCGACCCGTTCTCCCCAATAAGCCCTCGAACCTCACCATAGGCAACTTCCATTGAGAAATTTGACACCGCCCGGGTAGGGCCGAACGATTTTGATACGTTTTCTGCCTTTAACAGACATTTCTCACCCATTTTTCCCTCCTTCTGTTTTTTAAAACATAAGACATCTGATGTTTCCGTGATTATATTTTATATTTTTGTTGGTTTTTTGTCAATACATCTGATGTCTTAGTTTTGTTTTCTCTATTTTCCACAAAAAAAGAACCGCTCTTTGTGGAAATAAGCGGTTCAATTTAGTCATTATTCCTCATTTCGCTCTTGCAAACGCATCAATTCCTGACGATTATATGTCAAATGCATCATCATCGCGCACTTCGCCCCCATCTCGTCGCCAGACAAGATGGCATCCGTTATCGCCCGGTGCGTCTCTATCGTCTCCTTGGAAAGTGCCCGCCGTGTCAGGCTGGCAAACGTCAGCACCGCCGTGTCGATGACCGGAATCAGCATTTCCACAACACGGTTCTTACTACAGCGGGCGATATATGTATGAAATTCCACGTCCTTCCTAATATAGTCCTCGCCATGCGTCAAAAGCGTCTCCACCTCGTCGCACAAAGCCTTCAGATGTTTTTTATCCTCCTTGGTCACGTATTTCGCCGCCATCTGTGCGATTTCCGGCTCCAACATTAAACGCACCTCTAAAAGCTCCATCGCTAATTTGAATTTGTCCTCCAGCTTGGACAAGCCCAGCGGGTCGTCCTCCACGGAAATGGTACTGACCACGTACGTGCCCGACCCCCGGCGCACCTCCAAGACCCCTTTGGAAACAAGCCCCTTTACCGCCTCCCGAATCGTGCTACGTCCAACGCCGAACCTCTCGCCCAGTTCAAACTCATTCGGTATCTTTTCCCCGATCTTCACGGGACATTTCAAAATATAGTTCATTAACTCCTCTTCTACTTGTGACCCCAGAAGTTTCTTTTCCAATTTATCCAACTGATACATCGAAAACACCTCCCGCTTATCCCTCCGCCACGTATGCATGTTCCACCGTAATCACGCACTGGTAACGTTTGTCCAAATTATGCATCTTTTCACACAAGGCCGCCTTGATTTCCTGCTGCCGTTCCTCCCCATAGGAAAACGGCACGACCAGGTCAAATATCAAATTTGCCTGCTTTTCCCCATTGACCATGCGGAAGTCATGGAGCGAACACTGCACGTCTATTTCACGCAATATTTCCTTTGCCTTTTCATAAACTCCCCGCGCCTCCTTGTTATCCGTGTCAATCGGATCCATGTGCACCACGAGGAACACCCCCAACTTCTCCACCGCGTCGCGTTCCACGCGGTCAATTATTTCATGCGACCGCTCGATGTCCACATGACTTGGAACCTCCGCATGAATGGATGCCATGCTGCGGTTCGGGCCATAATTGTGCACGATCAGGTCGTGCGTGCCAATGACACCGTCATATTGCTCGACAAAGTCCTTAATCTTATGGTACACCTCCGGGTCAATGGCCTCCCCGATTAACGGGGCCAACGTGTCCTTGGCAATGCCAACCCCCGCCCACATGACTACCAGCGCCACGCCCGCGCCGATGACGCCGTCGATATTGATGCCCGTGAAGCGGAAAAATACCATGGAAACGATGGTCGCCGCCGTCGTCATCACGTCGCCCATAGAATCCGTAAACACCGCCTTTAAAACCTTGGAATCAATCTTTTCACCCAGCTTGCGGTTGAAAAGCCCCAGCCACAGCTTCACGCCGATGGACAACAACAATACCAACACCAGGCCCGATTGAAAATACAAGGCCTCCGGCTCGCGTATTTTGCCAACGGAATCCTTCAAAAAGGAAAATCCCACCTCCAACACCAGGAACGAGACGATTAACGCCGCAATATATTCAATTCGCCCATGGCCGAAAGGGTGATCCTCGTCGGCCGGTTTCTCCGCCATCTTCACCCCCACGAAGCTAATGATGGACGAACCGGCATCCGATAAATTATTAAACGCGTCCGCCAACACGGAAACACTATGTAACCCCATCCCTGCCGCCAATTTTACCAAAAACAACGCCACGTTGCAGAAAATGCCGACGACGCTCGACAGCACGCCATACGCCGTGCGCACCGACACCCGCTCGACATCCTCATAATCCTTCACGAAATGTCTGACCAAAAACTCCGTCATGTCCCCTCTCCTTCAAGCTCCTTCTGCCGTATTCCAGACGTCCCGGAAAAACGCGGCCGCTTCTCTTCTTGATTACGATTGGATGAAACTTGAAAAGCGGCTTCACGCAAGCAGGCTTGCGAAACGACTTGTCAAGTTTCATCCGACCATGAACCGTAACCCTAATTCAAAAAATCCAGGAAAAACCACTTGATTTCAAATTTCGTATCGACCGTGACTCGCTCGTATTCTTCCTCGGTAAGGACGTTTCGCAGTTCTTCCTTTCCTTCGTCGGGTACCACCGCGTTGGCCGAATCCAAAAAGCACAATCCCGGATACAGCACGCACCACCAGTTGTGTCCTTTCGCCGCCCCGATTTCAACCCGCAGCGCCTCATAATTTCCTGCCGGAAACGTCACGTCCCCATACGTCTTGTCAGGAAACCAACAAGTCGTGACGGCGGCGTTCACCGGATAGTCATACCCGGCCGCGCAGACCACGTCCGCCCCGATTTTTTCAATGTCGTCCACGTGTTTTCGCATCCAATCCTTCGTCTGCTCCACGTCCATATCGCTCTCGCCGGACTTCTCACTTGGCATCGCCTCCTCGATGTATGCAAGCACCGCGTCGCGCACCTCGATTTTCAACCGCTGATCCGCCTCGTCGTCGCTGTTCGCCAACACATGAAAACGCAACACCTCTTGTGCCAAATGCTGCTGTGCTTGTTCCTGCATCATCTGCTGCCGCTGATAAAACGTCATCCCGCAGACAAATCCCGCCATCAAAAACGCGGCTGCCAGAATTGCCAGACGCGCCCCAAGCCGGATGTCACGCCGACCGCCAGGTACCTTTCCGCGCCGCGCCCGGGAGAAAGCACCGGCATGCCCATCGTGCGATTTCCCATATTGTTCCTTATATTGCCCGCATTTTTCCTTATATTGCTCCCATCTGTCCTTCCACATTTTATGTAACTCCCTTCATCATTCATGGCATCCGCAAAACACTTCCATCGCAATGCCTCTTAATTTTTTGATGTTGGGAGTATTTACATATTCAACGGAAAATATACACCATGAAATCCCATTTTTTGGCGTACTTTCCTTTCACGGGCATCCCCCCCAAGCCGACATGTGGGGTAAATTGTTACAAACCGCGCATCTACGGCGCGCGCCGCTACAGCTGCCGTATCGTGTCACTCACGGCTTCCACCTGGTTGTCAATGTGGCGGCAAGTCACCTCCACCGCCCGTTCCACTTCCTTATTCGTAATGGCCGCAATAATCTCCTGATGTTCCGATAGCAGTTGCGCGTGACATTCCCTGCGCTTCAAATATTCCACACGGTAACGGTACATCTGCTCCCGCAAATTATTCAAAAGCGCGATCAGGCGCTGGTTGTCCGTCGCCATATAAATCACGTCGTGAAAGGCCACGTCCGCCTCGGCCACCGCCGTAATGTCCGAATCCCCGAGAATTTTTTCAAATGCCTCCGCCGCCTGGTTCAACTCCCCAAGCGCCCGCTCCGTCATGCGCTCGCAAGCCAGCCGCACGGCCAATTCCTCCAATGCCCCTCTCACCTCCAGGACGTCCCGCAGGCTCTTCTCGGTAATCTGCGCCACCTCGGCCCCCCGGCGCGGTATCATCAATACCAATCCTTCTTGTTCCAGCTTGTGGATGGCCTCGCGCACCGGCGTGCGGCTGACCCCCAGTTTGTTCGCCAGTGAAATTTCCATCAAACGCTCCCCCGGCTTCAAGTCCCCACGCAAAATAGCCTGCCGCAGCGTGTTGAACACAACGTCGCGAAGCGGCAGGTACTCGCTCATGGAAGCCTCGAACTTCAAATCCGTCATTTGTCCCTCCTCGCACTATGCACGTTCGTAATATAAACCTGTCTGGCAAGTGCCTTTTTCCTGATATTTTCCTGCGCCTTGATGGCCGCCAGCTTATCCCCGAAAAGGCCAAACACCGTGGGACCGCTACCGCTCATCATCGCGCCTAGCGCGCCCGCTTCCAACATTTCCCCGCGAATCTGCTCGATGACCGGGCACATCGGAATCGTCACGTCCTCCAACACGTTCCCCATGCAAGAGGCAATTTTCCTTAAATCCTTTTTTTCAAGTCCTGCAATCAACCCGTCAATATCGGGATGTTTCTCAATTTTCCCCGCGTCCAAAGCCTCGTACACCACCCTGGTGGACACGCTGACCGGCGGTTTGGCTACCAGCACCGTGCACTTGGGCATCGCCGGAAGGGGGGTGAGCTTTTCACCGATTCCCTCTGCCAGCACCGTCCCCCGCATGATGCAGTATGGAACGTCCGCGCCAAGGAGCGCCCCCCGCTCCATCAATTGCTCCTGCGTAAGCCCCAGTTCAAACAAGCGATTCATCCCGAACAGCACCGCGGCCGCGTCGGAACTTCCCCCCGCCATTCCGGCCGCCACCGGAATACGTTTGTCAAGCGTGACGCGCACGCCCTCCGTCAGGCCGAACTCCTTCTGAAGCATCGCCGCCGCATTGTAGGCAATGTTTCCCTCCCCGGTCGGCAAAAACGACAAATTCGTCCGGAGCGAAATTCCCGGCGCAGACTTAACCTCCATCACGACTTCGTCATAAAGATAAATAGACTGCATGACCATGCGCACGTCATGATATCCGTTTTCCCTTCTCCCTAGTACGTCAAGCCCCAGGTTGATTTTCGCCAGGGCTTTTAAAACCAGTTTTCTCATTCTATTTTCTCCATTTGTATTTTGTATACACGACACTTATAGTATACTCATATTCTCTTTAAAAATCAATAATTTTTCACCTTCCCTTATTTGTGAGGAATCCAGCCCGTTCATTTCCCGAATGCCTTCTTCCGTCGTGCGATACCGCTTGGCAAGCGTCCAAAGCTCGTCGCCGCTTTTTACGATATATCCGACGATGCCGGGCGCGCGCGCGACTTCTTCCTCCGATACCGGGGCGAATTCTACCCGGGTAATGACCTGCATCGTAATCGGCCTGCGAACCAAGGTGTCAAACGCCAGTACCGCCTTGATTTCCACCGCCTCGTTTCCGGCCAGATTCACTGACAACTGCTCCACATGGCGGGAAATGTCACATCTGTCGTCATCCGCGATTCCCTGGCATTCCAATAACCAGGAAAACGGCACCATTCCCTGCCAACTCCCGAACGGCTGGGTGTCGTTCGCCCGCAAATAAAGAAAGCTTAAATGCAAAATGCCTTCCAGACGTACCCCGCCTTCCTCCACTTCCGTATGGTCAATCTGTATCATCCCGTCACTGTGACAGATTTGCAGCACGTCGTCGCCAAGCTCCGGCAACGAAAGGCGCTCGGAAATCTTGCATTTCGAATGGTTCTGAATCATTAATTCCTCATAAACCGCTCCCCTGGTTTCAAAGCGGCATTCCTGCTCCAGCGAATACATATCCTCCAAAAGCTCTATATTTTCTTCCTTATAAATGTTCATCTTAAGCCCCAGCGTCGCCTCCACGCCCAACACGCGCATCTCCCCGTCCTCGTCCAGACGAACGTCAATCAGGCTGTCGGAGAGTGACGGCTGCACATGATAATACATTCCCTCTTCCACGCCACTGCATGCAATGCGCCCGCTGTAAGGAATGCTTTGCTCTACCCAGTCAGTCTTTCCGTCTTCGGACAAATACATGCAGAACAACAAGATTTCCCCCTGCAATATCAGCTCATCTTGTTGTACGCGTATTTCCAGACGGCGGCTTTTCACGTCCGTCACCAACATCTGCCCTACGCTTTCCTTTGTTCCCGGAAGGGTGATTTCCTCCTTGATGCGGTACGTGTCTTTTTTCGTGGTGTGCAAGCCGAGAAGGGCGATTTGCCGCATCTTTTTATAAACCGGTATGGAAGACTCCACGTCCACCGTCGTCTCCTCGTCACTTAAGACCTCCCGCCCGATTTCCATTTCCACCATCGCGCGGACGCTCATCTTGCGGGAATGTACCAGCGTGGCCGTAAATTCCGTGCGCGTGTTCTCTATGTAGAATTGATCCTGGCCACCTTCGACATACACCATCTCCTCGAACGGCAACGTCCCTTCAAGTACCGCCGGCCTTGGATCGGCCGTGTCCGTAATGTAAAGAATCTGATAGTACAGCTTTCCCGCCACGCGCAGATAATTTTCCACCAGGCGAAGATCCTCCACCTTCACGTTCGCCTGCCCCTGCACGATTATGCCGACATCCTCCTTGGCATCGGGGACGTTGACGTCCTCGTCTAAATAAAATTGGTCGAAGGTGCGCCTGCCCTCCTGCATGTAATGAATACGTTTCTGTACCAGTTCCATAAAAACCTCCTTCAATCAAACACCACCGTCTTGTCAATCGCTTCCAGCTTAATCACCACGTAAGGAAACGTCGTGATTTCTTCCGTCCTTTCCCCCTTGGGCGGCCCCAGCAGGTTCGTATGCAGATAAATGGCCTCCTCCGTCTCATACAGTTCCGTCACGGAAACGCTGTAGCCCGTTTTTAACTGCGCCCCGTACCCTTCCGCAATATACAAGAAACCCGCGTCCGTATACGTCAGCCGGAAAGGCATATCCTTCTTTTGTTCTATGATATTGGCAAATTCCTGCGGGATGTCCTCCTTCGCCAGCACTTCGAACGGAATGTCCCGAAGCTTTTCCGTCTTTTGTATTCGGTCAACGCATCCTGACAAAAGCGTCACTGCCAGCAAAAGGACGATGACGCAAGCCCGCGCGGGGCCTACCGCATGGCAGAATTTCCCGAATCCGTCCATGACGCGTGACAACGTCCTTTGCCCGCCGGCAGCCTGCGTGAACTTCGTGCCACGCGAAAACTGCATGAACTTCGCGCCACGAGGCCGCGTGCCACCTAAAAGCCGTGCAAACTTCACGCCATACGGCCGCGCCGACCTTGCCTTCTCGGTTCGCTTCAAACCTGGTTCTTGATTGCCCATATAATAACCTGAACACATTTATTTTATTAACAATCTATTAGGGAACTGGATGAAATATGCATGAATAAAGAGTTTCCCCTATCAAAACAAAGGGGCTGTCGGGAAATGACAAATCATGCACGATATATAGTACAAACGCTCACGCGTCACATCTATATATTGTTCAGAAATACCATTTCCCGACAGCCCCTCGCGCCCGTGCGCGGTCGTATGTACGACAAGATTCCCTTCGCGCCCGTGCGCATCCTCCCGGAGGGTTTTCGTGATATAGGAAACAAAGTTTCCTATATCACGAAAAAGGATATCGGCAAAGCGACACCCTTCTTTATTTTACCTTTTATATTCCTTTTCCAAATCGAACCTCGCAGTCCTTTCGATAAAATGCCACCCCGAAGCAGTCAATTTTCCGATACCCCTCCGTCCGCAGTTCCTCCATATATTTTTTGTCATATATTTGCTGCAACGCCCGCTCGGCGTCCATTTCCAAATCGTCAATACTCTCCGAGACTTTCACTTCCACGATAAAAGACCTCCCCCGTAGGGATGGGCTTTTCACCATGATGTCGGAACGGCCATCACCGGACTCCCGGTTCGACTTCACAATATAATTCTCACTCTGACTCAGAATCCCCGTAAGGAAACCATGGTAAAAATTTTCCGCGCCGTCATAAAAACTAATCGTCGGGAAAAGCTGTTCATTCAAAACCTCTCCCACCTTCTCGGCGTTTCCCTCCTCCATCGCTCGGTACAAATCCCGAAAATCCTGCTTCTCTATCTTTTTACGCAGCCATCCCATTATCGTGCTCTGGTAAATGGTTTTCACTTCCGTATTTGGGACTTTCAGCCGCAGGAAAATAAACGGCTCTTTAAAATATTCACTTTCCTTGGTCAGATACCCCGTAAAATAAAGGAAATTCCATAGATTTTCCCCTTTGTCGTGCATGTCCGCATAGGTAACTTCCTCGTGCACCTGTATGTCCAACGTTTCCCCGTTCAAGAGCCGCTCAATCTGTTCTTTTGTCTCCCTGTCCGCCTCGGCAATAAGTTCCTTGATGATGTCATTCGAACTTGTATTAATCCAATATGGATGCGGAAATGCATCAATGTCCGAATATAAATCATACATGAACTTTATCACGCTCCAAGGATTATACACTTCCGTATTACCAAACAAATACCCGTCGTACCACCTCTTCATTGTCGGAAAGCGGCTTTCCACCTCGTAATACGCCATCATCCGGCGCACTTCCGCTTCCGTAAAACCAAAATGCTCGCTATATTTTTTATCCAATATCGAAACGATGTTTAGGTGATTCAACCCCGTGAAGATGCTCTCCTTGGAAATTCGTAAACATCCGCTAATCACGGCGAACTGCAAATAATCATTTGTTTTCAGCACGGACTCGAACAACGAGCGGATAAAACCAACCATCTTGTCATAAAATCCTTTAAAATAAGCATTTTCCAATGGCACGTCATATTCGTCAATCAAAACGACCACTTGCGCCCCCGTCGCCTGGTATAGGCATTTGCTCAAAAACTTCAACGCGCCCGAATAAGCATCATATCCCGCCGTCCCGCCGGAAATTTCCCGGAATAATTGTTTCGATTCCTCATTTATCCCATCATTTTCCAATACTTCACAATGCCGCTCAAACTCTTCCGCAATCGCCTCCCGAAGCTTCCCATATGCGGATTCAAAGGTATCTTGCTTCGCCGACTTTAACGTCAGGTTTATCACCGGGCACGTCCCCATCCGATTCGTATATGCCCCGCCCGCGTCCATGATTTTCAAGCCCTGAAACAGTTCCCTATTCCGCGCATTCTCCACGTCACTTCCCGTGTCCTCGAAAAAATAGCGCAGCATGCTCAAATTCAACGTCTTCCCGAAACGCCTGGGACGGGTAAAGAGGTTCACCTCTCCCTTCAGATCCAACAATTCCTTAATAAGCAATGTCTTATCCACATAATAGTAATCTTCTTTTATCAATTTTGCAAAATTATCCACGCCCACCGGCAACGCTTTCTTCATTATGTCACCTCCGACATCTCTGCTAAAACGAATTTTCCAATCATGACGCCTTTTTATTCCCCGACTTCACAACGCAACTTTTTTTACAAAAGCATATCCCGTACTTCACGATATTCTCATACCCCTCCTCCAGCACGCCCGCCGCATAGTCTTGTCGTTCTATCTGTTCCAAAGCCTCCTCGCACCCCTTTTCCATTTGATTGAACTTGTCCACATGCTTCAGTTCCACGATGATGACCGGCTGCGTCTCGTCCAAAGGAATTAGCAGCAAATCCGGACGACTATCACCGCTTTCCCGATTGGAGCGGACGTGGTAATCCGGAAAGCCACTCAACACCCCGGACAGGAAAACAATCGTTCAATCTCGTCTTTCGTGACAGCATCCGCTTTCTCCACAAGTTCACGGATAATATTGTTTGAAGAAGTCCATAAAAATTCAACAAGTCCTCAACCTCCCGCTGGGTAAAACCCAAATATCTGGAAAACTTATTCTCCAGAGTGGAGTAAATATCCAGGTTATTTAAACCGGTAAATATGCTCTGGCTGTAAATGCTTGGCGAGGTCTTTTCGAGCCTAGCATGAACGCCCGCCTCATTCACTTGGCGAGGTTCTTTCGAGCCTAGTGATGATGGTGCATCCACATTAATGCGCAAGCTCCCTTTCAAAAAACGTTCTTATCATACTGAGCGTGAGCGTCTTCCCGAACCGGCGGGGGCGGGTGAAAAGGCTCACCTTTGTACCATAGTCCAACAAATCCTTTATCATCAGCGTTTTGTCCACATAACAATACGGTCTTCCGGTAATATCCTTATAGTTTTCAACACCAATGCCTAATGGCTTATTCAACATAACAAACACCTCGCTTCCATGTGTCTTATTCTAACATGGCGAACACGGTTTGGAAATCTCATTTTTCAATATATTTAAAATCCCGCTGCAATTTGGCCTATTCATTCGTTTTCATTTGCGTACTTCGAAATTTTTTCATTTTCCTCCTCTTACTTCAAGCCTTTTAAAAAGCTATCCGGATTGATTGCCGGAACCTCCGAATTACAATAATCCTTTTCATTGCATGTGATAATGTAATCCGCTCCTATTTCCTTCGCACATTTATCCTGCAGGCAATCTTCAAAATCCTTAAAGGCATCTTTCTCAATCGCATCAAGAATTTCCTTTTGAGAAGCAGCCGTTACAATGAATATCTCATAGATATCCTTTAAAATACTTCTTCGCTCTTTATCTTCCCTTTTTCTCAATACATACCACAAAGTTGATAATGTATGAAAAGCAATACATCCACTGATTCTCCCCTTTGCACACAACTCCACAATTTTTATTGACTGCTCAAGATAGGAGTCCTCGCGGTTTGTAATATAATTGAGAAGAATATTCGTGTCAATCAATACAACCATATTTCTCATTCATCGCCGCCTCCCTTTCTTTATCATAATCAATCGTCCCTGACGTCCTTTTTCTGGAAGCCTCCAGTCTTTGAAAAGCAGCCACTTTATCACTATCCTCCGTCGTTTTTCTGTTAAGCGGTGCCGAAATGATAAACGGGATACTTCTTTCTCTTAATGCCGTTTTGGTAAAGGTTTCATAAAATGTCTGCTTTGTCTGCCCCATTGCCTCCAGCATTTCTCCAAGTTCTTCATATATCGAATCCTCTAATCTGATACTAATGGTTTTCATAATAATCTGCTCCTTTATTATTGTTTCCTATTAAGGTTCACTATTATTATATGCAAATTTGACTCATATAGCAAGCAATAGCATTCATTTTATATAACTTTTATTTTAATCTACCGTCATTTCCCTACCTCTTTTTCCTTCAACCTCTCCACAATCACATCCACATCATACTCCGGTGCAAATACCTTTGCAGCGTCATAGATAGCTTGGCGCATCCAATCCATATCCATGCAATACCTTTCATAAAATGATTGAGAAAAAAATCTTTTGGGTATATAATAACATTAGTTAAAATTCTTATTTCAAGAAAGGCGGTGTTCCAACGATGACATTGCAAGAACAAGTAGTTAGAAAAGTCCAGTTTTTATCCGATGACAACCTAAAGTTTTTATTGGAAATGATAAATCGCTTCATGCAACCCGACATTGCTCAGGAAAAAACTGTAATTCACGCAAAAAGAATCGGAATTGCAAAAGGGCAAGACTTATATGATGATGACTACGATTTTGATGAGATGAATCCTGAAATTGCAGAAATGTTTGGAGTGACAAAATGAAATTACTATTAGACACGCACATTATTTTATGGGCATTAAACGATAATCCCAAACTATCTAATAAGGCCAGGACATTAATTATGGATGAACAAAACGAAATTTACTATAGTTCAGCCTCCATCTGGGAAACAACAATAAAATATATGTCAAAACCCGACAAGATTCGAATTAATGGTTCAAAACTATCTGACTTATGCCAAGAAATGGGATACCAAATGTTGCCAATTACCGACAAGCATATTAAAGCTTTAGAAACGTTGGTATTCCATAATCAAAATCAAATACACAACGATCCTTTTGACCGGATTATGATTGCGCAGGCCAAAGCCGAATATCTAAAATTTATCACGCATGATTCTAAAATTCCATTTTACAAAGAATCTTGCATCGTACCCGTATGAGGTTCATAAGAGCTTTTTGGAAAACAATCTCTTGCGAACCTCATTTAATTACGGATAGGACAAATTTACGGTACATCCGTCAATCCCATAGTGCTAAAACCTCCTGACATTCGTCCCATCTCATATTTTGCCAGTGAAATTGCCTTCAGCTTATAGTAACATGCCACTGGAGATTTTGCAAAAAATCAAAATCGGGGATTGACAAGACAGAAGAAATGGCTTATTATTGACAATAAGAAATGGGTTTTCACCGTACATCTTGTTACGGCTTGCTCGTTTCTTTTTTTACTGCCAAAATATCATACAGATATTTTTTGCCATTTTCAGCATGGTTAATTAAAAGACGGGCATGGAATATATTGTATCTGACAAGCACATTCTCATCATAAACCGGGAGGGCAAAACGGACATCATACCTGTACCAGCCGTATCTGGCGTTTTTGTTGTGTTTTTCCTTGCGGTTTTCTTCATAAGCCGGGTTTGATGCTATCTGTATCAGTTCAGGTATCGCAGTAGCGGCGTTTGCCTTCGCTTTTGCATTTGCACCCATAAGGCTTTTCCGGCTCTCTGATTCCGTGTATTCTTCAGGTAGTTCGCTTCCAATATAAATGCGCTCCGCATTTTCCTCAATCTCGTAATAGTCCCCGACATACCCTTCAAGATACCGTTTTACATCATCCCAGTCAATCTGCCGTTTCCCTTTGAAACGGATATCGTTAATCAAGACAAGCTTTTTGCCGTCCGCATCGGTTATGATATTTACATTCCTATTTTCAATCATCTCTTTTGTTCCCCCTTCTGCAATTCCATCGCCACAGCCTGCGGCGCATTCACCATAGCCATTGAGATTGCAATTCCGTCACATTATCTGATGTAATACTTTCTATATTATAAACAGTTACCTATTATCGGTCAAGTTGTTTGAACCTTTCTTCCAAACGCCGTTTTCTAAGAAATACTTCTCATCAAGCGTCATCGACAGATTGTTTTCTTTCGTCTCTTTTTTTTCATTTCTCCATTATTTTTTCAGTTAGATTTATACTGGGCGGCAGATAACTCTGCCGCCCAGTATAATATGATGTACACATTAAAGCTTTAAAAACGTTGGTATTCCATACCCAAAATCAAATACATAATAATCCTTTTGATTGGATTATCCTTGCACTTATACGTTTATTCTCTTCCTTGAGAGCATCAATATGACAACGCCCGAAGAAAGAAACACAAGGCACAACGGCCAAATCAATCTCGCGTCGCCGGTTTTCGGTGTGCCGCCCGCTACCGTTTGCTTTGCGCCGTTACCCGCGTCGGCTCCTGCATTTCCCGAGCTCCCACTCTCTGGAATATTTGCACCGTTGTTCGCGGCATTTCGGTCGAGTACCGTCAATGTCGTGTCAATCGAACCATACGTATAATTTAACGTCACCACATGATCGCCAACGGAAAGCGTGTCCAAATAAGACGACAAAAATGTCAGGACGGTGGAACCCTCCGATACAGTATAGCAAGACGGGTCAACAAGCCTCCCGTCCACTGCAACACTGACAAAATCTTTTAATTCGCCGGTACACTTGATGGTCGCATTGCTGCCACTGCCGATAAGATAAGCCTTGTCCGTCACATCCAAAACAATCTCCAATTTCGGATCATCTGCCACGAAAATAAAGCCGTTCTCCTCGGCATACTTCTGCGCGGCAGAACCGGTTCGCCCGTAAATCGTAAAACCGGGAATCTTTTCATAGCATCCTACTTCAGTACCGGCATCATTTACATCAGTGACATTATCATAAAAATATGTCCCGTTTTCGGATTCAAAATATCCTAAAGCCTTCCTTCCAATCTCGGTCACGCTCGCAGGAATCCGAACGGACGACATCGGGCCGGCATCATAAAATGCAAAACGTCCTATATTCGTGATGCCCTCCGGAATCTCAATTTCTCTTAGGTTTTTACATTCATAAAACGCGAACGCGGCAATTCCCTTGGTTCCGTCCTGGATCTTTACGGAAGTCTCCGCCGGCATGTCACCCTTGTACCGGTACAACACCTTGCCCGCATACACGACGCCGTCCGCCTGATTTGCGTACCATGCTGTTCCGTCCAATGCCCGCCCCTCAATCTTCGTTAATGTCTCCGGGAAGGTAATATCGGCCAACGCCTCACAATCTACGAAAGTCGCATACTCCAGCCTTGTCACGTTCTGAGGTATCACAACTTTACTTAATTCGCGGTTTTCTGCAAATGCAAAGCTGTCTATCACCTCTACCCTTCCTCCAATCGTCAGGGTTGTAAGCGTACAGTTTTCAAACGCACGAGCTCCCACGACCGCCACGCCATTTCCAATTGTCGCAGAAGACAGCTTTTGGCATCCAGAAAATGCCTCCCTTCCAAGCTCCACGACCGAATCCGGTATCTCGACTACCACAAGCCCAGTAGAACCAAACGCCCTCTCCCCAATCCTCTTAAGCGAATTCGGCAATTCAATTGTTGTCAGCTTTTGACAGTAATAAAACGCCCACCCTCCAATCGCCTCGACCGAATCCGGTATCTGAATCATTTCAAGCCCAGAGCCGGAAAATGCACTATCTCCGATACTCTTCACGCCATTTGGCAGCTTAATTTGGCTAAGATTATTACATCCCGAAAATGTACCGTTTTCAATACGTGAAAGAATACTTTCCGATATCTGGATTGACCTTATCCCTGAGTATTGAAATGCATACTCGCCCAAGAATCTCAATTGTGTTCCAAATACCACGCTTTCCAAATCACTGCATCCACGAAAGGCCTCTGCTCCGACCGTCTCTACCGAGGGAGCTACAAACTCTGACAATCCACTCGCCAAAAACGCTTTATCCCCTATCGTCTTTAGAGTGTTTCCCGACAATTCCACGTTTTTTAAATTCGTACAGCCATAAAACGACATATATTGTATGGACGTGACAGAAGCCGGAAGCGTTACCTTCTCTATCGTGTCATTCTGCTCAAATGCCGATTCCCCGATGCTGCTGACGGTTTTCCCGCCCAATGTTCCGGGAACGGACACTTCTGTTTCTGTTCCATTGTACTTTGAGATAACGACAGAATCATCCGCGAGGATGGCGTATTCATAATCGCCCTCGCTTACCGATGCCCTTGCGGTTTTCTGCTCGTTTTCCATGGTATCTCCCTCGACTGCATCATTCCCATTTTCGGATTCCTCTACGGGAACCTCCTCAGACATTATAGCAGGAACTCCTGCAGATGCCTCTTCAGATGGCGCGGCTTGAGTCTCCGCAGATGCCCCAACCGATGCCACCTCAGATTTCACGGCCGGTGTCTTCTCCGATGGCGTGGCAGATTCCACCGTCTCCGCCTCTGCCGGGGAATCTCCCTCTCCCGCATACGCCGACGCGCCGCAAGAGAGCACGGCGGCAAGGCACATGGTCGCCGCCAAAAACAAAGCAACCACCTGCTTTTCAAATTTTGTAATCATGTTTTAAACTTTCTCCTTTCTTTGGCGGTGTCAAAAACCGCCCTTTCTTCCAAAGCAAAACTCTTTGCCATACAATGGCTCCCTTTTCATTCCCACCTCCTTATTCAGGAACCATTCAAAAATGTGAACTGTTCCTGAAAACATTACCGGCCGTTCGGCCGATTTGCCCATATGTTATAGGAACTTCCATTCCTTATAACCAAAATCCCTACGCCGCTATCTGCAGTCACATTTCTCCGGCATATTTTGTTTTTTGTAATACCCATTCTGCCGTTCCACGCAAAAATCATTTGCCAGCAGCCCCGTCTTTTCGCAATATGCCACCTCCACCACGTCCTCCGGTTTTTGATACCCGATTTCCTTCCGATGTTCCATCCGTTCCATGATTTCTCGAAATACCGCTGGTGATTCGTTCTCCATTCCCGCCCTCGGCAGTCGATACCACACCGCGCAGACATATTCCGGGGTCATCCCCACGAACCAATTATCCCTGGACTCATCGCTGGTTCCCGTCTTTCCACAGATATCCAATCCCTCAATGAAGGCCGCCGCTCCCGTTCCCCCTTCTTCGACGACCGTCTTTAACATCCGGTTCATAATATAAGCCGTTTCCGCCGAAAAAACCCGGGTCACTTCAAAATCTTCCTTATAATATTCCGCACCACTCCCACTCTTGATTGCAGTAACCGCATGCATCGGCGTATAACTGCCCCCATTTGCAAATGTCTGATACCCGCCCATCAAATCCCGCATGGTGACCCCCGCTTCCAGATAGCCCAACGCGATATTTGAAAGCACGTCGTCTTCCTTCCCCTCCAGAACCGCCCGTTCTTCCGCCTCCGTCTTCAATCCAAACGCTTCCCGGATGAAACGGCAGGAATTTCCCACGCCATAATCCTTTAATATTTTCACCGCAATTGCATTATTTGATTTTTTCAACGCCTCTTGGACAGTCCACATTCTATTGGTATAGTTCCTCGTATTTACCGGCCAGTCCGCTTCCTCCCCATCGGCATTTACAATCCGGCAATAGGCACTGTCCATGTATAGATCCGACCAACAGACGACATCGTCTTCTACCGCCGGCCCATAGACGCTTAAGGACTTGATTGTCGATCCGGCATAGGTCGGATAGGTCACGTAATTACGCGACGCATCTTCCACCGAATGACTATAACAAGCCAGGATATGCCCTTTCGTGTCACCGACCGCCGCGCACCTCTCAGACACCAATATTCCCGAAGGCGTTTGTTCTTCCCCGCACACGTCCAACAGCCCCTTCATCACGTCCTGACAAAGCGTCGTTTGAATCGTCATCTCCTCTTCCACGAGCATTTGAAACGCCTCCGCTTCCCTTACGCCTTCCCGGTCGCACAGAATCTTTGCCGCCTCCCTGCACGCAAGGTCGATATACGCCTCATATCCGTCCTCGCAGTCATAACGGACGGTCTGGCCGTCATCCATCCGATTGTCATACATGAGCCTTGCAATTTCATTTCCTTCGGCATCCACGACGACACCATTTTTCTCCACGCTCAAAACATGGCCGACACATGCAAGCAACGCACAAGCTGCGGATACGGCCACTGCGCCCACAATTCTCTTTCTATTCATTCCATTTCCTCGATTAACCTCATGTTTTCTTCGGACAATGTCACCTCCGGCCGGTCATTAATCATCCACGCCAAACTACTCGTCCTCTCCTTTACCTCCTCCAGCATCCGGGGAATCTCCTTTGCCCGCTCCACGCAAAATTTCGCGCTCTCTTCATCTCCTGCCTCGCGATAGAGCTTTACACTATAAACCAGGGCGGCCAGATAATCCAGATATTCCTCATACTGGTACGGTGCCAGTCGAATCGCCGTAAGCTTGTTTTCAACAAACGCCTCCACGTCCCCTCTCGCGAACGCAGCCCGTGCCCTTGCACTGTAAGCGACCGAAACATGGCTGTTGCCCTCCAAAATCGAATCCGCCAGTTCCTCCAACTCATCTGCCTCTTCCGCCAAACTCAATAATTCCATCTTCGCCAGGGTATTTCCACCATAAATCCTGACCGCTGCTTCCGGTTTTCTATTAACATATAAAAATTCCGAAGTCCCGACCACGCCGGACAGAACGACAAGGACGGCCAAGGCTGCCACGGCCGTTCCCTTCGTCAGCACGGATATTTTTACTTTCTTTATATTTCGCACGTCCAAGAATAACAACAATACAAAATACAATGCCAAAAACTGAAAGTCATAATCAAACAAACCGTGCAGGAACATGACCAACAAGACGACCTTGTTTCTTTCCGATGTGTTTTTTGACAATATGGAACGAAGGATGGCACCATACATCAGAATCGCGGGAACAATTCCAATGTCCAACATAATCTGCAGAAATTCATTATGGGCATTCACCACGGAATAGACCCCCGTCTGCATTTCTTGTTGTACAAAATAGTACCCATAATATCCCATTCCGAAAGGATGCGCCGCAATCATTTTCAATGCATCCCAGTCATACAAAAGCCTTCCCAAAAACGTACTTGCGTTTCCCGCCAAAACCAACAGCCGCCTATAGATTCCCTCTCCAAATCCGCAAAAGGCCAAAATCATGACCGCGATTAAAAAGATTCCCACGCACAATGCGGCATATTTGCGCAGCTCCTTTTTAAAAAGAAAGAGCAAAAAGAACGTGGCCACGGCCAAAGCCATGACCGTCCGGCTCCCACTCAGGTAAATTCCTGTCAGGGCGGCGAGAATATGGACGACAAGCATCCAGTCAACATGTTCGAGATGAATCTGATAGATTGAAATCAACAAGCATACTAGCAAAAACAAGGCGTATGTATTTGGATATTGGAAAAATCCGGCCAGCCTTCCCGCAACAGAAACATAGGGCAAAAATACGGGAAATTGCATCATCACGAAGGAAAATAGGGTCATCAGACTTCCCAAAACCGGCAAAAATCGTATCAGACGCTCCCTCTCCTCCAACGCCTGGCACATAAGAAAAAAGTAAAGAAAAACCGGCAGAAATTTGATGCCCCCCATCAAAGCCATGCCGGAATCAACCGCCCACAAGCCAACCACAAAATATCCGAATACCAATACGGCGATTGCCACAAGGTTCCAGTCAAGGGATATGCTAAAACAACCCGTACGTACCAGGAAACAGACCACCGCCGACATAAGAACGACGGATGCCACCGCCGACACATAACAAAAATACCCTCCTCCGGCCACGCCGGAGCACACGATTATCATTAACAAAAACCAATATAAATAATTCTTCTGACTTTTCGGCATGCCATCCTCCGCTCCATTTTGTAACTTCTTCACACCCTTCAAACAATCACTCAAATTTCTTATCTTCTTTCCTCGTACTTTATGGCTTCCAAGGCCGCCAAGTAAGCCATCCCCCATATTCATCCTGTAATTTTTCCTCAGTCCACGTCGGATAATTAGCTGGATAGTATATCGTCACCGTGTCCCACGCAAAGGTTGACTTTCTATCCGTCCCTATGTCAAACTGCTCCTCGTCAACATTAAACGCTGAGGCATCCCCTCTAAAATATACCGTCTCAAGCGAAACGCATTCTCCCGATGCAACCACTCGCTCTGCCACATAATTTCCATCTACTCCTGATTCCTTCTCTGCCGAATTTTCACTCTTTTTTTCATCTTCCATTACGGACGAGGACATTCCCATCCTTTCAATGATTTCCCTCATTTCATCCCGACTACATGCCCCTTCATATCCTAACTTCGCTTTCGATTCGTCATACACCTTTTTTAAATTCGTCTCATATTCTTTCTCGGAAACCACAGTTCCATCCCATCTATACTCATAAATGAAATTTCCTTCTTTGTCATATTGGACACGAGTGCCTCCTGCGCCAAACTCGCCTTTATGCCACATAATCGCGCCCTCATCTTCCAAGGAATACACATAATCAAAATACGAATCCATGCGCCCGCCGCTATCACAAAAGCTATTCTGCCGCTCCAAATAGGATAACCCATAATTATACATATGCATTCCCCATACCTCTCCCTCTCTATAGGTACACAACATGTCACCTTGGGCAACAGTATTACCCAATATATATAATTCGGGAATATCATCGTCATCGATATATACCAGCTTATACTTCACGTTGTCACCACCCGGCTTTTTCATAAGGTCGAGATATGCCTGCTTCCACTCCTCGGACACGGGCTGCTTAGAATCATTTTCATCCTCAGTCAACGTCTTCTCATCATCCTGATTTTCCAAAGGAGCTTCCGCTTCCAATTCATTTTCTTCATCTACATCTTCCGTTTGAAAATGTCCCAAAATCGAATCCAGGAATGGAATTTCCACGATGTCAAAATAAGCAACAATTCCCGTTATGTACACCACCAAATTCATTGCCGCCAACAAAGCGATAACAATTTTCAAAACACTCTTTTTTCTCATCCGCTCAATTCCCCATATGCTTATTTATCAGATTGTCAATCACCGGAATGGCAACGGTTCCTTGTGTGACGGCTCTCGCTCCCATCACAACCAGCAAAATTGTTTTAATCATGTCCAACAACGTCAGAATGGCCGCAATAAAATTCGTAATAAAACCTATTGAAAAAAAGCCGCCAAACATCATAAAGATGTCATTCACCATATTAATCGCGCTCGGAAGCAATCCTATCACCGCCGACATCAAAGAAAAACCAATCATTAATGCGAATGTTTTTACAGCCGATTTCCGCAACCAGATGTTTTCTTCAAACAGCAAAACGTATCCGACAAGGATCCCCGTAAGCAGATAGCCGCCAAAAAGCCCTGAAAAACAAATTGCCGCTCCCAATAATCCAGCTGAAATTCCCAACTTCGTCCTTTGCATGTTTCATTCTCTCCCTTTGTCCGTTCTTTCTTTATCCGTTTATTTTTATCAATAAAATGTTATCTGTTTATTCTTTATTACTTTAGTTTTTGTCCGCATTCCGTACAGAAAAGCATGTCTGGCTCCACATACGCATGGCAATTCGCACAAACCAGCATCGTATCACCTTGTACCGGCATTTCCGGCGTTTGTTGTATCCATGATTCTGACGTCATATTTTGCCCCAATTGTTCCGTTGCCGCACTTTGTTCCAACTGTTCCGCCGTCCCATTTTGCCCTTCTGTCATCAACATTTGCGTTTCTTCGTCATACATTTGACTTCGTACCAATGATTGTTCTCCCATACGTTGTACCATTGGTTGCTCGATTTCCGTGTGTTGTACCTGCGGTCTTGTTTCCATTCGCCGTACCAACTGCTCTTCCACTTGTTGCGTCATTGTAACCGGCGTACCACAAACCGTACAAAATCGATTGTCATCATCTATCCTCGCGCCACACTTGGAACATGTCCGCACGTGTTCCTGACTTACTGCTTGTACCCTTCTCGGCATGGCAGCTCCACACGAATTGCAAAATGAGGCCGTATTTGCCACTTCCGCGCCGCACCGTTCACAGCGCACCACACCCCTGATACTTTGAATCCGCTCATGATAACTCTTTATTCTATGTTCCGACTCCCTTATCGCCGTTATCATGCCGTCGAATTCCTTCTCCCAATCTTCCGCATGCAAAGATACGTATAATTTCCCGATTTGTAAATAATTGTTATCCATCTTTTTTTCTTCTTCGGCAATGTCCGCATTGATGCGGGCAACGTCCGTCATTACCATTGCCTTTTGTGCCGCGGTCTGCCCCGCCATGCCAATTTTTTTCCCGATATCGTCTAAAAATGCCATCTCAAACTCCCTCCACGTTTTTTCCGCTATTCACAATCGCTTTATCGACCGAAGGCCTTGCGGCGAAGCGCACGGCCCCATGAATCGTGACATCGCTTTTTCTTTTTCATCTTAAATGTATTACCATCTCATATAACTCATAAAGGAAGAAATAACCGGCATCAGGAATATGAGAACTACGGCACTCCATAAAATGACGACACAAAATTGCGCTCTTGCAAAATTTCTCAAATTAATATTGCTCGTCCCGCCAAACGCAAATATCAATTGCATAATCAATCCTACAAGTGGAATGCTAAAAAGCAAGGAATATCCGAAATATCCCCACATCCCGATTGGTTCATAACCAGATGGTATGATTGGTTCTCGCTGCTCAGTCGCCGCCTTTTTTAAAAGGTTATCTAACAACATATCTCGCCTTTGCTGTTCGTTTTGTTCTTGCCATGCATCTTGTCCTTCTTGCACTTCGCCTTGCAGTGCTCCGGCCTGGTAATTTACAGAGGCTCCGTCTTGCCCCAGATAGATAGTTTGCTCCTCCCCGCTCGCAGAAGCTTGCGCCGACCTCCCAAGCGTTGCCCCGCAGCCTTTACAAAACTTGGCACCATCCTGATTTTCTGTTCCACATTTTCCACAGTACATTTTTCTCATCCTCCTCTGTTTTTATAAAATCTATCTCACCTTTATAAATTCTCCTGCCAAATCATACTCATCCGAAATCAACCATACTTTCCCTTCCTCGTCAAACCAATAGGTATAAAACCCATCCCCACATACGGCCCAACCGTTATCGCCATACGGACTCAAAAAACCATCTTGTTCCACATCTCTCCAACTGTCCGCCAACATCTCCATATACTCTTCATAAGAAAACACGATTTCCCCTTTTCCATTAATAATTTCCGGTTTTATTAACCTATAATGCCCATTTATAGTGGCTTTTTCCCTATAAACAATACCATATTCCGTCCCGTCCACATATTTTCGCGGCCGGCCAATAAGTTCATACTCCATCGGCAGCACAACCTCTCCCGACTTATTTATCAGGCCAGATCCCATCCCATTTTCACGGTCAAATTTCGCCTTTGCCAATCCTTCAAAATCCACCCCAAAACTCCCCAAATAATCGAATTCGTAATCCAAAATCAAATTGCCACGCATATCTATCAAGCCATATTTCATGTCTGAGAAATCGTTTCCCTTGCTCACCACCGCAACCCCTTCTGAAAAAGGATATGCATAGTCGAATTCAAATGGAATGACCACTTCACCGTTAGAGTCAATGTAACCATATTTTCCACTTTTATTTTCAACTCGAGCCAACTCAGAGTCCTCAAAACTTGTTGCCCAACTATATTTGCATGGAATCACGACATTCCCGAATTCGTCAATATATCCCCAATACCCATCTTTTTCTATCGGCGCAAGACCATTATCGCCAAATTCTCCAGCATCCTCATATGTATCCTCAATTGCCCTATTTCCTTTCTCGTCAAGAAATATGGCATATCCGTCAATTTTTGCACAAACGATACCATTAGAAGAAAACTCTCCGATACTATCATATTTGCACTCTATCACTTCGTTTCCTTCCGCATCTATATAGCCATAAATCCAGTCAGGATCATCTTCGGAGCCCACCCTCACATCTACTCGTGCCAAACCGTTGTCCTGAAAATCGTCTATGCTAAAATATTTAAATTCCGTAAGTTGTACTCCCTCTGCATTAATCAATGCATACTTGTGTTTACTAGAACCATCCTCATAGTATCCGCTCACTTTCCCCACAACGGCAGTTCCATTATCCCTGAAATCATCCGCCTTATCGAATCTGCAGGAAATGACCTCTTCTTTATACAAATTAATATAGCCCCATTTTCCGCCTTTGTACACGCGGGCATAATATTGATTGGCATGCTCCCGGTCAACGCAAGAACGATAATATCCCAAGCCGCCCGCCCCACACAATATCAGAACGACAAGTAAGACACCAACGACCCAGTAAGTTTTACTTCTTTTCCCCGTCCCCGCCTTGTTTTTCGTCCCCGACTCATTTTCCATCACGGACATGTCTTTCATCATCGAATAGTTTTCTGTTACCGATTTGTTTTCCGTCTCTTGATATGCGGGTTTTTGTCCAACCGAATTTCCACATCTCGTACAGAACCTGCTTCCCTCTTCCAGTTCCTGCCCGCACTTTCCACAGTACATCCTCTCACTCCTCCTGACATGTACAAATTTTTTATTTCCATTTTCCGAACGCGCTTACCATCCACACCCATTCTCCGCCATATACTGATACACATTTCCTGACAATTCCGTTATCACTTGCCTTGCCCTACTTGTATCACTCAAATCATTTGTCATCACGCAAAGGCTGTATGTCCCGCTTTCCGCATATACGATTGCCACGTCGTTCTCCACGTCCGCCAGTTCCCCCGTCTTGTTGGCCGTCACGACTCCGTCCGGCACTCCCGCCGGTATCTTGCTTCTCCGCTCCTGATTTTTCATATAGGAAAGGATTTGTTCCGCGCCGGATAAACTGCCATCATATATGTCGCGCAAAAATTTCCCGCAATCCTGAACTGACGTATAGTTGTCCCTATCCGTACTAAAATCCAGCATTTGTCGGCCGATACTTGTTTCCGCATAACCGTGTCCCGCACAAAACTGATTCACCAATTCCATTCCTCTTTCCGCATCTCCGCTTCCCAGGCGGGTAATCAGTGCATTCGTTGCATCATTGTCGCTGCTTTGTATCATCCTGCAAATCAAATTTTCCGTCTCACCCGCATACTGCTCGCTTGCTTGCAATTCCCCCATATGTTCATACACGCAGCCCGCGACATAGAGCTTAATCAGGCTTGCCGACTTCATGGGCGCATTACCCAGAAATACTTTCGCGCCATATGTCAAGTCTTCTACATAAACGGACACCTTCGCACCAGTTTCTTGCAGCGACTTTATATTTTCTTGTATTTTCATGTCCAATCCTTGTAATCCGGGTTGATAATACATATTAATCCCCTCGACAATCCCCTCCACCATTTTCCTGCGGTACTCCGCATCCGCCATGTTCCAATCATCCTGCTCGTTTGTCATGAAACCCATTTCCAAAATAATAACCGGCATCTGGCTCCAGTTGATTCCCGTCATGTGGTCATTCGTAACAATTCCACGATTTTGCATCCCGGTTTTGTCGCAATACGCGTTCAATATACTTTCACCCAGATGATAGCTTCGCTCATACAAATGTCCCACGTAAGCGTTGGACTGCGAACCAATCAAAACCAACGCCCCGTTTGCGCTTGCGTCCTCGCTCCCGTTCGCGTGAATGCGAATCAAAATGTCCGCCCCCGCATCATTTGCCAACATGGCCCGCTCCGCATTGCTAATTGCCGTTTCATTATTTTCCCTGGTCAATAGCACGTCGTATCCTTGTGCTTCCAACGCGTCCCTCAAGGCAAGTGAAATGTCCAAGTTTAATTGATATTCTGGAACGCCCGTATACCGTCCGCTGGTTCCTCCCGTCGCTTTCATTTTCATGCTGTCGCTGCCCGGTGCTTCTGGCTCCAACGCGCTCATGTCAACCGACTCCCCCTGATGCCCAGGGTCAATGGCTATTAAGATGCCTTTCTTCACGGGTTCCTCTTTTACGGGTTGTTCGCCCGGACGTGCCTCCTCATTCGTTTCTGCCATCCCTGCCACGTCTTGTGGCTCCGTATCAAGGACGATTTCTAAGTCTTTCACTTCCACTTCTTTCTCCGTAGTGTCATTTTCTTCCTTACATCCGCTCAACATGCATATGACGAAAAGGATGCACCACATTGTCCATATTATTTTTCGAATTTTCAAAATTACATATCACCTTCCACCTCAGGAACCGTAAACAAATAACTTTGCAGTTCCTTATATTTTGCTCTTTAGACCCTCCGATGATGTTAGTGTCATGTTCCGTTGACTTTCAGCAAAACTGGACAAGACACTAGGGCAAGCGCGTTTGGACTCAATTTGCGTCCAGCTGATATCCGTTCGGCGCGATTGAGAACTCCTTTTCACTCAAAAAGTCCGCATTCCTTTTTTCAAAATCGTTTAACATTCTCTCGCTATAGTTTTGGTCAAAGTCTTCTGGACTATATTTCCCCACATACCACGAAGTGGAGTCAAAATAATCTTGCAGTTCCTTGGACTTGAACCTCCTGCCATGCCGCGCGTAAATCTCGTTCTTGGCATAATTGATTTCCTGCAAAGTCAACCCCTTCACGTCCGCATCCGTGAGGTATCTTGATGCACTGTCCTTGATAATGTATTCCGTTGTCTTCTCATCAACATCGTCCTCTTCTGTACCCTTATTCGTGGAATTACCAAACGTATTACTGGCACCATACTCCAGATAGTCGTCCAAATCCATTGGCTCAACCATTTCTCCCATTTGCCTTGTATCCTTTATTTCCTTTTCTTCCTCTCTTTCGGAAACGTAACTGTCATTTTGTTGCTGCTCATAACGCACCTCTGCCTGACGACGTGCCAGTTTTTCCTCTTGTTTTTCGTTATATTTATCTACAAAAGTCTCTCCAGCCGCACCTACCCCCAATATCAACGAAAAGGCTAATCCCATGATAATTATCCGCAATTCATCGTCTTGCCCCTTCGGTGGAAGTTTACAGCCACACTCCGAGCAAAATGTCGAATCATCCGTTATTTTTACCTTACATCTTGGACAACGCATCACGATTCCCCCTCTACTTCATTTTAAACGTTCTTTCTATCAATTTTTTCCCTAATCTTCGTATCTGGTCAATTTTAACGTCCACTTTTCAGACTCTAGCCAAATGCAATTATCATCTTCAAATTTCACCGTGGCGGTCAAATAATCCGTCCAATCATTTGGAACATTAAATTCATCATATAATGCCAATTCAAGCGTTTTGGACGACTCATGATAACTGTATTCTCCTCTTCTATGGGCATCATGCCTATTTATGTATCCCAGACTCCCACTATTACCATCTTTCTCATCTGGTTCATAAAACTCAATCACATAATCCCCAAATATTGACCCTGCATCCATATCATCTATCTTCCAAGTACCAATCAATTTATCAACATCAGACTTTTTCCCACACCCACCTAACATTATCGCACATATACTCAAAATTACGATTATGCTTAATACGCTCTTTTTTGTTAACATTTTAATTTCCTCCCGGTTGTTTTTATCTTTTCAAGTAATCAACTATTATTTTTTACATTTTTAATCATGTAATACTCTATTGCCTTTTCTCATAATCATATAGATTTTCGTTTTCTTTCCTTTGTAAGCACCAGACAACCACATCCAGTCACCAACATGACAAACACCCATGGTAACTTCAAGGTCTGGTCCCCCGTTTTTGGTACACTATTTTGCATTAAGTTACCCTGCACGAGATTAGATGTAGAATTTGTATTTCCCGTCGTAATTGAATCCGATGCATTTGTATTCCTATCTAGCACTGTTAGTGTCGTGTCAATCGAACCATACGTATAATTCAATGTCACCACATGGTCACCCACAAAAAGCGTGTCTAAATAGGACGATAAAAATGTCAAGACGGTGGACCCCTCCACCACTGTGTAGTTTGATGAATCTATAAGCACGCCGTCCACCGCAACACTAACAAAATCCTTAAATTCGCCAGTACACTTAATGGTTGCATCGCCACCACTACCAATATAGTAAACCTTATCCGATACTTCTAAAACAATGGCAAGATTATCCGTAGAGTCATATGCAACCCACGTTAAATTTCCGCCATAATCCCGCATATTATCCTTTGTATAAGTGGTGTTCCCGCTAGGATAAAAAATTTTAGCCGTTACATCAGTAAATGCTTCTTCTTTATTATAGCCCTCACCCCTATAATTACTTATCTCTGGAGCATCACCTTTTAAAAAAACAGAAGAAAGTGCAAAACATCCCGAAAACACGCCGCCTTCTATTTCAGTTACAGAAACTGGAATTTCCACTTCTCGCAAACTGGTACAATAATAAAACGCTCCGCCACTTATTCTCGTCACACTACTCGGAATAGTAATATCAGCCAAACTCTGGCAAAAATAAAATGTATCTTCAGCTATAGATGTCACTCCCTCCGGAATATGCATTTCCGTCAAACTATAACAACCGCTAAACGCTCCATTGCCTATGCTTTTCACACTGTCAGGAATATAAATATCTCTTAAATTTATACAATCCCGAAATGCCCACATTTCTATGCTCGTCACCCCCTCTGAAATCCATATTTCATTCATACCACTACAACCATTAAATACACCATGTCCTATATTTTCCACGCTACAAGGAACATAAACAGCGCTTAAACTTTTACATCCTACAAATGTAGATGACTCTAAACTTTTCAAACCTTCTGGAAGTTGGATTCTTGTTATTTTTTCGCACCCGGCAAATCCACCCTCTCCTATTCTCACTACGCTTTGAGGAATATGAATTTCGCTCAAATTTGTACACCCCTCAAATGCCCAACTCCCGATACTTGTCACACCCTCTGGGATATGAATTTCCTCTAAATTGGTGCAATATTCGAACGCTCCATTGCCTATGTTGGTTACACTTTTAGGGATAAGAATATCACTTAAATTCGTGCAACCGCTAAACGCCCAACTCCCAATACTTGTCACACCCTCTTCTACAATCACTTTTTTACTATTGCACGCATAAAATGGTGACTCGTTATATCCATCGTCATTTTGATAAATATAATCTTTCATTACTCCCGTTCCGCTAATCGTCAATACTCCATCGTTCGACAGCGTCCATGTCAAATTATCACCACATGTTCCTGATTTTGGTACTTCCTCTTCTGCATATGCCTCTATTCCATCAGCCTCCACACCTTCATTCGCCGGATTCCCATTATTTTCACCTGACACTTCCGTTTCCACATTCTCATTTTCCGAAGCAAATTCTTCATCTACAAGTGTGCTCCCCATTTTTCCTGCATTTTCCGTGTTTATTGTGCCTTCCGTGTTTTCTATAGTTTCTGCATTTTCAGCACTTACGACAAGTTCTTCTATCGCGTTTTCTTCTCCATCCGCAAATGCTGTAAGTGATTGCGTCCCAATCACCATAATCATTATCAGCATAATTGCCATGTCTTTTTTGAATTTTTTCATCTTTTCAAACCTCTCTCGTTACATTTTCTCGCATCATGTTTCCATGATTTACCGTTTTTGATTTGCTTTTCTATAAAGCTTTAATCCTTTTTTCACGGGGATATCGGGTAATGACTGTAAGCCTACAATATATGCTGTGATGCATCTGAATTCACAGCCATATATTATGGGGCAACAGCATTTCCCGACATTCTCCACTGAACAGCCACTAAAGCACTAACTATGCAGTTCTCTTTGTCTTCGGAACAATATAAAACAACCACTTCCCGCTGCCAGCACGGCAAACAACCACAACATCACCATTGTACTGTCTCCCGTCTTTGGTGCGCCGCCCTGCATCGAACCATTCTGCTTGGAATTGGAACTACCATTCACGTTTCCTGCATTACCTGATATGCTCGTTCCATTTGTATTTGCTGGCGTGTTTAAATTCGTATTATTCTCAATCACTGTCAATGACGTGTCTACGGAACCATATGTATAATTCAGCGTCACCACATGGTCGCCTGCGGAAAGCGTGTCCAGATAAGATGATAAAAACGTAATCACTGTTGACCCTTCTACTACCGTATAATTTGATGACTCTACAATCTGCCCATCCATGGCGACATTGACGAAATCTTTTAACTCGCCAGTACATTTGATGGTTGCATCATTGCCGCTTCCAATGAGATACGTCTTATCTGTCACATCCAAAACAATCGCAAGTTCATCTGCAGAATTCCCATAGGCAACCCATGTCAACCGACCACCATAATTTTGCATCTTGTCTGCAGTCCATGTCAGATTATTTTTAGGATAATAAACCGTAGCTGTGACTTCTCCAAAAGTCCCCCATTCATCATTTTTATCCGGCAACTCTCCTCCCTCCTTTTTTCCAAACTCGGGTGCATCCCCTTTAAAACGTACTTCTCTTAAAGAACGACTGCCTGAAAATGCATAATCGCCTATGTATGTCACTCCACTTGGAATCTCAATTTCTTCTAATTGAGAACATCCATAAAATGCTCTCGCATCTATCGTAGTTACTCCATCTGGAATCATAACTTTTTTCAGACCACTACAATTCAGAAACGTTTCTAGCATTATTTGGCTCACCCCACTCGGAATCTCAATCTCAGTCAAACCACTACAGTCAAAAAACGCACTCGACCCTATGTATGTCACTCCCTTTGGTATTCTAATCTCTTTCAGACTTCTACAATAGCAAAATGCAGCTTGTCCTATACTAGTCACACTGTCTGGTAATCGAACTTCTTCCAGATAGTAACAACCGTCAAAAACACCATATCCTATATAATTTACTCCATTCGGAATCTCCATTTTTATCAATCCAGTACTAGCAAATGCCATTGATTCTATGGTTGCTACTCCATCAGGCATTTTAATTTCTTGCAAACTAACACAACTATTAAATGCGCCCGGCCCTATACTTGTTATGCTATCTGGTAATCGTACTTCTTTCAAATTACTACAATACTCAAACGTTGCCCCTTCTATGCGCTTTACTCCATCTGGAATTTCAATTTCAATCAAACTACTACAGCCAGAAAACGCGCTCGATCCTATGTATGTTACCCCCTCTGGTATCTTAATTTCTTGTAAATCAGTACAGTTATAAAACGCATCCACTCCCATTCCGGTCACACCCTCTTCTATTATTACTTTTTTGATTTCTTTTCGATGTGGATTCTCAAAAAATGTTTTATCCTCTACTTCATAATAGCCCCACATATCCCCGGTTCCGCTAATCGTCATCGTCCCATCTTCCGTCAACGCCCATGTCAGGTTATCCCCACAAGTTCCCGATGCAACCACGTCTTCCGCCGCATATGTTTCAATTCCTACTGATTCTACATCTGTCCGTATCCATTTCATTATTTTCTTGTTGGCCATTCTCTGCATTCGCTTCTACTTCAACATTTAATTCTGATTCGACATCCTTTTCCATTCCAACGATATTCACTGCCGTTTCCGTCATTGCATCATCTGCGTTTTCTTCTGCCAACACCGTAACAGACTGCATTCCTATTACCATCGCTACTGCCAACATTATTGCCAATTTTCTTTTTATTCTCTTCATTTCTTTCTTCCCTTCTTCTTATTTTGGTCTTTAAGCATCCACATGCCGCTTTTTATTACTTACTTCCTATCTCCTTTTACTTGCAACTCTTTACCTACAACACCACCTTACTCTGTACTCCCCGTCTCGCCTCATCCCTCTATCTCATCTCATACCCGTGCATCACCCCGTCTCACCTCACCTCAAACACGAATCCTTCATCCGACAGCCTTATCACCGCCTGATTCTCAAGTGGAACTTCCACGTTGCTTTCTATCATGATTCCATTTACATAAGTATGATTTTTCGAGTCTGCGTCCACAATGTAAAACGCATCTCCTTTTCTGACGATTACCGCATGACAACGACCGATGGTAGGATTCCCCTCTATACAATAATCCACTACTTCGCGTTTCCTGCCGATACGGAACACGTCCTTTTGCAGGAAAATAATTTCCTGGTTCCGTTCCCGTATCAGTCTTGGCTCGTTATCTAACAATGTGGTCACTTCCTCATCCATTACGATAGATGTCTCGTCCGGGTCATAGGACGAACTACCATACGAAGCTCCAATCCCACTGTTTCTCTGATCTTCTTCATTCGACTTTTTCCCTCCAAATAACGACCCGAAAATGCCGCCCGACTTTTTCTCTCCTTGTTCTTTCTTGGATGCTTTTTTCTCATCCTTTGCTTTCTTATTTTTTTCTTCCTTATCTGACTTGCCGCCAAACAACGACCACTTTTTCTTCTCTTCTACTCCCGCACTACCCGCGCCAGAGCCAACTGCCGCCGCGCCGGGAATGTCAAAACCAACTGGCTGCATCCCGTTTCCCGCCATACCCTGTCCCCTTGGCGCACCTTGTGCCAGCGGTACCTTTTGCATATTTCCTCCGCTTTGTGCTCGCGGTATGCTCTTCAATCCTGCCACAGTTTGCACTCCCGGCAAGCCATTCGTTCTTGGTACACTTTGCATCCCTGACGCGCCATTTATTCCTACCGGGCTTTGTGCTCCTGACGCGCCATTTACTCTCACCGGGCTTTGTACACCTGACGCTCCTTGCACATTCACCACGTTTTGTCCTACCGGGACATTTCCCACGCCCGGCACACTATTCACTCCTCGCATACCACCCGCTCCCGGCGCAATATTTCCCACAGCCGCTCCTTGTGCGCCATTTCTTCCTGACGCGCCTTGCGTTCCCATCATTCCCGGCGCAGCATCCATCTTCGGTGCCACCTGACCACTTGGCACACTTCGTACTCCCGATACGCTTTGCCCTCCTGATACATCTCGTGCGCCGCTCGTTCCTGGTACTCCTTGTGCACCGACTCCGCCCGGCCCCCCGACCGCGCCTTGCGGCTCTTTTTCCAATTCCATCAGCAAGCCACGGAAATTCACCAACGAAAATGTTTCCGCACTATTCAAATGATTGATAATCCGCGCCACGTAATCACAATTTTCCCGTGAGTCAAAAATTGCATTAGAACCGAACATAATGTTTTTAAAAAACGCGCTGACATCCGTTCCTTCGATATTCATGAGCGGCAGACAAATCAACGCCGTCTCCCCCGTCTGGGAATCCACAAAAACATGCTCGGGACTCAGCAAAATTGACGATGGCTCTATCATGTATTCTTCCGCTTCCAGAAGCGTTTCCGTCACCAATCGGAAGATTTTCAAAATGCGTTCCCTACTCAATATTCCCGTCAAATATTGGGAGAGAGATGTCTTGGAAGAAATGTTGTAGCGCAGGCACTGCACGTCGTCCATCTGTCCGTAAATGACTTGTGCCAGTCCTCGAATCCTATTATTTAGCAACATTCCGAGACTTAAGCTGTCCACCTCTTCTTTTTCCGAAAGTTCATACACCATGTACGTGTTTGCCCCTTGTTTCTCGCATTGAAACGCATTCATTTCTCGACATCCTCCTCTTTGCATTCATTTCCTATTTATAATTCATCTTCATCAATTTCAAAATCCGCCATTTTCCATTCATTTTTACGAACACGCATCCGCGCTCGTTAAAGTCCTTTGCGTCCTCGAACGCGAACTCAATAATCGGCTCCCCGGCAGCGTTGATAAATCCCCAAGAACCGCCCTTTTTCACGGCCGCATACTGATTGCAAAACGACCTCTCCGCTTCGTACTGCGGCTCTATCACCATCTCCCCTTCCTTATCCACGAATCCCCATTTTCCGTCAACTTCAACCGCCGCATATCCGTCGGCCTGCAAAAATAATTCCGCGTCATCATACGTTTGTCCGCCAATCTGGTTTCCTTCCTTGTCAGTCATGATAATTTGATCGTCCTTTTCCACGAACACCCGGTCATTGCGGAACACGATGCCCTTCTCATCCCAAATCACGCCGTCATATCCCGTCTCCGTGAGCATTTCTCCATTGGCTCCGATCAAATCCCATTTTCCATCCACCTCGACCGCCGCCACGTTGCCATTCATGGCCGTCGCATAAGAAAATTCCCCGTCAAATACTTTCTCAAATTTCTGGTTATAATACGCATATTTTCCATCATCCCCGGCAGGTAAAACCTGGTTGATGGATACGCCTAAATCCATGCATTTTTCTAGATTTTGAATTGCTATTTTCTTATTTCCCGATGTCGAAATATAATAGAAATCACCATTTTCATCCTGCACCGGAGCCACCTCATCCGTAGTGAACGCTCCCGCCCACAAGAATTTCGGCTTGATTTCCTCATCCCCATATAAATCACAATAGCCCCACCTATCCTCGTCCAGGACGGCGCAATATCCATTGCCAAACACGCCAACCTCGTCATAAGTGGAGTATTCCAATTCAAACACATATTCAATTTGCGCCATCAGTTCTTCAAATCCGGCATTCACCGCCTCCCGTCCCTCGGCCTGGTCACGCAACACGAAACATTTGTCATAATGCTCCGCGCTAATATATTGTTGTAGCAAAAATTCATACGCCGTAGGCTCCTTCGGGTACTTTTCCACCACGTCCTCGCCCCACGAAATGGCCTCGCTCAGCCATCCGTTGTCCACGTACATCTGCCCAATCTCGATATTTACGTCCACCGTGTCCTTCATGTCCAACGCCTTGCGGTAATTGATGGCCGCGTCCTCGATGATTTCCAACTCGGCCTTTTCCCGTGCAATTGCAAGGTATTCCTCATATTCCGCCTCCTGGCTGTTTGCATTTGCCACCGTAGAATAAACGCTAAACACCATCAAAGCCACCATCGCGATTGCCACCGCGTTCTTGTAATTTTTCATGTCATTATCCTTTCAATAAAATTGTAATCACGCACCCCACTAGAATCGATGGGCACATCGGTATCACGTCCTTTTTCCCTTTTTTCTTCGTAATCAGAAAATAGCAGGATTGGACAAACACCACGAGCAGCGAATAAATGACCGCCGTAAATCCATTTATCATCCCGAAAAACAATGGCAGTATGGAAAGCAGTTTCACGTCCCCCATTCCCAGCCCGTTCCGCGAGAAAAACCTTAACATGATGCACACGCACAACAAAATGACACATCCCAACAAGTCCGCCACGATACGTGCCGCCGCATCCGCAGGCTGGTACAATAATTCGCAAATCCAAATCATTCCCCGCAAGGCAATTCCTTGTAAAATCCATTCATTGGGAATCGTGTTCGTCTTCCAGTCAATGAAGGCGACCGGCCAGAGCAATGCCGCCACCGCCACGAGCTTCCAACAATCAAACACATGCGCCGCATCCGTTCTCACTATCAAGTACAGCGAAAGAAGCAGGAGGGCAAACGGCATGCATTGAAAATACATTTTCTCCCACTTCGTCTCCGGCTTTGGCACGTCTTTTATTTCCTTCATAAATCGGTACTCCACGGCACAAACCAAAACCGCCACGACAATCGTCGCATACCGTATCACGTTCACTGCCATTCCCCACAACACTCCTCTTCTTAAGCCCATATGTCACATCGAATCCTCTTTCGCATCGCCCTCCATATCCTGGCTCCTGCATTCTGTCCAATCCCGCAACCGGTTCGCCAGAGCCTTCTATTTCTGCTTCTTCCTTTTCCGAGCTTTCTTTTTTCCCGCCAACGTCCCGCCTATCGTCCCCGCTTCTCGCACACCAGGTCTTCGTGTAAGCGCACTGCTCAAATCGGAAATCAAAATCCACTCCCAAAAGCTTTAGCAAATGCACCTCGTACACCACAATAATTTTAATGTCATCACCGCCGCCCGAGCAAACTTCGGAATGTTCAAAATTCAACCCCTCAACTCCGCTCTCAATTCCCAGATGACGAAGGTACGCGTCCGCGTCCGTTCCCATACTTGCAAGCCGTTTCCTCGCCGCCAGCTTGCACAAGTCATCCACGACATCGCCCTTTACCGTATCGAGCCCGCCTTGTGCCACCAAATATAGGGAACTCTCCCAAAACTCCGTGTCCATCACCGTCTTTGACAATTCCGCAATCTTCCCATATACTTCCGTGCTGCCCTCCGTGAATTCACCTGGCAATTTGCCCGCCGTGTCTAGCGTCCTTCGGCTATAATCCGCCTTTGCCGAAATCGCCGCCTCCTTTTGGTTCAGTCCCATCAGGGTATAAATATAGGTGTAATTGGAAATGTCCTTGGCAATGCCATGCGTCAGCGTGCTGATTTTTGCCTGCACCAGGCAAATGTTGACGATGGACAATATCGTAACGATTAAAAACATCACCGTCGTCAGCGAAATCGTCGCCTCGATTACGACCGCCCCTTCCTGCCTCTTCCTTTTCATCCGACTTCCTCCTGCCATTTCGTTCGCCGCTTCGCGCCGCCGCGCCCGCCGACGCTTTTTTGCTTTCCATCCTCCTCATTCCATCTTCACACCATTCGTGCTGGTCAATATCCCCGAATCGACTTGTATTGAATCTGGTTCCAGTCGCCGCCCTCCGGCGCGTCCACACCGTAATTCGTCGCGATTGGCAAATCCAGCATCAACGGGGCGACTTCCAACGTCGCCGTCCCCTGGAAATATACGACCGACTTATTCATGGAAAATGATTTCCCGGTCACTTTGTTCATGTTGACTTGTATCACGTCGGCCACCCTGGCATATACGTTGTATTCCTCACTGCCAAGCAATTTCAAAAACAACAAAATCTTGATATAGTCGCTATAAAACATCGCGGAGGCCGATTTGCTTTTATTTTTCGTCGTCTCATCGGCACCGTCCGTCGAGAACGTGCATTCCAAATCGTCCGGCTTCTTGGTCAATTCAATCGGCATTCCGCATTTCAGATACCGGACGTCCCTTGCCGCCTCCATCGCGGTAAGTCCCAGTATGACCACCAACTTAAACAACGGTTTGGGAATAATCCCGTGCGACACCGTTTGTACGGTATCCGCTATCCCATCCAATACCACACTTTCCGGATATTTTTCACTTGCCTTCCAATACCGTTGGGATACGGGAAGCAAATCCAGGGCATAGCGGATGGCAAATATTGTTCCGTAGGCTGACTGCTTGTTTTCCTTATTGCTCTTTCCATACAGTATGTATTCCACTTCGTTTCCATAAGAAAAGTTATTGTCCGTGTTAATCAGCTTGTTCATCAGGCTTTTATTGTACGTGTCCGTCAATTTCTCGCTGTTCCACTTTTCCTCCACGGAGGCATATTTCTGCACATAATTTTCCAGCGTGACATCACCGTTACAAAGCTGGTATTTTCCCTCATATTCAAACGTGTCATAACTAAACATGTGGGTAATGTAGTCGAGCGCATACAAGTCGTCCCGCAAATCCACCGCACTCTGCCCCACGTTCGCCCCAAAATTGGAAAATAGGTTCGCCACTTTCTCGGATATTTTCGACACGTCCGTCGTGATGATACCATCCGCAAGGTCTTTTCCATACTGCGCGGACGGAAGGTTGTCGCCCGTAATCTCGTTGCTACTGTTCGGATTCCCTTTCCCGACATCCTTTTGGTCTATCTCGTCTTTGTATTTCTTTTCCTCGTCTTTCTTCTTATTCTCCTGCTTCTTTATCTCGTTATCATCGGCATCCTTGAATTTATCCACCATCCACTTATACAGCTTCGGGCTGTTCACCTCCAATGACGGATTGTTTTGATTCGTTATCTGGATGTTTCCCGCATTCGCCGGGCCACTGAACTTAAAACTAGAACTTGCATAGTTGTTCAACGCGTTCCTATCATACGTAATTTGGCTCGCGTCCACGCCCGACTTGTTTTTAAACGTCTGATAATTGTCAATATCCCTGACGCGGGTGTTATTGTACTTGTACCCGTCCACCATCGCTTTCAGGCTTTCCATCAGGCTCTTCATGTTTTTCAGCCGCTGGAGCAATTCGTCCACGGACTGTGCCGTCACGTTTTCCTTGACCTCCTTGTCCAATTCCGCAATCGCGTCCCTATCTTCCTTGGCCAAGTCCGTGCTATAGTTCGTAGCCGCCGAATTCCATTGCTCAAACGATGATTGATATTTGTTCACCAATTTCATCAATTCTTCCGTTTTCTTAATCGCATTATCAAGGTACTTAATCGCGTTGTCAAATTTCGAATAATACTCGTTAAACGTACTGTAAATCGACTGAATCTTCGCGTTTGTCTCACTTGAATCTATGCTTCCTATATAATCGTTTGATAAGCGGGTCATTAAATTCGTTATTTTTTGGTAGGCACTATTTGAATTCTTCAAATAATTCTTGCACAATTCATCATATTGCTTCTTCAAGCTTTCATAATGTTCCTGCCGTGTTTTCGTCCCGTCACTATCAACTCCGCTTCTCCATGTCAGCGCGTAGGTTTCGTTTTTTTCCTCCTCCGAAAGCTCTTCTTCCATCGCCTTCGTAAGCCTTGCCATTCGTTGAATCAACTTGTTGGCGCTTGAAACATATTGGTCATAGGTGGAACGATTCGAACGTAGATTTCTATCCCACACCCGCCAAAACTGGATATCATACACAGTGCCCGAATTATATGTCGGTAGTAATTGGGTATTCTGGTACAAACTGTCCAGGCTATTTGCCCTTGTCACAAATTCACTGATATACTGCGATGTCGTATCTATATAAATATCCACCTGATCCTTTCTCACTTCACTCGCCGTCGCCTGATAATTCACGTTGATATTTCCCGCCTGGAACTTCCCCATCCCTTCCGTGTTAAAAAGGTCCTTCACCATTTTTTCATGGCATTGCCTATAGTGGTTTTCCGTGTCTTGAAGCGTCTGCTTCATCGATGCCACCGCGTTCGCGTCAATATTCAGGTTATTATACTCTTTCAATTCTTTATATACTTCCAACGCCTTTTTACATACCTCGCCCTCGGCCTCATAATAGTTCTTCTTTTTTTCCGTCAAATCCGCGTCGTCCTTTGTCCCCTCCAAATTCTTCGCCGCCTTGCGCATCCTTTCCAAAAGTTCCCCTACCGCGTCAATCGGCGCCCGGTATTTCATAAACTCGACAATCTCTTTCTTTACCAACGCCGGATTGGCCAATGTGCCATTTTTCACTGGTGCCACCGTAAACTCTCCCCCGTCCGCCTCGCCAATCTGCAAGAGGTCAACGATTTCGCCGCCATTTCCATTTATCATGCCATTTATTTGATCCACATATTTCCTCGCGTCCGAATGTTCCACGCCTTGTGAGGTAACGCATGCCATGAAGTACTCGTCCGCTTTTTCCAAAAAATCCTCTATATCCTGACACGATGCAAGCATTCCATAATAATCATTTAATATCGGGTCATATTGCGTCAGCACCGTGTTCAGTGTCAAATCTCCGGCCGATGACACGACCGACTGCGCCAGCCGAATCCGGCTCGCGTCCACGAACAAACAGCTAATTACGATAATCGGCACCAGAATGATGGTCAAAAAAACCGTCACCGCCCCGTCTTTTTTACGAAACATCCGCATCATGTCTTTCGTCCCCCTGCCCTACACTTTCACTTGAAAAATTCTCCCACCTTTGACGCAAAGTCTTTCACTTTATCCGTCACTCCCGTGGAATCCGCAAAATCCATCGCCATATCCACGTTTTGTATAAATTCCGGCGTGTCCGTCACCGGCACCGTGGCCTGCGAACGAATCTGCAAAATCACCGGCGAATTATCTCCCAGAAAACGGATGGGAAATCGAATACGATACGTCACCTTCACGGAAAACGTACTGGCGACCAAGGAACCGTTATACTGGAATTCGTCAATCACGATGTCACGTAGCCCCATCCCGGCAAAAAATCCCGTTCCCAAAGTATTAAGCTGCTCTACCATCTCGTTTCGCACCGCATTAGCTGAAGCCGATGTCCCAAACAAACTATGATACGGCTGAATGTCATTCATCTGTCCCGGCACGGAGCCTTGTTCCATGATGGTCTTAAGCTGCGGATCCGCCTGATAGGCCGCCGCCTTCACCGCCGCCCGCGTTACGATAGAATCCACCTGCGAACGCATGTAAAACATGTTACCCATATATATCAAAAAAAGTAAAACAAAAAACATGATTGGAAACACGTAGGTTGCCTCAATAATCAAAGAGCCTTTGTTTTCCTTCCATAGAGTTCTCATTTATCTTCCTCTCGCAGATTCTATTTTTCTTTTCCCCAAAGGATTTCGGGGCGATTGCACCTTTTTATCTCATTCCGTAACCCTGTCATCTTCTCCACTTAAATATAAATGTGGCATTTAGACGCAAATAAAAAGATGCAACGCCCCATTCGCATATTAATTTACCCCTTCCGTTACCGCCCTGTTTGCCTGGCCTGTAATTGTATCCAACATGGTTTTTAACAAGTTGCCAATCTGTTCTTTAAACAGCATCGCCAGCAGCACCGCCACTCCGATCAGCACCACCATGCTCACGATGTTCACATCCCCTTCCTCATCATACACGAGGCTCCATGCGAACATCTTCGCCTGCACCACGAGGCGCAGTAACATTGCATCTACCTTGTCCATCATTTTCATCCTCCTTCTTTTTTTGTCGCGCCCACAGGGACGCCCTTTTTATCTAATCTGCATTCCGCAGTTAGACTCCGCCTAAATTTGCGAATATGGGAACAATCACCATGATCAATATCCCGATAAACATCATGAAGATGGGCAGCATCAGCTTGCTCGCCGCTTTTTCGCCCTCTCTCCTGACGTTTTGCTTCCTTGTATTCCACACTTCCGCGCTCTGCTCCTGCAGCATGGCCGTCAATTCCTTGTTTCCCTTTTCCGCGCCCTGAATCAGCGTGGCAGAAAATTTCTTCACTTCCGGCACCATGCAGCGAATCCCGAATCTGCGGTATGCCTCCACCTCGGAAATTCCATTGTGCATGTCATCCATTGCCAAACGCATTTCCTGATAAAACGTCCCTTCTCCTGCCTTGGCAATCAGTTCCCACGCCTCCCGCAATATCATTCCCGCATTGGTTAAAAGTGCCAGCTTGGACACCACCTCGGAAAAATCCTTCAAAAGCTCCTCCGAGCGTTTTTTGATTTTTTGCCCGCTCAATGTCAGAAAATAGTATACCGCCACGCCACTGTAGAGACACGCCAGCGGAAGCAACAAGATTTCTCCCGAAACGCCATACAAAATGAAGCCGGACAAAAACATCAGCATTCCATAGGTAAGCGCCCTCGCGTAGGCCACGCGCAAATAAAATTCCACATATTTCTTTTCATAAAGCACTTCCAACTCCTGACGGAATTTTCGGTCGTACTTGCTTTTGTAATTGTAATGAAGCAGTTCCAGAACCGCGTACCCGGTGGAATACAGCTCCTTTAATGGATATTCCTTTTCATCCAGCGTCTGGAAAATACTGTCGTATTTTTTTGATTGCATGAAAATCAACAGCCAGATTCCAAGGAATACGCAACCGATTCCCAACACCACCAAGTCCAAAATAGGTAAAAACATCATTTTCGTCATTCTCCCTCATTCATGCGCACTTACGTGCAATAGATGCCGCCATTCATGAGTCAAACGTCGACTCACCTAGCCATTCATTTGACAAGCGGCGAACTCATTCGGCAGCCCGCGCCAGCGTCAAAAGTTCTTCCATATTATAAATGTGTGTCTTTCTCACACTTCCCGTCGGATAGTCAAAGTACAAGTCCTTCCCGATTACGTCGCATAAATATGGCAACTCGGCCAATACTTCACATTTTCCATTTAACAAAATTCCATAATAACTTCCGTCCGTAGCCGCATACTGTGTGACAATGTAGTCGCCGACCTCCGTCACGTAGGTCAAATACGCATCCTTTTCCAACTCGCGCACCAACTCGCCCGACTCTCTGTCATATACCGTCGGCGTTCCATGGAGTGGGGCGACGATTTTGTACGCATCCGTAAAATACTCCTCATCGGCATCCCTTTTCGCCCCCGATGCTCGTCCATCCTCTCCCGACTTTAACCCCCCGCCGCTATTCCCATCGGAAACCATTTCCCCGCTCTGCCCGTCATACGCCAGCATCGTCCCGTCATTGTATGTCACCTCAAGCCGCTCACCCTCATCGTCCCTGACATATTGCTGGTCATACACCTGCCCGGCATCCGGAATTTCCACCTCGGCAATCACTGTCCCGTTGTCTCCGCAAATACGAAATCCCCGATAGGAAAATAACATCATCGTCTTTCCATCCACGCTCACCCTTGCCTCGGCATGTTCATAAGAGGCATCGTAATGAAACACTTCTGCTCCCGCTTGGTTTTCATGCCGTAAAATCTGAACCACCGGCGAATTCAAACTGCCGCTTACCGCCACGCCATTCGCCGTCTGCACAAATTCACCCGTTCCATCCTCCTCGAAGCTTCCCGCCGGTCTTGCGTTTTCATCAAAAAACAATAACTTATCAACGGTCGCGGCCACGGTGTTCACGCCATCCGTGTCAAAACTTCGAATACCACCCGTCATGTCAACCAACGGCTCTTGCTCCCCGGTGAGCGGGTTCATTTTCACCAGCACGTTATTTCGCTGCAAATAAATTCCATTTTCATCCGTCGCCACCTTGCAATACCCGTCCGACTCAAAACCGCCCGCCTGCGTTTTCGCTTCAGTATCAATCACCGCCACGATACATTTTTTTGCGTTTGTTGACGCTTGTGCTTCCAAGTCCGCTTCCGATGACGCACCTGCCAATTGACTTGAACCCGGTTTTGACTGCTCTGCCCCCGATTCCGTTCCTGACAAATCGGTGGAGCTCTCCCGCATTGCCGCCCGATTCATTCCCGCCGAAAACGCAAAATAATTTCCATAAAATCCACCGTCAAAATTGGTATAACCTGACATTTCATCCAAAATTTTCAAACTTGCACCTCGCACGCGCGAATCCGCATTGCCCGTACTCTCGCCCGTGCCAAGCAAATCCTCGCCCGCCGCACTTGTACCCACATTTTGCAAATCTTTGAAGTCAAATATTTGCAGCGAACCATCTTCAAAACTCACGGCCAGTAATGTGCCATCCTCGTTCAATGCCAGCAGATTGTCATCTGGATTCGCAAAGCCGTTATTTTCCGCCACGCCCTGATACTTCCCTTGAAAATCCACCTCGCATTTTACACGGCCATCATTCGCGTCATACACGGTCGCGAACGTATCTTCCTTGTATATGGCCGCCACTGTCTTTCCATCCTGCGAAACGGCAATGGCCGTAGCCGGCCGACCCGACCAGATTTCCATCCCCCTCGCAATGTCATAAACCGCGATTTTGTCCCTGCCCGCATAGGCAATTCTGTCGTCATCCAAATACCGCACCTCGGCCAACACCGATGTTTCTACCGGAAGCGTGACCACGATTTCCGCCGTTTCAGTATTGATTACCGCCACGAATCCCTCATAAATGCAAGCGGCCGTTTTCCCGTCCGGCGCAATACGCATCATGAGCGGATTGCCCGGCAATTCGACGACCTTGTATCTCTTAAATCCATCCGCAAGATCATACACCCCAAGCGCGTCTGCCAATGCTTTCTGCGATTGTGGAATGTACGCCGGGGTAAGTGGCCCGTTTTTTTCCGGCACGGTTTCCAACGCGAGCTTAAGTGCCTCTTGTTTGTCGCCACCTGCAAGTGCTTTCTGCGAATACTCGACCACTTTCAACCGGCTTTCCAGCACCTGAATCCGTTTCAGCCCGACAAACGCCGATACCACACCCAGCGCGAAGCAAGCCCCTATCGCCGTGTATGCAATTCGATTATTTCTTTTCAACCGCTTTGTTCGTGGGTCTTTTTCATGCAAACGAGAAAACGCTTCCAACATTTCCTCGGCAGACTGATAACGCAAATTCGGATTCGGGTTCATCGCCTTGGAAATGATTGCCACAATTTGCGGACTGAACTCCTTTTCCGAAAGTGGAACCACGTCCTTCGCATGTTTGGCCGGCCTTTTTCCGCACAGCAAATGGTAAAGCGTCGCCCCCGTGCTATAAATGTCCGAACGCACGTCAGGAACGATTCTTCGCATCGACGAGCCGGACGACCAACCAGATGACGAACTCGGCAAAGAATTTGACGACACGCTTGGCGAGGCATTCGAAATCGAACTCGGTGACATATTTGATTGGCGCGAATCCGGCAGCGTGTCCGTATCCGGCACTGTTTGCACGTCCGTCATCGTCTCCGTGTCAAGCACCGTTTCCGCCTCCGCGTCAAGCACTGTTTCCGCCTCCGTGTCAAGTACTGTTTCCGTCTCCGTATCAAGTACTGTTTCCATCTCCACGTCCGACACCGTTTCCGTCTCCACTCCCGGCATCGTTTCCGTTTGCTTGTCCGTCTGCGTGCCGGTCATCCCTCCCACCATGGAAAAATCCAGACCATAATGCTCCGGCGAAGCGTATCCCGCGCTACAGCCGACCACATTTTCCTCGCCCAAGGCAAGCGCGATATTGAAATCAATCAGGAAAATATTTCCATCGCTTGTCCTCATCAGGTTTGCCGGCTTGATATCGCTGTGCACAAATCCCCGAGGCGGCACCCCATGAATTGGACTATGTAAATAACAAAGTGCTTCAAGTAATTGTCTTGCCCACTTTATCGCTTGCGGCTGGGAAAATTTTTCTCCCCGCTTCAAGGGTTTGTCCAGGCTTTCTCCTTCAATATAGTCCATGACCGTGTAGACGGTATCTCCCTCCACGAAAAAATCGTACACTTGTGGAATGTAGGAATGACTCAAGTTCTTCAGCGTGTCCACCTCGCGGCGCAAAAGCTCCGGCCGGGCGGTAATTTTTCGCTTGTCCGCCTTTAAGACCACCTTCTTCCCCAGACGCAGATGATTCGCCAGAAAGACGTTTCCGCCCCCGCCGAAACCTATTTTTCCTATGATTTCATATGTCGTCCCTATGATATTTGACATACGTGCACTCCCTTCCATGCCCCTCGCCCCCATCATCTCCTACACGATACGCTTTCCAGTCAAACGCGGCTTTCCCCGCGTCATGCTCCCCTCTGGCCTACTGTTTCTCCCCGTACTCCGCGTCCAATTGCGCGCCAAGGCGTACTGCCTTGATTCTTGAAATACAAAAATATGCCACCGCCGCCAGAAAAGCGCACGCCACCATTCCCAAACCGCCATACAACATCATTTCATTCGTAAGCCAACTCATTTTCTCCTCCTCGCTTTCCTACAAACCATCGGATCGACTGCTTTCTCACGTCACGACACGTCGATGTCGAGAATCATTTTTCCAATATAATACGCCGCCACGAAGCACCCGATGGCAATCGTCGTCGATATCACGCCCGTCACCGTCGCGAAATTGGCCGCGAATTCCGGGCTCATTCCCTTAATCATGGCAATCAGCACGATAGGCATGACAATCATCATGTTCTGCTCCGTCTTGTTCGACGTCACGACCGTCTCAATGTCCTCGCGAATCTCCATCTTGTCATTCAAAATTGCATGCGTGTTGCGAATAATGTCCTTCATGTTGCCGCCCTTGCGGTAGCTCACCTTGAACACCTCGGCAAAACTTTTGATGTCGTCAATCCCGCTGCGCGCGCCAAAGTCATATAGCATGTCCTCGATGGGAACACCATTTTGCATTCCTGCCAAAATCACGTCAAACTCCCGCAAAATATACGCGCCTTCCTCATACTGCATTTGCAAGTCTTCCTTTACCGCGCGAAAGGAATCGGCCACGTTGTTGCCCGCGCCCAGCGACGTTGTTAAGCCATCAAGCATGTCACGGAATTGATTGCTCAACTGCTGCCGCCTCTTATGGATAATCTGTTCCGTTCGAACCGGCAAAAATAACTTTCCTGCCACGAAGCCCACCACGACCGATATCGCGGCATTCAAAATCCACGTAAGAAGCGTGGTCTGGCCAAATTCATCCTTGGCAAGCCCACCGTAAAACAAATATCCGACCGCCGCCCCGATGACGAATGCCAACACAAAATACGCCGCCGCTTCTTTCTTACTCATGTAATACACCTTGTAATTCAACGTCGCGATGTTCGTCACCGCCGCCTTGTAATACTGCGGTTCCTTCTCCGGCTCATCCTTCTTCTGAAATAGTTTCATGTTCTCCCCCTACAATTCCAACCGATACCCCGACAACTGTAGCTTGTAATCATGTATCATCTTGTTTTTCGTCCGCTTCAGGCTGCCGGACACTTTCGCCAGCGTGCTAAATTTATCTTCCTCAAATTGATACAACGGGTTCAAAATGATTTCTCCGTTTTCATAACCAACCACTTCCGTAATCTCCATCGTCTTTCTGGAATGGTCACGTAGCCTTGACAAAAAAATCATGATGTCCACCGCCGACGCGATTTGCTGCCGAATCGCCTCCAGGGGCAGTCCTTCCGCCCCTTGCAGCACCATCGTCTCCAGACGGCTTAACATGTCCTTCGCCGAATTCGCATGACCCGTGGAAAGCGATCCGTCATGCCCCGTGTTCATGGCCTGCAACATGTCCAACGCCTCCCCGCCGCGCACCTCGCCGACGACAATCCGCTCGGGCCGCATACGCAGCGACGACTTGATCAGATCCCGAATGCTGATTTCGCCCGCCCCGGCGGCGTTGGCATTCCTCGTCTCCATGCCGACTAAGTTGTCCACGCCGGTAATCTGCAACTCGGCCGAATCCTCAATCGTGATGATTCGCTCATTTTTGGGAATATAATTGGACAAGGCGTTTAGAAACGTCGTCTTCCCCGATCCGGTTCCCCCACAAATGAAAATGTTATATTTGGCCTTCACCAAAATTTCCAAAACACCGGCAATTTCCTGCGTCAGTGAACCATACGCAATCAGCCGTTCCATAGTCATCGGGGTCTTGGAAAACTTTCGAATCGTGACCGTCGGCCCGCACAAGGCAATGGGCGGCAATACCACGTTGACACGCGAGCCGTCCGGCAGACGGGTATCGACGATGGGATTGGCCTGGTTGACTTCCCGCCCCGCAAGCCCGACGATACGCTGGATAATGTCCTCCAGCCGCCGCTCGCTCTCAAATTCCTGATCCAGTTTTTGCAGCACACCTTTTTTCTCAATAAAAATATTTTTCGGCCCATTCACCATGATTTCCGTAATATCGTCATCATTCATAATCACGTCGAGAATGCCAAATCCCCGAATGGAACTGAAAATTTGCTTGACAATATTGACTCGCTTGTCAATCGAGCAGTATTGGCCGGACAATTTTTTATCCACCACGTCCTCAATTTTTTCCTCCAACTCCTCGTCGGTGAACTCACTAAGCGGAAGGTTGGCCGCGATATATGTCTTAATTTCCCGCACCATGTCCTCCACATTTACATTATCCATGAATCGCTCCCCCTTTCGCTCTCTGACCGTGCCTATCTCTCGCCATGCCTGCCCTAATCACACGCGCCTTTCTCCGCGCCTTACTCACACGCGTCATTCTCCTCATTTTCCGCGCTTGCCGCGCTCGTCACATGAACTGTCCAAATATCGTAAGCGCGTCCGTCTGCGCCAATATCCTGGAAACCAACGCGCGTGACTCCACCCTGCGAATTTGCCCCATTACGAGAGACCCCCACTCGCCCGGCATTTTCACTGCTTTTTCATCCATTCCGTTATACAAAAGGCGCACCTTGCTCATCACCGCGTCCTCCCTCTGCTCGTCCAAAATGCGAATCGCCTCCAACGCCCGTATCGTCTTATCATTCGCCGCCAGACTGCCATTCGTGACAAAGATGGTCTGGCCGGATTCCCGCACCATTTCGAACACCCTTCCTTGTAACGCAAACGGCGCGTCCAATATGAGAAAATCAAAATCCCCGCCGGACTCCAACACTTCCATCAGTATTTTCATTTCCTCGTCACGAAATTCCACCATGTCCAACGCGCTCGGCGACGACTGGAAGAAGGAAACCCCGGTCTCGTCCCGTCTCACGCAGCTCTCGATTTTTAGGGCAAAATTTGATTTTTTACTTTTTAGCGCGTAAAGCACGTTGCTAAAATCAGCGGTTCCGTCCGCATGAAACAACACTTCCGCCCGCTCAAACATTGACAACGGAAAGTACAGCACCCTCTTTCCCTTCGCCGCCAGGGCACCCGCACAAGCTGCTGCCGCCGTACTACATCCTGTCCCACCGGCGGCGGACGTGAACAAAATGACCCTCGCCCGGCTCCCGTCGGTCCTAAAGCCAATGACCTCGGACACGTTTTCCGAATAAATGTCCAAAATTTCCTTATAAATCAACTCCGCCTTTTGAAATTTGCAGACTGTGCGCTCGCCTCGTATCGTGTCGATGTCCGGCGTATCGGTCAGATAGGCGAACCCGCACTTCTTCGGCACTTTCTGCTGGTCAATCTCAAATCCTCCGTCACTCAGGAAAACGTCTATTTTTTGCGTGGACAACGCCTCCAGCGCCTTGTCCTGATTCGTAAACAAGTACAATTCCAACTTGTCGGAAAACAAGCTGTTAAAATTGGCCGACATCCGCTTGATATAGTTCGCGTTTTCCGACAACATCGCCACCTTTATCACCATGGTGCTTTCCCACCTTTCTTTTTTCATAATTCGCGTTTTATCGTACGCATTTCAACTTTAATGATTTATGACCTCATTCGCATGAACCATCGTGATACTCTGTAAGATTTTCGTTATTTCTATATCCTTAAGTTCTAACGCCGGAAGCTCCGCAGTCTGTTCTAGTTCTGCCGCCGAAGCCGATTTCGCTGGTCGTTTCATTTCCGCCGCCAGCGCTGTTTCCATCGCCTGCTCTGACATCCGTTCTCGCTTTCTATTTTTTGCCATGCACCACAACTTTTCCCTCCAACCGACATTCGCCCGAACGTCTTCTTCCGAACCCGCTTTTTGCTTCTTGCATACCGCCATCCCCACTTTTTGGCTCCCGCATGCCTCCCACTTATTCCGCCTCGCTTCTTGACCTTCACATATCGTTCGCCCATTCTGCCCCGCCTCTCCACATTGGACGACCGCCACGGAGATGTTGTCTTTCTCCCCCCTCTCCTTTACCAATTCCACCAACTTTATACCTTTTTTCTCCAATCGACCAACATCTCCGAAATCCACCGGATAAAAATTTTCATGCATTTCTTCCTCGCTTAACACATGCCGAAATCCATCGGAGCACAACAGAAACACCATTCCCGCCCGGACCTCTCCCAAAACGACCTGCGGTTCTACCTCTCGGGACGCTCCGACACATTGCAACAACACGCTTCTCTTGGCATGCGTCCTTGCCTGCTCGGGCGTCATGTTTCCCAGACGCACCTCCCTGGCCACATAGGTCTGGTCCGCAGTAAGCTGCCTGATGCTACCTTCCATACCTCCCATATCCGATGGGTCTCGCGTCAACAAATGCCTCTCGCCCATCAAGGCATATATACGGGTATCACCCACATGCACAATGACATACTCGTTCCCCGTCAAAAACAACGCACTGCATGTCGTTCCCATGTTCACATGAATCCCCCTGCCAAATTCAAGGATTTTCTGATTCTCTTCCTTAAGCATCCGTCTCCACGCTTCAGAAACCTCTTCCGTGGAATATATGGAAAGTCCTTGCGACACTACGCGCTCAAACCAATCCGAAAACGCGCGCACCACCGTGGTGCTGGCGACCTCCCCCTTGGACAGCCCGCCCATCCCGTCACAGATGACGGCCATCGCGACCTGACCATGTTCTTTCGTATCCGCGACGCGTATGCAAATGCCGTCCTGGTTCGTTTGCTTTCTGGTTCCCACGTCCGTTACCGCCAACGCACAATAATCCACGATCGTCTCCGCCCCTCTTCCTTATACCGCTCTTAAAATATGTTTTCGCCCTATTATACCGCTATAATCAGTAAAAATCAATAACAATCGGTAATTTAATCGTGAATATTACCGCTAAGTAAATTTTCAAGTTGAATGCAACTCCCTTTGACGCTTCCCATTGCATTTACT
>CAOKHZ010000015.1 GCA_948468385.1 uncultured Faecalicatena sp. | reverse complement strand
ATTTTACGGGGGTTCTCCGATTTGTCTTTATTATACTGTATGGGCACTCCCACGCTTCACTACTGATTGACCTGGGAGCGAATCCCGTGCTTATCGCCAAACGCCTGGGACACGAATCGGCAGACATCACCCTGAAAACCTATTCGCACATGTTCCCGTCACGCCAGGAGGACATTGCCCGGAAGATGGACGCGCTACACAAATAGTATCATTTCAGTATCATTCAACAAACAAAAGAGCCAATAGGTCGCTAAATTCAAGCGATTGTTGGCTCTTTATCATTGAATTCAAAATTCAAAAAACCGGTGCACCGATGGCAACGCGCCATCGGTACGCCGGCTCCAATTTTCCGCTTTTTCTTCTCACCAAAACAAGTCCCTTGATTCGATTTCATGCTACCCGACACCGAGCCGACTTGTTCCCCCTTTCTCCCATCCGTGCCAGATATCCCGCCAAACGAAAACTTGCTTCTCGCCGTCCTCGCCACGTCTTGTCGTCCTTGTTGCCGACGACCATCTGATCCACGGTGATTCCCAACAATCCACTTAACGCATACAGATGATCCATGCTTGGAATGTTCGTCCCATCCAGCCAACGATACACCGTCTGAATACAACCAAGCGACAGATATTCTTGTATATCCCTCGGACGCACTCCCCTCACCGCAAACAACAGTTTCAGCCACCGCCCCGTTTTCTCCTTGTCAATCAACGGATACATATGCATCCTCCTTTCCAGCCTCAGAGTCAAGCCATTCGTGCCCCATTCACAAGGCGCACGTCCCTTTCGCGCCCCGAACCTCACGTATTTGCCTGCAATTTTCCTACATCATAACACTAGAACATATGTTTTGTAAACCCTTGATTTTTATTTTTAAAATCGGGTGAAAATATCGTTATTTTCCACAAAGGATATTTTAGGGAAAATGGTTTCTATTACTTGAAGAATATGATATACTTTAAAAATCTGTTGTATTCTACTACGTGATATCGGAAATGAAAAACCTTTCTCCGGTGTCACCACGCAACAAATTTCCAAAGAAAGGATGCATCATTATGAAAATTTCAAACGACATCAAATACGTAGGTGTAAACGACCACGACATCGACCTTTTCGAAGGGCAGTACATGGTGAAGAATGGCATGGCTTATAATTCTTACGTGATCATGGATGAAAAAATTGCCGTATTTGACACCGTGGATGCACATTTCGGAGAGGAATGGCTAGCCAACGTAGCCGCCGTCCTTGGCGAACGCCTGCCGGATTACCTGATTGTCCAACACATGGAGCCGGATCATTCGGCAAATATCATGCGCTTTGTGGAACGCTACCCGCGGACCCGCATCGTTGCAAGTGCCAAGGCATTTACCATGATGAAGCAGTTTTTCGGCACTGATTTTTTCGACAGCCGCCTTATCGCCAAAGAAGGAGACATGCTTTCCCTCGGCAAGCATGAACTTTGCTTTGTCACCGCGCCGATGGTGCATTGGCCGGAGGTCATCGTGACTTATGACAATTATGACAAAGTGCTTTTCTCCGCCGATGCCTTTGGCAAGTTCGGCGCATTGGACGTGGAGGAAGACTGGGCTTGCGAAGCTCGCCGCTATTACTTCGGCATCGTCGGAAAGTACGGAGTGCAGGCACAAGCACTTCTTAAAAAGGCTTCCACCTTGGATATCCAGACGATTTGCCCGCTGCACGGCCCGGTTTTAAATGAGAATCTTGGATATTATCTGGATTTATACAACACATGGTCATCTTACGGCGTAGAGTCCGAAGGTGTCATGATTGCCTACACGTCTGTTTATGGAAATACAAAAAAGGCGGTCGGACTGCTGGCTGACAAATTGAAAGAAAAAGGTTGTCCGAAAGTAGCAATCAACGACCTTGCGCGCTGCGACATGGCCGAGGCGGTCGAGGACGCGTTCCGTTACGGGAAAGTGATTCTCGCCACCACTACATACAACGCCGACATCTTCCCGTTCATGCGCGAGTTTATCACCACGCTCGCCGAGCACAATTGGCAGAACCGCACCGTCGGCCTGATGGAAAACGGTTCCTGGGCCTCCACCGCCGCCAAGGTGATGACCAAGATGCTGGATGGCTGCAAAAACACGACCATCGTGGAACCCGTCGTGACCATCAAGTCCGCCATGAACGAAGATAACGTGGCACAGATTGACGCGCTGGCCGATGAAATGTGCAAGTAACCTCCTCTTGACAAAAATACAAGCCCTTGCAAAAAGCGAGTATGCCTTTGACATATTGTTTCGTGAACCTTGGGCTATCACACATGAAAATGACAATAAAAGCGGCCGGGACTTTCCCCGCCGCTTTTATTGTCATATTGTTACAATCTGCCCGGCCAATCAGCTTGGTAATTGACCGGGAACCGAACACGAGCCCCTATCAATACAAATTCAACAGTTTCACCAATTTTTTCGCGATCCGGTACACCGGTGTCTCCATTGTCCGTTCCACGTCCTTCAAATACTGGCGGATGGGCAAGTGCTGGGGACAATGCTCCTCGCACTTCCCGCAGCCGACGCATTGGGAAACACTGCTCGTCTTCGAACGCAGTGCCGTGTTCTGAAAATATTCCATCCATGCCTTCGACTTCCCCTCCACCTCAATCAAGTTATAACTCTGGAACGCCTGCGGAATCCCGATATTTTTCGGACAAGGCTGACAATACCCGCAACCGGTACAACCAATCTTCACGCTGTCCATGATGGAAGCGCGCACCTTCGAAATCATCTCAAAATCCTCGTCTGTCAACTCGCCCGCCTGCACGCTTGACGCAATCCGAATATTCTCCTTCACCATTTCCAACGAATTCATGCCCGACAAGACGCACGTCACCTGCGGCTGGTCCCACAGCCAGCGCAAAGCCAGTTCCGCCGCGCTTCTCTTCTTTGCATCCGCCGCAATGGCCTCCCGCGCCTTCTTTGGCAGGTCATTGACCAGCTTCCCGCCCCGAAGCGGCTCCATGATGATGACCGGAATCCCTTTTTCCCCCGCATACTCAAGTCCTTTTCGCCCCGCCTGCGTATGCTCGTCCAGATAATTATACTGGATTTGGCAAAAATCCCAGTCATACGCGTCAAGCAACGGCAAAAAATGTGACGTCGTCCCATGAAACGAAAAACCGACATTGCGAATCTGTCCGCTTTGCTTTTTCTTCTCAATCCACTTGTCAATGCCGATTGATTTTAACCGCTCCCAATTGTCCACGTCGCTTAACATGTGCATCAGGTAATAGTCCACGTAATCCGTACGTAACCGTTTTAGCTCCTCCTGGAATATTTTCTCCGCCCCTTCCAGGGATTTTACCATGTACTGCGGCAACTTCGTGGCAATGTAAACCTTGTCGCGAATCTGGTTTTGCTCCAGAATCTTGCCCAACGCCGCCTCGCTCCCGCCGTAAATATATGCGGTGTCCAAATAATTCACGCCTTGTTCAATGGCATATAATAGTTCCCGCTCCGCCTTGTCAATGTCAATCTTGTTGCCCTTTTTCGTAAAACGCATACAGCCGTAGCCGAGAATGGACAGTTGGTTTCCGTGTTTGTCTTCCCTATATTGCATGATGAGTCCTCCCAATTGTAAAATTGGTTCATTGTAAAATTTCAGAAAAACATTGGAATCTATCTGAATCTATGATACACTTATCCTCATGAAATATCAAGACGAACATGCTAAGGAACTGTTAAAGAATTAATCTTTACATTTCCTAAAGGAGTAGTTATGGCCAAGAAAAATTTTTACGCCGTGAGAACCGGCAAAGTCACCGGCATTTTCCAGACCTGGGATGAGTGCAGGGCTTCCGTGGACGGATATCCCGGAGCGGAATATAAAGGCTTTCCCACTAAAGAAGCCGCAAAAGAGTATCTGAAAGGTGGGGCGAAGAAGAAAACCGTGGAAACTTCGTCAAACAATGTGTTTAGAGATGCGAAAGAGCGTCCGGTGGACAATGTAAAAAAAAGTACCGCAAAGACTTCATCGAATGATGTCGTAAAAAAAGTCTCGTCGGTCTTTGCACTAAAACCCCCGGCGAAGATTCCCTCGAAAGTTCCGAAGGACGCCTCCACGAAAGCTCCCACGGCGAAAACTTCCACAAGCACTCCCGCGAAGTCCCCCAAAAGCCCCAAGACTGCCACGCACACCGACACGCGCACTGCCCCGCCGACCATAGCTCATCTTCCCGGCCAGGTTGTCGCCTACGTGGACGGCAGTTTTGACAAAAAAATAAAACGCTACTCCTTCGGATGCGTCCTCATCACCCCCGATGGCGAGATTGGCGAATGGTCGGGCAATGGCGACAATCCCGATTCCCTGGCATTGCGCAACGTGACCGGGGAAATGTTAGGGGCGATGTTCGCCGTCAAATGGTGTATCAAAAATGATTACCCGGCCGTTGACATCCGCTACGACTATTCTGGCATCGAAATGTGGGCCACGGGCAAGTGGAAGACGAATAACCCTTTGACACAAAAATACGCCGCATACATGCGGCAAAACGGCCAAAGAATCAAAATTTCCTTCACCAAAATCGCCGCCCACACCGGGGACTATTATAATGAAATGGCAGACAAGCTGGCCAAAAAGGCATTGACAGAAGGGAATGGGATTCCGGAAATCAAAAACCAGGAGACACCCGCATGATTACATTAAATAAAAAACAAGCAAGGACGTTTCTCCTTTACAAGCAAGGCTTGATTGGCGAACATCGCTTTACGGGCAAACAAGGCGCGCTGGATTTCATGCGACAGGCGGGCTGCATTCAGTTTGACCCGGTGGACGTCTGCGGAAAGAATGCCGAACTCACGCTACAGTCTCGGGTAAAGGGCTTTACCAAGCAGACATTGTACGAATTGCTTTACGAAGACCGTAAGCTGGTGGATTACCCGGATAAAAATTTGTCCATCATTCCGATATCAGACTGGCCTTACTTTGGCCGTTATCGTCATGCCGCATTAAGGGGCGGGGAAGAATTTCCCGAGCTGGAGGGCCTTTGTGAAACGGCACGTGCCTACATCCACGCACATGGACCAGTTTGCTCAGACGAACTACCCATTGAAGGAAAAATTTACTGGCACTCGTCCATTCATTGGAGCGGCAATTGGGGCGAACAGTCCAATGCGGCGCGCTCCGTATTGGAACAACTCTATTCGACCGGAGAACTCATCATCCATCACAAATGCGGCTCCCGAAAATATTACGATTTCACGGACAAATATCTTCCCGCCGAACTGCTTGCCGCGCCCGACCCGTTGCCCGACGAATTCGCCCACAGAAAATGGCGCGTCCTGCGCCGAATCGGTGCCGTGGGGCTGATGTGGAACCGCCCTTCCGATGCCTGGCTCAACATCTGGGGTTTGAAAGCCGACGAGCGCACGCGGGCATTTGAAGAATTACTCGCGGAAAGGAAGCTTTTAGAAGTCCACGTAGAGGGAATCAAACATGCATTCTATTGCCACAACGAAGATTTGCCCTTTCTGGAAATGGCTTTTGAGGAAAAGCCGCAAAAATCCCGTTGCGAACTGATTGCCCCGCTAGACTGCATGATGTGGGATCGCAAGCTGATTCACGAATTGTTCGATTTTGAATATACATGGGAAATTTACACCCCCGCCGCCAAACGGAAATATGGATATTACGTGCTCCCCCTGCTCTGCGGCGACCGCTTTATCGGACACGCCGAATTTGCGGCAGACACAAAGGCGGGCATCCTGACGATAAAGCACGTCTGGTACGAAGACGGTGTAAAAGATACGAAAAGATTGCGGCAACAAGTACAAAGCTGCTTCAAACGCTTCGCACGATTTAACCGATGCAAGGAGCTTCGCGTGGAAGCCGATATATGCTGAGTTCGCCCATTCTCATATGTATCCCCCACCTTCACTAGCGTCAGCTTACAGATGGCAACATGGTCGATGAAGGGCACCTTTCCGCAAAAAATCGGGAGAAGTCACCCCCTCCCGATTTTCTCCCGCATATACCCCTCCACCTCGGCAAAAATCGCCTCAAGCCGCTCCACCGTCTGTGGATTGGTAAAAGTCACTTGTTCAAACGGCAGCTTGTAATATCCCGTTTCTAAAATCCACTCGATACTCTCCTTGAAATAAATGTCAAATACGAACGTCAAAAAACCGACCCAGACGTCCAGTCCCGTCTTCCTATCTTCGCGCCTCACGCAAACGTGTTCTAGAACGTTCTCATATACGATGTCGCTTACAGTCTCTTCCGCCACCTGTTCGAGCGTCTCACCCATCGTGTCCACCATGTCCTCATAGGCAAAGACACGAAAAATATCACACTTGTCCGCGTCGCGAATCAGCTTGCACAAGAACAACGTATCCTCGTCAAGCCCCGGCTCAATGGCAAATTTATTATGATTGGCAATGGCCGTCAAAATCATCTCTTGCTCGTTTTCCGCTAATTCATCCAACAAATGCTCCTTGCTCAAGATTTCGCAACTTAAAGACGCATGGTCGAAACTCTCGGCATCCGAGAACGTGTTGTATCGCCTCAACTGCTCAAAACGACCGATATCGTGATAAACGGCGCAAAGATACGCGAGACGGCGCATCCTTTCTGAAAGCCCCAGCCTCCTTGTCAGACAGTTCATCACGTCCACCACCGCCTGCGTGTGCACGATTTTCAGCTTTATCCTGCCATTGCCCTCGCTGTCAAAATGCGAGGCATACTCCAAAAATACTTCCATTGCGTCCATGAATCATGACACCTTTCTTTTTAAACAAACTCCTTTATTAAAATCTTACACAATTCCTGACTTTCAAGCTCAATATCACCACGATCATCCCTCTTGTAAAACAAATAGAAAAAATCATCTCTATCTTTACTTTTTGCACTTAATGAAGATACAATTTCACCAACCTTCGCGACTTTTTCCTCACCTTGTCCTATAGGAAAAGAAATATTCGTATCTGAAAAATCAGGTTTACCAAATCCACTATTAAATTGACTTGCCTTGATTATAATAAAATCACATTTCATGTTTTTCTCAAAAGCATATTTCTGTAAACAATTAACCACCTTTAGAATTTTTTCCTTATCCTTCTTCTGAACCGCTTTTGACATATCATCTAATTTCTGGTTGTCAATCTCGGCAAGCTCCGCTTCAATTACATCGGCCAATTCCTGATTAATTGTCCAAATATCCGAACGTCCTCCCAAATATTTTGCCGTTGCCGTCATTGCCATTTCAAATTCCCTGAGAATGTCACCTCCTGATGTCCTGCCCAGGAAAAAAGTCTTATATTCCGCCTCCGATTTCCATACCGGATGCCGTCTGTCAACACGTTGAAAATATTCGGCGCTGAGTTCATTTGGAAAAACATTTTTCATTAAATAAATAATGTCATCATCGCTCATAAGACTCACTTTCACATTTTCCTTAAATTCCTGCCCTTCATCCAGCAACGATTCCAAGCAGAAAAGAGTCTTTCCTAATTCATTTATTTTCGTGCACAAATGCCCTATTATATGTTGCAAGATGTAAGTTTCATATATAATGGTAGGGTGGCTTTGTATCCATTTACGCTCCGCATCGTGAGCATATACGACATTTTCAATCACGCTGATGGCATTCTTATAATATGCCAGTTCATACCCATCATCCGTTTTTACAATAGTCAATGCGCCTAACAGCCTCTCATAATCTATGCTAACCGTATCAAATCCCGTTATATATGCGTCCCTTATCAAATAATCCAACTTATCGACATCTATCACTTTTGAATTTAACAACTGGATAAAACAGTTGCGGACATCATTCTCATCACTTTTTTCAGCATACTTATATCCCGTAATACATCTTGCAAAAAATTCACGTTCACATTCATCCTGAAAAAATTCAGGAAATGAAATAAGCCCGACAATTGCACTCATGATTTCATGCGGAGCGGCCGCAGCCGTTTTCTCCCGCGGAACATCCTCGGCAAATTTTTCCGCTGAAACAGTTTCTATTCTATTATGTACCGCAGATGAATAAAGCGGAGAATAACTTGTCTGTATTATTCTCCGCAATCTTTGAAAACCGGCAGTATCAATAATTCCATTCATGTACCGTGTCGGTATTTTAATATATCCATAAATCGGATCCTTTAACCGTTTGTACTCTTTCAATATCCACTATACCCCCAACGCCTGAACAGAACTATCATTTACAAATGCCATTAAAACATCTAATGCCAGATACCCTCTAAACTGGGTGATTAAATTTTCCAGAGTGACCTCTTCCTTTAATTCAATGCCCATTTCGCCATTTACATTTTTCTCCTGGAAAAAATCGGAATAATTCCGAAACAAAGCACTTGTACTTTCTCTGGACAAAATCAAAATCGCTTTTTCACCTTTTTCATTCAATAGTCCAACAACTCTTGAACCATAATTTTCTATCTCTTTATAGGTCAAAAATGTTTTCTCCGCCCTACGCATTGATTCTATTAAAGCATTTGCCGCCAAATCTTCAATTCCAATGTAGAAACACATATTCTCACCCTCTCCGCAAGATTTATTTGATAGTGTTTCAATTATAGCACTTCGTATTTTATTATTCAATATCCAATTGTCTTTATTCAAGATGTCAAATTCGCCTTGATTTTCTCAATCATTTCCGCATATTCCTCGTCCGTCAAATAGACCTTCTGCGGATTCATCTGGAACACGCCGCCCCACTCATCGCCGCCTTTATACTTTGGCACGAGGTGCATGTGCAAATGGCATCCCGTGTCGCCATAGGCACCGTAATTTACCTTGTCCGGCGAAAATGCCGCGTGAATGGCCCGCGCCGCCCTCGTCACGTCCGCAAAAAACGCGTTTCGCTCCTCGTCACTGATATCCACGATTTCACTCACGTGATCTTTGTAAGCCACGATGCATCTACCCGGCTTGCTCTGCTCCTTAAACAAAATCAACGAACTCACGTCCAAGTCACAAATAAAAATGCCAAATGCCTCGAGAAGCTCTCCTCTCATACAATATCCACAATTTTGATCCTTCATCTACGTTTCCTCCTACTATGATCACTTAGCACCCGTTCTTTGGGTGCTTAAGAACTGTTCATCAATAACTTGTGAATTTTTTATTCTTTACTTCGTCCCGAAAATACGGTCTCCTGCATCGCCCAATCCCGGGCAAATATAGGCGTTCTCATTTAGCTCACGATCCAGATGCCCAATGTAAACCTGCACGTCCGGATGTGCCTCATGGAGACGCCTTACGCCCTCTGGAGCCGCAATGATACACATGAATTTGATATTGACTCCGCCGTGCTCCTTGATCATGGATACCGCGTCTACCGCCGAGCCTCCGGTCGCCAACATCGGATCCACTACCACGATGGTTCTCTCCTCAATCGGACTCGGCAACTTGCAATAATACTCATGCGGTTCGTGTGTCACTTCATCCCGATACAATCCGATATGTCCGACCTTCGCCGTCGGCACCAAGGCCAGAATACCAGACACCATGCCCAGGCCCGCCCGCAAAATCGGCACGACCGCCAGCTTACGCCCGGCAATCTTCGGAGTCATGCATTTTTCAATCGGTGTCTCCACCTCCACGTCTTCCAACGGCAAATCTTCCAACGCAATAAATCCTTCCAACATGGCAATCTCGTCTACCAGCTTCCGAAACTCATTGGTTCCGGTATTTTTATCACGCAACATCGAAATCTTATGCTGCAGCAACGGATGGTTCAAAATTATCACATTATCCATTTTTTCCATTGTAAAACACTTCCTTTCTTTACTCTGTCTTCGTTCTCACGGAAACACCACGATGTTGGTCTCCGCTCGCATTCACGCCAAATTCGTAATCATTTCCCGGCAGGATAATATTTAACAAGATTCCTGCAAGTGCCGCCACCGCCAGACCGGTCAGGGTGATGGACACGCCGGCCACCTCAAAAGTCAAGCCACTGCCAAATCCAAGACCGCATACGAAAATGACTCCGGCAATAATTAAGTTGCGGGATTTTGTCAAATCCACCTTGTTCTCCACCACGTTGCGCACGCCAATGGCAGAAATCATGCCGTACAGCATAAAACTGACTCCGCCAATAATTGCCGACGGCATCGTACTGATAACGGAGGATACCTTCGGGATGAAGCTGAGCAGAATCGCAAAAACCGCCGCAATCCGGATTACTTTCGGGTCATATACCTTGGACAACTCCAACACTCCGGTATTCTCACCGTAAGTCGTGTTTGCTGGTCCTCCAACCAGACCCGCCAAAGAAGTTGCCAGCCCGTCACCTATCAGGGTACGGTGCAATCCCGGCTCTGCCAGATAATTTTCACCCACTGTCGCGGAAATGGCGGACATGTCGCCGATATGCTCCATCATGGTCGCCAAGGCAATCGGTGCCATCACAAGGATTGCCGTAATGTCAAACTTGCAGATGGCAAACGGCGGAAATCCTACCCAGCCAGCCGCTCCCACTGCCGCAAAGTTCAAAATCGCGCTGCCGTCCGGGTTCGTGATTCCACATAAATGCATCACCAACGCCACCGCATACGCTATCACGACACCCATCAAAATCGGAATGATGCGAAACATCCCTTTTCCCCAAATATTAAACACGATGATGGTCGCCAGTGCCACGATTGCCAAAAACCAGTTACTCGAGGCATTCGAGATTGCCGACGATGCCAGGCTCAACCCGATACAGATGATGATTGGTCCGGTCACGACCGGCGGCAGGAAACGCATCACGCGTTTTACGCCTACCAGCTTGATGATGAGAGCCAACACGAAATACAAAACACCTGCCACCACGATACCACCACAAGCATATAGTACCTTCTCCTCCATCGGCATCCCCGCATAGATTCCACTGTCCAAACTGGCAACGGTGGAAAAGCCACCTAAAAACGCAAAGGATGACCCCAGAAACGCCGGCACCTTGAACTTGGAACAAACATGAAAAAGCAGCGTCCCGAATCCTGCGCAAAACAGTGTCACCTGCACTGTCAACGCCCTCGTCAGTTCGCCGCCAAAATAGCTGTTAACCAAAATCGGAACTAAAATCGTGGCCCCAAACATTGCAAACATATGCTGCACGCCGAGAACCAACATCTTAGGCCACCCCAGTTTACTCGCATCACGGATAGGTGCATTTGAATTTTCCTTCATAATATCCTCCTCTTGTGTTTTTGTTACAATTCACACCCGCGCCAGCGTGTGGTGAATTGTAACGGACATCACCCGCATTTTCACTTCTCTGAAAGAGTATAACACAACGAGGCCGCATCCGCAATAAAAAATCCCACAGCAAACTGTGGGATTTTTTTAATTGCTTTGACCTAAAGTGAATTACTCAATAATCTTAACAACCTTGCCTGATCCTACCGTACGTCCACCTTCACGGATAGCGAATCCAAGACCCTCTTCCATGGCTACCGGATGAATCAATTCTACGGTCATCTCTACGTTATCTCCAGGCATGCACATCTCAACGCCGCTCGGAAGCTCGCAGACACCGGTCACGTCCGTCGTTCTGAAATAGAACTGCGGTCTGTAGTTGTTGAAGAACGGAGTATGACGTCCACCTTCCTCTTTCTTCAATACGTATACCTGGCAGGTAAACTTCTTGTGGCACTTAACCGTACCCGGTTTAATCAGAACCTGTCCTCTTTCGATTTCAGTTCTCTGAACACCACGAAGCAGAGCACCGATGTTATCACCAGCCTGAGCCTCGTCAAGCAGCTTGCGGAACATCTCGATACCGGTTACGACGGTCTTTCTGATGTCCTCGTGGATACCAATGATCTCCACTTCGTCGGATACATGAAGCGTACCACGCTCCACACGTCCGGTGGCAACCGTACCACGCCCGGTAATGGAGAACACGTCCTCTACAGGCATCAAGAACGGTTTGTCCTTGTCGCGCTGCGGATCCGGAACCCATTCGTCTACTGCCGCCATCAATTCCATAACCTTGTCGCCCCACTCGCTCTCCGGCTCCTCCAGAGCCTTCAAAGCGGAACCCTGAATAATCGGGGTGTCATCTCCCGGGAACTCGTACTCATCAAGCAACTCACGAATTTCCATCTCAACCAACTCAAGCAACTCTTCGTCGTCAACCATGTCGCACTTGTTCATGAATACAACGATGTACGGTACGCCTACCTGACGGGACAAAAGGATATGCTCCTTCGTCTGAGCCATAACACCGTCAGTAGCGGCCACGACCAAAATCGCGCCATCCATCTGAGCGGCACCGGTAATCATGTTCTTAACGTAGTCGGCATGCCCTGGGCAGTCAACATGCGCGTAGTGACGCTTCTCCGTCTCATACTCAACGTGCGCGGTAGAAATCGTGATTCCACGCTCTCTCTCTTCCGGAGCCTTGTCAATGTTGTCAAATGCAACTTCGGCGTTACCCGCCACCCTCTTGGACAGTACCTTCGTGATAGCTGCCGTCAGAGTCGTCTTACCATGGTCAACGTGGCCAATGGTACCAATGTTAGCATGTGGTTTTGTTCTTTCAAATTTAGCTTTAGCCATTGTGAATGTCCTCCTTAAATTTACGTCGCCTTTCGGCCCTTTTAATTTGTTCCTATTTTTTGCTCGGCTAACTTTGATTATATTTCAAAGTCAGCCGTTTTTCAAGCCCTTTTTCGCTATATTTACTAAAACTTATTTATCGCCCTTGTTTGACAGTACCTTTTCCTGTACGGACTTCGGTACCGGCTCATATTTCTCGAAGAACATGGAATAGTTACCACGTCCTTGCGTCCTCGAACGAAGATCAGTGGAATATCCGAACATCTCGGACAGCGGAACGTATCCACGTACAATCTTGCCGCCGCCCAAGTCATCCATACCCTCAATGCGGCCACGGCGAGAATTGATGTCGCCGATGATGTCACCCATATATTCCTCCGGCATGGTAACCTCGACCTTCATGATAGGTTCCAGAAGTACTGGCTCGCCTTTCTTCATGGCATCCTTGAACGCCAGCGAACCCGCGATGTGAAACGCCATTTCACTAGAGTCGACTTCATGGTAGGAACCGTCATATACGGTGGCATGAACGCCTACTACCGGGAATCCACCCAAAATACCAGACTTCATGGCATCCTCGATACCCTCGCCGACAGCCGGGATATATTCCTTCGGAATCGAACCACCGACAACCTCGGTATCGAACTTGTAAATTTCCTCTCCATTGACGTCCATTGGCTCGAAACGAACCTTACAATGTCCATACTGTCCACGTCCACCGGACTGCTTCGCGTACTTGCTGTCGATGTCCGACGGCTTGGTGATGGACTCCTTATAAGCAACCTGCGGTGCTCCCACGTTCGCCTCCACCTTGAACTCACGCAACAATCTGTCGACGATAATCTCCAGATGCAACTCGCCCATGCCGGCGATGATGGTCTGTCCGGTCTCCGGGTTTGTATGCGCACGGAAAGTCGGGTCTTCTTCCGCCAGCTTCGCCAACGACTCGCCAAGTTTTCCTTGGGAAGCCTTGGTCTTCGGCTCGATGGCCAACTCGATAACCGGTTCCGGGAATTCCATGGATTCCAAAATTACTGGATGCTGGTCGTCGCAAATGGTATCTCCCGTCGTCGTGAACTTAAAGCCGATGGCAGCCGCGATGTCTCCTGAATAAACCTTGTCAAGCTCCGCCCTCTTGTTAGCGTGCATCTGCAAGATACGTCCAACACGCTCTTTCTTGTTCTTCGTCGCGTTCAGCACGTAAGAACCCGAATTCATCGTTCCTGAATACACGCGGAAGTAAGCAAGCTTGCCCACGAACGGGTCCGTCATAATCTTAAATGCCAGTGCGGAGAACGGCTCGTCGTCGGAAGAATGCCTCACGACCTCGTTGCCATCCTCATCCACGCCCTGAATCGGCGGGATGTCCGTCGGTGCCGGCATATATTCCAAAACTGCGTCCAACAGCTTTTGCACGCCCTTGTTTCTGTAAGCACTGCCACAGCAAACCGGAACCGCCGTACACTCACAAGTCGCCTTGCGCAAAACCCTCTTTAAATCCTCCACGGACGGCTCGTCGCCCTCTAGATATTCCATCATCAGGTCGTCATCCAACTCGCAAATCTTCTCAACCAACTCCGTATGGTACAGTTCCGCGTCATCGGCCATTTCCTCCGGAATCGCCACGACCGAGATGTCGTCACCCTTGTCATCATTATAGATGTAGGCTTCCATCTCCATCAAGTCGATGATTCCCTTGAAATTCTCTTCTTTGCCAATCGGCAACTGCAAACAAATTGCATTTTTTCCAAGACGGGTCTTAATCTGTTCCACCGCGTTGTAGAAATCGGCTCCTAAGATGTCCATCTTGTTGATAAACGCCATTCTCGGCACGTTATACGTGTCCGCTTGGCGCCATACGTTCTCCGACTGTGGCTCAACGCCGCCCTTCGCGCAAAATACGCCAACGGCGCCGTCCAAGACGCGCAGTGAACGCTCAACCTCCACGGTAAAGTCAACGTGCCCTGGCGTGTCAATGATATTGATACGATGTTCCAAAGCATCTTCCTTTGGCTTCGCGTGGTCTTCCAAAGTCCAGTGACAAGTCGTGGCAGCCGAAGTAATCGTGATACCTCTCTCCTGCTCCTGCTCCATCCAGTCCATGGTGGCAGTGCCTTCGTGAGTATCACCAATCTTATAGTTTACACCGGTATAATACAGAATACGCTCCGTCAGCGTGGTCTTACCCGCGTCGATATGAGCCATGATACCGATGTTTCTGGTTCTCTCTAATGGGTACTCTCTTCCAGCCATTGTTGCCTCCTGTTAAAATCTATAATGTGCAAATGCCTTATTGGCCTCTGCCATCTTATGCATGTCTTCTTTTCTCTTCACGGATGCGCCCGTGTTGTTGGACGCGTCCAGAATCTCGTTGGCCAGCCTCTCCTGCATGGTCTTCTCGCCTCTCTTGCGTGAGAACATCGTCAACCAGCGCAGTGCCAAAGCCTGTCTTCTGTCGGCCCTTACCTCGATCGGTACCTGGTAAGTGGCGCCACCGATACGTCTTGCCTTTACTTCCAAAACCGGCATGATGTTGTTCATCGCTTCCTCGAACACTTCGACGGCAGGCTTTCCGGCCTTTTCCTCAACTCTTTCAAACGCTCCGTATACAATCTTTTGCGCTACGCCCTTTTTGCCGTCCAACATGATGTTGTTAATCAGCTTGGTAACGACTTTATTATTGTATATCGGGTCTGCTAATACATCCCTCTTTTGAGTATGTCCTTTACGTGGCACGGTCCTTCCCTCCTTAATCATATTTTCCGAAAAATCCGGGATTAACTCATCGGTACTCACATGTGTCGTTCTATGGCGATCGTTTTACAGCGCACGCCGCCTTCCAAATCGGAAAGCAGGTCTTACGAAAGCAAAGCCATCGTGCGCCGCCCGCATGTGCTTCGTGGTTGTAAAGATACCGTCTTGCCGGGAACTCAAGTCCCGGCCAAACGTACTTAAACTGCAACCTACGATTCATCATAGTTCTGTTTGTGATACGATTTAACTTTTTAGTTCAAATGAAAGTTTTACTTCTTAGCGTCTTTCGGTCTCTTCGCGCCGTACTTGGAACGAGCCTGACGTCTCTTCGCGACACCTGCCGTATCCAACGTACCTCTGATGATATGGTATCTGGTACCCGGCAAGTCCTTAACCCTTCCTCCGCGAATCATGACGACGCTATGCTCCTGCAGGTTGTGTCCCTCGCCCGGGATGTAGCTCGTCACTTCAATTCCGTTAGACAGACGAACTCTGGCAATCTTTCTCAAAGCTGAGTTAGGCTTCTTCGGCGTAGCCGTCTTAACGGCGGTGCACACACCTCTCTTCTGCGGTGCGGACACGTCCGTCGCGCGCTTCTTCAGGGAGTTGTAACCCTTCTGGAGAGCCGGTGCGGTGGATTTCTTCTCAGAAGTCTGACGTCCTTTTCTAACTAACTGGTTAAATGTTGGCATTCTTTTCACCTCCTATGATTTTCTTCGTTTCCCCGAAACCAGTCGGGGCGGTTGCAGATAACTTACATTATCTATATGCGCACAAAAACACAATGCATTTTCATGCACGCTCAACTAGTTTATTACGTTTTCCATGGAAAGTCAAGGGTTTTTTTCAGTTTTAATACGCCCTGCCCCAGTATACCATATGTTTTGCAGGCTTGCCGCAACAAACGCACGCATCGGACAAGTGCTCCTGCTCTTCGGGGATGCACCTCGAGGTCATGCCGCCCACCTGCGCTTTGATTTCATCCTCGCAGGCTTCCTCGCCGCACCACATTGCCTTGATGAAGCCCGGCTTTTCACCAAACTTACGTCCCATCTCCTCCATCGTGGTAGCGCAACTGATCCGCTCGTCACGAAACGCTTTCGCCCGCTCGAACATTTCTTTCTGCATCGTTTCCAAAATTTCCGAAAGCCTCGTGGTAATCTCGTCAATCGGTACGACGATCTTCTCCCTCGTGTCCCTGCGTACCACCACGACCTGGCCATTTTCAATGTCCTTCGGCCCAATCTCGATGCGGGTGGGGATGCCCAGGATTTCCTGCTCGGCAAACTTCCAGCCAGGAGCCTTGTCGGAATCATCAAGCTTCGCCTTGTACCCCGCCGCCGTCAACGCGTCAAGGATTTCCCTCGCCTTGTCAAGCACGCCCTCCTTATGTTGGGCAATCGGAATCACCCTCGTCTGAATCGGCGCGATTCTCGGCGGCAAAACCAGTCCGTCATCGTCACCGTGCACCATGATGATGGCACCGATAATCCGTGTGGAAAGCCCCCACGAAGTTTCATAAACGCTGTGCAGCTCGTTATTCTTATCCGCATATTTGATATTGAACGCATCCGGGAAAGAATTCCCAAAGAAATGGCTCGTTCCGGACTGCAGTGCCTGCCCGTCGTGCATCAGGGCTTCCACCGTATAGGTGTCCTGCGCCCCGGCAAACTTCTCGCTCTCGGTTTTGCGTCCCGTGATGAGCGGAATCGCCAAATCATCCTGGATAAAATTATAATAAATGTCACGCATCATCAGTGTCCGCTCTTCTGCTTCCTCGTAGGTGGCATGAATCGTATGCCCCTCCTGCCACAAAAATTCACGAGAACGCAAGAAAGGCCTCGTCGTCTTTTCCCAGCGAAGCACCGAGCACCACTGGTTCCATACCTTCGGCAAGTCGCGGTAGGACTGTACCGTCTTGCTCCACACGTCGCAGAACAACGTCTCGGATGTCGGACGGATGCAGAACTTTTCCTGCAACGGCTCTGAACCGCCCTGGGTCACCCAGGCCGCCTCCGGCGCGAACCCTTCGATATGGTCCGCCTCCTTCTGCAACAGCGATTCAGGAATCAGAACCGGCAGATATACGTTCTCCACGCCTGACTCCTTGAAACGCTTGTCCAAATCATTTTGAATGTTTTCCCAAATGGCATATCCGTTGGGAAGGTAGTTCAAGCACCCTTTCACCCCCGAATAATCACACAATTTCGCTTCTCTCACCACGTCCGTATACCACTGCGCAAAATCCTCGTCCCGCGCCGTGATGGACTGTACCAGTTTTTTTTCCTTTGCCATGATTATAATAATATCTCCTTTTCTGTTCATGGAAGTTCTTTTCGCTAAGCTCGCGCTTTTCGCGCTCGTTAAGCGTTCAACGCCAGTTGCTTTCTGTCAATTCTGCGCCTGAATCTGCAAGAGCTTCGTCTTGAGCTCTCCTTCCAGACGCTGCATCTCCACCTCTGCCTCGCGGCGTTTCTGACGACCCTCCTGCTGAATCTTCATCACCTCGTCCAACGTGGAAATAAGCGATTCGTTCGTGTGCTTCAACGTCTCAATGTCCACGATGCCACGTTCGGACTCGCGGGCCGTGTCAAGTGTCGCCATCTTTAGCTTATCCGCATTCTTTTTAAGCAACTCGTTGGTCATGTCCGTCACTTCTCGCTGCGCCGCGGCCGCCTGCGCGGAATGCTCCACGCCAAGCCCCAATACCATCTGGCTCTTCCACAGCGGAATCGTGTTAACGATAGTAGACTGAATCTTTTCCACCATCAGCGTGTCATTCCCCTGCACCAGACGAATCTGCGGAGCCGTCTGTATGGAAATCTGACGTGTCAATTCCAAATCATGAATTTTCTTTTCGAACCGGTTACACATCCCGTCGAGATCCCTCGCGGCCTGCGCGTCCTCCGCCAAGCCGCTCTGCTGCGCTTTTTCAAGCAATTCCTTCAGCTTGGTGGCGCGCACCTCGTTCAACTTCTTCTTGCCCGCCATGATGTACATCGTCAGTTCCTTAAAATATGTCAGGTTCAGTTCATACATTTTGTCCAACAAGGCAATGTCCTTCAAAAGTTGTACCTGGTGGCTCTCCAAGGCCTTCACGATTTGGTTGATGTTCGTCTCCGCCTTGTTGTATTTAATCTTCATGGACGTAATCCTGTCCCCGCTCTTTTTCAGGAAACCGAAGAATCCCTTCTCCTCTTCCTCCTCGCCAAAGGACTTTAATTCCTTGACCACGCCGGCCAGCAAGTCGCCGACCTCGCCCATGTCCTTCGTGCGCACGTTCTCCAATGCCGACTCTGAAAAATCAGCCATCTTCTTCTGCGTTCCGGCACCATATTGCAAAATCGTTTGAGAATTTGTCAAGTCAATTTGTTCGGCAAACTGCTCCGCCATCTTCCTTTCCTCCGCAGTAAGCACGTTCTCGTCAAAGACCGGCTTCTCCTGCTGCTGTGTTGGAAGTTCCGGCTCGGGCTTGGCCTGAAACGGATCCAATGTCAACGTCGGGGTTGGGGCAAAATCTTTAAATTCATCACTCATAGCTTTTCTCTCCATTTCTTTTTGATAATCTTTTTTATATTTAAAAGTAATCCACTAATTGGAACTACCTTAATAACTTGGCTGACTCGGGCAAATCCAATTCCCTCGACTTTCTTATGCGTCCTTCTTCTTAAACGCCTCTTCCGTCAGCCCTTCCTGGGCCAGCATCGTGTGCAGGACGGAAATGTCCGAGGACACGTCCCACGCGGTATCCTGGAACAAGCTGTCCAAAAGCTTCTCAAACGCCACGTTCAGCGTATCCAGGGTCTTTTCGATTTCCCGCTTTGAATTGCAGATGTTCTCTCCCTGCACCGGCTGCTTGTCAAGCTGCTCGTACGCCTCCAAAAGCTTTACAGTGGTCGGCAGGTAATACTGCATCATCCGGTGCAAATCCGAAACAGTGTCCGGCTGCTCTTTCACGCGGACGAAAATGCGGTCTACCAGCATCTCGATACGGGAAATCTTGGCGGAAATCTCCTCGCCTGGTATCGCTTCATTACAAGAGCGGATTTTGCGCAAATATTCTTCCCCGGACTTCAGGATTTCGCGCACCTCCACGGGCAGGCTCTCGTCGTTCTCCGCCTCGTCTTTGCGCATCTGTGCCGCCTTTTCTTTCACTTCTTGTTCGGCCCTTCTCCTTGCTTCCTGCTCGTTTCGATTCTGCTCATCCCTCGACTCCAGAAGCGCGGTATATTGATGATAGGCATTATGACTGACCATCAGGCAAGTTCCGCCCTCGTCCAGATGCCCTTCCCGAAACCAACCCCGGGCAATCATCTTGCGCAAGTCTTTTACCACGTACCTGGGTGACTTGCGTACCTGCTGGGCAAGCATTTTAATGTCACAATACTCCCGTTCGCCCAATTCCCTGACATAGGAACGAAACCTCCGAATGCTCCCCAGCCATCCCTTTCCCACGCCGGCAACCGCCCCGAACAAGGCCGTGCACATTCCCAAGATGCCGACCGCAATCGCCGTCGCTCCCGGTGCTCCGCCAAACGCCATCGCCAATAAGCAAATTGCCGCCGCGCTGCCACATCCCAGGGCCGTTATCCCCCCGATGCCGGAAAGGAGCCAGCCGCCGACCTGCAACCCCGTCGGCCGCGCATACAAAGCCGGCAACATTTTCTTCTGCTTCGCCGTGCCATTCCCGGCCAATCCCCTTCCCTGGTTCATCGTCCTTCCCTGATGCTGGTAACGGTACGCGTTCTGCGTCTGCCCATAAGTCCCGCCCCCCGCGCCTTGACCATACCGGTAACGTTCCGCCTGCTGTCCGCTCGCCCTATAAGAGCCCGTGCCGCTGCCGGCGTTGTCCTTTCCCGATTGTCCTGCCTCCTTATAATGATACGATTGTTCCGTATCCTTTCGATAAGTCCCCGTCCGGTAGTCAAACTCCAGCGGTGCCTGCCTAGCTCCATTCGCGCGCGATCCGCTAAATCCCCGCATTGCATTGCCCAGCCCGCTCATCACGCCGTTTACCGTGTCCGTCACGGTCTGGTTCAAACTGCTGAAGTCACCGGACTCGACCGCGTCCGTCACGCTCCTTTTGATATCCTCTCCAAACTGTTCCCAATCCTGGCTTTCCATATCTTGCGTCCAACCCTTCTTAAAAAATGCTATTGACCTATCAAATCATTTGTATGATAATCAGTTTAGACAGATTCTGCGAAAAAGTCAAGAATTACTGTCAGGTTTTAAGATACTTTTCATTGATATATAATAAATTCAAAAGGAAAATGGTAAAATCAACATGAAAAACAAGCACGTAGAAATCGTATATGAAGACAAAGACATCCTGGTATGCATAAAGCCGGCCGGCATGGCCACACAAAGCCGCCGGTTCGACGTACCGGATTTGGAAAGCATCCTGCGAAACCACGTTGCCACGCATGGTGGAAAGTCCGATTACCTTGCCGTCATCCACCGCCTGGACCAGCCCGTTCAAGGTTTGCTCGTATTTGCCAAAACCCCCGCCGCCGCGAGGAATTTAAATAAGCAACTCGCAACGCGAGGATTTAGTAAACATTACCAAGCCGTTTTAGAGGGAATCCCCTCCGTCTTGGATGGCACGCTGGAAAACCATCTCCTCCATGATGCAAAGTCAAATCTATCCCGCGCATGTCCCGCCGGCACTCCCGGCGCACGGCTTGCACGGCTCCATTACCGCGTCCTGCGTACAGAAGGCGAACGTTGCTCTGTCGAAATCACTTTGGACACCGGGCGGCACCATCAAATCCGCGCACAAATGTCCTCGCTGGGCTGTCCGATCGTTGGTGACGTCAAGTATGGCGCCAAACCATCAAAACCGGGATGTATCGCGCTTTACGCCTGCCGTTTGAAATTCAGGCACCCGTCTACGGACAAGCCCATGTGCTTCGAGTTTCCCATCGAGCCGTCCGAGCAAACCTCCGCCGAAAATCTTTTATAGAAAGTTTCTTGAACGGCGTCTTCCGAAAATGCCAATCAAAAAAAGAATCCCTGGTTAAGGGATTCTTTTTCTCTATAACTTACATTTCTTCCATTACATGTTCAGTCTCATTCTCCAAGCCGTGTTCATATCTTTCTAAAATAATTCTTTGTATCCGCTCCCTCGTTCCCGAGTTGATCGGATGTGCAATGTCCCGGTATTCACCGTCTGCCGCTTTCTTGCTCGGCATCGCGATGAACAGCCCTTTCTCTCCTTCAATCACCTTGATGTCATGAACGACGAATTCATCATCCAAGGTAATCGAAACTACTGCCTTTAACTTTCCTTCTTTCTCCACTTTTCGCACGCGTACATCTGTGATCTGCATATCCATATCTCCTTTCTCTCACGCTAATCGCTTCATGATTGCGTACATGTGTATATACTGCGGGATCCAAAAAACGCCCCGCGGTATAAATGGATGGGCACAACCGCATAAGGAATTCTGCCACTTTGCGGCTACGGTTGGTGCCATGCCCGGACAAACAAAATTTGCCCCGAGCATCATTACATTGTTCAGATTTCTCCGATACAATGGGTTCAGATTTCACTCTATTATAACACACTTTTTCTTTATGTGTACAATTTTACAAATATTCCGATACACTTTTTTACATTTTATTGATTTTGCACAAAAAGAACTTCTTTCAATTTTTCTCATATATAGTTATAATAGATAAAGCGACGGAATTTCAACTCCCCGTCCCCGTCCACTTGGCGCTTTGCCTACGTGAGAATAGTTGAGAAGAGGTTATTCGTATTTATGTATAATATTAATTTTGACAAACCAATTCATGTTCATTTTATCGGAATCGGCGGCATCAGCATGAGCGGACTTGCCGAAATCCTGCTACAAAAAGGATTTACAGTATCCGGATCGGACAATGGAAAATCTTCCCTGACCCAGATTCTGGAAGAAAAGGGCGCACGGGTTTTTTATGGACAAAAGGCCGCCAACATCATTGACGGCATCGACTGCGTCGTCTATACCGCCGCAATCAAGGCATCCAATCCCGAGCTTGTACAAGCGAGGAACCTTGGCTTGCCACTGCTGACGCGCGCCGAGCTTTTGGGACAACTGATGAAAAACTACGCGCTCCCTATCGCCGTGTCCGGCACGCATGGCAAAACGACCACGACTTCCATGCTTTCCCACGTTCTTTTGGAAGGAAACCTGGATCCGACCATTTCCGTGGGCGGCATCCTCAAGGCGATCGGTGGAAACATCCGGGTAGGAAACGGGAACGTTTTCCTTACCGAGGCCTGCGAATACACGAACAGTTTTTTACAGTTTTTTCCGAAAATCGGCGTAATTTTAAATATAGAAGAAGACCATATGGACTATTTTAAGGATTTGGATGACATTCGGCATTCCTTCCGCCGCTTTGCGGCCCTCCTGCCCTCTGACGGCACCCTGGTCATCAATACCGACATTGAAAATTACGAATACGTCCACGACGGACTTGACTGTAAGGTAGTCACTTACGGCCAGACCACGGATAGCGACTATTTTGCCGAAAACATTTCCTACGACGAGCTTGGAAACGCTTCTTTTGACGTGTACAAGAAAGGAAGTCTATTCGGCAGGATTTCCCTTTCCGTGCCAGGAAAACATAACGTGTCAAACGCATTGGCTACAATCGCGACCGCCGACGCCGTGGACGTTCCGTTCGACGTCATCGCCCGCGGGCTGTCCTCTTTCAAAGGAACCAACCGACGCTTTGAATATAAGGGCATAAAGGGCGGGGTAACCGTTATTGACGATTACGCGCATCACCCTACGGAAATTCGGGCGACGCTGACCGCGGCGGAAAATTATCCGCATAAGCAATTATGGTGCGTTTTCCAACCTCATACCTATACGCGCACAAAAGCGTTCTTCCATGAATTTGCCGAAGCACTTTCCCTCGCCGACCATTTGGTTCTGGCAGATATTTTCGCCGCCCGGGAAACGGATGACCTCGGCATCTCTTCCAAAGACCTGGCCGATGAAATTTGCCGCCTCGGAACCGATGCCCATTACTTTTCCAGCTTCGAGGACATCAACGAGTTTCTAAAAACTTCATGCTTGGAAGGGGACGTGTTGATAACTATGGGAGCCGGAAACGTTGTAAACATTGGGGAAATGTTTCTGAAATAGGAGTTATCCACATTTTCCACACAAAGTTATCAACAAAAAAGTTGCCACTAACCCGAAAAAAAGGCTTTTTTCTGCCGCTTTTCAATGCTATAATACCCTTACGCAAGAGGGGACATAACGGGGAATAAAGCTAAAGGACAGGTTGGCATATGAAGACATTAAAGCTAAAAAACAAATTTCAGACGAACGCAACTCTGATTGCCAATGATTTTATTGACAACTACATGGTTCAGGCAAATGGGGAGTTTGTAAAAGTATACCTATTTTTACTTCGGCATTTGGATGATCCGTGCCAGACTCTGACGATTCCCATGATTGCGGATTGTCTGAACAACACGGAAAAGGATATTTTGCGCGCATTTCGCTATTGGGAGTCCGTCGGCCTTTTAAAAATGGAACGGGATTCGGAAGGACGCACTAGCGGGTTGGAACTTAACAAGATCCCCGTCTCGGCACATGTCGCGCCCTCCGCTCACGATGAGCATGTCAAAGCTTCCTCCGCCACGGGCGTGGGAATCGTCAAAGCAGAAAGCGTGAATCCGGGGAGCGTCAAGGCCGAAACGTCGCCCAAAGGCGTTTTGCAGCAGCGGAAGGCTCCTGCCAAAAAGGCCATCCCCCTGGATTCTTTAAGGACGCAGAAAGAGCTGAAATCCCTCCTTTTCGTGGCCGAACAGTATCTGGGCAAGACCTTGTCTAAAACCGACGTGGATGCCATCACTTATTTTTATAACGAACTGGGAATGTCCGCCAACCTGATTGAATATCTGATTGAGTCCTGCGTGGAAAACAACCATAAAAGCATGCGGTATATTCAGAAAGTGGCGATTTCCTGGGTGGAAGAAGGCATTACCACGGTCGAGGAAGCCAAGGCGCAGTCCCTAAATTATAACAAGAACTGTTATACCATACTCAACGCGTTTGGCATCCGAAACCGTGGCATCGCTGATTTTGAATTCGCATACATCCGTAAGTGGACGGAAGAGTTCGGTTTTACCCTTGATATCATTTTAGAGGCCGTGAACCGCACCATTTCAGCCACGCACCAGCCAAGTTTTGAATACGCCGACAGCATTTTGGAGAAGTGGAAGGACAAGCAGGTTCGCAGTCTCCAGGATATCGCCACGTTGGACATCGCCTTCCAAAAGGAATCTACTGCAAAGAAGTCTTCCTTCTACCAAAAAACGGCAGCCAAAAACCTAAACAACTTCGAACGTCGCACGTACGACATGGATTCTTTGGAAGAACGGTTGCTAAACAGTAATTAATAAGGAGCATTTTCGTGGGATTAAATACTTCACAATATCAGTCCGTCATGCGGATTTATGAGAAAAAACAGTCCAAAAGCCGCGCCATGCTTCATGCGCGCTATGAGGAAGTATATAAGAAGTCACCTGAACTCAAGACTTTGGACGAGTCCGTCTCGGCTCTCTCCGTAAACTATGGCAGGCAACTTTTAAATGGAAACGAACAAGCCGTGGATTCTTTAAAGAAGGAGATGGCATCGCTACGGAAATCCCGTCAGGAACTTCTCGTCTCCTGCGGATTTGCCACCGACTACCTTGAACCGGTTTATGAATGCGCCGATTGCCAGGATACCGGCTATGTCGGCAACCAAAAGTGCCATTGTTTCAAAAAGGCCGTGTGCGACATCCTTTATGAGCAGTCAAACCTGAAGGAAATTTTGCAGCGTGAAAACTTTGACACATTCCAACTAGATTATTATCCATTAAATTACTTGGAAGCAAAGTCGGGACATACCTATCAGGCACGGGCGATGATGGTTGAGACGCTGGCCGCTTGTAAGGAATTCGTCCGCACGTTTCGGGAAAACCGCGGCAACCTCTTTCTATACGGGGATGTCGGAGTAGGAAAGACCTTTCTTTCCAACTGCATCGCCCGTGACTTGATTGAGGAGGGCTTTTCCGTCATATATTTTTCCGCACCGACTCTGTTTAACACGCTTGCACAGAGCACGTTTGACAAAAACCGCCCCGAAGCAAAGGACATGCAGGAATACATATATGATTGCGACTTGCTAATCATTGATGACTTAGGCACGGAGTTTACGAATAGTTTTATCGTATCCAAATTCTTTTCCTGTGTTAACGAGCGGTTACTGAACAAACGCTCCACCGTGATTTCTACCAACCTATCGTTGGACACTTTGGCAGACTTGTACACGGAACGGGCATTTTCCCGCATTACCAGCAATTATACCATGTTAAAGCTCATTGGAGACGACATTCGAATCAAAAAGAAATTACGTCGCTTTTCAGACCCCGGCCAGTCACCGCATTAACTAGCCGGAAAGATGCTCGTAAATCGAATTACGCAAAAGGGAGGAATCACTATGATGCGCAGAAGCGAAAGAATTTTAGAGAATATTCCGGTCGGAGCCTTGGGGCTGATTCCCGTGACCGGCTGTGAGGAACTTGGCGCGAAAGTCAATGATTACCTGGTAAAATGGCGTAGGGAAAGCGGCCACCAGTACAAGGATGACGTCGCCTTTACCGGATATCTCCGTGATAATTACATTATCGGAGCAAAAGTTCCACGTTTTGGTTCTGGCGAGGCAAAGGGCATCATTACCGATTCCGTCCGCGGAAAAGACCTCTACCTCATGGTGGACGTATTGAATTATAGCGTGACCTATTCCTTGACGGGAAATACGAATCACATGTCGCCAGACGACCATTTTCAGAATTTGAAACGGGTCATTGCCGCCATTGGCGGGAAAAGCAGGCGAATCAACGTCATCATGCCTTTCTTGTATGAAAGCCGCCAGCACAAGCGCAACGGACGTGAGTCTCTCGATTGCGCGCTAGCCTTGCAGGAACTGGTTCGCATGGGTGTTTCCAACATCATCACGTTTGACGCACATGACCCACGGGTACAAAACGCCATCCCCTTAAGCGGTTTCGAGACGGTGTCACCATCCTATCAATTCGTGAAGAGCCTTCTGGCCACGGTGGACGACCTACAAATAGACAGCTCACATATGATGGTCATCAGTCCTGACGAAGGCGGCACCCACCGTGCCGTGTATTTGGCCAACGTCCTAGGGCTTGACATGGGCATGTTTTATAAGAGACGGGATTATACCCGCATCGTCAATGGACGCAACCCCATCGTCGCACACGAATTTCTGGGAAGCTCCGTCGAAGGGAAAGACGTCATCATCATCGACGACATGATTTCTTCTGGAGACAGCATCATAGATGTCGCCACGGAATTGAAGCGCAGAAAAGCCCGACGAATTTATGCCGCCGCCACGTTTGGCCTCTTCACGAGTGGCTTGGAGAAGTTTGACCAAGCTTACGACGAAGGCTTGATTACGGGCATTTTGACTACCAACTTAATTTACCAGACACCGGAACTTTTAGCAAAGCCTTATTATATCAACTGCGACATGAGCAAATATATCGCCCTCGTCATTGATACCTTGAACCACGACGGCTCGATTAGCACACTTTTAAATCCGAACGAACGAATCCAACTCGTCTTGCAGCAGTATAAGAACAAAAAATAATCATGTGCAAAAAAGCAGCCTGGACTCCTCCATTTCCATGGACAAATCCAAGACTGCTTTTCTTTCACCTTTTTCTCTACCCTATCTTGTCAAGGGCGCAAACACCCTCTTTCACCGATGCGGTCATTACAAAATCCCACCGATGGCCACGAACAATGGCGCAAACACCAGCGACACAATCGTCATCAGCTTGATCAGGATGTTAATCGACGGACCAGACGTGTCTTTAAACGGATCTCCCACCGTGTCGCCCACGACGGCCGCCTTGTGCGCCTCGCTGCCCTTTCCCCCATGATTCCCGACCTCAATGTACTTCTTCGCATTGTCCCACGCCCCGCCGGAATTAGACATGAACACCGCCATCAAGACACCCGTCACCAACGCACCCCCAAGCAGTCCGCCAAGTGCCTGGACGCCCAACAAAACGCCTACCAACAATGGAACCACCACCGCCATGATGCCCGGAAGGAGCATCTCGCGCAACGCCGCCGTCGTGGAGATGGCCACGCAGGAAGTATAGTCTGGTTTGTCCGTACCCTTCATGATGCCCGGCTTCTCACGGAACTGCCGCCTTACTTCCTCAATCATCTTATAAGCCGCCTTGGACACGGAGTCCATCGTGAAAGCCGAGAACAAGAACGTCAGCATGCCGCCGATGAACAAGCCAATAATCACCTTGTAATCCAACAAATTGATCCCGCTCTCCTCCAACCCCACCGCGGTGGCATAGGAAACAAACAATGCCAATGCCGTCAAAGCCGCCGAACCAATGGCAAACCCCTTCCCCATCGCCGCGGTCGTATTTCCCACGGAATCCAGCTTATCCGTAATCTCGCGCACCGATTCATCCAATCCGGCCATTTCCGCAATACCGCCCGCATTGTCCGCAATCGGGCCATACGCGTCAACCGCGACCGTAATACCAGTCGTGGAAAGCATGCCCACCGCAGCCAAGGCGATGCCATACAATCCATCTACCTTATAAGCAACAAAAATAGCCACGCAAATCAGTAAAATCGGAATTGCCGTGGACTGCATTCCCACCGCGATACCACTGATAATCGTCGTCGCCGCCCCGGTTTCGGACTGCTCGCCAATCCGCTTTACCGGTTTATAATCGGCAGACGTATAATATTCAGTCACATTGCCAATAATGACACCGACCACCAAGCCTGCGATGACCGCGATGGCCGCTTGTATCCCGTCAAACAAGACGAAGCTTAATATGATGGCCGCCACGATGACGATTCCCGCCGAAACGTAACTTCCCCGCGTCAAGGCTTTCTGCGGGTTACCATTTTCGGAACCCTTCACGAAAAACGAGGCGATAATAGATGCCATCAGGCCGCAGGCCGCGACGGCCAAAGGAAACAACACGCCCGATACGGCGGCCACTGCCGCCCCCAAAGTCAGAGCCGACACCAGAGAACCCACGTAAGACTCAAACAAGTCCGCGCCCATGCCGGCCACGTCACCGACATTATCCCCGACATTGTCCGCAATCACGGCCGGATTGCGCGGGTCATCTTCTGGAATCCCGGCTTCCACCTTGCCCACCAGGTCCGCTCCCACGTCGGCCGCCTTGGTGTAGATGCCGCCGCCCACGCGGGCAAACAACGCGATGGAGGACGCGCCCAGGCTGAAGCCTGACAATACGTCCACGTTCTTCGTCAGAATATACACCACGCTCACGCCAAGTGCCCCCAGGCCGGCCACGCACATGCCCATCACGGCACCACCGGAAAACGCGACGGACAATGCCTTGTTCATGCCATTCATCCTGGCCGCGTTCGCCGTCCGCACGTTTGCCTTCGTGGCAACCGTCATCCCGCAGTATCCGGCAATTGTGGAAAATGCCGCCCCTATCACGAAGCAAAGCGCCGTTATCCAGTTTCCAATCCCAACTCCGATTAATAAAAACAACACGACAACGAAGACAACCAGAATCTTATACTCCGCCGTTAAAAACGCGCGGGCACCTTCCGCAATTGCGTCCGCGATTTCCCTCATCCTATCCGTCCCCGCGTTCTGCCTGCAAACCTTGATTGCAAGATACCCCGCAAACGCCAAAGCAAGCACGGCAACCGCCGGAACCAGCAACATCATGTTTTCCATGCCTTTCGTCCTCCTCAACGTTCTACTAGTAGCACAACGCTCCTAAGCCGACGCTTTTCGTCCGCTTAGGAGCCGCTATTCTAAACATCTACTTCTTCTGCATCAGGTTCTTCTATATCTAAATCATCCATGTCTAAATCATCCCTATCCGAATAGTTCGTCTTCGAATCTTCCATATTCGAATAGTCCGCGTCCACCGCTCTCATCTCCATATTCCCGTCGTCCATCATTTCCAACCCGGACTCTTCCGCGGCCAACTCGTCATACTCATCCTCCAACTGTGCAAGGAACTTGCCGCTATCCGACAAGCCAGCCAAACCACCGTCTTCTTCCGCCATCTCTTCACCTTCCTCGAACGAAATCTCGTCCTCCGGCTCCATGTCGGTGCTAAGCCGCACGTCGCGATATTTCTTCATGCCCGTACCAGCCGGAATATGCTTTCCGATGATGACGTTCTCCTTCAGGCCTACCAAGTGATCCACCTTGCCCTTGATGGCCGCCTCGGTCAAAACCTTCGTCGTCTCCTGGAAAGAAGCCGCCGACAAGAAAGAGTCAGTCGCCAAGGAAGCCTTGGTGATTCCCAGCATGATTTGCTCGCCAATCGCCTCTTCCTTGCCCTCCAGGCGCATCCGCTCGTTGATTTCCTCGAACAACAACACGTCAACCATGCTACCCGGCAAGAAATCCGTATCGCCCTTTTCCTCGACACGAATCTTCTTCAGCATCTGGCGCACGATGACCTCGATATGCTTGTCGTTGATTTCCACGCCCTGCAGGCGGTAAACCCTCTGCACCTCACGGAGCAAATAATCCTGAGCCGCCCTCAGTCCCTTGATTTTCAACAAGTCATGCGGATTTACGCTACCCTCGGTCAAAACGTCTCCGGCCTCGAGCACCTGACCGTCTTGTACTCTGATTCGGGAACCATACGGGATTAAATAAGCCTTGGATTCTCCCGTATCGGTATTGGAAACGATAACTTCGCGCTTTTTCTTTGTGTCGCTCAACGTCGCGGTTCCCGCGAATTCCGTGATGATGGCCAAACCCTTCGGCTTTCTCGCCTCAAACAACTCCTCGACACGCGGAAGACCCTGCGTGATATCGTCCCCGGCCACGCCGCCGTTATGGAACGTTCGCATCGTAAGCTGCGTGCCCGGCTCGCCGATGGACTGTGCGGCGATGATGCCGACCGCCTCACCGACCTGTACCGCCTCGCCGGTCGCCATGTTGGCCCCATAGCATTTCGAACAAACGCCGTCACGACACCTACATGTCAAAATCGTACGAATCTTTATCTTCGTCAATTCGTTGCCATTCTCATCTACGCCATTTTTCATCACGCGCTCGGCCCGACGCGGCGTAATCATATGATTTGCCTTTACTAAAACGTTTCCGTCCTTGTCCTTGATGTCCTCGCAGGCGAAACGGCCCGTGATACGCTCTTGAAGGCTCTCAATCTCCTCATTACCATCCATAAACGCCTGCACGTACATGCCGGGAATCTCCTTCTCGTCACTTGCGCAGTCCGTATCATGAATAATAAGCTCCTGCGACACGTCCACCAAACGCCTCGTCAAATACCCCGAGTCCGCCGTACGCAAGGCCGTGTCAGACATACCTTTCCGTGCCCCGTGAGCCGACATGAAATATTCCAATACGTCCAATCCCTCACGGAAATTAGACTTAATCGGCAACTCGATGGTACGGCCGGTCGTGTCCGCCATAAGTCCACGCATGCCGGCAAGCTGCTTAATCTGCTTGTCAGAACCACGGGCTCCAGAGTCCGCCATCATGAAGATGTTGTTATACTCGTCCAGTCCTGACAACAAAGCCTCCGTCAACATGTCGTCCGTCACCTTCCAAGTTTCCACGACTTCCTTATAACGCTCTTCCTCGGTAATCAAGCCGCGCTTGTAGTTCTTGGTAATCTTGTCGACGGTGTTTTGCGCCTCTTCAATCAACTGCGGCTTCTGCGGCGGCACGGTCATGTCAGAAATGGACACCGTCATGGCCGCCCTCGTCGAATATTTGTAACCGATGGACTTTACGTCATCAAGCACTTCTGCCGTCTGCGTCGCCCCATGGGTATTGATAACTTTTTCCAAAATCTGCTTTAATTGCTTCTTTCCCACATGGAAATCAATTTCCGGACGCAGTTCGTTTTCCTCCAACTCACGATCCACGAAGCCCAAGTCCTGCGGAATAATTTCATTGAACAGCATACGTCCAAGCGTCACGTCAATGACTCCCGTCCTTACGCTGCCATCCTCCCGCTTCTTGCTGACACGAACCTTGATTTTGGAATGTAAGGTAATATACTCGTTTTCATAAGCCAGAATCGCCTCGCTCAAGCTACGGAAAAACATTCCCTCTCCCTTGGCTCCCGGCCTCTCCTGCGTCAGATAATAAATACCCAACACCATGTCTTGCGAAGGAACCGCCACCGGCCCGCCGTCCGATGGCTTCAGCAAGTTGTTCGGGGAAAGCAATAGAAATCTGCATTCCGCCTGCGCCTCCACGGACAACGGCACGTGCACCGCCATCTGGTCCCCGTCGAAGTCCGCATTGTATGCAGTACATACCAACGGATGCAGCTTGATGGCCTTGCCTTCCACCAAAATCGGCTCGAACGCCTGAATACCCAGCCTATGCAGCGTGGGAGCACGGTTTAGCATGACCGGGTGCTCCTTGATGACCTCCTCGAGTACGTCCCAAACCTCCGGCTGCAAACGCTCCACCATCTTTTTCGCGTTTTTAATATTGTGCGCGGTTCCGTTCGCCACCAATTCCTTCATGACAAATGGCTTGAATAGCTCGATTGCCATCTCCTTTGGCAAACCGCACTGGTAAATCTTAAGCTCCGGCCCGACCACGATAACGGAACGTCCTGAATAATCAACACGCTTTCCAAGCAAGTTCTGACGAAAACGCCCCGACTTACCTTTCAGCATGTCGGACAAGGACTTCAACGCCCTATTGCCAGGTCCCGTGACCGGACGACCACGACGGCCATTATCAATCAAGGCGTCCACAGCCTCCTGCAACATTCTCTTTTCGTTGCGCACAATGATATCCGGCGCGCCCAACTCCAAAAGCCTTCTCAAACGATTGTTCCTATTGATGATCCGCCTATATAAGTCATTCAAATCAGATGTCGCGAAACGTCCTCCGTCCAACTGCACCATCGGGCGCAAATCCGGCGGAATGACCGGAATCGCCTCCAAAATCATCCACTCCGGCCGATTACCTGACTCGCGGAATGCCTCCACCACTTCCAGACGCTTCACCACCCTGGCGCGTTTCTGCCCGGTAGAATTGTTCAAAACGTCTTGAAGCTGTTTATACTCTTCCTCCAAGTCAATGGCCTGCAAAAGTTCCTGAATGGACTCCGCGCCCATTCCCACGCGGAAGGACTTGCCCCATTTCTCCCTTGCCTCCTGATACTCGTTCTCGGACAAAATCTGCTTATACTGCAAATCCGTCTCGCCCTTGTCAAGCACGATGTAAGAAGCAAAATACAATACCCTCTCCAAAGTTCTGGGGGAAATATCCAGTATCAGTCCCATACGGCTCGGAATCCCCTTAAAGTACCAAATATGGGAAACGGGAGCCGCCAACGCGATGTGCCCCATGCGCTCCCGACGCACGCTTGACTTTGTCACTTCCACGCCACATCGGTCGCAAACCACGCCCTTATAACGAATTTTTTTATATTTTCCACAATGGCATTCCCAATCTTTGCTTGGACCAAAAATCCTCTCGCAGAACAATCCGTCTTTCTCGGGCTTGAGCGTCCTATAGTTAATCGTCTCGGGTTTCGTCACCTCGCCGCGAGACCACTCCAGTATCTTATCCGGTGAAGCCAGACCGATTTTTATCGCATCAAATGTTAATGGTTCTTGTTGTTGTTCATTATTCATTGGCATACTGTTGGCTCCTCCTATTCCATATCGTCATCGTCATAATACTCATCAAACCCAAGGATGTCATCGTCACTGTCATCGAATTCATCCTCCTCCGGTTCAACATCCTCAAGCTCTCCTTTCACGAATTCCTGCTCGGTAAAACCGTGCGCCCCGAAAGATTCGCTGTCATCTTCATACCTTCTGTCACCTTCAATGATGGAATTGAAGTTGGTATTGCCATAATCAACCGACTCCATGATTTCCACCTCGGTATTGTCGTCACGCAGCACGCGCACGTCAAGCGCCAACGACTGCAGCTCCTTCAGCAGAACCTTGAAAGACTCGGGAATGCCCGGTTCCGGGATGTTCTCCCCCTTGATAATGGCCTCGTATGTCTTCACACGTCCCACCACGTCGTCCGACTTCACGGTCAGGATTTCCTGCAACGTGTAAGAAGCGCCGTATGCCTCGAGCGCCCATACTTCCATCTCGCCGAAACGCTGTCCGCCGAATTGAGCCTTGCCACCTAGCGGCTGCTGCGTGACAAGTGAGTATGGTCCGGTAGAACGTGCATGAATCTTGTCGTCCACCAAGTGGTGAAGTTTCAAATAATGCATGTGCCCAATGGTTACCGGGCTGTCAAAAAACTCGCCGGTACGTCCGTCACGCAGACGAACCTTGCCATCCCGGGACAGAGGAACCCCTTTCCATACCTCACGGTGGTCGCGGTTCTCATACAAGTAATCCAACACCTCCGGCAACAGCTCTTCGCCATGCTTTGCCTTAAATTCATCCCATTCCAGATTGACATAATCGTTTGCCAAATCCAGCGTGTCCATAATGTCATTTTCATTCGCCCCATCGAACACCGGCGTGGAAATATTGAATCCAAGTGCCTTCGCGGCAAGGCTCAAGTGAATTTCCAACACCTGTCCGATATTCATACGTGACGGAACACCCAATGGGTTCAACACGATATCGAGCGGACGGCCGTTCGGAAGGTACGGCATATCCTCGACCGGAAGCACGCGGGAAACAACACCCTTGTTTCCATGACGGCCAGCCATCTTGTCGCCCACGGAAATCTTCCTTTTCTGAGCAATATAAATGCGTACCGCCTGATTCACGCCTGGAGACAGTTCGTCGCCGTTCTCTCTCGTAAATATTTTCGCATCCACCACGATACCGTACTCGCCGTGCGGCACCTTGAGCGACGTGTCCCTTACCTCGCGCGCTTTCTCGCCAAAAATCGCCCGTAACAAACGCTCTTCCGCCGTCAGCTCCGTCTCTCCCTTCGGGGTCACCTTGCCGACCAGAATGTCGCCCGCACGAACCTCGGCGCCAATACGGATGATTCCCCTCTCGTCCAAATCCTTGAGGGCATCATCACCGACACCCGGAATGTCCCTCGTGATTTCCTCCGGGCCAAGCTTCGTGTCACGCGCCTCCGCCTCGTACTCCTCGATATGCACGGAAGTATACACGTCGTCTTGCACCAAACGCTCGCTCAACAAAACCGCGTCCTCGTAATTATAGCCCTCCCACGTCATGAAACCAATCAGGGGATTCTTGCCCAACGCCATCTCGCCATTAAACGTGGACGGGCCATCCGCAATTACTTGTCCCGCCTCCACGCGCTCGCCTTTATTCACAATCGGTTTCTGATTGTAACAGTTGCTTTGGTTACTTCTCAAAAACTTCGTCAGTTTATATGTCTTTTTCGTCTTGTCGTCCTGCCTGATGGTAATCTCCTTCGCCGTGGAACGCTCCACGACGCCGCCTTGCTCCGCGATGATGCAGACGCCGGAGTCCACCGCCGCTTTCACTTCCAGCCCCGTACCAACGGCCGGAGCCTCCGTGGACAGAAGCGGCACCGCCTGACGCTGCATGTTGGATCCCATCAGCGCGCGGTTCGCGTCGTCATTCTGCAGGAACGGAATCAACGCTGTGGCGACCGAGAACACCATCTTCGGTGAAACGTCCATGTAATCAAACTTGCTTCTCTCGTACTCCTGCGTCTCCTCGCGGTAACGCCCGGATACGTTCTTATGCAGGAAATGTCCTTCCTCGTCCAACGGCTCATTTGCCTGCGCCACGTGATAATTGTCCTCCTCGTCGGCCGTCATGTACACGACCTCCTCGGTAACGATTGGATTGTTCGGATCCGTCTTGTCAACCTTGCGGTACGGTGCCTCCACGAAGCCGTATTGGTTAATCCGGGCATAGCAAGCCAGCGAGTTTATCAGGCCGATGTTCGGGCCTTCGGGTGTCTCAATCGGGCACATTCTTCCATAATGAGAATAATGCACGTCACGCACCTCAAATCCCGCACGGTCACGAGACAAACCACCTGGTCCCAAGGCGGACAGACGCCTCTTATGCGTCAACTCACCCAACGGATTATTTTGATCCATGAACTGGGACAACTGCGACGAGCCAAAGAACTCCTTCACGGCCGCCGTCACCGGCTTAATATTAATCAGCGACTGCGGAGAAATCCCCTCCTGATCCTGCGTCGTCATCCGCTCTCGAACCACCCTCTCCAACCTGGACAACCCAATCCGATACTGGTTCTGAAGCAATTCGCCCACGGCACGAATCCGCCGATTGCCTAAATGGTCGATGTCGTCGTCATTTCCCATACCATATTCCAAATGCATGTTATAATTAATGGACGCTAGTATGTCCTCTTTCGTAATATGCTTCGGAATCAAGTCAGACAAGTCCCTGCGAACCAATTCTTTCAATTCCTCGACATCGCCCGCGGACTCTTCCAAAAGCCCTTCCAGGACCGGATAATATACTTGTTCCGTCACCCCTACTTCCTTCGGGTCAATGTCCACGATGCTGCCGAAATCAACCATCATGTTGGAAAGGATCTTGATATTGCGCGACTCGTCTTCCCCTTCCACCCACAAATAGGACACTGCGGAATTCTGAATGGCATCAGCCAGTTCCTTGGTAATCGTCGTCCCCTTCTCGGCAACGACCTCGCCCGTGATATGGCTTACCACGTCCTCCGCCAGCACGCAGCCGGTCACACGACTTCTCAACGCCAGTTTTTTGTTGAATTTATAACGTCCTACTTTTGCCAAGTCATAACGTCTTGCATCAAAGAACATGCTGGTGATCAGGCTTTCCGCGCTGTCTACCGCCAACGGCTCTCCCGGCCGAATCTTTTTGTATAACTCTAACAGACCCTCCTGATAATTCTCAGCAGTGTCCCTTCCAAAGCTTGCCAGAATCTTCGGCTCTTCGCCAAATAGATCTAGTATCTCGGCATTCGTGCCGATGCCAAGCGCGCGAATCAACACCGTAATCGGCACCTTCCTGGTACGGTCAACGCGCACGTAAAAAACGTCATTGGAGTCCGTCTCGTACTCCAGCCACGCCCCACGGTTTGGAATCACGGTGGCGGAATACAGTTTCTTGCCCAGCTTGTCATGGGCAATGCCATAATAAATGCCCGGAGAGCGAACCAACTGGCTGACAATGACACGTTCCGCGCCATTGATTACAAAGGTTCCCGTCTTGGTCATCAGTGGGAGGTCCCCCATGAAGATTTCATGCTCGTTAATCTCATCAGCCTCTTTGTTATAGAGCCTGACCCTTACCTTCAGAGGCGCGGCATAAGTCGCATCGCGTTCTTTGCACTCTTCAATCGTGTACTTCACCTCATTCTCGCAGAGTCTGAAATCAACGAATTCCAGACTTAGATGGCCGCTGTAATCGGCAATCGGCGAAATATCGTTGAACACCTCTTTCAGACCTTCGCCCAAGAACCATTCGTAAGAATTCTTCTGGACTTCGATCAAATTCGGCATCTCCAATACTTCTTTTTGCCTGGAATAGCTCATGCGCGAACTTTTTCCATTTGTGATGGGACGAATTCTTTGTTTCTCCATTGACGCTTCACTCCTTATCTATATTTTACGACGGGCCGCACAACTTGCCCTTTGATACTCCCGGTAACGTAAAAAGAGCCTTGTCTATAGCTGAATGTACTACAATGGTATAACTTTCCACAATAGTGCATTTTCTAATATAGCACAAAACTCTTTTACCTGTCAATCTTTTTTTCTACATTATGGCAAAAACATCGCAGAAAAAGGCACCTTGCAAACTCGTCCGCATGATGCCTTTCCCCCAGTCTCTTCCGAATCGCTTCTTTCAAGCCGCTCGGTCAAAATTATTTAACGGTAACTTCCGCGCCCTCTCCTTCAAGCTTGGCCTTGATTTCATCGGCTTCCGCCTTGGAAACGCCCTCTTTCACCATCTTCGGCGCGCCGTCAACAAGCTCTTTTGCTTCCTTCAAGCCAAGACCCGTGATCTCACGAACCGCCTTGATAACCTTAACCTTGGATGCGCCCGCCGACGTCAACTCGACATCAAACTCGGTCTTCTCTTCTGCTGCCGGCCCCTCTGCCGCCGCCGCAACTACGACACCTGCCGCCGCAGATACACCAAACTCTTCTTCACATGCTTTTACCAATTCATTCAACTCAAGTACGGACATTTCTTTGATTGCTTCAATCATCTCTGCCGTTGTCAACTTAGCCATTTTTATATCCTCCATTTTCTTTATTATTTGTTTTTCATTATTTTTATTATGTGTTTTCTGTGTTGCCCCTATCCGACCGCCAGACCCTTGTCATTTGTCATGCCGACCGAAAAAAGTACGCATCGCCCCTGGCACTTCCAGAGCCTGCTGCCCTTACGCCTCGGCCGGAGCCGCTTCTTCTGCTGCCGGAGCCTCGCCGCCCTGCTCTGCAATCTGTTTGATGACACGAGCAAAGTTCGAAATCGGGGACTGGATACTTCCGAGGAACTTGGAAATAAGCTCTTCTCTGGAAGGAATCTTGGACAATTCTACCACGCCCGCCATGTCATACACGGTTCCTTCTACCACGCCGGCCTTAACTTCCAACTTGTTGGCCGTCTTCGCAAAATTACAGATAATCCTCGCCGGAGCCGTCGCGTCATCTTTGGAAACCGCGATCGCGCTCGGTCCTTCCAAATACTCGGTCAGGCCCTCAAACTCGGTTCCTTCGAATGCCCTCTTCATCATCGTGTTCTTGCATACCTTGTAAACAATGCCCGCCTCGCGAAGCTGTTTACGAAGCTCCGTGTCCTGGGCCACGGTCAAACCGCGATGATCTACAAGCACGACCGACTGGGCTCCCTTGACGTCTTCCGCGATAGCTGCCACGATAGGTTGTTTTAATTCTACTTTTGCCACGTTCTGGTGCACCTCCTTATAGATTTTAAACGACTGCTAAATCAAAAGACGCCCCCATGTCCAAAGACATGGGAACGTTTCCAGAATTCTCTCATAAGGATTCTTGTCTTCCTCGGCAGGCGTTTTCTCCTTATGCCTACGGTTCTGTCACGAAATGCCACAACTCATTTCGCGGCGGTTCCTTACGGCACCTGCTGTCTTCGGCAGTCAATTGCTTTAATAGATTACCACCAAAGGTGGTAATTGTCAATATATTTTTTTAACCGTGAATAGTAGCTTACGGTAACCTGTCACAATTCAGCGCCGCGCCAGCGCGAGCCGGATTGTAACGGTAACTTTTTATTGTAACTTCATCGGGTTCAGCTTCACGCCGGGTCCCATGGTGGAGGTCAAGGTCACGCTCTTCAAATACTGTCCTTTCAGAGCCGCCGGCCTTGCCTTGATAATCGCGTCAATAAGCGTCTGGAAGTTGTCCGCTAATTGTTCCTCCGTAAAGGAAGCCTTGCCAATCGGCACATGGATGATGTTCGTCTTATCCAATCTATATTCAATCTTACCGGCCTTGATATCATTGACCGCCTTGGTCACGTCCATGGTGACGGTTCCGGCCTTCGGGTTCGGCATCAGACCCTTCGGTCCGAGCACGCGTCCCAAACGTCCGACAACGCCCATCATGTCCGGCGTGGCGACTACGACGTCAAAGTCCAGCCAACCTTCGTTTTGAATCTTCGGAATCAGCTCATCTCCGCCAACATAATCCGCACCTGCTGCTTGTGCCTCGTCTGCCTTCGCGTTCTTCGCGAACACGAGAATGCGAACCTTCTTACCGGTTCCGTGCGGCAACACGACCGCGCCACGAATCTGCTGATCCGCATGACGGCCGTCACACCCCGTCCTGATATGAGCCTCGATCGTTTCATCAAATTTGGCTATCGCCGCATTCTTTACAAGGGCAATCGCCTCGTCCTTCTCATAAAGGTTTCCCCTCTGAATCTTTTTTGCGGCTTCGATATATTTCTTTCCTCGTTTCATTTCAAATAACCTCCTTGTGGTAATGGCGGGTTCATACCCCTCCCACTGTTTTCAATACTGTTTCATGCAACCGTTCAGCGCCTTCTCGCTTACTCTGCCACGCTCACGCCCATGGAACGGCAAGTTCCCTCGATCATGCTCATCGCCGCTTCCAACGTCGCCGCATTGAGGTCCGGCATCTTCGTCTTGGCGATCTCTTCCACCTGGGCCTTCGTAATCGTGGCAACCTTGGTCTTGTTCGGCGCGCCAGAACCAGACTTGATGTTGCAGGCTTTCTTAATCAATACCGGAGCCGGGGGAGTCTTGGTAACAAAGCTGAAACTCCTATCGGCATAAACCGTAATCACGACCGGAATCACGAGGTCTCCCTGATCCGCCGTCTTCGCGTTAAACTGCTTCGTAAACTCCATGATGTTGACACCGTGCTGTCCGAGTGCCGGACCAACCGGAGGTGCCGGAGTCGCTTTTCCTGCTGGAATCTGTAATTTGATGTAACCTTCAATTTTCTTTGCCATTTTTCATTACCTCCTTGTGGTACCTGCGGGACTTTTTATCCCTCCCACTGTTTTAATCCATCTTCCTTACTTCTGAGAAACCAAGTTCGACCGGAGTTTCACGGCCAAACAACTCCACATTGATCGTCAGGCTCTGTTTCTGCTTGTTAACGGACTGAACGACCCCGGCCGTCCCTTCCCAAGCGCCGCCCGTCACGGTAATCGCGTCACCGACTTCGAATGCCGCAATCACGCTACCATGGCCAATCCCAAATTTCTCCATCTCCGCCTCTTCCAACGGAACCGGTTTGGAACCAGGCCCGACAAACCCCGTCACGCCACGGGTATTACGAACGACGTACCATGTGTCATCGTTCATAATCATGTGAATCATGACGTAGCCCGGAAACAGCTTCTTCATACTGACCTTCTGGATGCCGTTTTTCAGCTCGATGACTTCCTCCAACGGAACCCGGACTTCCAGAATCTGATCTTCCAGGTGACGGTTCTCGATGGTCTTGTCGATGTTTGCCTTCACCTTGTTTTCATACCCCGAATAGGTATGAACCACATACCATTTTGCCTCTGACATATAATCACCTTTCCGCTGCAGCCAGAGCTACCTGACCAGCAAGTCGATTCCGTACTTCATGATGGCATCAATTATCGTGATAATCGCGCCCAGACATACAGAAACCGTCACAACCGCCGTCGTCTGCTTCACGAGTGCTTTCTTGTCCGGCCAGACAACCTTGCCGAACTCCGTCTTCAACCCTTTGAACCAGCTTTTCTTCTGTGTCTTTGCTGACTTTTCACTCATAAATACCTCTCCTTCCAGACCGCTTACTTCGTCTCCTTGTGCAGTGTGTGTGATCTGCAGAACTTGCAATACTTCTTCGTCTCCATACGATCCGGATGAGCTTTCTTGTCCTTCGTCATGTTGTAATTGCGGTTCTTGCATTCCGTACATGCCAATGTGATTCTTGTGCGCACAACTTCCACCTCGCTTTTCTTATACTAAACTACACAGTGTTACTGATGGCTTGCGAGGCCATCTGGTTTTAGACATAAAAAAAAGACCTACTTCCATTCGCCATAGGATTGTAACACGGCACGACCATGGAAGTCAAGTCTTTTCCTTATCTTTTGCAAAAATTCAGTTACTATTGGTTACAATTCAGCACCGCGCCAGCGCGGGCAGGATTGCAACGCTCTTCACCCCACGTCCGGCAATTTCACAATCGTGGCCTCGTATCCCAGATCCGGCAGAATCACTTCTATCAAATCACGCGTTCGAAAGCGAATGCTCGACGTGTTGATGCACGGGTGGAAGCCAATGTATTCCTCGCGCAGCACGTCCTCATCCATTATCAAATGCACCTTCTTTTCCTTATCGTTCATAAGCCCCATGACGCTGACGCTCCCCGGGGTCAAATCCAAATATTTTTCCAGGTATTCATCCTTGGCAAATGACAAGCGCGACGATCCAATCTGTGCCGACAAGTCCTTCGTCTTGAATTTCTTGTCCCCCGGCATCAGCAAAAGATAAAATTCCGTTTCCTGCCGGTTACAAAGAAACAAATTTTTGCAAATGGCCGCCTCCAGCACCTTGTCAATCTCTTCGCAGACCTCCATCGTCATGGCCGCCTCGTGGTCAATCCGCTCGTACTCCACGTGCAAACCGTCCAAATAATCGTATACCCTGATTTCCTTCGCCAACCGCGTTTCTTTATCCCGCGGTCGCCCCTTATATCGCTCCATTTTTATTCATCCTCCCTTGTCCATTTTCCATCCGACGCTTTTTCGTTCATCAATTCCCTTCCCTGTTTCCATCCTCTTGCATCTTCATCCGTTCCTTTCTCCACGCCCTCACCTGCTTAAGCCGCTCCCTGAATTTTTCTTCCTCCCCCTGGCTCGTCGGAACGTAATATTCCCGCCCCTGAAGGGAATCCGGCAAGCATTGCATGTCGGTCAGCTTTTCCTTTGTGTCATGGGCGTACTGGTAACCTTTCCCATAATCCAACTCCTTCATCAAGCCAGTGACCGCATTACGAATCACCATCGGCACCGGTTCTGCAAGCTGCGATAGCGCGTCCACTTTTGCCTGCTCATACGCCCGATAAACGGCATTCGATTTTGGCGCCAGCGACATGTAAACGACCGCCTGTGCCAAATGGACGCTGCATTCGGGCATGCCAATCAAATGGCAGGCCTGATACGCCGCGACGGCCAATTCCAATGCCCTCGGATCGGACAGCCCGACGTCCTCGCTGGCAAAACGGGTCACCCGGCGGGCGACGTAAAGCGGGTCTTCCCCCGCCTCCAGCATCCTCGCCAGCCAGTATACCGCCGCGTCCGGATCGGAATTGCGCATTGACTTGTGGAGGGCGGAAATCAGATTATAATGCTCCTCACCTTTTTTGTCGTATAATAACGCCTTTTTGGACGTACATTGCTCCAACGTTTCCCGTGTAACGGTCACGGAGCCGTCGCCACTAATTTCCCCGTTTAAAATGACCATCTCCAACGTTGAAAGAGCCGTCCTTGCGTCCCCGTTTGCAAACGTCGCGATGATTTCCAACATGTCATCTGAAATGTGAATCTTCTGACCGCCAAATCCCCTCTCGTCCTTCAACGCTCGCAAAAGCAGTCCCGCCAATTCCTCTGTTTTCAGTTCCTGCAAAACGAACACCTTGCAGCGTGATAAAAGCGCGCTATTAATTTCAAAGGATGGATTTTCCGTTGTCGCGCCAATCAAAATAATGCTTCCCTTTTCCACAAACGGCAGAAACGCATCCTGCTGCGCCTTGTTGAAACGGTGAATCTCGTCCACGAAGACGATGGTCTTTTCCCCATATCGGCGATTTTCCTCGGCCTTTTGCATGACCGTCTTAATCTCCTTGATGCCGCTGGTGACAGCCGAAAAGTCAATAAATGCGGCTTTTGTACGATTGGCAATGATTCTGGCCAACGTGGTCTTTCCCACCCCTGGCGGCCCCCAGAAAATCATGGAAGACACCTGGTCGCCCTCAATCAAGCGGCGGAGCACCTTGCCCTTCCCCAACAAATGCGTTTGTCCCACATATTCCTCCAAATTCTGCGGCCGCAGGCGGTCGGCCAGCGGCTTGGGAAGCTCCCTGTCAAATAACGTCATCTGCTCCATGACAAAATTCCTCCAAATAGCTACTTCTCGGTGTTTTGCGGAACCCAAGGTCATGCCTTTTCATGCCCGCATGAAACGCATGACCTTTTGACCCTGGGTATCATGATATCACATTATTCATATTCCCGCAATCGCTCTACGATGGAACGATTTCTCACCAGTCGCCCATAAGTGACAAGCGGCGTCACCACGCAAATCACCATCACAAGCATGGCGGCGCACAATAGCGGAAGAACCGGGATTCGGAACAAAGCCCCCATATAATTCACGGATTCAAAGGCGACATATGTGACGACGGTTCCGACCGTCAACGCGATAAAAATGGAACCGGCGGCATATAAAACACCCTCCCGAACCAACAAGTTCCTCACCTGCTTTCTTGACATGCCGACGCTCTCCATAATCGAAAACGTCAACTTCCGGTTCTGCATGCCGCTCGCTATCGTATTGACATAGTTGAGCATGCCTACCAACAGCAAAAGACCTGCAATCACGGTGCCGATTTCAAACATGCCCCCCCGCGAATCCTGAATCGTTTTCATCTCGTCATACTTCGAAACAAAAAGTAAGTCCTGATTGTACGGATTTTCTTCCAACAAACGCTTCACCGCGTTCTCCGCATCTTCCATGTAAGGCCGCTCGTATTTGACGGTAAGGCTTAAAATATATGGTTTTTCCGTCAAAGTCTCCACATATTCCTCGCTGACAATCAAATTCGCCCCTACGTTGGTGGACGCCCCGTAATAATCCCCATAATTGACCGCGCCGATGGTGATTTCCCGCGTCTTATCCCCCACCGTGAACGAAACCTTGCCGCCCACCCATTCTTGTGGTATTTCAAATCCCGCATATTGCAGAATCGCGGTTCTCCCGGCCACAAAATCCCCCTTTTCCACGGCATTTCCCAGCACGCCATTCAAATAATCAAACTCGGCCTCGCCGATTCCTTTCAACATGCCATAATATTTTTCCGGATTCCCCTGATAATCCAAAATCGTCTCGGAATAAGACAAATACGGTTTTAATTCCGTATACCCCTTTATCCAAAAATCCCCGAAACCACCTCCATAATATGGAAATACAATCGGAATCCCCAAAACCGCGTGCACTTCCTTCACGCCCTCCACCTTTTTTATGTCAGATGTGAACGACTCACCAATCGCCGGCCGCAGCGACTCCACGTCCTCCGTCGTCTGCGTGGCATTTTGCACGATAAAGTCCGCGTCCCAATAATTCGGATACACGGTTCTCTCCCCCTGGCTGTCAACAATCGTGGTCAGGCAATAAAACACGATAAAACTCGTTGCCAGAGACAGAAAAACGATGGCCGTTTTCTTTTTGTCTTTCTTAAGCTGGTCCTTTGCCATGCGCCAATACAAATTTCCCCCTTTTCGCCTCTTCGCCACCGTGAAATCCGTGGCTCCCTCCCCGCCCTCGCGGGCTTCTTTGCGATTTTTCTCTTGGCTCGCGCCCCTCGCCTCGCCGCTCCCCCGATACTTCGTCGCTTCCAAAGGTGTCACGTCCGTGGCAATGTGAATCGGCGTTCGGATTCCGCCCAATATGGCGATTCCCGTCGTCAGCACGCTCAAAGCCAACACGGCAGGATAAAAACGAACGCTTACATTTCCCAGAGAAATCCCCAGAATTTCCATGACGCGCGGAACAAAGAACAACGAAACGAGCACGCCCGAAGCAAGGCCTGCCGCAATTCCACCAATTCCCACCGCCTGCATCTGTCTCTTAATAAACGAAACCAACTGTCTTTTTGTCATTCCCAATGTCTGCAACAGCCCATAATAACGTATTTTTCCCGAAACCGACAAATATAGGATATTGTATATCAGCAGATAGGCACTTAAACAAATGACAAGGCAAAGCCCGCAAACCGCCAACAATATCGTAAGCGACCTCTCGATATAGTCGGATGGCTGAAATTGCTGTCGCGGTGACAAATCCAGACTTTCTTTCAACGTTTCAATGGTTCCTCCCATGACATAATCCCGCTTAAACTTTATCTGTAAAATCCCGTCGGATTCCAAATCATACCCCGACCGCCGATAAAATTCCCCGGAAACGTAGAAGTTCGCCTTGTCCCCGCCATAACCGCTCCAAATCCCGCTGATGAGGAATTCCTCCATGTGAACGCCCACGCGATCTTCATAAGTCATGACAAAGCAATCCCCCACGGACAGAGATTCCATCCCGCATGCCGCAAGGACTTCCCTCGTGGCCAACACTTCATTTTCTGCCTGTGGGTAGCGTCCGTCCATTCCCGTCCTTGCCGGAGCCTTCTGTATTTCCCAGAATGCCTCGTCGCACCACAACAGCCCCGCGCTGACCGTGCCATCCGCGTCGGTGCCTTTCACATGGCCACAATAGGCCTGCGTCCCGACCGACTGCACCGCACTATTTTCTGCCGCGACTTTCTTTTGTTCCTCCGTAAATCCGTTGATGATAGCGACGTCACATTCCGAACCGTACAGTCGCGTGTCTTGTACCCTGCTCAAATCCAGATAGGCCAGACCCACGGTAAAAATAGAAAACAGCATGAACGCCGACAGCGCGACCGTGACAAACAAAATGACAAATTGACGCTTGTTCGTCCGAATCGTGTTTTTCGCCAATTTATTTATAATTGGTTTGTTGTTATTCGCCAGCATGGAACTCACCTTCCCTCCAGATTTTCCCGTCCTGCAGACGAACCGTCCTATCCGCCATTTGCGCGATGTCCAAATCATGCGTAATGACGATGAGGGTCTGCTGATATTTCCTGGCAATGAGCTTCAAAAGCCCGATTACGTCATGGCTGGCGGCGGTGTCCAGATTTCCCGTTGGCTCGTCAGCAAGTATGATGGCCGGCTTAATTGCCAACGCCCTCGCGATGGCGGCGCGCTGCTGCTCTCCTCCAGACAACATGGGCGGAAACATTTCCGCCTTGTCCGCAATATGAAGCGTTTCCAACAACTCCCAGACGAACGCCTCGTCAATCCGCGCCCCGTCAAGTTCCAGCGGAAAAATGACATTGTCATAAATATTCAAATCGGGAATCAAATTGTATTGCTGGAAAATAAATCCCACCTTCCTCCGCCGGAAAAGCGCGAGCTGTTCATGGTTCATTTCCGAAAGGTTCATGCCGTCCACCGCCACGGTTCCGTCAGACGGGGAATCCAACCCGCCTATCATGTGGAGAAGCGTGCTCTTCCCGCATCCCGACTTCCCGATGATAGAGACGAACTCCCGCTCCTTGACTTCAAAATCCACCCCGTCCAGGGCCTTTACGGTATGCGAGCCGACTTCATAATACTTCTTCAAAGAACTGGTTTTTACAATTATTTTTTTCATGACGACTTCTTTCTCCTTTTTCTTGTATTTCTCCTAAATCATAACCTTCAAAAATCACAAACCGTTCACAAAAAGAAAAAATCACAAAACTGTGATTTTTCTATAAAAGTCCCGGGCAGTGCCAAAATGATGGCAAACATGTACGTTTAATTTGGCAAATTAATATGAAAAGTGCTTCCCTTGCTGACTTTTGATTCCACTTCGATATATCCGTCCTGCATGGTTATGATTTTCCGGGCCAAATACAAGCCCAGACCGACGCCCTCGGTGTCATGCACCTCCGGCTCGCGATAAAAACGGGTAAAAATCGTCCCCTGCCGTTCCACCAAAATTCCCTTGCCCGTGTCCGCGACGCTGATTCTCGTGAAAAATTCCCCGCGGCTCACGGAAATATAAATATTGCCGCCGGCTTTCGTGTATTTGACCGCATTTTCCAAAATGTTGAAAATAGCTTCGCCCGTCCACTTCTTGTCATGACACAGCCGAAGTTTCTCGTCATAATCCACACAAATTTGAATGCGCTTCTTGTCCGCGCCGGGAACGACCGCGCCGACTGCCGTCGCAAGCGTTTCCGCTAAATGCGCGTCCTCTTTTTGTATTTTGATTGCTCCCGTTTCCAGCCTCGACATTTTCACCATACTTTGGAGCAGGAAATCCAACTTGTCCACCTGGCCGCCCAGCTTTTCAAAATATGCCGCCCTCTCCACCACGTCCGCGCTTTTTTCATCCGAAAGCATTTCCAAATATAATTTGATGTTTGCAAGCGGCGTTTTTGTCTGGTGCGAAATGTCCGACACCAGTTCCTTCAAGCTTTCCTTTTCCTCCCAAACCTCCGTATTTTTGCGAGCGTACATGTCAGAAACGCGGCACAATTTCTCATACACCGCCCCCCATAAGTCATCCTGCCGATAGGCTTCCGTATCCAGACGTACGCCATTTAACAGTTCGTTCAAACCGCCATCCAGACGTTTCGTAACGTCATAAACGTCTTGTTTCAAACGGTAATTCTTCCACAGCAAATAGGCCGTCGTCCCCGCAAACATCAAGGCTGCCACACACAATATCATTTCCATATATATCCCATTCCATATACATTCGAAATATAAACATGTTCCTCGTTTTCAATCTTTTTACGCAATCGGTTCATGTTTACCGCAAGCGCGTGCTTGTCCGAAAACTGCACGCCCTCCTCCCACAAGGAATCCAGCAACACGGAATACGTCAACAATTGCCCCTTATGCTCCACCAGCTTTTTCAGGATGCGGTACTCCGTCGGGGTCAAGAGGCACTCTTCCCGTCCCGAGCACACCATGCCCGCTTCAAAATCAATTCGCAAAAAACCGTCGTCATAAACGTTCTGTCCACCTGCCTCCCGCGAAAGGATGACGGAAATCTTCTTCAAAAGAATCTTCATGGAAAAGGGCTTCGTCACATAATCGACCGCGCCCAATTCATATCCGTTCAAAACGTCCTCTTCCAAATCCCGCGCGGAAAGAAACAAGACAGGCACGTTGCGTCGCGTCTTTAACCATTTGCAAAACGCAAATCCATCCCCGTCGGGAAGGTTCACGTCCAATATGCTCAAGTCAAACGAATGGCGGCTTACGATTTCCCTTCCCTCTTTGCAAGTCCGGGCGCTTAACACACGGTAGCCGCCCTTCTGTAGCGACGCGCATATGCCCTGGTTCAATTCCAGATCATCCTCCAGCACGAAAACCGAATACATAGGCCATCCCCCTCTCACGCCCCGCGTCCTAGTTCAAATTATTCTCGTAATCTTGCAAATCATGATATATACCAATGACATATACTTGTTTTTCCACAATTTTATACAACATAAAACAAGCAGATTGACCATTGAATCTCAAATGCAAAGTGCTATTGTCAATATAGCATATGGGATTACGGTTTACAAGAAAAATCATAAAACCCAAAAAAAGGTTAGAAATGATAAAATCAATTTCGATATCGTTTCGATGTTTTTCCTCGCTATATTGTTGAAAAAATACAACTTGTGGCCGTTTGCAACCACCATTTGCGCGATTACGTTCTCATACAGCATCCCCTCGTTCAAGGACAGCTTCCCGCCAAATATCTGCTTGTACACTTTGTCTTCCAGCAATTCATTTTCATCAAATGCATGGCCTTATCGTGCATGGAACGCTCCGGTGTCTCCTCTTCCTCAAAACAACGTTTGATATAACCCATCTTATCCATGCAAGAACCTCCCGACATAACGGTTAAATGCCTCCAACAGTTCCTTCCTATGCGGCTGTCCTATGGGTACTTCCTCGTCTCCCACGTTTCTCTTAAACCCGATATACGTCACTGCGAAGTACACGGCATAAATGCCAAAGAACAAGGCCATCGCCACGAAGAAGTACGTCCACCCCGACGTGCGCGCCCCGGTATAAAAATTGAAATTCTCTCCAACGAACACCGCAACCGTGCCGCCGATTACGGCCGCAAAAGCGGCAGGACACAGATAATATGCCGCCAATTGTTTGAAAATAATGGCACAAATATCACCCCTGCCAAATCCGATCTGCGAAAGTACCCGGTAGCGGAACCGATATTTTGCGGAGTCGCTCAATTGTTGCACGGACAACACGGTCATGGCCACGCAGAGGAACACCAGCCCGATGTAAAACAGTGGAAACATAAGCGAACACAACATATACTTGACCTCGGGAATCAAATTATCCCGCACAAGTACGGCATAACAAACGACCACGATGGAATCCGAACCCGTGCAAAATTTTCCCTCGTCCAGGTAACTCAAATAATCCATCCACATTCCGGTTTTCAATCCACTCGACCCGCCATCCATTTCCATCACCAAATTAAACTCCCCCGGTTCTGCCTCTGACAACGTCTCCGCCAATTTTTCCAACTCCGGTGCCCCCAGCTTTCCCGCCAGTCCTTCCGGCACCTTTCCGTCAAGCTTCGCCACCATTTCGGAATAATACGGCTTTAACATCTCTGCCACCGCGTCCGGCACAACAATCACATAGTCGCCTCCGTTATGTCCGTCCTGCGAAAATCCTTCCGTATAATATCCGGCGCACGCAAGCCGTTCTCCGTCCTTTCCGGAAATGTACAGCGCGTCCGAAAAATCCCCAATCTGGCCATACACCCGCTCCTTCAAGTGAATGACATACTCATTCTCGCCCAACGTGATTGGCAAAAGTCCAATCATTTCCCGCAAACGGTTGTAATCTGAAAGTCCCATGTACGTGTCAAAATCACAATAAACCTGCTCTTCATTTTCATCAATTTTCTTCTGGTTCGGTGTCTGATCCGCATTCAAATACTCCGAACCGAATTCCCGCAAATGCGTGTAAAGATACGAGTTGACCTGATTCGTGCCATTTTCATAAATAGGATAAACAAACGTCTCCTCCACGTCCGCCTCGCGCTTCAACACGTTCAATTCCGATTCGAAGTCGTAGCCCGGATTCGGATTGAACACCTGCACATCGAACGGCCATTTGTCCTCCAATATCTTATTCTGATAATCATTAAACATAAACGCGATGGAACTGCCTAAAAGTGCCAATAAGAACAAGGCCGTCAGAGTCCCCATCGTAAAGCGCATCGTCTTTACCTTGGAAGCGAACTGCCGCAGTAAGAACAAGCCATCCCCATGATAAATCGCCCCGCCCTTTTTTCTCACGTAGCAAATGACCCATGCTGAAAGCCCCATATAAAACAAATAAATCGTTAGCACCAACCCGATGATAAAAAACAAAATCGTACCCGAATCCCAACTTTTACATGTGAAAAGAAACACGGCGAACCATGCGATGAAAAGTATCGCCAACGGCAATAACCACTTCTTTAGCTGTTCACGGGACTCTTTCACTTCCTCGTTTTGCCTCCGGCTGTTCATCAAATCGTGGATATTCATCTTCCGAAATTTTCGCCGACAACGAAATAACGCCAGCAGATAACAGCCAGCATAACAGCCGGCGGTCATCAAGAAACACCCCATATTCCATTCCAGATGAATATGAAAATCCAGCCGAATCATACTATAGAAAATCGCCATCAAAATCTGCTGGAACAAAACACCCAGACCTATCCCGACGACAAACGCCACCAATCCGAGCAAAAGATTTTCCCGCATGTACAGCTTGGAAATCTCCGCCTTTTTCATGCCAATCAAAAGGTAAATGCCAAATTCCTGGCTACGCTTTTCCAACATAAAGCGCACCATATAGTGAATCAGCCATGCCACGATGAGTACGATGAAAAAGGTGGCCAACGAAAGCATGACCTCCATGAGCATGGCCATCTCGAACAATTTCCTCGCGTCCTCGGAAAAAATCAAAGTATTGAACGAAAACATCACCGCCGTAATGACCGCCATCGTCAAAAAGTACACCATATAGTCTTTGCCAGAACGTTTGACATTACGAAAAGCAAGCTTATTTAACATGAGAGGACTCACCTCCCGTCAACGCCAGCACGTCGAGAATCTCGTTCAAAAACTCCCTCCGCGTCCGCCCGCCCCGCACCAGCTCGTGAAAGATTTTCCCGTCTTTCAAAAACAAAATCCGTCGGCAGTAGCTGGCCGAAAACGCGTCATGCGTGACCATAAAAATCGTAGCGTCAAGCTCCGTATTCATCTGGGTGAATGTCTCCAGCAACGTCTGTGCGGAGCGCGAGTCAAGTGCGCCCGTCGGCTCGTCCGCCAGCAGAAGCCGTGGACGGTTGGCCAGGGCTCTTGCACAAGCACAACGCTGTTTTTGCCCGCCAGAGACCTGGTATGGAAATTTATCCCGCACCTTTTCGATGCCCAAAAGACGAAGCATTTCATCACAACGCGCTTGTATCTCCTCTTTCTTTAACTTGTGCATCGCCATGGCCAGCACGATATTTTCCTCGATGGTCAGCGTGTCCAAAAGATTGTACTCCTGAAACACGAAGCCCAGATTATTCTTGCGAAATTCGGAAATTCTGTTTTCCGACAACTCCGTAATGTCCACGTCACCATAATAAATATGCCCCGCCGTCACGCGGTCAATCGTGGACAACATATTCAAAAGCGTCGTCTTGCCCGACCCGGAAGCTCCCATCACTCCCATGAATTCGCCCTTTTGCACCACAAAACTGACACGATCGACCGCCTTGGTCACATTGCCGCCACTGCCATAATATTTCTCCACGTCACACACACGAATCGTATCCTGCATCTCATCATCACTCCTTCATTTTTAAAATCCGTCCCGTTATCGCGATACGTGAAATATTTTAACAAATTAAGTTGCAAGATTGTATTCGTTTCCCTTTCATGAAGCTTACAATTTTGTAATATGGACACCGTTTCGTCCCGAGCCAGTCGCCACGCTGACTGGCTTGGAGGATGCACGTAAATCCAACCAATACCATCGGCCGCGGACAATCAAATGCCCATCACGTCACCGCCGTAAAGTCGCTCCTCGGAATTTCCAACACCATCCTCGTCCCTTTCCCCGTTTCCGACTCGGCCCGAATCTCAATCCCCAGTTTCTTGCACAGTTTTTGACATAGGTAGAGACCCATTCCGGTGGCGCGCCCTTCCTTTCGCCCATTGCTTCCGGTAAACCCTTTTTCAAAAATCCGGGAAATTTCCTCCGGCCTGATGCCGATTCCATTGTCCTCGACCATCAAGAGTACGCTGCGCGGGGCGGCCTCCGTAAAAATGTGAAGATATGCGTCTTTAGCGGTACGATATTTCACACTATTTAAAATCAATTGTCCGAGAATGAAGGCGATCCATTTCTTGTCCGTAAATACATGGTGGGGGCAGTCCACCTCTACCCGCATATGATTTTGAATCAGATAATGCTTGTTCTTTATCAGTACTTCCCCGCAAACTTCCTGCAAATCTGTTTCAGCAATCAAATAGTCCTTGTAAACCTCGTCCGAACGGGCGTAATAAAGCACCATGTCCACGTCGTTTTCCACCCGCCGGTTCTCGGCGGCAATCTGCCTTCCACGCTCGTCACGTGCATTCTCACACGCCAGGTCAATGGCCGTAATCGGTGCCTTGATTTCATGCACCCAACTCTCGATGTACTCGCGATACTCCTTTTGCGCGTCCTCAATCTGATGAATGCGTTCAATCACCGACTTATTCGACTTGCAAATCAATTCGCGATACAATTCATCCTCCAGGCGGAAGGAATGCGGCATCAATTCCCCTAAAAGATATCGTTGCTCCAGATTTTCCGTGATTTTCTCAAGCTCCGCGAAATATTTTTTCCGCGAAAAAAATTGCGCCATCAGCCACGTAAGCAGCGCAAGTGCCAAACAAACGAGGATAATCACGCAATCATCCAAAGGATATGCTGTCAACCGCAAAAATGCAAATAAAAGTGCCATTCCTATCAAATGCGCCAATAATAAAAGTGCCTTATCCTTTATAAAACGAAAAAATGTCATATCCGATACCCCATCCCCCGCTTCGTCTCAATAAAATCAAGAATGCCGATGTCGGCCAACTTGCCACGCAAACGCGTCACGTTGACGCTGAGCGCGTTGTCATCAATAAATACCTGGTTGTCCCACAAATATTCCACCAGATCCACGCGCGGAACAATTTCTCCTCGATGACGAAAAAGATAATACAAGATTTTCAACTCATTTTTGGAAAGGTCGGCCCGCTTTCCCTGATACCGCACAAAGCCACCCGCCATGTCGAGTTCAATGTCCTTATAGGAAATCTGCGTCCCGCCGACACCTTCCTTATCCTTTTCGCCATTCCCTTCCTTGTCCTTATGCGCACGCTTTAACACCGCCGCGATATGGGCAAGCAGAATCGGTGGATTAAACGGCTTCGTGATATAGTCATCCCCACCCCCTAGCATTCCGTTTAGCTCGTCCATTGAATCGGTGCGGCCGGTTACAAAAATGACCGGAACATCCGAAATTGTCCGCAATTTCTTACAAATCTCAAAACCTGATTCCTCCGGCAAATTCACGTCCAATAGGACAAGGTCGGGCGCGACTCGTATGATTTCCGATACGATGTCATGCTGCTTGGAACCCGCCCCCGTCTCCTCCCAAAAACCATTCAAAGCCGTGACCCGATACAACGCATTCTCCAGCAATTGCTTTAACTCCTGACGAATCGCCGCTTCGTCCTCGATAATCAAAATATGCATGGTAAAGTTTCCACCTTATGGTCATAATATAGCTTTTATGTCTTCTGCCAACTTCCCGCCCCTTGCTACAAACCATCTTACCCTTCCGCCAAAATCTGCTCTATGCGTATCCGCTCTTCCTCACTAAATTGCATATTTGCTATCATCCCCGCATTATCCATGACCTGACTCGCCCTGGATGCCCCGATTAGCACACTTGTGACGTCCCCGTCCCGAAGAATCCACGCCAACGCCATCTGCGCCAGACTCTGTCCCCGCTCCTTCGCAATCTCGTTCAAGGCGCGCACTCTTCTTAACGTCTCCTCGTTCACCGCCTCTTCTTTCAGAAAACGCCCATCCGTCCTGATGCGACTGCTTTCCGGAATCCCGTTCAAATAACGATTCGTCAACAGCCCTTGTGCCAACGGGCTGAACGTAATAATGCCAATGCCGTTCTTCGCCGCATACTCTTTCAACCCGTCCTTCTCAATATCGCGGACAAACATCGAATATCTTCTCTGATTGATAATAAATGGCGTTCCCATTTCGCTGAAAAGCTTGGCAATCGCGAGGGTCTGCTCCTTATTGTAATTGGAAATTCCTACATACAACGCTTTTCCGCTCCTGACAATTCCATCCAACGCCCTGGCGGTTTCCTCCAGCGGTGTCTCCGGATCCGGCCGATGGTGATAAAAAATATCCACATAATCAAGTCCCATTCGCCTAAGGCTTTGATCCAGACTTGCCACCAAATATTTCTTGCTACCCCAGTTTCCATAAGGCCCCGGCCACATGTCATATCCGGCTTTCGTTGAAATGACGAGCTCGTCTCGATAAACGCCAAAACCCTTTTTCAGGATGCGGCCGAAATTTTCCTCCGCCGCCCCGGGAGCCGGGCCGTAATTATTTGCCAAATCAAAATGCGTGATTCCAAGGTCGAATGCCGTCCGGCAAATATCCATCATATTTTCAAAACTGGCATTGGAACCAAAATTGTGCCACAACCCTAGCGAAACTGCCGGCAACAACAAACCGCTTGCCCCGCAACGATTATATACCATCTTGTCATAACGCGTCTCATTTGCAATATACATTTCTTTCTTCCTCCTCAAAATCTCAACCACTTCCCAACAATCCATGAATTATATGATTCAATAGTAACTTTACTTTCTGTTTGGCTTTCTTTTAATTCTCAACAGCCTAATGAAATCATTAAATAAAGATGTATCCACCGGCTCAAACATAATCCATTTCCCATCATGATAAGTTTGGGCTTCATTATATATTTCTTGAACTTCTTTTGAGTAATTTTCTCTGTCTGTTTCAAATTTTAACCGTTCGTCTTTCCCTAAGATAATCATAAAACCCACACAGTTTTCTCTTGCATATAGTGCACACAGCGTTTTACCCCCCCGACGATATTTATATTCATATTTCCATGCTTTACCGCCTTTATTCCACAAACAATCCATATCATATTTTTCATTAATTAAAGCACATAACTTATTCCATACATCATATAGAGATTTTCCAACTAAATCTATCATTTCCTCTTCGTTAGGTATCGTATTAAGCATATTAGCCCTCCCTATTCACAATTTCTTCATTCTAAATCTGATAAACTATTATATGCACAATCCCCATTCTCCAGGGATTCCGCCATATTTTATATTGTCCACGACTATGGTGGCTTTCATTAGGGAATCCAACCTCCTAGTCCCACTTTTTCATCCTTCCGGCAGCCTTGATTTCACCCTGCCATCAACCCTACGAGTTTCTGGATATGGATTTCCATAATGTCAAGGCAATCCACCGGACAATTGTTTTCGTTTAACGCCAGCGGCAGTTCCGTGCATCCTAAAATCACGGCTTCAATTCCAGATTCATTTTTCATTTTTTCAATAATGGAAATCAATTCACATGTAGACGTTTCTTTTACAATTCCATATTCCAGTTCCTTTGAGATTCGTTCATTGACAAAGATTCTGTCATCAGCGGACGGAACAACGACTTCGATTCCTCTTTTCACAAACGCCTTGCTCAAATAATCTTTTTCCATGGTAAAAATCGTCCCAAGCAATCCCACCTTCTTATATCCTTTTGATACTGCCAACTCCGCGACGGCTTCCGGAATGCTTATGAACGGCACCTTCGCCCTGGATTCTAATTTTTCAAATACCACGTGCATCGTACCCGCAGTCAACGCGACAATGTCCGCGCCGCACTCTTCCAGGTCGGACACCGCTTTTGATAAATATTCCTCCAATTCCCCATATTTCTCATTTGCAACCATGTCCAACGCTTTATACAAATTTACGCTTTCTACCACGATTTCCGGGAATTCTTTTCCGTTAGTCGCCTCATTGATTCTTTTATTCAATTCACGATAATACACAATCGTGGATTCTGGTCCCGTTCCGCCAACCAATCCTAATTTTTTCATGTCGCCTTTCTCCTTCCTGCATGCGTCTTCCCCCGTCGGATCCTCCGTCACAATATCTTTTCCATCCCTATTTTTTGAATCTTCAGGCCAAGCTTCTCATAAAATTTCATGGCACCGGCATTATCCGCCCACACATTCAGCGTCACGTTGTAATAGCCTTGCTTTTTGGCATAATCCAACACGTATTCGTACAAAAACCTGCCAACATGCGCGTTACGGGCGGTTTCATCCACGCATAAGTCGTCAATATAAAGCGTTTTCACATCCGTCATGTTATGATTGTTGACATATTGTTGGTGTATGCAGAACGCGTAACCCAAGACCTCCCCGTCCTTTTCCGCGACGAAAATAGGCCTATTGTCATCCACGATAATCTTCCTTAATTCCTCGTCATTATATTTTTTCGCTCCCGCTTTAAACAAATCCGGCCGCACGTCACTATGGACTTTATGAACCTCATAAAGCAATTTGTTAATCACGTCCATATCCGATTCCATTGCACGTCGTACATTCAATCTTTCCATGATTGCCACCATTTCCTTTCTTCTTAGGAACAGTTCCTTACTCCAGTTCCGTATATACCAACCCAATCTGACTTCGCACCTCATCCAGGATACGCATGACATCGGACGTAACCGACAGCGGAACCTTCTCGCTCTCCTTAAGTCCCCGCCGAATCTCGTCCGCCACCGTGTCAAACTCGTCCAAATATGAATTAATCCTTGGGCCGGGACCTGAAAACACTTCTTTCTTAAACGGCCCCTTCTTACATGTAACCTTGTTCATCGCGTGATAGAGGAAAGCACTGATTTCCCCATTGTCTCCCTTAATTGACATTTTTTCAAATCCTTTAAAATCTGCTATCGAGGCACTGATGTCCGCCTTGATTCCATTGGCAAACGTAAGCGTCACATCCTCACCGTAATCGATTCCATTTTTAATATTGCCGATACTCTCAATCTTCACCGGCATCCCCCACAAACGATATGCGTAAGTAATCGGATAAACCGTAATGTCAAGGAGTGCCCCGCCCGCACGTTTCGGATCCGCCACCCTTTCCGCGTAATTTATCGATTTCATATGATATGTAAACTTTACGGACTCAATGTTTCCGATTTTCTTCTCGTCAATCCATCTTTTCACCTGGTTCGCCGCCGGGGAAAACCAGGTCCACATGGCCTCCGCGAGATAAACATTTCGCCTTCTTGCAATCGCAATCAGCTCGTCCGTCTCTGCTGCCTCCACCGTAAAGGCCTTTTCACACAACACCGGTTGTCCAAGCTCCAACGCCTGCTTCACGTATCGGAAATGAGCATTATGAGGCGTCACCACGTAGACGGCCTCCACCCCGTCCGCCATGATCGCCTCCTCTGCGGATTCAAAAGCCTTGCACTGATACTTTGATGCAAATTCCTTACATTTTTCAAAGTTCCTCGTGTAACATGACACCAGTTCATGCCTGCCACTGTCCGTCAATTGCCGCGCCACCTGCCTTGCAAGCGTCCCGGTCCCGATAAAGCACCATTTAAACTTCTCCATTTCATCCTCCTCATTCACTCCGCTTTCATCCCATGTATCCAACATGTTCCTTCCAACATCCTAATATTACAATTCCCGGCATTCTTCATAAGTAAGCACGTATGTGGCAGGGTTCCCGACCGGACGGGTCATATTTTGATGTTCATAAGAATCCAGCAGTTCCAGTGCTTCACTATATTTTTCAATCAAAATCATCCCCCTTTTCATACTGCATACTTGATGAGAAGTCATCATAGCACGGAAGAAAGAGGGAATACAATGATGAATTTCTCGATTGCGATTTTTCGTGAACTATATGCATTTTTCAGGTTCAATGATGCACTTTTTAATCGTTCTAAAAAGTTTTCGCTTAGCACAAACCTTGAAAAATCAAGGATGTCACACCAAATTCAATTCATTGGCAAAGTGCACAACTTTGATTTTACAACTTACCAATCAAGTATTTACTAATCTTCTATAACCTCTCCGTGAATACTTACTCTAGATTCATCCGGACATTTAACATCGAACATTTTCGCACGAACATTACCGTAGTCTAATTCGCCTCCATTTTGTAAAGCATAAACAAGAGGATAGATATTATTCCATAATTCATGGCACAATGGAGGACATAAATCTTCAACAATATATTCTTGTCCTTTTTTAAGATAGCCACTTCGACAACAACTGTCAGTAATTGTAAGTTTTACCTTTTGCATTTTATTCTCCTCCGCAAAACTCAATTTATAGTTTCTTTATTAAGTTGCATCCTCCGAGCCGGTCAGCGTGGTGACTGGCTCGAAACCAAACAGTAACGTCCGTCAAACATCAAAGAAAAATATATTTGGTACAATATCAGCTCCGAACGTTTTCACCGCCATCCGATACATCGCTTTTGCATGGATTCTGTCATGCCAAATAAAACGCCGCAGTACTTTCCTCAATGACCATTCTTCATCATAGTTCCCAAGGCAAACCGTGTTTTTCAAAAATCCGGCTTGCTTTTCCAGCAACTCAAAACCGCGTTTCCTACATTCCACGATGGTTCCCTCATTACTGGCAGAAACGCCTATTTCCCCGAAATAATACGCATTGACGTTTTTCGTATGCTCATACATTTCAAATGCCGTACGCGGAACTTGCCCATAAAACGTCTTTCTAACCGGCAAGCAACTTTTGTCCTTATCCGGTATCGTCTGGTACATCGTCAGAAAATCTTGCGCGGATTTCATGGCAAGCGACTTCAACGCCTCATATTCCACCGTGCTCATCGGTTTCCTTTCTTCATCAAAAAGGACATCCGAATCGGCATCCGAAATGGTTAGCCCGGACACTTTTTCTTGCACGATTTCGACCTTGAGAACGTCAAAATTCGTTTCCCCCTTCCATTTCAAATAGGACATGATTTCAGAGGGCATTTTACGAATTGCCTCCTCCTTGTTTTTCCCCCTCGTAAAAGCCCCGACAAAATTATCCGAATACAAAATACTGTCCTCTTCGTTATGTTCCCATACGCATCTTATTTTCATTCTTAAATCCCTCTCATGCGATCTGCCAATCTCCTTGCCGGTTACATTTGCATTACAAATCAAGTCTCATATAGATGGAAGTATCCATAGGGCTGTCATTATAACTTTCCGTCTCATAAAAGCCGAATTTCCGGTACATATGTATTGCACTCCGTAAAAAAGGGAGAGTGTCTAATAACATATAAGAATATCCGATTTCCTTCGCATCCGCTATAATCGTTTCAATCAATAAGGCCCCTATGCCCTTTCCTCTAAATGCCGGTCTCACATAAAGGCGCTTCATTTCACAATTTTGAACGTCGATCTTTCGCAACCCGATACAGCCCGCTAATTCCTGGTCACAATAAGCGAGATATAACCTTCCATCCGGCGTGCCATATTTTGTCTCCAGGTGACGAAGTTCCTCGTCATAATGCTGGATGTCAAGATATTTTTGAAATGAAGGATCGCCTTCAATTAACATATCTGTATATTCTGAAAATAGAATTCCAACTTTTTTAGGTTGATTATATGCGGAAATGATTTGTATGCTCATTATTGTCTGCCTCCAAAATGGGATTTATCGCACATATTGAATCCATCCGATAACAAAAAGATGTAACGGATAATATATGTAAAACAGCCATTTCATCACGCTGTTCCATCTTTGATTTTTACCTCTCTGCCCATTATACGTCATAATAATCGGAATTGCGAAAACAACCGCCATTTGCAACACTCGATAGACTTTATCTATTGCAAAGAAATATACCGTTGCATATATTGCCACATAAAACATCACCCACGTAACATGGTCTATGGTCATTCCGCAATGGCAATCAGCTTTATCATATTTGCATCCATTTTCTTATACCCTTCCAAATGTTTTTGCCAAATAGTTTTCTATATCATCTCTTGAACGGAAAATATATATGTTTTTCTCGCTTCGGTATTTGTCAATCAGTTCATAAACCCTGGGCATTTCATTCCGTGGAAAATCTAAAATCCATTGCTTGAATTCTTCATCAAATTCCGATTCCACCCACGGCATGTCCTCACGGGGCTTCCCTATGCGCGACTCCACTCCTGCAAGACACTCATCTGTCGGCAAGTCCAGCAGAAATACCGTATCACAAAATTGAAACCGCGTCTCAAGCGTCCTGCCATAATTTCCATCAATAATCCATTTATCTCTTAAAACAATCTCTCCCAGCCTATTATCAAATTCATTCCTGCTGACCGTCGTTTTATCCGGTTTGTGCCATAAATTATCAAGGTAATATAAAGGCAAACCAGTTCCATCTCTCAGCCGTCTTGCGAACGTACTTTTTCCCGCCCCCGGACAGCCTATAACGATTGCTCTATCAAACATTGACCCCCTCCTGCATATCACGTCCTTCTAGCCCCGCTTTATTCATCCCAGACAATCAATTTCATAAATTTCCTGACCGCACTCAGTACCTTTGGTGAAAGATACGCTTGTGGTAACTTTTTCTTCGAATAGCCCCATACCGAATTTTCTCTTGTTTTGTCCATCAACAGCTTTGTAAAAAATCTCTCCCAGCTGACATACTCTTTACTGTCGATATACGCTTCCGGATGACTAAGAACCGCTGAAACATTTACATCAGGAATCACATTGGCAGAGAGCAATATCCACTCAAAAGACTCTGGCGCATAAAGAACGGCATCGCTCCTCACTGCCAAATACTCGCTTACCTCTTTCATCTCCGAACCAAATGCCGCACCATCTACAATAATCAGTCTTGTCCCTCTTACCGTTTCGTTCCTCCGCAATACATTCATAATATTGGACTTTCCATTTGCAGAAATACACGTAATATTTCTCTGACTTGATAATCCAGTGAAAAACTCATACCCTGAATTTGAATCCTCCGTAATCACGAGCCGAGGTGCAACCCCCTCCTGCACGGATATTTCTCCGTACAAATGGTAAATCTCATTATAGGTTTGTTTTGCTTCATGAAATTTGCCTGATTTGCGGAAACCATATATTTCATTCACGCTATATGGGAGCATGGGAAGTTTCTCTCTTGTCGCAATCACAAAATAGTTATCGGATTTTCGCACAAGTTCTGCAAACCTCTTTGAATAAAGGAAACGATTTCCTTCGTCAATAAATATAATGCTTCCCTCAATTTCTTGCAACCGGCGTTCCCAGTCTTCATTATCCAAAGTTCTGCAATCACAGTCACATATAACGGAAACACCACTATCGGAACCATATCTTCTATATTCGCGAATGAAATCAATCAACACTGTTTTTCCAGACCCGCTATCTCCCGTGAGAATGGTTATATTTCTTTTTATCCAAAAATCATATTTTACTTTTCTCGTTTCTATAATGACTCTATGCTTTCCCTTCATGGTTCCCTACTCCTGTTTCATCGCATTTAAATACTTACTGGCTATAGGAAGTAACTCTTTCATGGAATGCGCAATTTCACCACCATTCTTGATTGTCACCTCAAACTCTGTGTCTTTCCCAAACCCCATCATATGCCTGAGATTAATGGTCACGTCTATCCGGCTCCCAATTTCCAGGATCCATTTTGCACAATTATCCCCGCATGTAGAAGCATTGAACACTTTGTCCGGCTCGTTCAATATCAACAATAATGTTTTCACGCCTCCTGATAATCGTTCCGGCGGAATTTGTCCCAAGACCGGGCTGTTTATGCATTCTCCACTTAAAACATCCGAATCGTCAACATCCTTAATCATCCTTTTCGCAAGTTTTGATTCAAGCCATTCTGGCTCATACGTATTTTTAAAATATACACTCGTGTTATAAATGCTTTCTTCTACATCACCATAAATAATTGTAAGCATGTAATACCTCCATAAACCTTTCTGTTGCTCTCGGACAGCCTATAACGATTGCTTAAAATAGGTTTTCAATTCCGTTTTACAACTATCATCCAGTTGCTTAATCTCAACACCACGAATGGCCGCTTCTAAATGATAAAGAATGACGACACAAGTGTTTGGATACCGTTCTTTGAGTCGAAAGACCGCTTGTTTACTACCAATTTTTGTTAATTCCTCGGCCGAATGAATACCGACTGAATGAAGCTTCTTTTCCATTGTCTTACCCAATCCTAAAGATGTAACTGATGCCATGTTCTCCTCCTTTTCGCTTATGTCTGCCGACCAGCACCCATTATCATTGCCTTTATCCAATGCCTCACATTCCTCACTCAACATATTTGCAAATGCCCCGTAACCGGCCTCTGATCCTCGCCGTGTTCCCCGATGATTTTTTCCATCCAAATCATGTCGTACCAGCGGCCGAATTTATAGCCGCATTTATGAAACTTGCCAACTTTCACGAAACCAAGATGTTCATGAAAATCGGCACTGTTCCTTGTCAAATATTCATCCTCATTTTGCGGATAGCCAATGCATGCGTATAAATTGAGGATGCCCATGTCGCGCAAAGCATGTTCCAGGGCTTCATAAATTTTCCGGCCCATCCCGCACTTTCTTGCACCATGGTCAAGATAAACGGTCATCTCACAAGACCAGTCATAGGCCGCCCTGCCGACAAAGGCACCCGCGTATGCATACCCTTCAATACGTCCATCTTTCAAAATGACCAGATATGGGTATCGCTGCATCGTCTTTTCCATCCGCCCCTTGAATTCGTCGAGAGACGGCGTATCGTATTCAAAGGTTATCGCCGTGTTTTTGACATAATAATCGTAAATTTCCAAGATGCGCCCGGCATCCTCCATCGTAGCATCGCGAACGGTAATCATGTTTTTTCCCTCCTTAATTGCCTCCTTCCGTTTAAAGGATTAATCCAACTATACTAGCCAATCAGACATTCCTTCCCCCTAAATGCAAATCCATACTTCCGAATCTGCCCCGGCGCAAATCCAGCTGCCAAAAGTTCCTCCTCATACCGCTTTTCTTCTATCTGCGCATGGGCATTAACGAGGGTATCCGCTAAAGTTTTCTCATCCTCGTCCATATCCAACACTTTAAATTCAAAAATAAACGCTTTCTTTGTTTTATCATATGGTTCTATCATCACGTCATATCGTCCATAGCCGCTTTCCCGGTTAGAACGAACTTTGTATGCATCCGCAAGATTTACCACCATTCCAAGCACGAAACCGTGATAAAAGCGTTCCGGTTCCGCTTGTTCGGACGGCTTGTTGCCACTGTCAAAAGAACTGAACGTATTGAGTGCCACCTTGTTCATAAACGTGTTCATTTTCCTGACATTGTCACTTAGTAAGGCATTTATAAACTCGTTATAGTAGATTTCTGTTCCGCCTTCAAACCACCCCTTAACCATGTCTTCAAACATGCTTGTCACTTCCATGTTCGTAAGTGCCAACGTATATACCTTCTTTTTACGCTCTCCGACCCGTCGAAAATCCAGCACTTTTAAATATCCCGTTGCAAGCAACAAGCTCCACACCGCGCCCGGACTGCCATTTAACTGGTCAAAAACAATTTTCTCGTCCATTTCCGTCTCAAAGCTTCCACCTTGCAAAAGGCCTTCCATTGTCTGTTTGATATTTGGCAATCCCGTCCTCACCAGCGAATTAACCAATCCATTCCCACTCGTGTTTGCCCAGTACGTGTCATACTCTTTTTTACCGATAAACGATACGATTGACCATGGGTTATAAATATCGGCATGCCCGCCAAACGTAAAACCGTCATACCACCTTTTTACCTCTTGTTTCTCCTCGCCAAGCCCCACGTCGTCAAGAGAAGAAAACACCTCCTTCTCCGTAAACCCAAACGCCGTTTCATATTTATCCGAAGTCGTGGTGACGACCTCAAGATTATTCATTCCCGTAAAAATGCTCTCTTTTGCAATCCTCGTAATCCCGGTAATCAATCCTCTGTCAAGATAATCATTCGTCTTAAACGTCGCATTGAACAAACCACTAAAGAGTTCCACTGCCTCGTCCCAATACCCCGACACCCATGCATCCTGCATCGGGGTATCATATTCATCCAGAAGAATTATCACTTTCTTTCCATAATGGCGACACATAAAGTCGGTCATGGAATTAATGGCTCCCGTCACCACCTCGCCGCCTATTCCTGGCACTATGCCCTTATAATATTTCTTCTCATTTTCGCTCAGCAAGTTTCCTTCTAACAAGTACTTGTTTCTCTCATACAACTTCGCAACGACTTCGGTAATCTTGTATTCCATATCCGCATATTTTTTCGCCTTGATATTGGCAAAACTTAAGAATATCACCGGAAACGTCCCCTGCATTTCCCTATACTTATAATTTCCATCCGAAGATCTATGTTCCCATATAGAAAGCCCTTCGAACAAATCGCTCCTGCCCGCATATTTATTCGAAAAAAAGCATTCGACCGTACTCATGTTAAGTGTCTTACCAAACCTTCGCGGGCGCGTGATAAGCGTGACTTTATCCGCATATTCCCACCATTCCCTAATGAAATCCGTCTTGTCTATATAAAAGATATGCCTCGTCCTCACCTCTTCAAAATTCTGATATCCAAGCCCCGCTCGATTCTCATTCATATGCATCCTCCTCCCGGCATACAGTTTTTGCCTTCCGTTTACCATTTTCTCTTTACAAAGCCTTCCCCGCGACAATCAAATGCCGATGAATCGTCTCCTCAATCCTTCCTCCTCATCTTCCTGACACACGCCACAAGCATGAACACCCCGATTAAAATCAACAATACTCCTGCAATCACATGTTCCTTTAAGGATAAGATTCCCGTAAAAATTATAAGCCCGATAACGAAAACAAAAAACAAGGATATCAATACGATCAACGGATACCGTATATATTTAGGCACTTTGCTGCTCTTGCTCGCCTCCATGTCGGCCTCAAAGACGAATTCCAAAATAAACTCTAACACATACTCCATACTTCGCCTCCCACCATCACCGTCATCTTCTTATCACTATCCATATTCACCTAAATTAAAAACGTCATAACCGGAAGTTATCTCTTATCTACTACGTCTATTACTAATGCTTATCTTGTTTTTCCATTTCTGCAATTTGATGAACAATCTCAGAAAATCCTTCTGAATCTGATTCCAATAAACCATGCGTCATATTTTTCATTAAATACATTTGTTTATATGGCGCATTTACTTGTTCGAAATACTCTTGTGCCAATTTATAGTTTGTTTGATAATCCTTATCTCCATTTATATTATAAAACGGCATTTGATAATCAATCCTGCCTTTCAAAGAAAACGAAGCAAATTCTTCAGAAGCAAAAAAATCCAAATAGACGCTCATATCTCTTTTGAAATAATCCAGCCAATCAATAATAGAATAATTCGGGTTAAATATTATTGTTGCAAATAAATTATAATCAGAACCATGCGCCATCATATCATAGCCATATTTTCGCATAATTGTATTTCTTGCAGTAATGTGTTCCATAGTAACATTGTTAGGAGTCAACTGATTTACTAATTCTAAAGTTTCTTTGTCACCTTCTGCCCATAGCAGCGCCTCCTGCCGGAAAACCTCTTCATTCTCTATATAGTCAACAAGCTGCCCGGTTCCGATAAAACATTCATAATATTCTGGATATTCAAGTACCAGATTTGCTCCGTAAATCGACCCCCATGAGTGTCCGAGAATCGTCAACTTATCTTTTGAAAGGTAATCCAGTATAAACTCTGTTACTTCCTTTCCGTCCGTCAAAAATATTTCCCGTGTCAATACAATATCATTCTGTTCTGCATCGTAGCTTTTTCCGCAATTACGTTGGTCCCATGTTACCACGGTATATACGTCTGCCCATTTTCTTGTAAATGCATAATCAATATCGCTTGTTGCCGATCCGGGCCCGCCATGTAAATAAAGCAAGATAGGATTATCTATATCCTCTCCATAGATATTAATCCACTGTTTTGTACCGTTAACATCAATATACATTGATTCATTAATACCGCCATCCGGAGTTATGTTGTAAATTGCTTTTCCGATTGCCCTAACCAAAAAGAATACAACTACTAATATAAAAACAGCAAACACCGCCCATTTTATGCTTTTCAATATTATTCTTTTTTTCTTCATTTCAACGCCTCCACCAAATCCCGATTTTCACTCCGTTTCGTCCCAATTTTTCGCTTTAAACACCCCCCTGACAAATAGGGATATTTATACTTTTCAAGCAATTTCTGAACAAAAGCAGTCTTTCGCATGTGACACTACACATTCATAATACAATTTTCCTCAAAGTATGAAATTAAAAATCACTTGTAAAGTAGCCTCTTTGGCCATTATAAGCATCTCCTAATTTTTATAATAGATTATATTACACCCGTATTACTTTTTCAACCGATTTTCCCTTGTTGCGTCTACTCCGGTTCCGTATCACAGTGCCTTTTTCATCTTGATATAAATGCCCACAAAGCAAGTATATGGTTTAATGATTGCTTCAAAGTGTCGTTTATCGTCAAGAGCGAATTTATTATTCGTTCCAAGCCAATCGTCCCATGCTTCGTCAAAGCAATCCATTTCCCATGTTTTCACTGACTCGATTCTGTCGCTGGCACCGATAAGTTCCTTCCATTGTTTTGGACTTTTGAACATATGGGCATCATTTCCAAGCCAATCGGAAAGAAGTTCTTCGGCACGGCCTATATATTTCTCCTTCAGACCCGGGATTCCAATCATAACCACTCCGTCATCCTTCATAAATGGCAAAATCTTTTCCTGGAAAAATCCCTTCTTTCCCGCAAAATAATGATAAGAGTCGATACTAACCAGGGCACGAAATAGCTTTTTTTCAAAATGAAGATGGCTCGCATCTTCACAAATAGGCGTTATTTGCCCTCCAACACCCCATTTGGCAAACCGTTTTTCATTTTCTTTTGCACTTATCCATAAATCATTTGCGAAAACCTTCGCCCCGGTCTCTTTCGCGATGACAATACTTGTCAATCCCGTCCCACATCCTAAGTCGAGAATCACGTCACCAGAAACAAACTGTAAAGGATATTTGTCAAATAGCTCCGCCAATATCCTTACACTATTTGGCCCCATCATGGTTTCTGCCGAAACATACTCCTTATAGTCACCAAGATTCATACATCCCACCTCTTTTCTAGATTTCACCTAATTCAAGAACGCCATCGGCGTTCTTGTGGCGGGAGTCATTCCACATCTGATATGGCCGCGGTGGTCGCCCCTGCCGACCACGACATGATAACCCACGCTCTCTATACGCCGCTCTAAACACTCCCTGCATTCGGCCGCCTCATCTCCCGTGCACACCTTCCCGTCATACAACGAATACTTGTCACGCACGTCTGACGGCGACAAGTTCGGCATCACGACATTGGCCCCCGCCTCGATTCCCATCTCGCGACCCCGAGGATGGATGGTCGCCAGAGCCGTGGTTGCGGGCAATAGCAAATCCGGCTGCTGGATGCGAAGCAGGCTCAAAAGGTACAACGTAAGTTCCAAACCGCCCCGCGCCTCGTTGGCAAACGGGGTGTCATGGTGCGGAATGAAGGGACCTATCCCTACCATCTCGGGATGCAGTTTCCTGATAAACGCAAAATCTTCTGCCAATTGTCTTGCCGTTTGCCCCGGGCTTCCCACCATGAACCCGCACCCGGTCTGAAAACCAATCTCCTTGAGATTTTTCAGACATTGCATGCGGCGCTCCAGCGATAAATTGTGCGGATGCAGTTTCCGATAATGAGACTCGGAGGCCGTCTCATGGCGCAATAGGTAACGATCCGCCCCGGCCTCCCAAAAGCGCTCATAGCTTTCCCGCTCCCGCTCGCCAATGGACAACGTAATCGCGCACTCCGGATGTGCCGCGCGAATCCTTCGTATCAATTCCACCATCCGCTCATCCGTGTAATAAGGATCCTCCCCCCCTTGTAACACGAAGGTGCGAAATCCCAACCGCTCTCCCTCCCGGCAACACGCCATGACTTCCTCCGTGCTCAAACGATACCTTTTGGCCTTGGCATTCCCGCAACGAATCCCACAATAATAACAGTCATTTTTACAATAATTGGTAAACTCAATCAATCCCCGAATAAAGATGCCCTTGCCATATTGTCGATCCGCAATGCCCCGCGCCTTGACCCTCGCATAATCACGTAACTCGGGGCAATTGGATTCAATCAAGGCCGCCATCTCCGGGTTCGCCAAGCCGTGCTCCCGCTCCAAACGGTCAATCAGATGCTTCCCCTCGCCCAACGACAAGCGGGAAGTCCCCAACATGTCCATATTCTTTTCTTGTTTATACTGCTCCATATTCTCCACCTTATGTTTTCTGCTTATCAACACTCTTAAGAACTGCCGGAAATATAGGAAACAAGTAAAATGCTTATGTTTTATTTGTTTCCTGCGCCGGATGTGTGCCGCAAAGCGGCATGTTTCCTTTGTGCATCTTGCTCGTCCTTTTCTTACAGCTCTTTAGTATAGCGGATTTCACGAGGAAATACAACAACATGTTACTATTCACGGCCTGCGGCCGCGATAGTAACGGCATTCGGCCATTTAAAATCGCTTTCGCGATGGCCGAAGAGCTCGGCTGCTCCGTCAAGCCGATTTTTGGCCTATTTAAAAACATGGAAGAGGTACAGCGGGAAGTCTTGTCAGCCGCGAACACCCTCTATGAATCCTATTTACAAACGGACATGGCAAATGGGAAATACCCGCCCTACAAAGCAAGCGGCATGGCTTACATTCGTTTTGCCAAGGAAAAACGGGAACTGTTCAAGCTGCTTTTCATGCGCGACCGCTCCCATGAAAAAATAGAGGAAGACCGCGAATCCGTCATGCCGCTATTAAAACTGATTGAAAACAATCTGGGCGTAGACGAGGATGCAGCCTATCTTTTCCACTTGGAAATGTGGCTGTACGTCCACGGCATTGCCACGATGGTTGCCACCGCGTATCTTGATTGGGACGACGAATTTATCAGCAAGGTGCTGACGGATGCCTATGAAGGACTAAAAAATACATTCACACGTAAGTTACCCAAGGACGGTCACTAAGTGCTTATTATATGGGGGAATGACTAAAATGAACGCGATTGAAACTAAAAAACTGACCAAGCGATATAAAGACCTGACCGCGGTTGACGGCCTGGACCTGGCCATAAACGAGGGCGAACTGTTTGCCCTGCTCGGTGTCAACGGAGCGGGAAAGACGACCACGATTAAGATGCTCTCCTGCCTGACAAAGCCGACAAGCGGGGATGCCTACCTGAATGGAAACAGCATTCTAACGGACACGGCCAACGTTAAAAAATGTATTGGCGTGTCACCGCAGGAAACCGCTGTCGCGCCGAACCTGACCGTGAAAGAAAACCTGGAACTGATGTGCGGCATCCACGGTTTTTCCAAGGAGAAAAAAGAACGAAAAACGGCTGAGCTTTCCGAACAATTCGACCTGGGACAAATCCTGAATAAAAGAGCCGCGAAGTTGTCCGGCGGTTGGCAACGCCGATTAAGTATCGCCATGGCACTGATTGGCGAGCCGAACATCCTTTTCCTCGACGAGCCGACCCTGGGACTGGACGTGCTCGCCAGACATGATTTGTGGGAAATCATCCGCATTCTCAAAGACAAGATTACCATCATCCTGACCACCCATTACATGGAAGAGGCCGAGAATCTCTCTGACCGCATTGGCATCATGAAGGACGGGCACCTCCTTGCATTGGGAACCGCCGAGGAATTAAAGGCCACTGCCAAAACGGAAAAATTTGAGGACGCATTCGTGGCAATTATAAATGAAGGAAGCGAGGTTGTGATATGAGACTACTAGCATTTTCTGGAAGAACTGCAAAGGAAATCTTGCGCGATCCCTTGAGTCTGGGATTCGGCCTGGGATTCCCGCTTGTTTTGATATTTTTACTTTCCGCCATCCAGGCAAACATCCCGGTCAGCTTGTTTGAAATTCAAAGCCTCACGCCCGGCATCACGGTGTTCGGCCTTTCCTTTATGACATTGTTTTCCGCCACCCTGATTGCCAAGGATAGGGAAAGCGCATTATTACAAAGGCTCTACACGACCCCGCTGACCGCCCGGGATTTCATTTTCGGCTACACGCTGCCGATTTTGCCGATCGCGGCGGCGCAGAGCGTGGTTTGCTACATCGCAGGCATCGCGCTCGGATTGCCCGTAACGGTCACAATTGTGTACGCGGTGCTGTTCATCATCCCCGTGTCCTTGTTCTTCATCGCGCTCGGACTGCTCTGCGGCAGCTTGCTTGGCGTAAAGCAGGTAGGAGGCATCTGCGGGGCGTTGCTCACCAACCTGACCGCCTGGTTGTCCGGCGTATGGTTCGACCTCGACCTCGTGGGCGGCATTTTTAAGAAAATTGCCAACGTCCTTCCTTTTGTCCATGCGGTGGAGCTAGAACGGGCCGTGCTCGGTGGCAACTACGTCGCCATCTTCCCACACCTTTACTGGGTACTCGGCTATGCAATCGCCGCCATCGCACTCGCGGTATACTTCTTCCTGCGGCAAATGCGACGACAATGAAATACCTTTACCGTTCCTAAAGCAATTCCCGTGTCTTGCCCGCAAGATACAACGGCAAATTTAAAATTTTTCCATCCTGACGATAGGCACGTTTGGAGAAACGCAGTGCATACCCCGGATCATGACTGCCAATGTATTTTTTAAAAGAAGGAGCCGACTTATCCTCCCCGCCCTTGACCTCCACTGGAATAATCTCCGTCTTGTATTGAAGCACGAAATCAATTTCACTGTTCTTATCCGAATAGTATCGCGGTTCCAGTTCAAATTGCCCTTTCAATTGCTGAAGGATAAAATTTTCCGTCAACGGATCCTTAAACTGGTAATCGCTTTTCAATACAATTGCACCATTATCTACTCCTGCCATGGTTTTCAGCAGACCCGTGTCAAAAACAAACAATTTAAACTGATTCAGTTTGTCAAACGCTGCCAACGGATGCTCCGCTTTCGATACGTTGTAAACCCGGTTCAACATCCCCGCCGAAACGAGCCACTCGATTGCCTCCTCAAAATCCCGCGCCCTGCCGCCCTCGCGCACCGCGCCATACATGAACTTTTCATTTGCCTTTGCGAGTTGGCTTACAATGCTACGAAATACCATGAGAATGCGCCCACTATTGACTTTTCCATTATGCTTCGAAAAATCATTCTCATAAATCTCAATCAATTCTCTCTGAATTTTGGACACTCTGGCCGGATCCTTGTACTTTATCCAGGACGCGACGCATTCTGGCATCCCGCCAATGATAAAATAATGATGACAAGCATCCATAAGACGACTATGAAAAATCGCCTCCACGGCATTCCCCTTTTCAATCCCGTCATAATACGCATACAAGGACTCGTCCGTCGCCGCCAAAAATTCATCAAACGTAAGCGGGGCGACATCCAGCAGGTTAACCATGCCCACCGGATAAGATTTGGGCGTGGCAAGCAAAGTCCCTAACAAGCTTCCCGCCGCAATCACATGGTATTCATTCGCCTTTTCCCGAAAATATTTCAATGAATTCAAAGCCTCGGGACACTCTTGTATTTCATCAAAAATAAGCAGGACCTTTTCCGGAACAATTTTTTCGCCGGAAATCAAGGACAACAATTCGACAATCCTCTGTGGGTTTTTATTCATTTCAAAAATGGATTTTAACTCTTCCTCTTCATCGAAATTAAAGTAAAAAAATTTTTCATAATACCGTTTCCCAAATTCCCTCATCAGCCATGTCTTGCCGACTTGACGTGCCCCCTTAAGCACCATGGGCTTGCGTTCCCCGCTACACTTCCATCGAACCAAGTCTTCCATCGCCTTACGCTCCACGAAAAACACCTTCCTTTCAAAATATATCATTTATAAAATAACACATTTTTCTTGAGTTTACAACGCCATTTGTACGCATTTTTCTTGAACTATTAATGCAAAAAATCACATTTTTCTATGTTTGACATTTTTACCGCTCCTATTTATAATATGTTGATAAAATAACCATTTTTGAAAGAAAGAGGAATCCCAAAATGAACACACAAGAATATCGCACAAGGGGGCTGCTTCGCCGTTTCCTCCCTTATTATAAAAACCACAAGGCAGTCCTTTTGATGGATTTATTTTGCGCGGCATTGACAACCATTTGCGAATTAGTGTTGCCCATGATTATCCGGCAAATTACGAACACGGGGCTGCAGGATGCTGCCAGCCTCACCGTGGCACTGATTGGGAAGATGAGTCTTTTGTACCTGATTCTCAAGGTGGTGGAATGTCTCGCAAACTATTATATGTCCGACACCGGCCACGTCATGGGCGCGAAGATGGAGACAGACATGCGGCGCGACGCATACCGGCATTTGCAACAGCTTTCCAACACCTATTACAATAACACGAAGGTCGGCCAAATCATGGGGCGCATCACGAACGACTTGTTCGACGTGACGGAATTCGCCCACCATTGCCCGGAAGAATTTTTCATCGCGGGTATCAAGGCCCTGGTCGCCTTTATCATACTGGCAACAGTCAACCTTCCGTTGACCTTGATGGTATTTGCCATTGTTCCCGTGATGGCCTATGTCTGCATCAAATTAAGCCGCCGCAGCAAACGCGCGTTCGCCAAGCAGCGCGTTCAAATCGGCGAGTTGAACGCGAGCATCGAGGACAGCCTGCTTGGGCAAAAGGTAGTCAAGGCATTTACAAATGAGGAAATGGAATGTGCGAAATTCGAGAACGGCAACCAGAAATTTTTGCAAATCAAGGAAGAAACCTACAAATACATGGCGGCATTTTCCACGTCCACGCGGGCTTTCGACGGACTGATGTATCTTGTCGTAATCGTGGCCGGCGGCTTGTTCTTAAACAAGGGAATGATTACCGCGGGCGACTTGGTGGCATACACAATGTACGTCTCGACACTCATTGCCACCATCCGCAGAATCATTGAATTCGCGGAACAATTTCAGCGCGGCATGACCGGCATCGAACGGTTTTTACAGATTATGGATGCCGACATCGAGATTTTTGACGAACCTGGTGCCACGAACATGCCGAAACCGCAAGGTGAAATTGTATTTGAACATGTATCATTTGAATATCCGGATGACCACAATCGGGTGTTCCGCAACCTAAACCTCGTCGTGCACCCCGGTGAAAAGCTAGCCATCGTCGGTCCATCCGGCGGCGGCAAGACGACGCTCTGCAATCTGATTCCGCGATTTTACGACGTAACCGAAGGAACCATCCGCATTGACGGAACCGACATCAAGAAATACACGCTGAAAAGCCTGCGCGGAAATGTTGGCATCGTACAGCAGGATGTCTACTTGTTTTCGGGAACGGTAATGGAAAACATTCTTTACGGCGCCCCCTCCGCTTCCCGCGAGGAGGCGATTGAGGCCGCGAAAAAGGCGGGCGCGCACGAATTTATTTGCGAATTGAAGGACGGATATGATACCTACGTCGGCGAGCGCGGGGTCAAGCTCTCCGGCGGGCAGAAGCAACGCATCAGCATCGCGCGTGTTTTCCTAAAGAACCCGCCCATCATGATTTTGGACGAGGCAACCTCGGCACTTGACAATGAAAGTGAATTTGCCATTGCAAAATCTCTGAACGTATTGTCCGAGGGCCGAACCACCATCACGATTGCCCACCGGCTCTCCAGCATCAAAAACTCCGACCGCATCCTCGTTTTGACGGAGGACGGAATCGTGGAGGAGGGAAATCACGAGGAGCTTATGGAACTTCGGGGCATGTATTACGAATTTTACACGATGGCGGATCGAATCAAGTAAAAGAGAAGCCAGAAAAGAAACAAAACGAGAGAAAATCCTGCGATGTGGAGAAAACATACACCGCAGGATTTTCATGTTTTTAAGTAAACTTTTCTTTCTCTAATATTCTTTCTATTTCTTCTGTAAATATACAGCTTTTTATATTAAACTCCTTATCTGATTTTTCCAATATGGAATACTTTTCCGCTTTATAATCTTTAGAAATCACGGCATACACATTTTGTACCGAAGAAGCGATAACGTCTCTGATATCCTTCTTTAAGAGTGTATTTGGCACGTTCAAGTTCGTATTATAATCCTTTACAAATCCTATGCATCCGCACACGTTCCCCGCCGCCTTTTCTGTATATAATCGGGGGCCTCTGTCTGTAAACTCACCTATCATGGTTACATTTTTCTTAATCCCCATCATTCTTTCCAATATGTCCAATTTTTGTTCCGTTGAACCATCCTTTGCAAGATTAAAATCATTCTCCATAAGACGATTATCCAAACATTTTTCATAAAAGTGATTTGCCGAAGCCACGTTTTCACGGTTTATCTGAACTCCCGTCAAGTGCTGAAAATTGAAACGTTGAAATACGACTTCATAACTTTTTATTGACGATACACTTCCGCCTCCTTCTTGAAGCTGTTTTCTTACCTCGGAAGGTATGCCATAAAGAAAAAGAATTTTCTGATTCTCCAGGTTTGCGTGATATAACCCTGCCGCTTTTGTCAAAATTTGAATCGCTCTTTTTTTATTCATAAATCCTTCCTCTGATTGTACTTGACTTAGAAAAGGGAACGTCCATGCCGCAGCACCAAACATTCCCTTTTCACGGTTGATTTTTCCGTTGTCTGCCAACCTTCGGCTCCTCTGTCCGAAAATATCAGGTTTTTCCGTTGCCTGCCAACCTCCGACACCTACGTTCGGAAAACATGTCAGATTTTAGGTGTCAACCCACCGCTGATTCACAGCTTTTATGATTGTATTTTACACCTGGATTGTATAAAATGCAATCCCCTTTTATCATATGCAACTATATAAAAAATATAAAATTGTTATTTTCACGGGTAACATAAAATCAAACTCAAATAATTGTATTCTTACTGAATCTCTAGCCCCGCCTTGCCGCTGATAATGAATCCAACGTCGCCCGTACTGCCGCCCGCGTCCAATTTTCCATTATAATCCACCGAGGATATATGTAACGTGTCACCCTCGGCCGAGTATTGGCCGTTCCATCCGTCCGACAAGGAAATGTCGCCGTTGAACTTCACGTCCACCGCCCAGCTTTGGCATGCCTGACTCGACGTATTTTTTATGGTCAACGTATACTGGTAAAACTTTTGGCCGTTCGATTCCCAACTGTTGGCCAGCATGGCCGTGGCCTCGATATCGCCGCTCTTCGCGACCGTGTTCGAACTGCCGTTTCCTGACGAGCCGCCCGCCGCGCCGCCGTTTCCGTTTGCCGTTGCATCGTTCCCGCTCGGCACACCGCCATTCCCGCCTGGTTCACTCCCGTCTCTGGTAAGAACCTGATACAGCCACCGTCCTGAATCGCTCAAGTCATCCCATGCAAGTCCTGACACCTTGTCCACGCCGCTGCGGATGATGGCCGAAGTCTCATTTTTATTGGAAATGTTCCACGCCACGTAGCTGACCTTGTACTGATCCATCATCTGCACCCAGGTATTGGCTTGTGCCTCGTCAATCCCGCCGTTTCCGCTGGCATCGCAAATGCCGTACTCCGAGACAAACACCGGGAGTCCCGCGTCAATGGCCGCCGCCATGGTATTTCGCAATGAATCGGTATGCGTCGCCGCATAAAAATGCAGGGTGTACATGATGTTGTCATATCCGGTAATGGGATCCGCGGCCGCCTCGTTCACGTACTGCGACCAATTCGGCGTCCCCACTAAAATCACCGCGTCGGGCGCATTGGCACGAATGACCGGTATGACTTCCTGCGCGTAAGCCTTTATCTCCGCCCAGGACGTGCCGCCGTTCGGCTCGTTACAAATCTCATAAATCACGTTGTCGTGGTCGGAAAATTCCTTCGTCATTTGCGTAAAGAAATCAATGGCCTCCGCCTTGTGCATGTTCGGATTGTTGTCGGACAAAATGTGCCAGTCCACAATCACGTACATATCATGCTTTGTTGCGTATTCCACTCCGTTTCGAATCAAATTTTTTAAATTTTCTTTGTCCCCGTCCGTGCAATATCCGCCCGACTCCGCCGTGTACATGGCAAGGCGGATGACGTTCGCCTTCCATTCTTCGCGGAACTCGGTAAAAAGTGCCTCGTTGACATACTGTGGGAACCACGCCAAACCATGCGTGCTCAACCCCCTTAGCTGCACGGCCTCGCCATTCTCGTCCACGAGCTGTGTGCCGGAGACGGAAAGCTTACCGCAGACGGACGGTGATGGGGTGTCCGATTTCTTCGCATCTTTATTTTCTTCCTCGGATTCCTCCTGCCCCTGCCCCTCCTTATCCTCGCTGTCGCTATCCTTATCTTCCTCTTTCTCTTTTTCGGCCTTCTCTACCTGCTCCTGCGTTTTCTTGTCGTCCTCTGGTGCATCCGCCTTTTTACACGCGGAAAGGCAAAGTGCCACCGCTAAAAATACACATAAAATAATGGTGATAAATTTCCTGCCGTTTTTCATAGGCTCCTCCTAACTTTCGCAACACAATTTATGTTACAATTCAGCGCGGGCTGAACAGTAACCAATTTATGCCTGACCTTTTTCTCCCTAATGTCACTCTTATTGCATTGCTCATTGTTCCTGCAATCATGACCCTAATATCATATCATAACTGCAACCTTTATGAAAAGCCTTGTTTTGTAAAAAAATCCTCTTCCGGCAGCCCTTTCCGCATATTTTAATTTTATCCTTATTCTGACACTATATATTTAACAGCCCCGGCTTTTTACCCTCCCACCGTACTTGCCAGATCCACGTACTTTTGCAACATGGAAACCGCCGTCTCTGAATCAACGCTATCAAGCCCTTTTACATAGTCTTCCCAGCTCAGCGTCCCCCTGATGACGTTCGGCACGTTCTGTGACTGGTACTCCGTCCCGGCCGCGTTAATCTTGCTATATCGCTCCGATTCCTCCGAGCTTAGCAAACTGCTGTAATCCATGATATTTCCGGTATTCAGATATTTCGTCCATTGCTCCATCGCGTCCGAATTTACCTTCTGCTCACCCTTGCTAATGGAATATTCCCCGTTATTTCCGCTCATTTTGAGTCCGACATCCATCCTATGTCCCATCAGTGCTCCCAAAATAGGATCTGAATTCGTAAATGTCGCCACGAGCACCCGTTTTCCTTCTTCGTCCGTCGTTTCCGTATACGCGGTTTTGATGTCATACTCTGCATACAAGTCAGGATCCAATGTTACGGACTTATATTGTTCCTCGCTCAACCCAAGACGGATGGTTCTCGCGCCTTCTTCCGTGTAAGTCCAATCCAGATATGTGAAAAGCGCCGCCAAATCCTTTCCCTCCGCTTTGTTCGTGATGCCGACCGGAGAGCCCCTCCGACTGCTTTGATACAAGGCGTCCGGCTCCTTATACATCTGCTCCTCCGATCCATACATGTCATTGATTGGAAGGGCGGCTCCCATCACATAGGCATCCGCCTGGTCAGACGGATTCTGACACGAAACACGGATCGCCGTTCCCAGGGTACTAAGCATGCCGCACCACATGCCTACCTTCCCCTGGTTCACCCCGGCCGTGTCTATCTGAAAGAACATGTCCGCGGCACGGGTATTAAAGTTTTGATCCAGCCACCCGCTTTTATACCAGACTTGCATGCATTCCAAATACGTATGAAAATTCTCAGAATCTGCATCAAAAGACACCTTTCCGTCTTTTAAATAATAACCACCGGTTCCGCCGCCAAAGGACGAGGTAATGTCTCCCATCGCGCTGTATCCATAATATGGTATTGAGAGGCCGTAAGCCCCGCTGTCATCCGCCCAGCCCCGCTCCTCGATTGCCTTGTCAAACGCCTCAAGCATCCACTCCCAGTCACTAATGGTAATCGGGTCTTTTGTGCCGCTCGGGAAAATGACGTTGTCCGTGTAATCTTCCGCCGGATTCTCACCCTCGTCCGCGCCAAAGGATGTCACCTCGTTTTTCTTCCATCCTTCCAGTTCCTCTTCCTTCATCGCCTTTTCCAGCGGAGTCACCTTTGGATGCCCGTTCTCCTTCACATAGTCACTTTCCCAGTCCCACACATATTCCGTCGGCTCTGCATACTTTACAACCCAGTCACGGCGGTAACAGGTTCCCTCCCACGGATCCTCTGGTCCGTCCGTGATCGCATAGAGTGCGTAATAATGTGGATTTCCTTCCTCATCTGCCGCCTGCACCAACAGCTTCAGTTCCGGATTCGCGTCCAAAAGTGCCAGATAATTTGGCATATACGCTTCCACGTACTCCGTAATATCCATCAAAACCCCGTTTTCATACATTGCTTGCGGACTTTCCGAAGACCTTGCCAAATCCAGGATTTCTGGATACTCGCCGGTTCCAATCATCGTGTTAAAATTGTCCGATTCCGAACCGGTGACCGGCACCAGGTAAGAAAGTTCCAGCTTTCTCCCCGTTTCTTCCGTACCGATACCGCCGTTCTCCACGTCCCAATACTGTTGGTTTACGTATTGTGCAACCGGAGATTGCTCATAATACTCGTAAAATTCCCCGTTGCTGTCCGTCTGGTTAATCCACCAGGTAAACGCCGTACTCTTGCCGGCAAATTTGTCACCATCGACACTGCCGTCAGCTTCACCATCATCGGCAGAATTTTCCTTTCCGCCGCAACCCACGAGCATGGTAACGGTTATTGCCGCCACAAACCCGACTGACAAGATTCGTTTTACTGTTTTATTTTTCATAAACTTCCTCCTCGTATTAAACTATTTACAATCTATAAAACAACATAACACAACTTTCAAAATAAGTATGGTAATTTCTTCATATCTATTGTAATATATCCACATATTTACTATAAATATTGCGAGCGTGAGTCGCATGGAGCAATCGACTTTGATTCATGACAATATTTACATGAAGCAACCTATTCGTATAAAAACTAATATAAAAACCAGTATAAAAACGAGGAAAATCATGAAAGACACATGGAAAGAAAACACCGAATTATTTTATCATACCTGCCATATTCCACTGACCGTTTACGATAGCCAGTTCCAGATGGTTTGTTCGCACGGCCTTGTTGAAACGTCGTTGGAATGGATGGGAAAACTCAATCTGGAAGACGAAGTTCGAACAATGAAAACATCGTATAAAAATATTAAAACCGCTCTCCAAGAGCATTACATGCTGACGAAAGGGGATACCTATTATTTGCTCGCTGGTCCCTTCCTGCACAAATCCCGGGATTTTTCCGTGGAAAAATTAATGCAAAAAAATCAGATTCCGGCCATTTATACAAAGGCATTTTATCGTTATTTTGCCTCCCTGCCCGATATCGCGGCGATGGACATTCCCTACTATTATCGGTTGTTGGAACGCTTGTTTGAAATTTCCGACGGATGTTTTTCGAACCCGGAAGCGGAGCTGCTTCCTTTCACGCCGATTGACAAGACCTTGCTGGAATATATGGAGATTGAATTTACGCATCATAACTACTACTACGAACAACAACGTATCAATGCCATGCTGCCGGATACTAAATTAATCACGTCCTGGCAAAATTTAGACCAGCGGCTGTCCGTCGCCGGAACCATTGCCAACAATGACGAGCGCAACCTGAAAAACTTAATCATCTCCACCATTGCCATAATGGGACGTTCCGCCATCGAAAAGGGGATCGATGCGCATATTTCATTTACCATGATGGATTCCTATTTAAGGAGAATCGAGAGCTGCCACAACATCTCCGACCTTGCAATCTTTCTGGCCGACTACACGCGAAAGCTGCAAAACGTAATGAAGCTGTCCCGCAACGCCTCATATTCCCGCACAATCCGCGACGTGATAACTTATATCGACAACCACCTATCCGCCAGTATCACGCTCGAAGGTGCCGCCAAGCAGGTTCACCTGTCCCCCGGCTACCTTTCCATGCTGTTTAAAAAGGAAACCGGGATAACATTCTCCGCTTGCCTGACGCGAAAACGAGTGGAAGAAGCACAGAAAATGCTCGATTATACGGATTTTAATTTGCAAAACATTTCCGACACCTTGTGCTTCTCCAGCAAAAGCTACTTTTGCAAGTGCTTTAAAAAACAGACCGGGATGACCCCCACACAATATAGGGAACGGAAAAAATAAAAAACACGATTATGAAAATGTGATTTTTATAGAATTCCATGCTTGTGAAAATGTGATTTTTGTTATACTATTATAGAAACAAGTTTATGGGACATGTCACTTTACCAGTTATGGCCGCGTGACAAAGCACGCTCCCAAAATGGCCGTCAGGAGGTTTCTCAAATGTATCGTACCGCAATGGAAAAAATGAAACATTGGAAAGATAAGAAAAACCGTCTCCCCTTAATCCTCATGGGTGCCAGGCAAGTTGGCAAAACATGGCTTATGAAGGAGTTCGGTAAGCAATATTTTGAGAATGTCTGCTATGTCAACTTTGAAAATCCCGGTTCCATCGCAGATGTATTTTCCGGCAGTATAGAACCGCATCGTATCATTGATTTTTTATCCGCTTACCATGGAAAAAAAATACGGCCGGAATCCACATTGATTATTTTTGACGAGGTACAAGAACTTCCCAGAGCACTTACCTCTCTCAAATACTTTGCGGAAGCCGCACCGGAATATGCCATCTGTTGTGCCGGTTCACTGCTAGGTGTCACACTCCACGAGGGTACGTCCTTCCCCGTGGGAAAAGTTGATTTCTTAACTCTGGAACCACTTTCCTTTTACGAGTTCCTTCTGGCCAATCACGAAGAACCTCTATTGGACTGGACGAAAACATATGCTTCGCAACCCATGCCGGAACTATTTCAGGAAAGGTATATGGATTACTTGAAACAATACTTCATAATCGGCGGTATGCCTTCTGTCGTTAACACCTGGTTGGAAGAACGGGATTACACCCTTGTGCGGGCGGAACAAGAACGGCTCCTTACTTCCTATGAAAATGATTTTTCCAAACATGCACCCGGAAGTATCATTCCTAAAATCCATCATGTATGGAACTCGATTCCCTCTCAGCTTGCCAAGGAAAACAAAAAATTTGTCTACGGCCTTGCCAAGGAGGGAGCCCGAGCAAGAGAATATGAAGACGCACTGCTTTGGTTGAAAGACAGCGGCATCATTCGCAAAGTAGGCCTGGTAACCGGAGGCCGTCTGCCACTAAAAGCTTACGAGGATTTAAAAGCATTTAAACTTTATTTGCTGGATGTCGGATTACTGTGCGCACTATGCGAAATCGACGCGTCAGTAATCATCGAAAAGGATGCCATATTCAAAGAATTCATGGGAACTTTGACAGAACAATTTGTGTTACAAGAATTGCAATCCGCAGAAATTGCCAAAACCATTTATTATTGGAGTGAAGGTGCCACCTCCGAAGTGGACTACCTATTTTCCTACCGAAACAAAATCATTCCCATGGAAGCCAAAGCCGGGCTGGTTGTCCACGCCCAAAGCCTGAAAGTATTTTGTCAAAAGTATCATCCAGAAGTAGCCATTCGAACTTCCCTAAAACCATTTCGGATTGATGCGCCTTTCATAAACCTGCCTCTATATCAGATTTGGAACATAAAAGAGATTCTAAATCATTAGCCCCCCTCATCCCCCGGCCAATACTCATGTTAATTCGCCGGGGGACATGTACGCCTCACGCCTTTTTACAAGCTTCTCAGACGTGCTTATATTTTTGCACCCGCCCATCCTTTATGACTCCGCCCCAATCCATTCCATAGGCAAAGTCATACACGTTTCCTTCGCTATCCACATGGCACTCCATGTCAAACGGCTTATCCTCGCACTGCTCCTCCACCGTCCTCATGTTCACGGGCATCTGGAACGGGAGCAGCCCATACGGTTCGGCCTTGCCGCAAACCAATTGCAAAAATGCCTCGTAGGTCACGCCAAATCCCATCAAAATGCCGTCCGCTTTCGCTTCAAACTCTGACACCACCATCGGGCCGTCGCTGGAAATGCAGGCAATCACCGGCTTCTCTCCCATCGCCTTCTTTGTCTCCAAAAGCGCGTCCAAATCAGCCTCCTGATAGGAGGTCACCGTCTTTTCCTTATAACGTCGGTTCACAAAATCTTCCCGCGGGTCGCCCCCGGCAAGGCTCTCTTCCCGGGCGAACTTTGCGGTATACGGGCGGTACTGCCGGGTAATCGGCACATAACCATTGCCACCGTTTTCCTTGTCCGCCGCGCTATAGCCGCTGTCCATCCCCACACGGGTATTCTTGGGCATGCGCATAAACACAAGGGCGGCCTCGGCCTCCCCAGGCGTATCCACGACTGTAAAATATTTCTGAAGCACGTCCCGTGCCACCGGTACCTCGTTGACCTCTGGATCCATCATGCGCATCCAGTTCATGGCCGCAGGGGAATATTGCTTCGGCACGTACACCTTTGTCTTTTCCGCCAACGGCAATACGTTTTTCCGATTTTTCAACATGATGACGGATTTCACCTGTGCTTCAAATCCGGCCTCGCAATATGCGGCCGTCCCCACCAATTCATCGGCATGCTTTGCGTCCACGTATGGGTTTTCAAACAGCCCTAACCGGAACATGTTACGCAAAATTCGTACCGCCGAGGTTCGGATTCGCGTCTCCATATATTCCTCACCATGCTTTTTTTCGCCCAAGGCATACGCTTCCTTCAACTGCGCAATGTCATATTCCCCGCCAAACTGATCGCAACCCGCCTCGATGATTTTCAGGCTTTGCTCGGCCGGGCTTAGGTTTTCCACGCCCCAACTCTTGGCTCCAATCATCAAATCCATCGGTCCCATTTCTCCCGTCAATCCCCAGTCCGTGCACACCAGCTCGTCATATCCATATCTTTCGCGCAGCAACGTGGTAATCAAATATTTGTTATAGGCGATGCCGACATCCTCACCGTTTTCCTTGTCCTGCCCCGTGGCAATGATGTAGGACGGCATGACGGCCGCCGCCCGCCGCGTTCCCTCTTTCAAGTCAAACGCGCCCTCCAAAAACGACTTCATATGATCTTCGAAATTTCCACCCGGATACACCGCGTATTTCCCACATGGAAAATGTGCCTCGCGCCCCGCTTCAACCGCTCCGGCTCCCGGCCAATGCTTCGCCATGGCGATGACGCTCTCGTTTCCCCAGCCGTCCGTGCTCCTTACTCCTCCCGCCGTGGTCTGCAATCCGTCACAATACGCCCGCGCCATGTCGGCCGCAAGTTGGCTACTTTCCCCATAACTGCCGGAAAACCTGCCCCAGCGCGGCTCCGTCGCAATGTCAATCTGCGGTGAAAGCGCCGTGGTAAATCCCATCGCCCGATACTCCTTGGCGACGATGCCCGCATATTTTCGCTCCAGTTCCGCGTCGAAGGTGGCCGCCATCCCGATATTCTCCGGCCAATGGGAAATCTTTCCCCCCGCGCCGGAATTAAACTCATCCGTGGCAACGCAGCCATGCCGCGGGTCAGTACTTATGTTGACCGGTACGCCAAACGGCGCGGCCTCGGCCGCTTCCTGCATTTGATTGACCCACATCGCGCTTGCCTGCGCGTCCGGTGTCACTGACAACAGATAATGACGGATAAAGTCATCCTTCACATACTCCTTTTGCTGATCCGTCAGCGCGTAAACCGGAACGGCTCCTTCCGTCTCCTGAAAATTCTTGCCGTCATACGTGGCCATTCCAAGATACGGGGTACTATATCCCGGAAGCATTTGCTGCGGCGTGTGCAGCATCAGCCCCAGCATTTGCTCCACGTTCAAACGGTTCGCCAAATCCTCGGCCCGCTCTTGACATGGCAACCGCCAGTCCTCATACGGGTACAAAACCCCGTCTCCGGCCAAGTCCTTGAACATGAGGCCCTCCCGCTCGATAAAACCCTTCCCTGATGCCTCGCTGACACAAAGCGTCGGCCCGTCGTCATTTTTTCGTGTCACAACTTTTACCTCATACGATTGTTCCATTTACAATCTCCTCTCATTTTTGTTTCCGTAAGTTCACATCTACATTTTATAGTAAATTACTTGTTTTTTATCATAACTTGTTTTTTTATCTCACCGTTGCAAAATTATTGTTTTTGTAGTTCTATTATGGTAAACTTGATTACAGAATACTCATTCGAAAGGATTTGACATGAAAACGGACTACGTGACAAGCCAGCACATTCTTGAAGCCGAGCAGGAACAAAGTTTCATGAAAGACAACCTGAAATTCACCGTCTCATTAGAGGAAATGCTTCGGCGGGGTGACTTCAAAAACTATAAACGCCTTCTTCAAGATTCCTATGTGGAAACCCTGGCTCCTTATACTTTTACCGACATTGAAATCGCGAAGCTTTATGTGGCAATCCATGCAAATGATTTGGCAAACATCCTATCAGACATGGGTTTGCCCTCCAACATTACGGAAAATCTAAAAAAAGAAGCCTTCATGCAGATTACCAAGGCCAAAAATATTGGTAATTTACAACAAATTTCCCTCAACCTGATAAACCGCTTGGAACAAGAGTATAAGAAATACAATCTAAAACACTACTCCTACACCATCCAGCGTGCCGTGGAATATATTCACACGAGGCGGTTTCAGGCCGTTTCCACATCAAGCGTGGCTAAATACTTGGACGTGGAACAGACCCACCTATCCAAATGTTTCCATGAGGAGGTGGGTATGACCCTCACGGATTACGTTCACACCATGAAAACCGACATGGCAAAAACGCTCATCCTGCGCCGCTGCTACTCCCTGATGGAAATCTCCGACATGCTGGGGTATGGCAGCTACCATTACTTTTGCAAGGTGTTTAAAAAATATCAGCACTGCCCGCCCTCACAAGTGTAGATACGAACCAGGTTGGACAACGACGCGTCCACGACATCGCCTCACTCCACCCTCGGGCTTCCCTCGATGTCCGTCGTCCTCTTGCTTTTCAAAAGGTAGCAGCACGTCCCGTCTTCCGGTATCGCGATATATTTCGACTTGCAGTTCTTCAGCAAGTCCTCTTCTTTAATCAGGCGATACTGCCAATTTTCCATGTTTTCCGGTTTCACGAAATGGTCAATGATTTCCTGATAGTCCCTATCGATAAGAAGACCCACCAATTTTGCAAAATATTCCCCGTAAGACTTCGAAACGACGAAATCCTCCATTTCCCGGAATACCGGAAACAGCTTCCGCTTGTCGGCATCGCCCGCATACCAATACGACCACCAATATTTATAGAAACAATATTCCCCGTTCACCTCGATGGTCAGCATCGCGCGCCGAAGCAGGTCGAATTCATCCGCCCCCGTCTCCAGTTCCTTATTAAAATACCGTTTGAAAACATCACGAATCTGCGCAAGCCGCACAAAGTCAATCTCCGCGATGTCCGACCGGTATCCCGCACATTGCAAGGCGAACAAAATCCTCCCGCGCAACAGTTCATTATCTTCCAAATCAAACAGTAATTGTTTGTGCGCCGGGTTCGCGCAGATAATCCGCGCCTTTATCCTCTCCTCCCTCATCTGCTCCTTCGCATAGGCGGGAATCAGCGGATTCGTATTCAAATAATGATAAATGTCACCGCAGCCACGGGCAAGGCCGCGAACCAGATCCATCACGCCGCCAAACGCCTCCGGACTTCGGATGAGGTCGTAACGCTTGCCGTCCGGCGTAATATTTGCGCGGGAAACAATGTTTCGCACCACCCGCATCCAGTCCAAAAATTTCTCCTCGCCCACGTTCTCGTTTCGAAGCAAATACTCCGTCTGCGCGTAAAAGAGCACCTTGTGCGTGTACGACGGCCTGTTCCCGACCAAAATCTGGTACAGCAAATTTTTTTCCGGCCGATGCCGCCACATGTCAAACGTCAGCTCAGGGATCACCCGCTTTGAAGTCACGCCATGTGTCCCTGGTTCCGCCGTTTCCGTTCCATGCACCGCATTCGCATATAATTCATAACATTCATAAATATACTCGAACGTCTTCTCGTCAATATAGTGAATCAGCTTTCGATCCGCGTGGTTTTCATTCAACTGACTTATCACGTCCGCGCGCTTTTCTCCCCGTAGCTTCGGATTCTTGGCCACCCGGAACATGACCAGCGTCGTGATAAAATTCATGTGCGGCTCATCCACCAGGTCGTTCTTCCGATAGCCATCCCAAACGAAGTCCGTCCACTCCCGATCCATTTTATAGGAAAATTTCTCCTCGAGCGGAAGGGCTTCCTCCCATTGCCAGCCGCCCTTCTGAGCCTTGTCCAAAATCTCGGCCTTCAAATTTTCAAACGGGGTGAGGAGCCTCCCGCGTGCGTTCATCTTGATGTACAAGTCATCCGACAACCCGAAATCCTCCAATATCAGCAAGTGGAACGTGACCAATTTCTTCTCCACAAGCGCTCCCCATAAATCCTCGACCTCGAAAAACAGCTCATGAATCATGTCGATGGTATTTAACATCGCGCGAATCGTAGAGTCCTGCCGCCAAGAGGCAAAAAACCACTTGGCATCCTCAATCGCCCCACTAGGTTCCCGCTCCCGTCTGGCCGCGACCCCCGCTGCGTGGCCATCCGCCCCCCCATCCGCGAAAATCGCGGTGACGTTTGACATCAGCGCCTTGCAAAACCTCCGCGAGGACATCCGCGTTTCATACGTGAAATTCGAGAGCGTCTCCCTGATGCCCATATCCTCTGGCCGTTCCTTCATGCAGGCATACCAATGCAGCAAAAATAGCGTCGTCAGCCGCTGCTGCCCGTCCAATGGATAAAACACGTCGCCCTTCACGTTACCATATACGAAGTCAAGGTTCACCGCGCTTTCATTTTCCACGCTTTCCCTTATCGCCTTTAAAAAATTGCGGCAAATTTCCCAGTTATCCTCCCGCCCTTGCGCATAATCGCGTTGGATAATCGGAATCTCCACCCTTTTTTCCTGAATCAATTCATAAAACGTCATGTTGTCATTCGTGTTCATCGCCATCCGTGACCTCCAAGCATTCACCCAATTCCCGTTTTGCGTCGATTTCATTCGTGTCCGTCGCCACCCGTGACCTCCAAGCATTCACCCAATTCCCGTTTCGCGCCGTCTTCATTCGTGTCCGTCGCCACCCGTGACCTCCAAATATCCGCCCAATACCCTTTTTAAGTCTTCCTCGTATTTTTCCCGGTCATCCTGCGTCCAGAACGATATTTTCGGCGGGTAATCGCTAAAATATTTCAAAAACACGTTCTTCGTACACAATGGGACGAAACCGCCGCCCTTGTCCAAATCAATGATGTACTTCCTTTTTAACGGAAAGACGGCGTTTTTATACCCCTTGTTCGTTTTCTCATCCAGCAACGCTAAGTTGGAAATCCCGTCAATCTCCACGTCCTGCTTGATATGTTGGTTAAAATAATCCGTGACGTCGTCAAAAACGGGATTGAACACGTCGTCCTCGTAATTTTCTTCATCCAAAACCATTTGAACGCGGCGGGCCAGCTCCCTCTCACTCTTTTCTTTCCTTTCGATATAACACAAGACATCCGAGAGCCATTCCCTCCTCGCGGCCCCGGGTACGGATGCCGCGTCCTTTTTCGAGGCAATGTGCTCGATATTCCACTTGTTCAGCTTGAACGCGTCAAATGGAAAATACGAGGAATCATGCTCGTTCTGCAACATGGTCAAAATGTTATACAAAAGCAGTACGCCTTTCGTATGCTTGCTGTCATAATCACAATCAAACAAGTCGATTCCACGATAATGTTCCTTTATCAAATCGTCAAGATATGCCTTAAACTCGCTCTTTTTCAACTTGGCCGATTCGTCGTACAACTTCTTGATCTTGGCAATGCCCGCCGTGATGATGAACCCGATCTTGTGATAAAGCTCCCGGTCGTGGAACCACTCGTCAAACCGCTGATAATAGCCCTGCACCTCTTCCCACGTCCGTTTCAAGCTTTCTTCCGAGCCATCAAGCCTCCCGCTAAAATAGCGAAACGCGGAGTAACCCTCCTTGTCGCCCAGCTCGTTCATCAAGTTGAAAATGTACTCAATACGGTTGTCCCGCTTATCCTCGTCACTTAGGAAATACCAGAACTTGTCCCCCTGCAAATCCCACTCGATATTATCCCACTCGCCCGCGATTTCAAATTGCCGAAGCCTCATATTTTCCATATCACTGGAATGGAAATTCGAACTGTTCAAAAACAACGCCTTGATCAATTCCGCGTTTGTCAGGCTGATTTTCCCGATGTTGAGCCTCGTAAACACCTTCGTCGGGTTGTCCTCCGCCGTCTCATACCAGATGACTTTCGTCGAAAATTTTAACTTTGACCGATATTCATTTTTGTCAAAGCTCGAATCCTCTTCCTTTTTGTCAAACCATTCCTCAATGGTCTTGTAGGCGTTATGTATATGGAAGAAATCAATGTTCGAGTCGTCCTCCTTGTCTGGGTTTTTCAAAAACTCCATGGATTCCTTCCGCGTCTGGTAATTGATGGAAAACAACTTGTCCCGTCTCTTTTCCACGAAGTCCTGGTTCAGATAATGCAAAACGAGATAAATCGTCGTCAGACGCTGCTGCCCGTCAATCACCTCGTAAACCTTCCCAGCCTCGGAAATTTCACCGCTGCCGGACACGTCCCACTCCTCGCATCTGCCAAAATCCGCGTCTTCCCGCATCTCCTTGACCACGACCGGCTGCAAGCAATACCACGTCTTGTTCTCCGTGCCTTGTATCTCCCTCGGGACGAATTCATCAATGTCATCCAGCAAGTCCCGCACCTCGCAAGGCGTCCAGCGATAGCCCCGCTGGTACGACGGGATAAAGAATGAATATGGCAAAAGCTCGTTCACCGTTTTCAACTGAATCGTATTTTCCATCTCTTTTTCAAACACCTTTCCTACAAAATGCCATCCACAATGCTTAATCTGTTTCCATCTTCGAGAAATCAATCTCAAAATCCTCATAAATTCCGGCCTTCACCTTGTCCGAAAACGTGAACTCTTCAAAGGTGTCCTGCTCGGTGACGCCATATAGTAAATCTATCCGTCAACCAACTCCGCCCTCTGCCCCTCCGGCAAGGCATAGATATCCTCAATCGTATACATTTCCTCCAATTCCATCGCGACCGCCATCATTTACTCCTTTCGTTTTCCAGTTTCCCGCTTTCTAATTCTCCTCTTTTCAATTCTGCAAGTGGCACCTATTCTTGCGCCTCGGTTCACTTAGTGCCGTACCCGCCGAATACAATATTCTTTCATGAATGCAATGATTTTCACGTCATCTCCGCTTTCGTAGAACTCCAACAGCATTCCCTTAAACTCTTCCAGCCGCTCAATTGGAATCTGGAAAATTCCAACGTCATTTTCAATCAAGACCTTGTTTGCCATTAGCTGCGCGACCCTCTTGTTTCCATCGATAAACATCTGGGTACGGGCAATATAGCAAAAATATTTCAAAGCCTTTTGCTCAACATCTTCTATTTGCTCAATCTCATCCAACATGTCCATGATAATCCCCGCATGGGGCATCTCCGGTTCCCATGACGTACCGCCAATCTGCACGGGAATCGTCCCTATCTCCCCTGCATAATGGAATAACAACTCTCCAACGATTTTATCATATTCCCTTAACAAGGCAATGCAATTATCATAGTTCAAGTTATCCAAAAGGAATTGCCAGGCTCGTTTCATGTTGATGACAAATAATACCTCTTCCGTCCTCGTGTTGGTCGGCGCATTGGCAAGAATTGCCTCCGTTTTCGGGAACGTAGTTCCCAGACCTTCCAAATTAGCACTCTTCCATATGCTATCCACCAAAAGTCTTTTGGCCATCTCTACCGCAGTGTCATGCATCACAACGCCCCCTCTCAATCAATATCGTGTCCTCCGTCATTTTTGCGTTCCTATGAACAGCCCCATATGAGAAAAGCCCCTTGAATGCAAGCATTCGGGGCTTTTCTCATACGTTTCTGTTCGCAGATAACGCTTAGTTTATGGAAACTACGGGGCTCGAACCCGTGACCTCTCGCGTGTGAGGCGAACGCTCATCCCAGCTGAGCTAAGTTTCCGCTATCATGACTGACGGCTTGTCTCATCCGCCAGACATGATTCTATTATAGCACTTTTCCAAGCAGATACAAGTACTTTTTTGTAAAAAATTCAAAATTTGTAAACTATCCATTGTCTAAAGCCAATGGGCTTCTTGCTTCAATGGTCTACACTCCGTTTCGATTCGCGCTAATCGTGTACCACTGGCACACAGGCACTCGTAACCTACTGGCTCCACAAATACTACCATTCCGCCAGCCTGATACTGTAAAATCTGTGTCTGTCTGATGGCAGTTTCCAATAATTCCTGCCTTGTTATTCTTCCTCTTGCCTTGTCATTAAAATTTTTACCAAGCTGGGCAATCAGATATGCCGCAAGGTTATAAGTCTGTTCGCCTTTGTCTATCTCACTGAATCTTGCAAGTTTGCGCCTTGCCGTTTTGCTGAATGGCTCTGCCTTTACAACAAGGGGCTTTATTGTGATGGAAAAATAACCTAACAGTTCTGCATCTTCCAGTGATAGTACCAGATATGTAACCGCCTGATGTTTCTTCGCAAATTCGATTGCTGGCTACATTCGTTTTCTTCCTTTTCTCCATGAATCTTAATATCTCATCCGCTCCTTGTAAATTAGGTAACGTTGATTGGAACACGAGGTGTTCTATCGTTGGCAGATGCTTCAACCGCATCGGCAAACATTTCCACTTGTTTCTCTCCGGATATGATAAAATTCTTCGTGATACTTGAAGTTGCCATATAAACACCTCTTTTGTTAGTATGGCTCATTTTGCATTACGCATACTTCTCTATTTATACTGTACGGTTTCATCATCACTTTTGCAACAAAATTTTTATGAATCTTTTATGCCTACTCGGCATGGATTCCAAAGCGTGATTGATACAGGCAATGTTTCCGAAAGGATCAGAGCCAATCTCAAGCTTATGGGAAATCTGCCCTTTTAAATTCATCACAAATTTGTGGTTAAACGAATCAAAGGACACCGCCATCTTAAACCCTGCATACTCCCCGACTGTGACAAGCACATTGACTGTTTTCATCTAGAATTTATTTCCCGTTGCATTTCACAGCCTTCATCCTACATCTCACGCATATTCTATGTTTTCCCCTTTAAAAAATGATATACTGTCCGTAACGGCACATCAAGCACGGCCACCGTGCTTACACAAAATGAATGGAGGGAAATCACATGTCCACAGCATTAAATTCCATAGCGTCCCGCGCCATGGAAATTGACGAGCATTATGCCAACTTTCAGGCAACGAAGGCAGAAAAAACAAAGGCAGTTGAAAATGAACTGAACGTTCAAAAAACTTCCCCGTCCAGCAACGAAAACATGCCGCCTGCAAGGGATGAATACGTTCATGAGCCTCCCGCCGCCCCCATCGGTCTATACCGTCTGGAGCAGGATGAAAACGGAAAGCCCAGAGTCATTTTTGACGACCCGGAAAAAACGAACGACACCCCAAAACCAAGGGATGTACAAAAGCCAGAAGACGCTTCAAAATCAAGAGATACCCAAAAGCCAGAAGACGCTTCAAAATCAGAGGAAACATGTACCGGAAACACGGACAAGGTTGATAGGGAAATCGAGCATTTGAAAGAAGAAAAGAAACGACTAGAACAACAGATACGCAGCGCCTCGGGAGATGCGGAAAAAATTGAAAGGCTCGAGCAGAAATTAGAACACGTCGAACAAGAATTGGCACGAAAGGACACAGAGACCTACCGGAGACAGCACACCACCTTTTCCTCATGAAAAAAAGGGGTTGTCGGAAAATGGTATTTCTGAATAATATATAGATGTGGCGCATGAGCGTTTACACTATATATCGTGTATGATTTATCATTTCCCGACAGCCCCCGATTCTGGATGTATTCCGTTCTACATGAACCCGCTCATTTCTTCCCCGCAATCTTTCCGTCCTTGATCTGCAACGTCACGTCGGCCGCCCCGGCCACCAGCGGGTCGTGCGTCACAACGATCACGCATCGCTCCTCCTCGTAAGAAAGCCGTTTCAAAATGTCCACGATTTTCTTGCTGTTTTCGCTGTCCAGATTCCCCGTAGGCTCGTCGGCGAGCACCACCTCGCTCCCGGCCGAAAGCGCGCATAAACTATCTATGTTATCCGTCAAAATGACGGATGCGCTTTCATAATTCAACCGGCACCACGGGATGATTTCCTCCCGCCACGTCGTCCCCTCTTCACTTTGCAAAAAATCCCGCCAGTCTCCCTCGTACTCCGCATAAAACGGCGGGGAATCCTCATCCAGCACATGATATGACATTCCCGCGTCATCCTTCATGGAATGCCATGAAAAAATTTCGTTTCCCTCATCCGGAAGCACATTACCCATGGAAATTATATTATCCACCGCGATTTGTTCACTTAACACTTCCTCCGTCACTTGATAGACCTCGCCATCTACCTCCGTCTCTACCAAGTCGCCATACTCCATGGTAACCCCGCCCTCATTCCCGAATAACAAGTACGTTTTTCCCGGTTCAAACGGAATCTGCCCGTCCTCCGTGTACAGCCACGAACTAAACCAGATTTTAACGTCCCCCGGAATCGTCTCGTATCCCGGGAAGCGGCAAACCGCCTCTTCTAACACAAAATCCGCCGTATACTGTTTTTCACAAATCTTTTCGTAGCCAATAATCTCGCCGCTGTCATCCCATACGGCCCTGTCATAAACCGCATCCGAATCCGTCAAATCAGAAACAGACATGCAACGCAGCGCCAACACCATTAAGGAATTGTTATACGAATCAAACTTACAACTACTGCCGTCATAAAAATAGCTTTTGATATAGTCTTCCGGCTCATAGCGCTCATACGGCGATACGGATTCGCAGCCGGAAACATGCGCCATCAAAAAACCTCGCACGTCCTCCGCCAATAATCCCGGATATTGATGGTCTTCCTGCTCCGTCAGGGGTGTCCACCTCTCCTCCGACGCCACGCCGAACAAGCTGTTAACACTGCTAAATACATTGCACGACTGTCCTATAGGAACCGCGACGGTCGTATACTGTTTTTTCATGTCCGCAATCTGGCTCCTCGTTGTAAGCCACGCCGAGACGCCAATGGAACAAAACGCCACGCCAATCGCCAACAACAAAACAAGCAGTGCCGTTGAAACGGCACCGCGCCGAAATTGTTTTCGAAAAATGTTCATAGATATCTCCTTCGTGCTTTTTTCTACTCTTTCTACATCCGTGCGGAAATGGCACTTCTATAAAGGCGGGGTCTGGTACATAATCATTAGCCTTCCATCCCCTTGTTGACGAACGTAAAAAACATATTCTTCCCCTTCCATCGGATACATGTCCCATGAAAAAAGACAACATGCCATGCCATTTTTTGTAAGACCACCTTGTTTCTCCATGCGAACTGGCTCTTGCGTCGTCAAATTTCCCTTTATATTTTGTATCACGGCGACATTGTAATCCGTATATGGCTTTGCCACTTCCAAGCTTTCCCCCTTCTCGTCCTTCACTGTCACGTCACCGCCATACACCGTGAGACTTCCGCCAAGTACTTTTCCGACAAACACGTAGTCCGCGTCATCTTGCATGGCATCCAAATCATCGTAATCCATCGCGGAATCGTCCTGAAAATAATATTTTTCTGCATACCTGGCATCCGCCGGATAAATATCTAACAACGACACGATTTCCTCCCGGGTAGCATCCTTCCGAAAAGAAAACCCTACGATTTGACCTTCCGCCACTTTCTCGTACGCCCATGCATGCATTCCAGAACAATCCACAAAAATTTCGTCTTCCTCAAAAGGGCTTCGCTCCTTGTAAAGTTCTTCTATGGCTATCAAAAGCACGCCGTTTTTACGCTTCTCGACAACCGTCCCTTTCAAGTCATACGTGATGTCACATTCACCTCCCACGATACGCGATGCCGCCAGCATCCTCTCTTCTTCCTCCAAACGCGCCTTTACGCATATGGCATATAAAACCGCCATCAAGATACAGACAACCGCGATCCTCGCCATTCGCTTCTTATCTATCCAGTGTGTCTTCACCATACAATCATCCTTTCAGAAACAAAGCACTAATCCCTTAATGCAACAAAAACCAAATTTTTAACCTTAATCCATTTTTAATCATAATAAAAACTACATATAAATATATTTACGTCGAGCTCTGATTTCTTCCCAAAAACAGAGCTCGACAATATTCATCATGTACTCTATTTATCTCGACCATTCTAAAACTTAACGACTAAATGCAATCCCATCCAATTCAGTCCATTCATTAAAATCAAAATTCATATATCGTACATTATCGTTCCATCCATCATACACCATCAACGTATGCAATATTCTTCCCGAATTACGCGCTTGAAGCAATGCATACCCTTCAACTGCCATCGCATGGCCTACTCGCGATGTTGTGCCACTCTCGATAATACCACAAGAAACGACCGCCATATTCCCACCGTCAATACAACTAGTAAAGAAATCATATTTGGCACCATATTCTGTCTTTTGTGTCACGACAATACCTTTACCAGCACAAAAATCGACAAATCGTGGTCCTATAATACCCCACTTGCGTCGTGCCTAAAACAATACCATCCCTTTGTCCACTTACAGTTGTTCTTGTCAAATCCCAGATACTCATATAGTCCTCTGCATTAATTTGATAATTACTGGAATTACTGGCGTTATAATATACGGCACACGCTAACAATGCCGTTACGGCACATGCATAATGTCCTGTCGCGGACATAATCTTCCCATCTTCAAACGAAATAAACTAATCCAAATGATTCGTTGACGATAATGTATAATCCTCATATACTTCTTTAATATCTAGAAGAACCGTATCCCATGTAATAGGTTTACTAGATCTATTCTCTCTCAAAGAAAGAACCGCATCCTTTTCAACGATTTCGCCGTAATTTGTTCGAATGTTCTCTTCGTCATTCACAATCCCATATGTAAATGGTGCTATCCTATATAGTACATTATCACTTTTCTCGCTTCTAAATAAAGAAGCATCCAAGCCACAAATCATCTCATAAGGACTTTTTGACTTTTCACCAAACGAATACTCGGAAATCAAATCCTCATTTGTAGTGTCAAAAATAACATACCCGTATGATTCGCTTTCTTTATAATAATTTACAATATATCCAATAGCCTGACCATTTTCATCGTAAAATTTCACCGGATTATCCGCGATAATATCACTATTGGGGACAATCGCTTTCGCAAAACGCTCTCCCATTTGTATTGCCAAATCTTCAGTAAACTCAATTTGTGAATTACCATTAGTAATTTCTGAAGCAAATGTAGGTAATACTGATGTAACCGTCAACATTAAAATCATTATAAATGCAGTAAAGCATCTCATTTTTTTCTTCATCCATTTATCCTCCTTGGACTTATACAATCTGGGGCTATGCATATTTGCACACCTCAAATCATACCTTTTTTCACATCTTACACTTTAACAGCTATACAATAATCCCAAAATTTCATTACTTTTCTTCATATGTCGAAACTGCCCGTTTCCGTCCTGAATCAATTTGATTTTGATATGCATTTACCACTTCTTCATATGTTATTGCATCATTATTCATTCTGGCCACTCCCTCATCATTCTCCATAGGCACATTCGACACTGGACCACTAATCAGTAATGATCCATCTTCCTGGGCATAAGCAAAAAAGATATATGTACCGCCTACCACGGGAAGTTCGTCGCCCTCAAATAGATAACATGCACGGCCATCTTCTGATACTCCACCATATTTCATAATTGGAAAAGCTTCTTCCGTTATTAAATTTCCCTTGATATTTTCGGTAACAATAATCGTATATTTCGTATAGGGATCACCAACCACCTTTGATCCTCCCGTCTCTGTTTCTACCGTCACATAATCCCTATACTCCGTGCCATCTTCACTTACAACTTCACCTACAAACACATAGTCCGCATCTCCAACTACTGCACTCAAATTGTTATAATCAATGACAAAAGATCCTTTTAAATAAGAAACCTGTGCTTCTCCGTCATATGGCATTTTATTGAGCCATATGAAACATATCGACGCAATAACAATTACAACAATCAGTAGCAGCATTAGTTTTCTTTTATAATTTATTAATGTTTTCATATTAACAACTCACGCTCCCTTCATCACTTATACCTATTATAACTTGCTAGTAAAACCATCCATATGATAACTGTTGAATTTTATAGTTCCCGTTGCAGATAACGCCCGCACTTGAAGAGTTTGCCTGAATCAACTAAATACCAATCCATAATTGCAGACGTAGCTGCTGAAACCGAAATCACCTGAATTTCCCTATTATCTACTATTTTCGAACAAATCGCCATTTTTCGGAACAAACCGTCTTTTTCATAAAAATCGTCCACAATATCCCCACGCCACCACCACGGCCGCCACCACCAACGTAACCGACAATACTCGTTTACCAATCCGAAGCATTATATAATACGCACCGATGGCCAAGACCTGCATAATCCAAATCCGCTCCATGTGCGACAACGTATTCGGATAAATCTCCATGTACCAGACCACGGCCGGCACCGTCAGTAAAAAGAACATGACAAATATCACGACTGGCATAGCAATTTCCGGGAAATGTGCCGCCTCCACTACCTCGCGCACGTCCCGGTGATAAAATTGCTCAAAAATCATATAGAGCAGCAACACAACAAAGAGCAACTGCAAAACTTCCCCCACATGCCAAAATTCCCGTTCTGCCACCACGATGTTCCAACTGAAAAATTCAAGGATGTTCAACTGAACGGGCAACATAATCCCATACATGCCAAACAAAATGACCACCATCCATGGCCAACGACGATGGACGCACCACGCCGTCATGACAACCAACTTCTTTATCTTTCGTATTCCCATGCCCGTTCCCTTTCAGCCCGCACTCTGCCGCTTCTCCTGCGCGCGCAACAAATATAAATATCCATCCTCAATCTGCGGTGGAACCCGCTCATATTTCTCAAAAAGCCCTTCCATACACCCTGCATTTCGATCTCGCGCCGCTCCCTGCTTTCTCACTTCCTCCAACAACAAGAACCGCACTTGTTGTTTGGAATCCTCACCGTACTGGTTCTTCACCTTCATGCCATATTGCCGACAACGAGCAAACTCTTCTTCTGGAACCAAATACACCCTGCCCTCGGCCAGCGAAGCCAGCTTCTCAACCCCGTCATAAAAAAGCAACTCACCCCTTGACAATACTAACGCCTGATTGCACAATTCCATCACGTCCTCTATCAAATGCGTTGCCAACAAAACCGGACATTGCACCTTCCTCTCCCGGATAATGTCCTGAAACCGCAATCGCTCCTCCGGGTCGAGCCCTACCGTCGGCTCGTCCAAAAGTATCAGATCCGGCTTGCCCAAAAGGGTCTGCGCAATGCCCGCCCTACGCACCATGCCTCCTGACAGTTTTCGGCACTTCGTCTTCCTCTCATCCGACAAATGCACCGCCTCCAGCGCCTGTTCGATTTCCGTCTGCCACTCTCCCTTTTCCATTCCTTTCAGGCAGGCAAAATATTCCATGTGCTCCCACAGCGTATAGTCCGGTATCAGGCCAAACGCCTGCGAAATATACCCGATGCGGAAATTATCAGCCAATACCGACACCCCGTCTTTGTCTTGAAAATGAATCTCCCCGCCAGACTGACCAAGAATCCCCGCCAGAATCCGAAAGAGCGTCGTCTTGCCAGAGCCGTTCGGCCCCAACACCCCGATAACGCCCTTGAATACGGAAAAGGACACTTCCTTAAGCGCACATTTTTTTCCATAATTCTTTTTCAAATCTTTTACGATAATCATTTATTTTCCCTTCCCATTTTTACTCTCTCGAAAACTCTTTATGCCCCAATTTACAAGAGTACCCACGTCACTCATTTACCTCTGGCACATTCTCCGGCACCACTTCATAACCGTACTTTTCCTCCAAATAATCAAAAAACGCCTCGTCCGTCCCAATCTCGTCCTGCTCAAGCAAATACCATGTGATTTCGTGCATCAACGTAGTTTTGTCAACATGCTCCACCGCCGCCTCAAGCGGTGCGATGTCAAATAAAACCGCGTTCTCCCCCTTCTGGATTTCTTGCACGTAATTATAATTTTTCACCTCCATCAACATACTATCCATCACGTATTCCGCAGACGTATACTCATACATCATACAAACGGCTCCGTCAAAAATCAGCAGCAATGGGGAAACCCGCTCACTTTCCGTTAACAAATAATGCAAATAATTTCCCAGATAAAACTCATTCTGCGCGGCCAACACATAATCGTCAAACTCAACGATGCCATTATTGACAGAAGTTCTGGACAAGTCCCACGAACCGAAAATCAATTTTTTCCCGGCAGCGTTCCCCGTGTCAATTCCAAACTGATTTTCCACGACGTCCACCATGTCCTTCCACATTTGTTCCTTGTCGGCCACGTTCGCCGCCACGTCCGACTTTTGAGAGAATGATAACGGAAGAACGTCCTGCACCTTGGAATCCTCCACCCGCACCAATTTCCCGCCAAGCAGCGTCAAACTGTCACCTGTTCCCTTATACTCCTTTCTCCACCCCGACTCACTTACCAATTCCAAGTTGGAAACACTTTCACAACGGACATCCAGCGACACCGTAAACTTCGCCTCATCCACCCGGTTATAGGGAAAATACCCTTGCCCCGCCAAATATTCATCATAGTGTACCGAAATCGGATGTTCTCCCGCCATCGGATACCATGGGAAAAATCCTGGCAGCATGATTCCTTGCGCACTGGAATAAAACCGCTTGCTAAACCCATCATAACGAATTTTTACATCCGCCTCCGAAACCGGCGATTCAAACGTACAATAAATCAAGTCACCTTCCTGCCGCCACATGCATGGAACGTCCGCAGTCAACTCTTTTACCTTGTAATCATGATATAAGGTAAAAACAAGTTCCTGACACTCCCCCTCCTTCGCCCGTACATGAAGTGTCCCATCAACATTTAACCTTCGTTCAATATCGATTTCCAAGTCATACGAAGTGACTGTAAAATTCGTCCCCACATTTTCCATCCCACGCTCATATACCACGTCAAAATACGTCATCCTCGAATCCTGGAACACGCCGTTCCAGGACTCTTCCAACCGATACTTGCTCTCCGGGATACATGCCTCCACAAACAGCAACACCGTACACACCGCACCCACTCCGAAAATCTGTCTATTTCGTAGTTTCCTCTTTTCCTCCAGTTTTCCATTCTCCCGGACATGCAGGAAAAATGCCGCTGTCATGAACAAAACGAGCCAAAACAATTGCCAAAATATCCTTCCCCAATCCCCCTGCGCCCCATACTGTTTATCAGTCTCCCAGTTTCCACTATAAAACAAATAAAATGGAGTAAATATCACTTGCAGGATACGGTCTATCGGAAATCCTTCCGGTTTCTTTTGCCAAACCAATTGTTCTTTCAATGAACTACATAATAAGAAAAAAATAATCATCATGGAAATCGCCCTGACCTGTGAGTAACGGCTGACCTGCGCCGCCAAATACGCCATTCCAATAAAGACCAGCATGGGAAGGAGAATGTTACATGCAAAATCCCACCAAAAATAAGAAAGAAAATAAGAAGTGCCGTCCTTTTTCAAAGAACAAACAATAAACATCACGATACAAATCACATTATAAAATGCCGCCATTCCCAGTACCGTCGAAATCATGCGCTGATTCCACACATACCGCTTGCGCCTGATGGCATCCACCACCTCCCCACAGTGGTTTTCGGAAGCGGCCGCAAAGCAATAATAACTAACCGCCGCAAATGCCAGACAAACGTAAAAGTGTCGAGCCCTGATATAATCGGTAAAAGTCCAATAACCGTTCACATCATAGCGCATCTGGGATGCCATATAATAAATCGGCGTTATCATGCACAACGCCAAAGCCACCAATATTATCTTGTTCTTAAACAAATACATGCCCTCATGGCTCATCACCATCTTCCTCATACGCAACGTCCCTTCCTCCGAACCCCGGACAAGGAGTGCGCTTTTCGCGCACCCCCGCCCCCTCTTCATTTCCACGTCATACCATCAAACGAGATTTACTCCTCTTCCAAAATCTGCGATACCTGTTGAGCCAAGGATGACCTATTATACGGTATCGGTGTTAATTGAATTTCGGAAATTCCCCTCGCATTGCCATCCGATGAAAGTACCATGGTGTAATACGCATTATCCTGCCAATTCACCTGCCATCATTTTTTTTAGCTTCTTATTTTACATTTTTAGCTCCTTCTTTTTGAAATTTACACTATATTTTAAGGATGCTTACAGAATCTTCCTTGCAACAAACCATAACACACATTTCCCCTTTTCACAAGTTGAAATCACCCGACATTTTTGCAGTTTTTTCCTGCTTTCACCCGTTCAAATGTATGATTCTTACTTTCCGAGTACTCTTATACTTACTTTTCAGGTATGGAAACATCCTAATCACACTGTTGACTCCTCACAAATCTCACTTCACCATTGGACATTTTAACTATAAAGCCCTCCCAAAAAGTAGCTTTAAAGTTCAATTTTTACTTTTTTCAAATAGGAAGTTGCTCATCCCCCCATTTTATGGTATACTTTTCCAAGTCGAAAATACAACTCAAGCTTTTTATAAATGAAAGCCAATTGATTTCTATTTATTTTTTGCCACAAATGTAACCTTGAATGGTCTTATAACTTCGTTTACATTATATCCACGCTAGCACGAGCGTAAATTGTATAGGCGTTATAGCAAACGCATAAATTTAATGCGTTTGCTATAATATAAACATTTGAAGGAGCGTACAAATGACAAAAAACGAAACTGCCAAGGCATTGCCTTTAGAAGCAGAATCCAGATTATCCAAAGAAGTTTTGGGAACGCGCCTGAAACAATTGCGAGAATTTCATTGCCAGACGCAATGTGCCTTTGCTGACAAAATTGGTGTCCGTCGGCAGACCCTTGCCAGTTGGGAACAAGGAGTTTGTGTCCCCTCTATTCCTTACATATTGAAATTACGAGACTTATACAAGATCTCCATGGAAGATTTCCTGAATCCGTCCATCCCAGTGGAGGCAGTGTGTACCCGCTCCAGAAAAGCGACCGAATTGGAACGAAGAAAAGTGGAATGGGAAGAGCAAAAGCGGGACGAACAAGAACGGCTTCTGAAAGTAAGGGAAACTTTAATTAGCAAACAAGAACACCTGATAAAAGAACAAGAAACGCAGATGAAAAATTTTGTCATGTTCGCCCATATTCTGATTGCCGCCGTACTTCTTTTTTCCACCACCTACCCTCTTGTCGGATTGCCGCTTTGTATTGCTTACTTTATGTTAAAAAAACGGCTGGGAATCCAAAACCGGATATTGGATGTTATAGGTATTCTATGCCTGATATTTAATTGCTATGGAACATATTGGATTCTTGATGAATTATTTTTTCATTTTGGGTATGGTGAAGTCGAAAAGATAGCGTCATCTTTCAATTCTTCCCTACTTTATGGTGCTTTATCTTAACTTCTTACCTTTATAAACATGAAACGCTGTAAATATTATTTGAACATTTTCATACTAGCATGAAAGGAAAATTAGTGACATGGCTACGACAGAAGACAACATGCAAACTTTTGGCAAATTTCTATTTGACTTAAGAACTGAGAAAAATGCCAAAATCAGTAGCGTGGCTACAGTGTTGGACGTGCACGCTACCACCATCTCCAACTGGGAACAAGGGAAAAGTCTGCCAGACATTCTGGCTCTACGACAATTAAGCACGCTTTACAATGTTCCGCTTGATAATTTTCTGAACGTCCTTTCTCCACCAGAAACCGTTAAACCCTCATTGTCTCCTTTGCCGGATTTGTCTCCGATGGTTGAATCCACTCCATCAGAAAATGAAAATTCACCAGACACTGAAAGTCAAAAACGCTTCTCCCCTTTAGAAAGAATGACCTACAACCAACAAGAACTCTTTATTCTCGCTACATTGATGGTTGTCGTTCTACTTATAGCCAGGGTATTTTCCCCATTAAATCTTGTTTTATGCCTGGTTGCATTGTTTCTTATAAAGAAAAAAGCCCTCCATTCCGGCTGGCTTTATTTAGTCATCGTCCTTTGTGTCATATCAGATATTTATACCATATCAGGATGGTTTCTTCACTAGAAACCATCCTCAGATTCCTGATATATCAATTTTACTTCCATTTAAAACACTACACACCCCACTTTTTGCAGAGCTCAAGAAAATTTTATATTCAAACGTATTTCATCATCTTCATCCTTCTCCTTTTTATCATTCATTGCCTCCCTGCCGTGAGCCTCGGACGGCCTTGCACGCAAAAACCCCTTTATGAGGAAACAAGCCGTCCGCGCCCTGGCGTTATGTATAATTGAAAGGTACACGGATGGGAGCGTGATTCCCATCTGCCCTATTTATACCACACTTTGCCCGTTTATCCAAGTTGAAATCATCTGACATTTCTGCAGTTTTTTCCTGCCTAGGCACTTTCCATGAGCCGCCGTCCAACAGCTATAAAAAGTGACTAAAAAATATTAGAAAAAATGGGGCAGGCATCATATTGTCCTCTGGCCAAAAATATGTTAAAATAAAAACGATTTTGAGGAAATGTATCATTACGATTCACAAAACCATGTGTCCCGCCGCGCGAAAGCACCGGGGCCGTGAGTTGTCACAGCGTATCGTATCCGCCACATGAGAGGAGGCAATGTATGTTACACGAGAACAATACTATTGGAGAAGTAAAGGACGAGGTGCTCTACCAAGTCGCCAAGGCCGCTTTTGAAGGGAACCTGCATAGGATAGAGACCGCCCTGCCTTATGAAATCCTTCCCGGGAACAAGCCAAAATTCCGTTGCTGTATCCACAAGGAACGGGAAATCGTACGCGAGCGAATCATGCTCGCGAAAAATATCAACCCGGCCAATGGCGAGCCATGCCACAACACGGTGAAAATTTTGCCATCGGCTTGTGAGAACTGCCCCATCACCCGTTTCACGGTGACGGACAACTGCCAGAAATGCATGGGCAAGAAGTGCATGCAGGCGTGCAAGTTCGGTGCCATCACGATGGCACGCGACAAGGCTTACATCAACCCTGAAAAATGCAAGGAATGCGGCCAGTGCTTTGACGCATGTCCCTACAACGCGATCGTGGACATCATGCGCCCTTGCCGCCGCGCCTGCCCAGTGGACGCGATTCAGGCGGACGAGGACGGAAGGGTATGGATTGACGACGAAAAATGCATCCGTTGCGGTTCCTGCATCAGCAAGTGCCCATTCGGCGCGATTTCTGACAGTTCCCGCATGCTTGAGGTTATCGAACATTTGAAGGGCGGCCGCCCGGTATACGCGTTGGTGGCTCCGGCGGCGGAGGGGCAGTTTGGCATGGACATCACGATGGAATCTATTCGCAAGGGCGTGAAAAAGATGGGCTTCACGGACATGGTGGACGTGGCGATTGGGGCGGACTTCGTATCGGATTCCGAGGCCAAGGAATGGGCCGAGGCGCATGAGGCGGGCAAAAAGATGACGACTTCCTGCTGCCCTGCGTTCGTACATCTGATTCGCCGCCATTTCCCGGAGCTTGCCGACCACATTTCCACCACGGTTTCCCCGATGGCGGCGACGGCAAGGCTCGTCAAGGCCATGCATCCCGGTGCAGTCTGCATTTTCATCGGGCCTTGCATTGCGAAAAAGAGCGAGGCCGGACAAGTGCAGGACAAGGAAGGAGAAAACGCGGATCTGGTTCTGACCTTTGAAGAATTCCGCGCCATGCTCCGCGCCAAGGGCATCAAGCTCGAACCCGTCACTCAGGAAGAGACGCAAAACGGCAGCATCCACGCGAAAAATTATTCCAATTCCGGCGGCGTGACCAAGGCCGTAAAGCAGGCATACATAGAACACGGTGGCACCAGCGGCCTGAACGTAAGGCAGTGCAACGGCGCGGCCGAATGCCGCAAGGCACTTATGTTGTTAAAAGCCGGAAAGCTTCCCGAGGACTTCATCGAGGGAATGGCCTGCACGGGAGGCTGCGTGGCCGGCCCAGGCAACATTCAGGAAGAGCGGGCGTTCAAGCGCGAGCGTGACAAACAACTCGGAAGGGCCGATGACCGTCTCGTGACGGATACCGTGGCAGAATACAGCAAATACGAATTCTCCATGCACCGGAGTAATTGATTTAAGCAAGGAAAGCAACGGAACAATTGATTCAAACAAAGAAAGCACTGGAACATATCAACCTGATATGTCGGTGCTTTCTTTTAGGGCAGTTCTGTTTTTTGTCCGCTAAATCTCGCTGTCTACATGGGCAAGCTCCACTTGCAGAGCGGCGATTTTCGGGTTTGCCTTTGCCGCTTTCTTCCTGCCCGTCAGTGTCTTGTAGCTGCCCAGCTTTTTCACCATTTGCTGATAAGTGACTGCTTCCAGTTCCGAAGTGATGATTTTCCCACAGCCGGGACAACTCTTGTTATCCAGCCGCTTTGTGCAGCGGAGATATTGCTTGCCCACTGAAAAGTTATCCGAAGCATCATTCGGTTTCACGGAAAAGACGGCGCACTATATCTGTTATCACATTTGCCGGATGTTCCCGGGCGGGGAAAGGAATACGGGCTATGCGATAGCCTACGCTATTTGATTGTGGACGATATGGCGTTTCCACATTTGAAAGAAGCAGTAGCTTTGGCTGATGATTCCGTGCGGAATCTGCTTTCCCGGATTTTGCATGGGGAAGTTTCAGGCGTAACAAGCCCTTTAAAATATGCCGAGGGAGTGGAGCGGGAAAGAATCTGCGAATTGGAAATGTTGATTTCTTCTGTATCAGGGAACAAATAAAAATGGAATGAAAAACGGAGGTCGCTATTATGGAACAGAAACTATCCCGGGAAGAACTTGTTGATTTAGTGGAAACAATTATGAACGTGCATGATAAAAAGACCAGAAGGTTATTGACAGAGGAAGAACATCATGCATTAGTGATGAAATTCAAGAAATCAATCAACCATCCGGGCGGGAGCGATTTAATCTATTATCCAGAATTGGCTGGTCTGCCTCATGAGCCAACCGTTGATGAAATTGTCGACTTGGCGATAAAGGGGTATTTAATTGAGGAGGGCAGTCATGCGCAGTGGTGAGGGATTCAGAGACATATCGGGTGATGAGCGGGATTTTCTGAGCATGCTTAGAGCTCGTCCGGGCATGTATTTGGCGGCAAATTCCTTTCAGCGGCTTACCAGTTTTTTGGACGGTTACAGGGCAGCTTTGCATACGCTTGGTTTGGGCGATGACCACTGCATCCTGCCTTGGACATTTCATGATTTTGTGCAGACAAAATATGGGATTCATGATGCAAGAGGTTATTCATCCATCATTCCTATGCATGAGCCGGATGACGAGAAAGCCTTGTGGCTCTTTTTTGACCTATTGGATGAATACTTGACAGCGAACGGATTTGAGCCGATTAAGGAAACAGCGACCGGGCTTTGGTATCGTCTTAGAACCTGTATTGACAAGCCTGATGTGTTTGGGGAATTAGACGGGGCAGGAATTGAGGAACTGCTTAAAAATCGGAAAACAGGAAAATATCAGGAAGAATATGATAAGGCAAAACGCAAGATTGACGCATGCAAGACATCGGAAAACTTTCCAGATTCTGTCCGCTCTAATCTTGAGTATCTCAGGGGTCTCCTTCAAAAAATTGTGTCAGGCTACTGTGCAAATGAAGAATTGGCACAGAGTGTTGCCGATGAGGTTAATATGCTTTGCGAGGGATGCCAGGTGGATTACCGTGATGAATGGTATGATAGGGTGCTGGCTGTCTATAAGGGGTCAGGGATTCCATATTAAAAAATCTCCCCTTTCGGAATTATGCACTCCCAGAAATTGATATATAAATAGCTTCTCATTTATAGAACAGACAAGGGGGCAATAAAATGTCTTTATCCATACCAGAACGATTGAAAGACCTGCGTGCGGAGCGTGGCTTGACGCTGGAACAGCTTGCGGAGCAGACGCACCTCCCCAAATCTGCGCTGGGCAGTTATGAAGCGGACGACTTCAAGGACATCAGCCACTATGCCCTTATTCAGGCTGGCGAAGTTTTACGGCGTGGCGGTGAAGCAGGTGCAGGCCGTAAACGCCATAGTAGACACCATGAGAGCAACGATTATGAAGCAGTACAATCCCGGGTTGACCGACCCGCAGTTAAGACAGCTTGTCACCGCCCACATTGACGATGACAGCTTTTGCCGCCATGTGATACAGCAGGACATAAACGGCATAGCCCTTGACCTGCGGGAAGCCCACAGGTAGGATTTTTTCAGCGTCCCAGAGGACAACCCGCTGAAAGGATTGTTGCAGACCGTTAATGAAGCCGCCAGCGAGGACAGCGACCCGGAGCAAGCACCGCCGTTGACAGTCCCGTCCGCCTTTGCTGACAGGCAACCAAGGCGGGAAAGCCTTAAAATGGCTTCCCGCCCATTTCAATTATGAGAGAAAAATCCATAACACACTACACTTGCAAGCAAAGTCGTGTGCCAAGGGGCAAGCCCCTTTGGAAACCCTATTCTTCCTTATGATTCCGTATACAACAACGGCAGGCATAAAGAACTCTCCTTATGCCCGCCGATATTCACTGCACCTTTTCCTCTATAATACCTTTCCCGTCAACATCTCATATCCCTGCAAATATTTCTCAATCGTCTTGTCCACGATGTCCTGCGGCAACGTCCAGTCATGCCCCTCGTTTTCCTTGAGCCAGTCGCGCGCGAACTGCTTGTCAAACGACGGCTGCCCATGTCCCGGCTCATACCCGTCCGCCGGCCAGAAACGTGAACTGTCCGGTGTCAGCATCTCGTCCCCGAGGACGATGTTGCCTTCCTCGTCCAGACCAAACTCGAACTTCGTGTCCGCGATGATGATTCCCTTTTCAAGGGCATACTCCGCACATTTCTTATAAAGTGCAATCGTGTAATCCTTTAATTTCTCGGCATACTCTTGTCCCTTTCCCGGAAAATACTTCTCCAAATGCTCGATGCTCTGCTCATAGGAAATATTTTCGTCGTGGTCGCCAATCTCCGCCTTCGTGGACGGCGTATAAATCGGTTCCGGCAGCTTGTCGGATTCCTTCAACCCTTCCGGAAGCGTAATCCCGCACACCGTTCCATTTTTCTGATAACTCGCCCAGCCGCTTCCCGTAATGTAACCGCGCACGATACACTCAATCGGAAGCATTTCAAGCTTCCGGCACATCATGCTGTTGCCGTCAAACTTCTCCTGGCGGAAAAACTCCGGCATGTCGTTTACATCCACGGAAATCATGTGGTTTGGCAAAATGTCCTGCGTCATGTCAAACCAGAACTTGGACATCTGTGTCAACACGGTGCCCTTCTTTGTTACCTCATTTTTCAAAATCACGTCAAAACAACTGATTCTGTCCGTCGCCACCATGATCAGGCTGTCGCCATTGTCATAAATCTCACGTACTTTACCTTCTTTGATTGGTTTCAACTCCTGCATCGCTTATCTCTCCTTTGCTTTGTCAACCCTTCGTATGTACTCATATACACCTCCTCCCCCTCTCTTTCAAGTTTAGGAACTGTCACAAAATAAACTGTATACTATCTTGTCTAAATTCACATAGCCGTTGTTGTCATCAATCACCGAGCCCGCTACGCCTCTTTCTTCCGCCTAGGCTATGTGGATTTATCCTGCGATATTTGACACAATTTTTTTGTGACAGTTCCTTAGGGAGGCTTACCACCTTGCAACACGGCTACTTCACATAGGATTCTATCATATATCGTCAATATAGACAAGCCGATATTTTCCCTTCCCCGTTTTTTCTATGAGGTTTTGCTCCATCAGGGATTTCAACAGTCTCTGCAGCTGCCGCCTGCTACAACGCAGACGTGATGCCGTCTTTTCCACGCCTTGGAAACATTGTCCCGGACATTCCGCCTGCATGTAATGGAGCAGCTTTTCCTCCAAACTAGAAAATGACGCCTCCGACCTCACAAACAAGGCCATTTTATGTACGACGGAATGTAACAAAAAACGCAAAAATGTATTGTCACGCAAAAGCATTTCCCGACATTCATACAACGGTATCTCGACACACGTCACGCGCCTTGTCGCTTCCACCACCATCGGCAGGGAAACCTCCTCGCAGAATTCCACGTCCCCAAATAACGTAAATTCGTCTACCAAACAAACCGGATAATATCCTCCGTCTTCCCGAACGGAATAAATTCGAATGGTTCCCTCAACGACAAATTGCAAAAAAGCGGACGCATTGTGAATATTATTTAGAATTTCACCCTTGTCATACTGGTAAAGCTGAAAGGGTAATTTTTTCGTGTCAAATATCTTTTTAATTTGATATCGCTCCAAATAAGAATTCAACAACACTTCATCTTGTATCCGCTTCATACGTCGATTCCTTCTTTCACCGCGCAATCCATTATTCCCTATAAAAATCACGACCATTTAGTAACTTTTGTTCTATTGTGCCATATGTCACAATAATTCGCAAGAAAATATGCTAAAATCATTACGCAACCCAAAATCAGAAGTTACTTTTCACAAGAAAAGTAACAATCAGAAAGGAATAAAAAATGCAAAACGAATTATTTGAAACCGCTCCCGTCCACAAAGCATATTTTAAATTTGCCCTGCCGGTCGTGTTCAGCATGGTCATCTCCCTTGTATACAACATGGTAGACACCTATTTTATCGCCCAGACTGGCAACACGGACCTGATTGCCGGGGTGTCCTTAGGCGCGCCCGTTTTCACCTTGATGATTGCCCTCGGCGACATTTTCGGCTTAGGCGGAAGCTCTGTCATTTCCCGCCTGTTCGGACAAAAAAAGGACGACGACGGCAGGCGGCTTAGCGTATTTTGCTTTTACGCGGCACTTTTCTGCGGAATCCTCGTAATGGCAGTCTTGCTGTTGTTGCGCCGCCCGATTTTACAGCTTCTTGGAGCCGATGCCGACACGTTTGCATACGCCTCGCAATATTTCACCTTCATCGTCCTCGGCGCGCCATTTATCATCGTGTCATACACGCCCTCTAACCTGCTGCGGACGGAAGGTTTTGCGACGGCATCCATGACCGGAACGATACTCGGCGCGGTTCTCAACATCATCCTGGATCCGATTTTCATTTCCGTGCTGGGGCTGGGTGCCGCCGGGGCGGCCATTGCCACGGTACTCGGAAACATTGGCGCAGATTTATTTTTTATCTGGTTTTTGCTGGCCAAAAGCAAACGCCTATCCATTCATCCAAAAGGCTTTTCCATCACCCTCACAGAAATCGGACAAATGATGGCGATTGGCATCCCCGCCTCCATCACCAACCTAATGCAGAGCATCGGCATTGCCCTGACCAACCGTTTCCTGCTCCCTTATGGAAATGACCGTGTGGCCGCGATGGGAATCGTGATGAAGGTAAACCTGATTGCCGTCTTGATTTTAATTGGCTTTGCTTTCGGGGCACAACCCCTGATTGGATACAATTATGGAGCGAAAAACAAAACGAGGCTAAAAGAAATCCTGCGTTTTTGCTATGGCTTTGAATGCTGCATGGCGGCCTTGCTCGCCATCACGCTCTCCCTCGCCGCGCCCGTCTTAATCCGCATGTTCACCCCGGATGCCGCCCTTATTGACATGGGTGTTTTCATGCTACGCATGCAGCAGATTGGAATGATATTTATCGCTGTCGTCCTTGTCACGACCTGCACCTTCCAATCTACCGGAAAGGCCGTAGGAGCATTCCTTTTATCCTTCTCCCGACAAGGGGCGATCTTCGCGCTTGTCATTTTGCTCGCGTCAAGGCTTTTCGGCTATACCGGCGTCCTGCTCGCACAGTCGATTTCCGACATGCTGACCGCGATACTTGCCATCGGGCTGTTTTGTCATGGGCTCTATCGGGAAATACGGTGATGGCATTCTCCTCACCCCTTTCCCGATATTTCCTTCCGACTCCGTGGGAAGCGAAGCCTCATGCCCCTTAGTAACACAGAAGGCTACGCCAACGCATAGCCTTCTGATAGTACTCAGTTCTTTCTCTCACCCAACCTCGACCTCGGCATAAAATGCCCGTTTTCTTCCTTCTATCCACGCATTTTCCTTGATGACAAACGTATCCGTCAGGCGTATGTCCTCCGACGAGCTTCCCACTTGCACCTCGATTTCGCCCTTTTCAATCTTCCACTTCATCTCGCGATCCAAGAATGCCGTCTGGCTCGCCTGTACGGTAAATGCGACGCGTTTCTTCTCTCCCGCATTCAGATGTACGCGGGCAAATCCTGCCAGTTCCTTGACCGGCCTGGACACGCTGGCAAAACGGTCGCACAGATACAGCTGCACCACCTCGTCGCCGTCACATTTTCCCGTATTTTCCACTGTCAGCTCGATGTCAACCGCTCCCTGCGGGTCAATCTCAACGGTGCCTCCCGCTCCGGCCGCGCCACGCTTATCGGCACAAGATGCATCGGCCGTCTTGCATGCGGATGACTCCTTCCCCTTCACCGACAACTTCAAATCCTTATATTCGAACATCGTGTATGACAACCCGTGTCCAAAGAAATAGCGCGGCGTGTGCGGCATGTCCACATAGTCCTTGAACCCGATGCTCTCGCCTTGATGCCAGGCGGAGCCATGCGGATGATTGTAATAAATCGGAATCTGCCCGGCATTTCTGGCCACGGACACGGTAAGCTTTCCGCCCGGGTTGTACTCGCCCAAAAGCACCTCCGCAATCGCCTCGGCTCCCGCCTCTGCCGGATTCCACGCCTCCAGAATCGCATCCAGACATTCGTCCGCCGCATCGCTGGAAATCGGCCTGCCGTTAAAATGCACACCAACCATCGGCTTGCCAAGCTTTGCCGCCTCACGGATGAACGTGTCCTGGCATACCGGCAGATTGATGTCGGTCGCGTCCACGCCCTCACCCATGGAAGCCACGGAACAAGTCCCATGCTTACCGCCCAGTGTCATAATGACCACGTCGGCATTTTTCACCGCCTCCAGCGCTTCACCGATGTGGGAAAGGTCATCCCCGGCAATCGCATACCCATAAGAATAGCTTATTTCCGCGTCGGGCAGTTTTTCCCGCAGCATTTCCAACAGACTCTTGCACTCCGGCTTCTGCTGACGTAAAATGGCATCAAATTCTTCTGTCTCGTCGCTCTGAATCTGCGTGCCCGGCACGGTCAGCATTTTCTTTCCTTCCACGCTGCCCGACTCCAGGCCGGCAATGGAATTGGCGACCGCATGATTGCCCTCTTCCATGCTCAGGTGCGTGTAACCGCCGAAGAAAATGCGGGCGTTGGCCGCCTGCGCGCCGACCACGGCAATTTTCTTCACACTTCTAGCAATCGGCAGCACACCGTTATTTTTCAAAAGAACCAAGGATTCCAACGCCGACTGCTTCGTGACCCGCAAATCCTCTTCCTTGTTAAAGACCTTCCGCAACTCGTCCCCGTCGAGGGCGAACGGATGCTCAAACAAGCCCATGCGAAATTTCGCCCGCAAGATACGGCGCACCGTCCGGTCAAGCACGGCCATGTCCGCCCGACCATCCATAAACCACTCTTTCAATTCCTCGTTATACGCCTCACGGCTTGGAAGCTCGACATCCACGCCCGCCTCCATGCATGCCTTTCCGGCTTCTGTCAGGCTTTCACACGCATGCTGGGCACCATATACATTATTTACGGAACCGTAATCCGCCGTCACGACCCCGTCAAATCCCATCTCGTCTCGAAGAAGTCTGGTCAAAACCTTTTTTGAGGACGACACCGGCTCCCCGTTCAAGGAACAATAACACGGCATCACGCCCCGCAAATTCGCCCTGGTAATTGCCGCCTGGAACGGCTTTCCGTACACTTCATTCAGCAGCCGGTCGCCAATCTCGCTATTCGCGCCGTGAATGCCCGCTGCTGAATTATGAAATCCCAGGAAATGCTTTGCCACGGACTCCGCCTTGCGCCCGGCCACTTCATTTTCCTGAATACCTTTCGTATAAGCGGTTCCCATCGCCGCCGCCAACGTCGGATCCTCTCCGTAGGTCTCGCCCTGCCGCCCCATCCGGGAATCCCGGGAAATGTCCAACACCGGTGCCAGAATCTGGGTGATGCCGCACGCCAGTTCCTGACGGCTGACCACCTCGCCCACTTTCTTCTCCAGCTCCGGATCCCATGAGGAGGCCCGGCCGATTCCTGACGGGAAGCTGGTGGAATCCTGGATGAACGAGCCGCATAGACCTTCCATATGAAATACCGCCGGAATATGGTGCTCGCTATTTTCCATCACCATCTCTTGTACCTTGCGCTGCCAACCCACCACCTCGTCAAGCGTCTTCATGCTGCGCATCCACAGCGTGCTCACCTGGCCGATGCCATGCCTCGCCGCCTCGCGCATTCCATCCATATGATCGGGAATCAGCCACATGCCGCAAACCTGCGCCATTTTCTCGTCCAGACTCATCCTGCCAAGCAAATCGTCCGCCCTCTCCTCCGGCGACAATGCCGCGTCCAAATATTTTTCCATTTTCAATGCCCTTCCTTTCATAAATATGTCCCATGCTTCTTCTTTGTCTGGCATTTTCTACTCATAATCCTCGATTCTCCACTCGTCCTTCCAGTCCAGATAAGCCATCTCCCCGTCAAAACGAAACGGAAGCCACACATAGTCGGCTATCGAAGTATTGCGCACCGAGTCATTCCCAAACTTTGGGTCAAACACACGCTCGCCCGTATAATCCGGGTCAAACATTTTCGCGAACTCCGCGGCATATTCCTCGTATTTCCAATCCATGTGCTCTGGTAGCCACCTATCAGCCACTGCAATGTACAAGTCCTTCTTTCCCTCGACTTTGAATACGGATGACACCTGCGAATGGTACGAGGTATGGCTTTCATCCTGCGGATGCGGGTTCCCCAGTACCGCAAAAGGCCCGTGCCACGTATCGGCAATCGCTACCTCGGACGGGTTTGGCATGTAGCCCGTCGTCCCCGACGTAATCAGGTAATGCTTTCCTTTCCGATAAAAATGCGCCGTCGCCTCCCGCACGTACGGCGGGGAAATACGTGGGAAATGTGTGCTGTAATACCCCGTCACGTCCGTGTAATCCGCCGTCAAGTCGGCACAAATCGTCTCCGAATGCACCCGTTCAAAGTAATAATACGCCTTGCCATCCGGCGCCACCGCCAAATCAAAATCTCCCGCGCTCATATTTAATGGCTTTATATTCTCTCTTACCACAGTGTAAGGCCCGAGAATTGAATCTGCCGTCAGCACCGTTTCCGTCTGCTCCCCGTTTCTTTTCATAATTTTCAACCAACAGACGAACTTTTCCGTGTCCCTATTATAAATAATGTGCGGCCGATCCATCATCTGCCGCGGGTGCAGCCCGGAATCCTCATTTGTCAAATCCGGCTCGATAATCAGCCCCCTATCCTCCCAGTTGTACAAGTCCGTCGAGGTGTAACAACGCACGCCCCAATGCCAACATGCCCCGTCCCCGACGGTTTTTTCCTTATTTTCCCCATACCAATAATACACCCCGTCGATATACATGACGGAACCACCGTGCGCCTGAATGCGCTTCCCGTTCGTATCCAGCCACACCTGGCCGGGCTTTATCGAATGATACATGACCGCTCTCCTTTTCCTACTATGAGCACTTGCAATGAACACTTGGCGAGGTTCTCTCGAGCCTGGTCGGGCGGAGTTCCTATGTCCACGTTTACATGCAAATATTATCACTCACTATAACAGAAAAAAGCCGAACTGCATAGTAACAAATTCGACTTTTCAATCAAGAATTCCGATTTATATGTTATACCGAAAGGCAAAAACATTTTCCACACAATATGACCAGATGCGACTAATCATCCACTTCTCCCAATCAACACCCGTTTTCCCTGGAACGCGAACCCATAATGCCGAATCTTCTCCTTTGGAACGTTCCTTTCAAGCA
>CAOKHZ010000014.1 GCA_948468385.1 uncultured Faecalicatena sp. | reverse complement strand
AACAGATAATGAAGAAGACTTGGAGCACTTTTCTTCCCATGTGGTTTTGAAGGTATACTGATATATAAAAAGATTAAAAAGGACTGGAAAATCAGAGTTGTGTTGATTCTGTTTTTAAGTTCTTTTTTTGTGATTATAAAAGTTTGTTTACCGATGCGAACGTGAACAGTAACGAATAGTAGCTTGTAAAAATTATATGTTTGTAAAAAGTATTGACATAACCTTGTTTCGAGTGTATATATAATACATAAACAGCTAGAAGTTATAGGAAGGAAGAGTGAGACATGAAGGTAATACAAGATTCAGGCGTGCCGATTTATAGGCAGATTGCTGATTCTTTCAAAGAGGATATCTTGTCAGGCAAGCTTGCGCAGGGAGAATGTCTACCATCCATCCGTGCGCTTGCGCAGGAACTGGATATCAGCGTGATTACCACGATAAAGGCATACAAGACGCTTCAAGAAGAGGGCGCGATTACGGCGGTATGCGGGAAAGGTTTTTTTGTGAATGGGCAGAATCTGGAAAAGCTTCGCAAGCAGCATGTTTGCAAGGTGGAGGCGTTGTTGTTGGAGGTCGTTCGTTTGGCAAAGCAAGCCGGATTCACGAATCAGGAACTGGTAGAAAAGCTGAAATTGACAATTAAGAGGGAATGGTAGCAAAACAATATAAAGGAGACAAGCTTATGAGCGCGGCAAGAAAAGTAAGAGAAAACGAAAGAAAGAAAAAAGGAATTGGCATTTGGCTGAGAAGGCATAAGAAGTTATGTATTTTGTCGACCGTACTTTTGATTGTGGCCGTCGTGGCCGGTATTGTCGGCATCCGTATTAATCGGGCGATGGAAGAACTGGAGCGCGAACTTAATCGACCGGATACCGCCAAAGTGGAGCGAAGGACGTTGGTGGAAAGTGTTTCCACGACGGGGACCTTTCAGGCGGCATATGAGTCAAATATCACTTGCGAGGTGACCAATACGACAATTCAGGGGGTATATGTCAACCTTGGAGACCGTGTGAGCGCGGGGGACGTGATTTGTGTGTTGGACACGACCGAGTTGGAGAAAGACTTGGCAGATGCCAGGAAGGACTTGGCCAATAGCGAGAAGAGCAGTCGCGAGGACATGGAGCGGGCTCAGAGACAACTGGACGACGCGACGAGAACCCGTGACGAGAGTATCACGGATTTGGATGAAACGATTAATAATGCGTTGACGAACTGGCAAGAGGCCGAGGCAGACCGTAAAGAACTGGAAAGCCGTTTGGCTGAGGTGGAGTCCCAGATGGAACAACTCAAGGCGAGTTACGAATCCACGGAAGGCGAGGAATCACAAAAGGGTAACTATATGGACAGTCCTTCCTACAGTTCACTTAATGAGCAACTGATTTCCTTGCCGGGGCAGATTAGTACGGCACAGCGTGCGGAGGAGCGGGCGAAGAATAATTATGACACTGCGGTTGCCGACCGTGAAAGCAGATTGCAGCGTATTAATGATACGTATCAAAGCGCGGTTGAGAATTATGATTCGGCGGTGGAGCGCAATGCCAATGCCTCCGAGCGGGAGAGGGAGCGGGTTGCCGAGTTGGAGGAGCGGATTGCGGCAGCGACGGTTCGGACGCCGATTGACGGCATTGTCACGGATTTGGGAGCGTCTCTTTGGGCAGATTATAACGGCGGTTCATTGGCCGTCGTGAAGAATACGGATACCATGCGAGTCGAGGCGGACATCGACGAGTATGATGTCAACAAGATTCAAATAGGGCAGGAAGTGGTCATTCGCAGCAACGCGACGGGGGACGTGGAATTGACGGGAATCGTTAGTTCTGTGGCTCCGGCGGCATCGGGCAGTGAAACAGCCAATTCTTCCGGTGGTTCCATCGGTGGCTTTGATCTTGGCGCTCTGGAAGGAATGAGTAACGGTAACCTTGGCAGTGGCGGCAGTGACGGTGTGGTTTATCCGATTCTCATTGACGTCGCGCTGCCTGGAGCGGAGGTGCGCCTTGGTATGACGGCGAAGCTTAGCATTATCCTTAGCAGACAGGAGAACGTGTTGTCAGTACCTTTTGATGCCGTTCAGGAAGACGAGGACGGAGGACTGTTTATTGAGGAAATTACCGGAAAAGATGAAGAGGGGGAATATACGACGCGTAAAATTTCTGTGACCAAGGGCGTGGAGAGTGACTATTATGTAGAAATTGTTGGCTTGGATGTCAAAGAAGGAATGGAAATCATCGTGCCGAAAGCCGAGAGCAAATCCATTTTTGATTTGATGCAGGAAGCGGGAGCTGCGGGAGGGATGTAAATGGGCAAGCCAGTCATTGAATTAAGAGACATTTATAAAAGGTTTTACGTGGGAACGCCCAATGAACTGGAGGTACTCAAAGGCATCAGCCTGGAGGTTCAGGAAGGCGAGTTCGTGGCCATCGTGGGGGCGTCCGGTTCTGGAAAGTCGACCTTGATGAACATCATCGGCGCGCTTGACCGTCCGACAGAAGGTGAGTACATACTTGACGGGGTGGACGTGATTGCGGCGAAGGATTTTGAACTGTCAAAAATTCGTAACCGTAAGATTGGCTTTGTATTCCAGACTTATAACTTGATTGCGAAGACGGATGCCATTCGTAACGTGGAAATGCCGATGCTGTATGCGGGCACCCCGCGGGGGGAACGGATTAAGAAAGCCAAGGAACTGCTGACGCTGGTGGGCATGGAAGAGCGCATGCGCCACTTGCCGGAGGAACTTTCCGGTGGACAAAAGCAGCGCGTGGCGATTGCCCGCGCCATGGCCAACGACCCGGCCATCATCCTCGCGGACGAGCCGACGGGCGCGTTGGATTCCGTGACGGGGCGGATGGTGATGGATTTGTTTCACAAGCTGCATAAAGAAGAGGGCAAGACGATTGTACTGATTACGCACTCCCCGGAATTGGCTGAGGAGACGCAACGAATTGTCACGATCAAGGACGGGAAAATTATCGGGGAAAGGGAGGGACAAAGCTGATGATGATTTATGAAAATATTCGGTTGGCGCTGTTTAGTTTGAAAGCCAACAAGATGCGGGCACTGTTGACGATGCTTGGCATCATCATCGGGATTGCCGCCGTGATTGCCATCATGACGCTTGGCAACGCCATTACCTCCAGTGTGGAGGATTCCATGTCGTCAATGGGAGTGACAAACGTCAGGGTAAGGGTTCAACAGAGGGAAGAAGAGGAAGAATCCGAAAGCGGCATGCATTTCGGCGGAGACGAGGGCGGCAGGAAGATGGTGGAGACGGATTACATTTCATCGGAAATGGTGCAACAATTTTGCGATATCTATGGCAATGACATCCAGGCCATTTCCGCCGAGGAGGCCGTTGGCCAGGGGGAGATTGAAAGTGGTTCGCGCCGTTCTAGTGTTTCCGTGGAAGGAGTCAGTCTTGGCTATTTTCGTGTCAATCGTATTGAAATATTAAAAGGCGGATATTTCAGCGAGAAGGAGATGAACGAGGGGCAGATGGTGGCAATGGTGGCGATGGACGTGGTGGATGACATTTTCGGCGGTGACATGGAGGCGGCGGTTGGCGGCACCATTCAAGTGGCGTTGGATAATAAATACTATAATTTCATCGTTTCCGGCGTGTATGAGGAAGATGACAGCGGCGGTATGAGCATGAGTTCCTATGCGGCTCTGTTTGGCGGTGTTTCTTCAACAAGCTGTTATATTCCGATAAAGACGGCACAGCGGCTCAACCATTCGTCCGGCTATACGCAGTTTACCGTCATGGCAAATACGGACGTCGACCCGGATGAGTTCAGTGTCCGGATTGAAAATTTCTTTAACAATCTATATCGTAATAACCAGTATTTTGAAGTAAGCGCCATGAGCATGTCCGCGATGGTCGACGTGATGGCGGAGATGATGAATACCGTGACGGTAGCGATTGCCTTTATCGGCAGCATCGCGTTGATTGTTGGCGGCATCGGGGTGATGAACATCATGCTGGTGTCCATCACGGAACGTACCCGGGAAATCGGTACCAGAAAGGCGATGGGCGCGCCGAACAGTTCCATCCGCATTCAGTTTATCATCGAGTCCATCGTGATTTGCATTGTCGGGGGAATTATCGGCATTATTTTGGGATGCATCGTCGGAGTAGCGGCAGCGAGTTATGCCGGGGTCAGCGCGAGCCCTTCCGTGGACAGCATTTTCATTTCGCTGGGATTTTCCATGGCCATCGGCGTGTTCTTTGGTTACTATCCGGCCAACAAGGCGGCCAAGCTGAATCCAATCGACGCGCTTCGGTATGAGTAATATAATCAGCGTGCTATTTAATTTTGCGTATGTGCCTTTTGGTATTCTTGCGGGGTCATGTGGTAGGCATCTTTAAATTTTTTATAAAAGTAGGGATTCCATCACGGCAGGATGCAGTTGGTACACACCCTTGCAACGGCGGTTATATGAGGAATACCCGGGACGAATCGCCATGGGTAATACTGGAATTTGTGGAAATCGCCTATTGCAGGATTCTCCCAGTATGTATGAGAATTATTTTGGAGATGCGGGAATTTACAGATTTGAGCAAGATGTTCTTTGCGTGCCGGGAATCTCGCATTGCATTTTCGCACTAGGAACAAATGACATTGGTTATCTAGGGACGGAGTTGGATGATAAAAAGCAGGGACTGCGGTTTCGGACATTTGTGTGGGAATTGGAAGAACTCGTGGCAAGAGCTCGTCAAAAAGGAATTTATTGTATTTACATGCCTATTTTCCCAAGGATGGACGTGGATTTTACCGAAGAAAAAGAGTGGATGCGACGAATGGTAAATGAGGAAGTAAAGCGACAAAAATTTTTTGACGAAGTTATGGAGATGGATTCGGTGCTGTTAAATTTGGAAACGGGAACTATGAAAGCAAGGTTCGTGCAAGAGGATGGACTGCATTTGAATGAAAAAGGCGGGGAAGCCGTGGCGCAAAATATGAATATAAAAATCCAACAGTGAGGTATCAAGTGCTGATTGCGACGGAAATGAATACAAAAATTCAATATAAAGACGGTAAGTGCTGATTGCAACCATAGTTTTTCTCTGATATACTATTTTATAGTTAATGAGTTGACGCGACTGCCACGAAGGTGTGGAAATATAGAGGGCTCGAAAAATCGTGTCCTATTTGGGAACATGCCGGCGGGGCGCGGCTTACGACACACAAAGTATAAGGAGGACGAGAATGGAAAAGGAACAAAAAAAATGTCGGGTCGGCGTGATTGGCTCCGGTGCAATCAGTGACATCTATTTATCAAACATGATTGAGAAATTCGACCGGCTCGAGGTTATCGCCGTGGCATCCAAGCATTTGGAGAACGCGAAGAAAAAGGCGGAGCAGTACAACATCAAGGCATGCACGGTGGAAGAGTTGCTTGCGGATGAAAGCATTGACATGGTGGTGAACCTGACACCGGCAAGTGCGCATTATGAGCTGATTAAGGCGGCACTGTTGGCGGGAAAGCATGTTTATACGGAAAAGACGATTACGGACGACGTGGACAAGGCCAAAGAATTGTTGCAACTGGCAGATGAGAAGGGACTTTACCTTGGTTCCGCCCCGGACACGTTTCTGGGTGCCGCCCTGCAGACGGCGAGAGGCGTGATTGACGCGGGAACACTGGGCGAAATTCATTCGTTCGTGATTTCGGCGAACCGAAACAATGATTTGCTGCTCTCCGTCTTTTCCTTCCTGCGGGAGCCGGGCGGTGGAATCTTGCATGATTATGCCGTGTATTATATGACGGCACTGGTGAGCCTTTTAGGACCGGTGGCGCGCGTGGGCGGCATCGTGGGAAGGCCTTATCCGCAGCATAAAAACATCATGCCGATGAGCCCGCAATTTGGGCAGATGATGGACACGCCGAACGAGAGCCAGGTTTCCGCCATCGTGCAGCTACAAAACGGCATTACGGGAACCTTGCATATGGACGCGGATTCGAATATGCGGGACGAGGCGTATTTTGCCATTTACGGCACGAAGGGAATCCTTTACCTGACGGATCCCAATCAATTTGGCGGAACGGTCCGCTTTTTGCCGAGTTCCATGGATCCGCGCAATGCGCCGAAGGCGACGGAGCTTTGGAATTTCTCGCAATATAGTGAAAATTCCAGGGGAATCGGTCCGGCGGAGATGGCAGAGGCCATTTTTGAGGGAAGGACTAACCGTGCGGCCAAGGAGATGGCGGCGCATGTACTTGAAGTGCTGACGGGCATTTTAAATGGCGGGGAAAAGGGCGCGTTCACGGACATTACCTCGACGTGCGAACTGCCAAAGCCGATGCCGCAGTCCCCGGTCGGTATCCGTAATATCGGGCATGTTTCGTTCCAGATGAAAAACGAGGCGGAAATGCTGCGTTTTTACAAGGAAGTGTTGGGCATGCAGGAGGCGTTCACGCTGACGCTGGGCGACCTGATGAGCGGCATGGATGAGGAGAAGCAAAAGCAATACGAGCAGGCAGCGGTGGAGATGGACGAGGAGCAGAAGGCTCGTTTAATGGAGCAAAAGAAGCGGTTTGAGCAAATGTGTTCGGCGGGCGACAAAAAATGGATTACCTATATGAAATTGGCCGACGGGCAGTTCCTTGAGTTGTTCTATGATCTGGGCAACATATCGCGGACGATTGGAAATCGGAAGGAGAACTATGGTTATGCGAAGCTAAATTACGAGGTGGAGGATATCGAGGCATTGCGTGACAAGCTGGTGGCGGAAGGAATCAAGCTGGACATGGACGTGCATACGAGTCTGGACGGTTCCCGTGAATTGACCGTGCATGACCCAGATGGTAATGAAGTACAGTTTACAGAGTACCCGAAGGACGGCAAGGCGTTGATTTCCATGGAAAAGGATTTGACACATGCCGTTTGCTCGGAAGCCTCCTATACGACGCAGGTGGCATATCAGGTACAAGACGAGTTGAACATGGAGCGGTTTTATTGCCTTGGTTTAGGGTTGAAAAAAGTTGCCACGCTGACTTACGGGGCCTTGGCAGAGGCGATGGCAAAGGCTCCAAACGTGGATCAGCAGATGCTGATGGGCATGCGGATGATGGGAAATCAGCCGTGGCTTGATTTTATCGAGGTCGCGCCGCACCAGTACATCGAACTGTTCCATACGGCGGGGCAGCAGCTTAAGGAAGACAAGGATCTTTCAGACGCTTATGGATACCAGCATATCTGCTTGGAAGTGGAGGATATTCAGGCGGCGTATGCGGCAGTGGTCGCGAATGGAATCAAGCCGGACACCGCCATCAGCCTCGGCGCGGACGGGGCGTACCAGTTCTGGCTGGTTGACCCGGACGGAAATAGGTTGGAGCTGATGGAGTACGCGCCGGGGGCGAAGCAGTTGGGAAATTAGCGTGTTGGCGTCTATATACCGACGCTAAGATAAGTTGAGAAAAATTTGTGTTACATGGCAGATTACGGACAATTACCATGCTGGTCAGAGTGTGACTTGCAACAATTTTGTTGCTAAGAGGTGGCATGTGCGCGATAATGTGTGAAGAAAAATGAAGGGGCGTGGCTGGGATGGAAATTATTGACAAGCCGATAGATAACAAAACGGCGTTTGACTGGGGCGGAACTTCTGCCGATTATGCAAAATATCGTGACATTTATCCAGATGTTTAAGAAGATAAATAATAGAGGATAAATAGAGGGGAAACGAATGCTGAGAATAGCGATTGTGGAAGACGAGGACGTGGCTGCCGCTCAGCTGGAAGCTTGTTTGGAAAAATATTGTAGCCAGTATCAGCTGGAATATAGCGGGGAACGTTTTTCGGACGGGGAGGCGTTCCTGCAAAATTACGTGCCTCGCTACGACATTGTTTTCATGGACATCAAGATGCCGGGCGCGGACGGGGTGGAAGTGGCTGAAAGGCTTCGTAAGAAGGATCATGTGACGGTGTTGATTTTCGTGACCAACATGGTGCAGTATGCGGTGAAAGGGTATGAATTAAATGCCTTGGACTTTATCGTCAAGCCGGTTCGCTACGCGTCCTTTGAGATGAAGATGAAGCGCGCGGTTTTGGCCGTCGAGGTGAAACGGGGAAAAGAAGTTATTTTAAACGTGGGCGGCACGACCTACGCGTTTGCCTCGTCTTCCATTTATTATGTCGAGGTGATGGACCATGAACTTACATACCATACTGACCGAGGGGAATTCACGGTTCGGGGAAAACTGGGAACCGTGGCCCAGACGATGCCGGAGGATATATTTTTCCGTTGTAGCGCCTCTTACCTGATTAATTTGCAGTACGTGACTCAGATTGCCGGTGAGACGGTACGCGTGGCAGGAAAAGAACTGCGCGTAAGCCGGTCAAAACGAAAAGCGCTTTTGGCGGCGATGGCAGCCTTTATAGGCAAGGGGGTATGAACATGACGCCGACGTTGTTGGAAGCATATAAGATTTTGTTCGTGTTGCAACTGCTGATTGGGGAGTGGCTTTTTTTATACCGCCTGGAGCGCAGGAGGCATTTTTGGAGAAGGTGCGTTTTGGCGGGAGGGGCGCTTATGCTGACGGCGGCTTTCATCCCCGTGCTTTACTATAATGCATGGTATGAATCGGCGCTGTTTTTCACGTTATTTCTGGGCAGTTTTTTGGTCATGCGGGCTTGTTACGACGAGCCTTGGGGAAATCTCTTGTTTTGTGGGATTGCCGGGTACACGGTCCAGCATTTGGCGTACTTGCTTTATTCGTTCCTCGTAGAGGCCACGAGGATGGAGCTGCTTTTTGGAACGATAATGAATCCTTATGATAATTCGCTGATTGACTTGGAACGGCTTCCGGTCTTGCCGATGACGTTTTACGTGTGCATTTATTTTCTCGTGTACGCGTTTGTGTTTGACGTATTCGATAAAAGCCTGAAAAGGAACCATGACCTTTATCTGGGGCGAAACCATATGAGTTTGTTGTCAGGGCTTCTGATCATGACAGATGTCATTTTCAACATGATTACCAATTATTATACGCGGGAAAATTGGGTTTCCCTGCTTTTGGAGCGCGGTTATAACATCCTGATTTGCATCCTGATTTTGACGCTTCTGCACCATCAGCTGGCGCACCGGGTGACGCGTGACGAACTGAATGAAATTCACCGCATCATGGAAAACGGAAAAAAGCAGCATGAATTGGCGAAGAAGAGTATCGACTTGATAAATATGAAGTACCATGATCTGCGGCATCAGAGCGAACTTTTGCAAAAAAAGGGCGGGATGGCGCAGGAGGCAAGGGAAGAACTGGATCAGGCGCTCCATGATTATGCGGTTTTGGCAAGAACCGGGAACGAAGTGTTGGACACGATATTGACGGAGAAGACGCTGCTGTGCCAGAAACAAGGGACTCGCCTGACATGCGTCGTGGACGGAAAGGCCTTGGGGTTCGTCAAGGCGCACCACCTTTACGTGTTGCTGGGAAATGCCATCGACAACGCGATGGAGGCGGTTTTGCCCCTGCCGGAGGACGAGCGGGAGATTAGCCTGACGATGAGGCAATTGGGAAACATGGTCGGCATTCATTTGGAAAATCGCTATGGAGGCGAGTTGGTTTTGCGGGACGGCCTGCCGGTGAGCGCGAAAGACAAGGATTATCATGGGTTTGGCATGCTAAGCATTCGAACTATTGCCGAGAAATATGGCGGGGCGGTGAAGGTGGACGCAAGAGAGCATGTATTTGGGCTGGACATTATCCTATTGAAAGCGGGAGAAACTTGACCGGTTACAATTTACAACCGCGCCGGCGGGAGGCGGGGCGCAACCAATTACGGCGCAAAAGATGAAAATTACGGCAAATGTGTTTTCATATGGGCGGTTCGTTATTTATAATTCTCATAACGTAAAAGCGGCATTCGAAAATCGGGGCGGATGCCGTATCCCGATGACTTTAAAAACAAGGAGAGAGGAATGGTTATGAAGAAAACGAAAATCTTGCGAACCGCCGTTTCAGGCGTGTTGATCGTGGTGATGTTGGCTGCGGCCATCGTGGCAAACGTCATGATTCCGGCCAACATGAACGTGATTAACGGTGCGCTCGGGGATGACACCCGGGTGGAAATCAAGTATCCGGAGTCATATCCCGATGACTTGGACTTGGAGTACAACAAGGCAGATTACGATGAGGAAACGATAAAGGAAGCGGAGCGGGAGCTGAATGAGCAGGTGGTCGGCGAGGGTATTGTGTTGTTGAAAAATGAAAACGATGCCATGCCCTACGACAAGGGAACGAAGTTTAGCTTTTTCGGCTGCAATTCCGTGGACATCCGGAACGGCAACTCTTCCAGAATGAATCCTGACAAGGGCGCGGGAATCAAGGAGGCGTTTGAAGACCGTGGATTTAAGGTCAACGAGACGTTGTGGAACTTTTATGAGTCAGGTAACGGGGCGGAATATGGCCTGGGACCCGGATCGGTAAATTATGGCGAGGGCGAGGACTTTTCCATCAACGAGTGTCCAATCGACGTGATTCAAAAGGAGTCGGGGCTGGTGGACAGTTTCGCGGGCACCGTGCCGGTTTTCGTGTGGAATCGGAAAGTAGGCGAAGGACGTGACATGCCGCGTTCCATGTACAACCACACGGATGTTGCCGAGGACAAGGTAAAAAATTATGTGGAGCCGGATTCCGTGGAGCTTGGCGTGCTTAAGTACTTGAACGACAATTTTGACGACGTGGTGCTGCTAATCAGCAGCAGCGCGGCCATGGAGCTTGGCTGGGTGGAGCAGTTTGAACATATTCACTCCATCCTCTGCGTCTCGACGGCGGGAAATTACGGGATGTACTCGCTGGCCGACATTTTCAGCGGCGATGTCAATCCTTCGGGACGTACGGTGGACACGTTTGCCTATGACGCCATGTCAGCGCCAGCGGCGGCCAATTATGGAGACTTCCAGTATTTTGACGAGGACGGGGCGGCCACGGGTTACAACTATGTCAGCTACAAGGAAGGCATTTATGTGGGATACCGCTATTATGAGACTCGTTACGAAGACGTCGTTTTAGGACAAGGAAACGCGGGCGATTACGATTACGACTCGACGGTGAAGTATCCGTTTGGTTATGGATTGTCATACACGACGTTTGAATGGGAAAACTTTAAGACCGAATGGAAGGATGACGTTTGCACGGTGACGGTGGACGTGACCAATACCGGCGGCATGGCGGGGAAGGATGTCGTGGAAATCTACGCGCAGTCCCCGTACACGGAGTATGACAAGGAAAACAAGGTGGAAAAGGCTTCCGTCGCATTGGTGGGATTTGGCAAGACCTCCATCCTGGAGCCGGGCCAGACGGAAACGGTGGAAGTCACATTTGAAAAGGAACAGCTGAAGTCTTACGACTATGTGAACGCGAAGACGTACATTTTGGACGCGGGGGATTATTATATTACGGCGGGAAAAAATGCGCACGATGCCCTGAACAATATTCTCGCGCACAAGGGTAAGACGACAAAGGACGGCATGACGGAGGACGGCGATGCCGGACTGGCGGCAGTTTATACGCCGGAAAATGCAGATACGGATACAGAGACTTATGCGAAGAATGCTTCGACGGACGCGGAAGTTACCAACCAGTTTGACTTTGCGAACGGCGAGTTGCAGTACTTGAGCCGCAACGACTGGGAAGGGACGTGGCCTTCCACGGACGGCGAGGTAAGCGACATTGTCAGTACGTGGGGAAATGAAATCAATGGTACGGATGCAAGTGGCGCCGCGACGGCATATACGTACCGAAAGACCATCAGTGCAGAGGATTTGGAAAAGATAAAAAGCACGGATTCCCTAAGCCCGGTGAAGGCGGACAGCCTGACCGACGAGCCGGTTTACGACGCGGATAATGGCGTACAGTTGATCGCCTTGCGCGGGAAGGCGTTTGACGACCCGCTGTGGGACGACTTGCTGGACAATCTTTCGGCGGAAGAATACCGCAAAATCATTTCATTTTCCGCGTATGGCACGATAGAATTGGAAAGCGTGGGCAAACCCGCCTGCAGCGACATGGACAGCGCGTCGGGCATTTCTGCCGGCGGGACAGGTATGACCTATTCGGGGCCAATGGTGCTGGCACAGACGTGGAATGCCGACCTTGCGTTCCGATATGGGGAAATGATTGGAAATGACGCGCTGATTGGCGGACTGAAGGGGTGGTATGCTCCGGCAATGAATATCCATAGGCTGCCGTTTAGCGGACGTAATAACGAATATTATTCGGAGGACGGCTTCCTCTCCGGCGTGATGGCGGCGGGAACGAGCCGCGGCGCGACAAACAAGGGGCTATACACGTTTATCAAGCATTTTGCATTGAACGATCAGGAAAACCTGCGCGGGGACCAGGGCATGACGGGACTTTGTACGTGGTCGAACGAGCAGGCGATTCGGGAGATTTATTTGAAGCCGTTTGAAATGTGCATCATGAACGACCCGGTGACAATTCAATATGTCAAGGGGGACGGGAACGGCGGTTACGAAAACGCTACCGCGGAGATTCCGCCGGTGCTGGCCTTGATGTCGGCTTTCAACCGTCTCGGCTATACGTGGACGGGTGGCTGCTATCCGTTGCTTACGGGCGTTCTGCGAAACGAGTGGGGATTTAACGGATTTGTCATCACTGATTCGGCATACAGTTCCGCGGTGGACATGAACGCCTACCAGATGATAGAGGCGGGCGGCGACGCGAAGTTGATGCGTGACGACGAGAAGGGGTATTGGGAGTTTAAAAAGGACGACCCGGCCTATTATCATTATAGCAGGAACGCGGTGCACCACATTTTATACGCCGTGGTCAACTCCAAGACGATGAACGGGTTGATTCCGGGGTCGGAGTATGTCACCCCGCTGACAATCGCGGAGAAAGTACTAATTGGCGTGGACGTCGCGGCGGCGGTGGTAATTCTCGCCCTTGGGTATTTTATTTATCGAGGGTTCAGGCCGAGGAAGAAAAAAGAATAATAGAATGCGTGAAAAGGGGGGGATTTCCCCCTTTTTCATGCATTCTATTATTCTTGACGACGCATGGCGGCGGAAAATTCAGTCATTTCCATTTCCTTCGTTTTCTCTTATTTGCCTCAGGATGAGCTCGTAGCATCGGTTTCGGATATTCGCGTCAAAAAATCCCATCCCATAGTCGGCGGACTCATATGGGCTCATCCTGGGATTCTTGTAAAACAGAATCGTATGTAAGGTGAATATCTCGTATCTCTTTATCTGTGTGCCATAGTGGGTGTGCGTCTTTGTCTCTTCGTCGGCAAGCACTTGTGCGATGTCGGACAGCCTGACTAAGATGGCATAGGGGTAGCTTCCCTCTAGCAAGACGTAGTGCGGAGTGATGCGAAAGCGTGCCGGGGTCTGTTTGGAGCCGTGTCCGTTTATTGCATAGGAAATGCATCGTTCCTTGTCGGTGGTGGCCTTTATCATTTCACGCGCGAGCCGTTGTTTCTCCGCCTCTTCCATCTTAAGCTGTTTTACCGCGGACTTTACTTTCCGCACGTAACGTTTTGGCGACAAGGAGGGTATTAAAATCAGCAGGTAGAAGGCGGTGACCAGGATGCCAAGCATCAGTCCGGCTCCGGCTCCCTCTAAGAAATTGTTGCCTCCCGCGACGCTTAAGAGGCCAAATAGGGCGGCGAGGCCAATCAAAGTGCCTGGAATTACCTGAAGGATGCTCATGCGGATGATTTTTTTCTGATATGCGCCGATCCAGTCTTTTTCCTCTTGTAACCATTGTTGATAGTAGTCCATGAAAACGTCCCCTTTCGTTCTTGTAAAATGTGTTTTACTTCATTTTTATAATTATACTTGCAGCGCATACAAGCGTCAACCCGCATTGTACTTTTTTGCCACAATTCAGTTACTATTTACGTTACTATTCACGGGGTGACAAAAATAAAGCTGGCTTTTTATGCGTGGGAATCGTATAATGGTACATAGTGAAGTTTGTCCTGAAAATCAGGATTGCGTTAAGACACAAAATAATGAGGGAGGTTTTTACGTATGAAATTTAATCCAAACAGTACCATTCTTTTCGTGCTGGCGGCGGCCGTGATCGTGTTCGTCATCGCCCAGTCCGTCTTTTTCATGGTGCGCGCGTACCGCCGGGGAAAGGAACTCGGCATTGACACGGCGCAGATGAAGAAGACGATTGTTTCCACGTCGATTTTCACGATTGCCCCGGCGTTGTCCATTTTGTTGGGAGTGATTACGTTGTCCAAGTTCTTAGGGCTGCCCCTGCCGTGGCTTCGCTTAAGCGTCATCGGGGCGATAACCTACGAGCTTCCGGCGGCCACCTCGACGGCCAGCGCGCTCGGCATCTCCTTGTCGGAGACGGTGACGGATCCGGAGGTGTATACGGCCATCGCCTGGGTGATGACGCTTGGCATTTTCCCGGGACTCATCTGGGTTCCGTTGTTTATCAAGAAGATTCAGGGCGGATTGATGAAGATTAAAAACAAGGACGGCAAGTGGGGCGACCTTTTGATGACGTCGTTATTCTTGGGCATGATTTCGGCGTTTTTAGGGATGGTGTTTGCCGACATCCGCTTGGGGCTTGCGGGTTGGATTCCGATTTTCGTCCTACTGTTTTCCGCCCTGCTGATGGGGATTTGCGGGATATTGATTAAGAAATGCAACATGAAGTGGCTGGAGACGTACGCCTTGCCGATTAGCATGCTGGGCGCGATGATTTTCGCGGCGGTCATCACGCCGCTGATTGGAGGGTGAATGGCATGAAGAAAAGTTATGAGGAAATGTCGCATATTTATGGAAGAATCTGGATTTTGACCGCGCTTGGCATGATTTTTGCCTATCCGATCGTCACTTGTATTTATTATGGGGCGTGGCCGGGATGGAAGCCGGTGTTGACCGGACTTTTGGGCGTTGCCCCGATTTATTGGACGGTAGGGCTGATTGAGGTATTGACGTTCGTGCCGATGCTGGGGACGTCGAGCTCCTATCTGGCGTTCGTGACCGGAAACTTGACGAGCCTGAAGGTTCCGGCGGCGTTAAACGCCATGGAAAACGCGAAGGTGAAGCCGGGAAGCGAGGAGGGAGAGGTAATCTCCACTCTTGCAGTGGGCACATCGTCCATCGTGACGACCATCATTATCGCTTTGGGCGTGGCTCTACTTGTCCCGCTGACCCCGATTTTGGATAGTCCTGTAGTCAAGCCGGCTTTTGACAATATTTTGCCGGCCTTGTTCGGCGGACTCGCGGTCGTATACGTGAGCAAGAACTGGAAACTGTCCATCGCGCCGCTGTTGTTCATGGTCGTGTTGTTTTTGCTCGTGCCGTCGTTGGCGAGTTCGGTCGGCGTGCTGGTGCCAGTGGGGGCGTTGATTGCCATCGGAGCAGCGAGAATCATGTATAAGAGAGGAATATTGTGAGGTGGCTGACATGTGGATTTTATGGATTATTTTAGTATTGTTCGTGTTATGGCTGGCGGTAATTTTAATTCGAGCGGCGATGTACAAGCCGAAGCCGGAGCTGACCCCGTCGCAGGAAAAGGTGCAGCTTGACGAGGGTAAAATCGTCGCCGACATGCAGGAATTGATTCGCTGCAAGACGGTTTCCTATAATGACGACGCGATGATTGACGAAGAAGAGTTTAAAAAGTTTCAGGAACTGCTGCCACGCTTGTACCCGCAGGTACATGAGGCGTGCGAGCGGACGTTTCATGGCGTGAACGGCATGCTCTATCATTGGAAAGGAAAGAGAAACGACGCGCCTGCCGTCTTGATGTCCCACTATGACGTGGTGCCGGTGGAGGAATCGCAGTGGGAAAAGCCGGCTTTCGAGGGGATTGTGGAGGACGGCGTGCTCTGGGGGCGCGGAACACTGGATACGAAAGGGACGCTCTGCGGCATCATGGAGGCGGCTGAAAAGTTGATTGGCGAGGGATTCGTGCCGGAGCAGGACGTGTATTTCGCGTTCTCCGGACAAGAAGAAATCAATGGGCCGAGTTGTCCGGCCATCGTCGACTGGTTCGAGGGGCAGGGGATTCGCCCGGGGCTGGTGGTAGACGAGGGCGGAGCGGTCGTGGAAAACGTGTTCCCCGGCGTGACGCGTGAGTGCGCCTTGATTGGCATTGCCGAGAAAGGACTGGAGAATATCGAGTTCCATGCCAAGAGCAGGGGCGGACATGCTTCGACCCCGCCGGTGCACACGATTGTCGGTGAATTGGCCGAGGCGATGGTGAAGGTGGAGAAACACCCGTTTCCGCGCCAGCTGACCAAGCCGGTGAAGGAGATGCTCGACATCCTTGGGCGGCATTCCACGTTTGCCTACAAAATCTTGTTTGCCAATCTGTGGTGTTTTGAAGGGCTGTTTGACATGGTTTGTAAAAAATCCGGCGGCGAGTTAAACGCAATGCTGCGCACGACTTGCGCGCTGACCAAGATGGAGGGCAGCAAGGCGTTTAACGTGTTGCCGCCGAAAGCGTCGGCAGGCATGAACCTGCGGCTGATTGGGACCGACACGACGGAGTCCGCTCGGGCTTACCTTGAGAAGGTGATTGACAACCCGAACATCGAGGTCAGCATTTACGAGGGAAGAAATCCGTCCACGGAATCCGACACCTCCTGTAAGGAGTGGACGAACCTTTGCCAGGTGGTTACCGACACATGGCCGGGGGCGTTGGTTTCCCCGTACCTGATGATGGCGTGCAGTGATTCATGGCATTACTGCCGGATTACGGATCGGGTTTACAAGTTCTCCGCGATGAAGCTTTCAAAGGAGGAGCGCGGCATGATTCATGGAAATAACGAGCGCGTGCCGGTGGCGACTTTGGTGAAGGCCGTGGAGTTCTACGTGCGGCTGATGAAGAAATGTTAGTGTCGGTGTGCGGCTGTGGTTGGTGCTATGCCCATGGCAAATTTTATTTGCCATGGGTATAACTATAAGGAAACGTGAAACGGGATGGATGTATGATTGACGAGAGAGACATATATGAAATGGCATCCGGCGGCGTTTATTCGCGCGGGGTGCAAATCCAGCGAAGTTATTGGAAGATAGAGGAATTCTCCGTGGAGACGGAAGGAAATTCGGACATCATCAGGGCCGTGGTGGCCGGAAGCGGGGACAATCATTACGAGGTGGAAATCACATATGACACCATAGTGGACGAGGTGAAAGACATTTTTTGTGAATGTCCCGCGTTCTATTCGTACAACGGAATTTGTAAGCACTGCGTGGCGGTACTTTTGGAATATGTTGACTACAAGGGGCGCGATCGGACGCTTTCGGATTATTTGCGTCAAGACGGCAGAGGGCCGCAGGGCGGGCAAAAAAGTGCCGTAAGGACTTCCAGTGCCATGCAGAAGAACGCGCAGGCAAAGCCTACGCAAAAGGCGGTTCCGCAGACGACGCGTGACGTCAAGGAACTGTTAAGCCGTCAGGTTCGCAGCCGTACGGCTTTGGTCGTCCAGAGGGACATCTATGGGCAGGTCGCGCTGGTTCCATACGTGGTTTATACGACGACCATGATCTCACGTGAATTGAAGGTGGAATTTAAGATTGGCGATAGTCACATGTACGTGGTCAAGGACGTGTTTGAACTGGCAAGGCGCATCCGCGAACAAGAAGATTACGAATATGGCAAGAAGTTGAAATTCATCCATGGCATGCAGGCTTTTTCCGAAAAATGCCGGGGACTGGTGCAGTTCGTCTTAGATTGGACGAGGCGCAATGCCACGCGTTATATGCAGACATCCTATTCCTATGGCTATGGCCACACCATGGAGCAACAAAAGCTGCGGGCGATTCCGCTAAACGGATACGATTTGGAAGAACTGACGGAGGTGATGAAGGAAATCCCGTTTTATTTGACGACGGGAGGAGTGGAACGATCCGGAACCATTTTGGAGGAAATGCCTTCGCGGCCGCTCGTCATCAGTGGAAAAGAGGGATGGATCGAGTTGTCGTCGCCGCCTTGCAACCAGTTTCAGGGTAGGAATTACCTGATGTACCTGGAAGGGGATGCCATTTACCGGATTCCCGACAAGAGAGAGCTCGTCGTACGGGATTTCGAGGAGTGTCTGGAGCAAAATAAGAACAAGCTTTCCATTCGGGACGAGGACGTGCCGGCGTTTTGTACGCGTATATTGCCCGCGTTGGAGAAATATTTCCAATGTGAGAAAGAAGGGTTTGACGAGACGAAATTTTTGCTTGCCGCGGCACGTTTTGTCTTTTATCTCGACGCGCCGCAGAAGGATTATGTCACTTGCCAATGTTTGGCCGCCTATGGGGAAAAGAGGTATAACTTATACGACAAGGAGACGGATAAAAACGTGCGGGACGTCGTGAGCGAGGCGGAGGTTGAACAAAGCGTTTCTCCGCGGTTTAACGCTTATAATCCCGAGGAAAAGAAGTTGGTCATTGCAAAAGACGAGGAACTTATATACTATTTTTTGACGGAAGGGATGGCCGAACTGCAAAAGCTGGGCGAGGTTTATATTTCGGACGCGCTAAAACGCCTCAAGGTCAATAACGTGCCCAAGATGGAGGTCGGGGTGTCGCTTAGCGGCGGGCTTTTGGAACTTAGCATGTCCGTGGAGGACATTTCCCGCGAGGAACTTTTGGAGATTCTTTCCCGCTACCAGAAGAAAAAGAAGTTTTACCGCCTGAAGAACGGCGAGTTTGTGGACATCGACGACGAGCGGATTGCCATGTTGGCGGATTTGAAGGCGGGAATGGGCGTTAGGGACAAGGAGTTTTTGGAGGACACGATCAGCCTGCCAAAGTACCGGGCTTTGTACCTGGACGCGCAATTGAAGGAGAACCAGTCGCTACCGGCGGTAAAGAACCGGGAATTTCGCGCGTTGGTTCGTGACATGAAGACCATCGAGGACAATGATTTTGAGTTGCCAAAGGAGATGGCGGGCATCTTGCGCGAGTACCAGAAAAGGGGTTTTTTATGGATTAAGACGTTGAAGCAAAACGGGTTTGGCGGCATTTTGGCGGACGACATGGGATTGGGAAAGACGCTGCAGGTCATCGCCTTTCTGCTGTCGGAGCACCGCCCGGCCTACTTGACCCGTCAGGAAAACGTTTCGCTGATTGTGACGCCGGCCTCGCTTGTCTTAAACTGGCAGAGCGAGATACAAAGGTTTGCCCCCGGGTTGCCGGTGCGCGTGGTGGCGGGAAACGTGGAGGAGCGGAAACAATTGCTTCAGACGGTGCGCTCCGGCGACATATTGGTGACTTCCTATGACTTGTTAAAGCGGGACATTGCAAGCTACGCCGCCATCTCGTTTGAAAACCAGGTGATTGACGAGGCGCAGTTTATCAAGAACCATAACACGCAGGCGGCGAAGGCGGTGCGGCGGGTTCGTGCGAATTTCAAGCTGGCGCTTACGGGAACCCCGGTGGAAAACCGCTTGAGCGAGTTGTGGAGCATTTTCGAGTATTTGATGCCGGGCTTTTTGTACCCGTACCAGCGGTTCAAGAAGGAAATCGAGACTCCGATCGTGCACGACGCTAACGAGACGGCTCAGGGGAGGCTTAAGAAAATGGTGCGGCCGTTCATCCTGCGGCGGCTTAAGCGGGACGTGCTGAAAGATTTGCCGGACAAGATTGAGAAAAATACTTACGCCAAGCTGGAGGACGAGCAGCAAAGGCTGTACGACGCGCACGTCAAGCGTTTGAAGATGCTGTTGGACAAGCAGACCGACGAGGAGTTCAAAAACTCCAAGATCATGGTATTGTCGGAGATTACGAAACTACGCCAGCTTTGCTGCTGCCCGGCATTGATTTACGAGGACTATCCATATTTTTCGGCGAAGGAGAACTTATGCGTGGAATTGATTCAAAACGCGCGGGAAGGGGGCCACAAGGTATTGTTGTTCTCGCAATTTACGTCGATGTTGGAACGTCTCGAGAAGCGGTTTTCGCAGGAGAAGATTTCCTATTACGTGCTGACCGGCGTGACGCCGAAGGAAAAGAGGATGCAGATGGTGCAGGCGTTTCAAAATGACGACACGGCGGTCTTTTGCATTTCCCTGAAAGCGGGCGGCACGGGACTTAATCTGACGGCGGCGGACATCGTGATTCATTATGATCCATGGTGGAATTTGGCGGTGCAAAACCAGGCGACGGATCGCGCGCACCGTATTGGTCAGGAAAACGTGGTCAGCGTTTACAAGCTGATTGCCAAAGGGACGATTGAGGAAAACATCGTGAAGCTCCAGGAGAGGAAGAAGGAGCTCGCGGAGCAAATTCTTGGCGGCGAGGGCATGGACGGCGGGCGGTTTGACCGCGAGGAACTGTTGGAATTGTTGAGGAACTGACGGCATACCTACATGAGGTGGGCGGGCAGCTTCGCAAGATACCGAACATTTAAATACGGGAGGAATTATGTCCTTACAGTTTATTTTTGGAAATTCGGGGGCTGGAAAGTCCCGTCATTTGTACGAGTGGGTCATCAGGGAATCGATGGCCCATCCGTCGTGCAATTATCTGGTGCTCGTGCCGGAGCAGTTTACCATGCAGACGCAAAAAGATTTGTGCGAGCTGCACCCGCGCGGCGGCATCATGAATATCGACGTTTTAAGCTTCATACGGCTTTCGCACCGCGTGTTCGAGGAGACGGGGGTGGAGACTCGAAGGGTGCTGGACGACGAGGGCAAGAACCTGATTTTGCGAAAGATTGCCGGAACGTACGAGAAAGACTTGCGGGTGCTGAAAGGCAATTTGAAAAAACAAGGCTACATTAGCGAGGTAAAGTCGGTCATTTCCGAGTTTACGCAGTACGGCATCGGCTTTGAAGAGCTGGATGCCTTTTTGGAGACGCTTGAGCCGGAGAGCTACCTTTCTTATAAACTGCAGGACATTCGCAAGGTATACGAGGGCTTTGAGGAGTACTTGGCGGACAAGTACATTACCAAGGAGGAACTTTTGGACGTTCTGAGTGAGAACGTGCCGAATTCTCGGCTTTTATGGGGCAGCGTGGTGACGCTGGACGGATTTACCGGCTTTACCCCCGTGCAGAACCGTCTTCTGGGAGAATTGTTGAAGGTGTGCGAACGGGTCGTGGTCACGGTGGACATGGATAAACGGGAAGACGCGTTTACCTACCGTCATCCGTACCAGCTGTTTGCCTTGAGCAAGGAGATGGCTTCGTCGCTGGTAAGGATTGCCGGGGAGCAAAAAGTGCCGGTAGAGGAGCCGGTGTATTTGTACGACGAGCCGGTCTGGCGTTTCCGGGACAATGCGGAGCTTGCATTTTTGGAATCGGAAATATTTCGTTATGGACAGAAAAAATACGAGGAAAAACCTCATGACATTTCCCTCCACGCCGTGCAAAATCCACGGGAGGAAGCGGAGTTCGTGGCTGCCAAAATCCGTCAGTTGGTGCGGGAAAAAGGATACCGCTATCGTGACGTCGCGGTAATCGCGGGGGACATGGAAGTATATGCCGCGCCGATGGAGAAGGCTTGCGAAGCGTTTGGCATTCCCGTCTTTATCGACCACAAGAAAAGCATTTTGCTAAACGCGTTTGTCGAGTACGTGCGCAGCGTCCTTTGCATGGCGGCGGAGAATTTCTCCTATGAGAGCGTGTTTCGTTTCCTGCGTACGGGGATGAGCGGGTTTATGGACGACGAGGTGGATTTGCTGGAAAATTATTGCCTCGCGTTGGGACTTAAGGGTTATAAGAAATGGCAAGGCGTGTGGGCGCGCAAGAACAAGACGACGAAAGAGGAAGAACTGGCGGCATTAAACGGCCTGCGCGTGCGCTTCGTGGAGAAGGTGGACGCCCTCGTGTTCATCTTGAAGAAGCGGCAAAAGACGGTGAAGGACGTCACGACGGCCTTGTACGAGTTCCTCGTGCGGGAAAACATGCAGGAAAAGGTGCAGAGGCTTTCAGAGCGTTTTTTGCGGGAGGGCGAACTGGCCTTGGCGAAGGAGTACGCGCAGGTGTATCGTATCGTCATCGAATTGTTTGACAAGTTTGTCGAACTTTTGGGGGACGAGAAGATGTCCCTGGAAGAGTATTGCGAGCTTTTGGACGCGGGACTTGAGGAGGCCAAGGTGGGCGTGATTCCGCCAAGCATGGATCAGGTGGTCGTCGGGGACGTGGAGCGCACGCGGCTAAACCACTTGAAGGTATTGTTTTTCATGGGGGCGAACGACGTGTTTTTGCCTGGAAACCTCGGACAAGGCGGCCTTCTGTCCGAGCGTGACCGGGAAGCTTTTGCAGAAAAGAAAATGGCGTTGTCGCCGGGGGCGAAGGAGAAAGCCTACGTGCAGAAGTTTTATTTATATATGAACCTGACGAAGCCGTCCGACAGGCTTTTCCTGACGTTTAGCAAGGTTTCTTCCGACGGGAAGGCATTGCGTCCCGCTTATTTGATACAAGACATCCGCAGAATGTATCCTTTGTTGAATGTGAATGACGAAGATGGGAAGACGGTGGGCGAACGGGAACTGACCCCGCTGAAGGGCGCGTACGCCCTGGCCGGGGGGCTGCAAAACCGCGTGCTGGGGTTGGACGATCAGTGGAAGGAACTATATACGTGGTATTGGCGCGAGGAAAGTCATATGAGCACGCGGCACATTTTGGACGCGGCGTTTTACGAGCGAAATGTCGATTGTCTCAAGGATGCAAAGGATTTGTATGGTGATTTGGAGCGTGTGAGCGTCACCCGCCTGGAGAGGTTTGCATCTTGTGCGTACGCCCATTTCCTGACGTATGGCCTGCGTCTTTCGGAGCGGGAAATTTACCAGTTCGAGGCGATGGATCTGGGAAATATCGCCCACCAGTCGATGGAGCGTTTTTCCCGCAAGGCGGATGAAAGACAAGTGGAGTGGACGGAAATGCCGGAGGAGTTGCGCGCACGGTTCATCGAGGAGAGCGTTGAGGAAAGCATCCTTGATTATGGGAACACGGTGCTTTATTCCACGGCGCGCAACGAGTACCTTGTCACGCGCATCAAGCAATTGATTTACCGCTCGGTCTGGGCGTTGACGAAGCAGATGGAGCAGGGGGATTTCAAGCCGAGTGGTTATGAGATAAAGTTTGGCAGCGGAAAGATTGACCGTGTCGACACTTGTGAGGACGAATCGCGGGTATACGTGAAGGTGACGGACTATAAGACAGGGATGAAAAGCTTTGACATCACGGCGTTTTATCATGGCTTGCAGATGCAGCTGCCGGTGTACTTGAACGCGGCGTTACAGTTGGAAGAACGCAAGTTGGAACGACAAGACGGCGTCCGGGATGACGGGCGGAGCGTTGGGCAAATGAAGGAAGTCGTCCCGGCGGGCGTGTTTTATTATCGGATGCACGATCCGATTGTCGAGCGGGAGAACGACGACGCGGCGGTAGAGCAGAAGATTTTGAAGGAGTTGAAGCTGGACGGCCTGATGAACGCGGACGAGGGGGCGCTTGCGCACCTGCAGCGCGGCGTGGAAGGGATGTCTGCCCTTTTGCCTTTTGGCCGGAACAAGGACGGCAGCCTAAACAAATTCTCGAAAGTGCTTTCGCCGGAAGAGTTCGCCCTCTTTTTGGAATATACGAAAAAGAAGGAACGGGAATTGAAGGAGCGCATGGCGGCGGGGGAGGCGGCGGCAAGCCCTTATGAGTTGGGGGGGAATACCGCTTGTGATTATTGTGCCTATCGGGCGGTGTGCGGCTTTGACGCGCGTATTTCCGGGTGCGAGTATCGGGGATTGGAAAAATATACCCGCGAGGAAGTGATGGAGCGAATCAGGGAGGAAATAGATGGGAGTTAAATGGACCGAGGAACAGAAAAAAGTAATTGAATTGCGAAACCGCAATATTTTAGTCTCTGCCGCTGCCGGTTCGGGCAAGACGGCGGTGCTGGTCGAGCGTATCATTCGGATGCTGACGGATCCGGAGTCCCCGTTGGACGTAGACCGCCTCTTAATCGTGACGTTTACGGAAGCCGCCGCCTCCGAGATGAAGGAACGGATTCGCATGGCGATTGAAAATGCCCTGGAAAAGCGTCCGGGCGACGTGCATTTGCAGAGGCAGGCGACGCTGATCCACAGCGCGCATATCACGACCATTCATGGGTTTTGCCTGAACGTCATCCGCGAATATTTCCATGTGATTGACTTGGATCCCGGCTTTCGCATCGCGGAGGAGGGGGAATTAAAGCTGTTAAAGCAGGACGTTCTGGCCGAAGTGCTGGAGGCGTGCTACGTGGAGGGGGAAACAGCCTTTTTGGAACTAGTGGAAAAGCTGGGCGGCGGGCGCAATGACCGCAATCTGGAGGGACTGGTACTGGAATTGTATGAATATTCGCGCAGTTACCCGCAGCCGGAGAAATGGTTGGAAAGTTGCGTGGAACGGTATCGCGGGATGAATGACGCGTCGCGCCCGGCGGTTGACCAACCAGATGACGCGCCGCGCCCGGCAGTCGACCGACCAGATGACACGTCGCGCCTTGCGGCCGGGTGGCCGTGGGACGTCTGGGAGAGGGCGGGGCAGGTGGCCGCTGGGTATTTGCACGACGCATGTCAGATTTTGCAGGGGGCGGTGGAAATCTGCGAGGCGGCGGACGGTCCCTATATGTATTTGCCGATGCTGCAATCCGACCTCGAAATGCTCTCGGAAGTGGAGAGGGCGGGGGATTTTTCGAAAATGTATTCCCGCGTCAAGACATTGAAATGGAAGACGTTGTCGAGTAAAAAGGATGACGCGGTTTCTGCAGAGAGGCGGGAAGAGGTGAAAAAAATCCGGGACCGGGCCAAGAAACAAGTAAAAGAACTGGTGGAATTTTGCTTTTATGAAAATCCGGAGACGATGCGGGAGGACATGGAAGCGACGTTGGCTCTCATGCAGACGTTTGTCGGCCTGGTGCGAAGGTTCGCGGACGCGTTCGCGGAAAAGAAGAAGAGTCGGGGCATGATTGATTTTGGCGACATGGAGCAGTTCGCCTTTCAAATCCTCGTGCGCGAGCAGGACGGGGAGCTTGTGCCGTCCGCCGTGGCGGGGGAGTACCAGAAGCAGTTTTACGAGGTGATGATAGACGAGTACCAGGACAGCAACCTGATACAGGAGGCGATTTTGACCAGCGTGTCGGGCATGGAATGCAACAATTACAATATTTTCATGGTGGGCGACGTGAAGCAAAGTATTTATCGGTTCCGCTTGTCCAGGCCGGAGCTGTTCATGGAAAAATACGACACGTATCCGACAGAGGACGGCGTGAAACAGCGGATTGACCTGCACCGCAACTTTCGTAGTCGGAGCGAGGTGCTTGACAGCGTGAACGACGTGTTTTTCCGAATCATGCAAAAGAGTCTGGGCGGCATCACGTATGACGAGCAGGCGGCGCTGCGTCTGGGGGCGGCGTATGAACCGCTCGTCTTGGAGGATGGCACGTCGGCAAACCGGACAGAATTGTGGATTTTGGACACGAGCCAGGATAAGATGGGCGACGAGGGGCGACAAGCGGCTTCCGGCAGACAGTGGGAAGCCCGCATGGTGGCCAGGCGCATCAAGGAGCTGGTGGCGACGCACGAGGTGTGGGACAAGGATGCGAATGCCTTTCGCCGGGCGCGTTATCAAGACATCGTGATTTTGACGCGCAGCGTCAAGGGGTGGTCGGACGTGTTTGTGCAGGAATTGACGGATGCGGGGGTTCCCGTTTACGCGAGCAGCAGGGAAGGATATTTTGAAGTTTACGAGGTCGGCGTGCTGTTGAATTACTTGCAGCTTCTGGAAAACCAGCGGCAGGACGTGCCGTTGGCATCTGTGCTTACGTCCCCGTTTGTGGGACTTTCCGCCCGGCAATTGTCGGAAATTCGCGTGGCTTGCCAAGACGGGACGTTTTTCGAGGCGGCGGAAAAATTCGCGGGGATAAGGGAAGGGACGGATGACGCGCCCGGGGACACGCGATCCGACACGCGCCGCGTTTTACGGGAGTTTTATGCCACTTTGGCACATTTTCGCGAAATGGTCCCGTATACGCCGATTCACGAGCTTTTGTGGAAGATTCTCGAGGAGACTGGCTACGGGCTTTATATCACGGCGATGCCGGGAGGCCGGCAGCGTTTGGCGAACGTGGAAATGCTGGTGGAAAAGGCGGCCGCGTTTGAGAAGACGAGCTACAAGGGGCTGTTTCATTTTATCCGTTATATTGAGCAGCTAAAAAAATATGACGTGGATTTCGGGGAGGCCAGCATTGCCGACGAACAGTCCGATACGGTGCGGATTATGAGCATTCACAAGAGCAAGGGGCTGGAATTTCCCATCGTGTTCGTTTGCGGGATGGGAAAGCAGTTCAACATGCAGGACATAAGAAGCGCCATGGTCATCCATCCGGAGTGGGGCGTGGGATTGGATTGCATTGATTTGGAGCGGCGCACGAAGGTGCCGACGTTGTTGAAAAAAATCATCAAGCACGAGACGAAGCTGGAAAATCTTGGAGAGGAGCTTCGGGTTCTGTACGTGGCGATGACGCGGGCGAAGGAAAAGCTGATTTTGACGGGTGAAATCAAGGATACAAAGTATTTGGACGAGAAACGCAAATTGTCCGGGGAGATTGACTTGGAGGGCAAGGCGTTTCCGTTTTATGAGCTATATTCGGCAAAGCAATACATGGACTGGCTTCTTCCGGCGGCGTTTATGGATGAGTCCATTTCCGTTTGCGTTTGCACGCCGGGGGATTTGTTGATTGACGAGGCTGCGGAAATGCATGCGGACGCGTGGGCGCGGGACGTACTGGAGAATTGGGACGTCTCGAAGGTTTACGATGCGGCGCTGCGTTCACGACTTGAAGAGCAATTTTCTTTTTCTTATCCTTATGAAAAGGAGGGGCGTCGAAAGCTGAAATTCACGGTGTCGGAACTCAAAAAACATGCCTACCTGGAAGAGGAGGGCGGAGAAATCCTAATCGAGGAGCCGGAGGTGGTTCCTTTGCTTCCCCAATTTTTAAAAGAAGAGGAAGAAATGACCGGGGCGTCGCGTGGAACCGCCTACCATAGGCTTCTGGAGCTTTTGGACTTCGCTTGCGCTTATGACGAGGGCATGCTGAAGGAAACGATTGACGGGCTGGTGGACGAGGGGCGCATGGCGCCGGAAATGGCAGAATGTATTCAGTTGTCGGACATTCTTGGATTTTTAAATTGCGAGAGTGGAAGGCGAATGAGACGGGCGGCGGTCGCGGGTACGCTGTTCAAAGAGCAACCGTTCGTGCTTGGCGTGCCCGCAAGTGAGGTGTATTCCGAAGAAGATGCGACGGGAAATGACGCCGCTATGGGAGACGGCACGGGCGGGGATGAGATGATTCTCGTCCAGGGAATCATCGACGTGTATTTTGAGGAAGAGGACGGCCTGGTGCTTTTGGATTATAAGACGGACAAGGTACGAAAGGCCGCCGACCTGGTCGAGAAATACCATGCCCAGCTGGATTATTACGCGAAGGCGCTTTACCGGCTTTTGGAAAAGCCGGTAAAGGAAAAGTGGATATATTCGTTCACGCTGAAAGAAGAAATCCGATTGTGAGAAATGAGTTCCTAGCGGCAGGCCTGCGTCTTGCATCGGTCTTGCCCGCGGTAATAAAACGTAATTTTTGGGGGGAGTGGAAGATGTGGAACACGGTGGTTTTGTGTTATCTGGCGGGAATCAATTTGGTCGCCTTTTTTGCTTTCGGCGCGGATAAGCGGCGCGCCGTCAAGCATTTGTGGCGGATTTCGGAGGCAACGCTTCTGGGCCTGGCCGTGATTGGCGGGGCGGCAGGAGCGTTGGCCGGAATGCATGTGTTTCGGCATAAAACAAGGAAGCCGAAATTCAGGTTCGGCGTTCCGATTCTTTTGGTCGTGGAATTGATATTGGCGTTCCATTTGTCAAATCTATAATAAATCTCAAATCTACGAAAAACGCTCCGGCATAATGACTTTTGAATTTCTTTAGGAAATTTTCCATAATAATATATTGACAAACAATATTATACGACATATAATATGGGAGACAAAACAATATTGCGAAGTTCAAAGATGGTTATCGGGAATGGTAACGTATGGCGGCAGGGAGGCAGAATCTTATGGAGGTGATTACATGATATTTAATACTGGTGCCGCATTGCTGGATGCAATCGTGTTGGCAATTGTATCAAGAGAAACGGACGGGACATATGGTTACAAGATTACGCAGGACGTGCGAAAGGCGATGGACGTGTCCGAGTCAACATTGTACCCGGTTCTGAGACGTCTGCAGAAGGAGGAATGCCTGGAGGTATATGACTTGCAGTGTGACGGGAGGAACCGAAGATATTACAAGGTGACGGAAAAAGGAATGGCACAGCTCAATTTGTATAAAATAGAGTGGAAGAATTACGCGAAGAAGATACAAGAAATTTTTGAGGGAGGTGCGACTGTATGAATCGGTCGGAATTTATGGCAGAGCTAAGAAAGTTGCTGGTCAGCATCCCGGAAGAAGAGAGGGAGGAAGCACTGCAATATTATGAGAATTATTTTGAGGATGCCGGTCCCGAGAACGAGGGAAACGTAATCAAGGAACTGGGAAGCCCGGAGAAAGTGGCATCCATCATCTGGACGGATTCAAAGGAGGGCAGCAGGGAAAGCGGCGAGTTTACGGAGACTGGTTATACGGATGTAAGGTTTGACGAGAAGAAACGTCCGGCGTGCAGGGAAAACCCTCCACAAAAAAGGCGTGAGGAAGAGAAGGCGCATAGAGAGGAAAACGCGTATTCTTATCGTGAAACGTCATATACTACGAATGGGCAGGGAGTCGGAAATGGAGCACAAGGATCGGGTGCCAAGCAAGAAGCGGACGGCCGTGGCCAGGAAGGTGGCGGCTACGGCGCAGGGAGCGGCTCTGGTACGAGCGGTCGTTATGGAGCGGGAACCGGCTATGGCACAAGTGATGGTTATGGAGCGGGCAACGGCTATGGCGCAAGTGATGGTTATGGTTCAGGTGGCGGCTACGGCGCGAATGGCGGTTATGGTCACGGACGGCGCGCGTCCGGCGAGGCGCGTACGAACAAACCATTGAAAATCGTGATGATTATCGTGCTCGCGGTGCTGGTGCTGCGGATGTTTGGATGGTTGGTTCCGGCCGCGTTCGGGGGCATCATGGGCATCGTGGGAGTTCTTCTGGGGATTTTTGGTTGTCTCATTGGTTTCGCGTTTGCCGGAGTGGGAATCGCGGTAGCGGGCGTTGTCGTTCTGGTGGTTGGCATCGGTGGATTGGCCAGCATGTTCGCGTCGGCGATACTGGTAATGGGAGTCGGGTTTTTATTGATAGGGCTGGGAGTCGCGCTTACCATTTTGATGGTAAAACTGTGCATGGTGGTTTATCCGGCGGTGTTTCGGTTTGTCGTGAACCTGGTGAGAGGGATTTTCTATGGAAAGGAGGCGGCATGAGGCCATGAAAAAGGTGTGGAAGTTGATTCTTACGATTTCATTTTCCATCGCGGGCGTGGGTCTGGTGTTCATGGCGGCGGGCTATATCATGGGAGCCTCGCCTAGAGAAGTGGATGAACTCTTTTATAATGCCGGCGGCTACGAACGTTTGAGGGAACTTGAAATTATGGTTCAAGACACTGCGGAAGGTGCATACGGGCGGTCGCATCATAAGGAGCATGACGTGGACTATGGCGTGGATTGCCTCGAGTATGGTGATGACTATGTGAGTGAAACCCATTCTTATGACGGGATAAATGAGTTGGAAGTGGAAGTCCCGGCGATGGAAGTCGGCGTGGTGGAAGGGGATAGGAACGACACGTTCGTAAATTTCATAGACGTGCCAACGAAGCTGCGTGACGCCATTTCGGTGTCTTGTGACGGCGGGAAACTCAAAATAAAGACGGAGGATAGTAATTCACTTGAAAACTGGCTGAAAAACGTGGCTTATTGCGGGACCCTTTATATAGAGATTCCGGCAGGAACCCAGTTTAAAGAGGTCTCGTTAGAGATTGGCGCGGGGTCTTTGAACGTGGAAAACGTGTACGCACATGAATTGGACATCCAGGTTGGTGCCGGGTCGGTGTACGTCGGGCAATTCGAAGCCGAGAAGGTCGAGGTGTCATGCGGGACGGGAGAAGCGGTGCTGACCGGCACGGTGCACGACAAGATAGAAATCGAGTGCGGAATCGGTTCTGTCACGTTTAATGACGATGGCGCGGAGTCTGATTATGAGTACCAGTTGGATTGCGGAATCGGCGAGTTGAGCGTGGGTTCCAATTATTATAGCGGGCTGGGAAGCACGAAGGAAATTAAAAACGGGGGTGCCACGAAAAAGATGAAGATTGAATGCGGAATCGGAGACGTGGAAGTGTATTTTGATGAAGAGTAATCATGATGGAGCATGCATACTTGGTGACGCTTCGCCATGGGAATGGTGAAGCGTGTAAAGAGAAGCGTGTAGAGCGAAATGTGTAAAGAGAAGTGTGTAATGTGAAAGTATGTAAATAATAAGTGGTAAAAGGTGAAAGGAGAAAAGAACTATGTCAGACAAAAAATTATATCGTTCAAGGGCAAATCGCATGGTATGCGGAGTATGTGGAGGTATCGGGGAATATTTTAACGTGGATCCGACGTTGATTCGGTTGGGCGCGGCCATTCTCACCGTGTGCAGCGTGGGTACGGGACTGGTTCTGTACTTTGTGGCGGCGGTCATCATACCGGAGGGCTGACGTGAGTCGGAATCGTGGTTTGGTGAATTTGGTCAAAGGCCGTAGGCTCTTGGAAAGAGAATGATTGAAATGAATAAAAGCGGGGGTGTCTCGGGAAGGCAGCCTCCGCTTTTCTTTTTCCAAGTTACACCCACACGTGCGCGTGCGACTTGGAATGGGCGTCACCTGCATCCCTCCCGCTAATCAGCGTGGTGATTGCCCGATTAACACTTGTTTCCCTTTGAATGCGAATCCATAATGGCGAATTCGCTCTTTGGGAATGTCTCTTGCAAGCAGTTCCGTGTCATATGCCCTTTCTTCAATTTGCCGCAACGCGTTCGCCACAGTGTCTTCCAATGAACCTTCGTCATACTCGTCATGAACCTTGAACTCCATGACGATGGCATCGTCGGAAACGTCCTTTGGCTCCATGATGACGTCGTACCGTCCAAAACCACTCTCCCGATTGGAACGGACGTGGTACTTTCCCGTCAAGTCCACGATAAGTCCAAGGACGAAACCGTGGTAAAACCTTTCGGGTTCTGCCGCTTCCGATGGCTTGTTTCCGGCATCGAACGTGCTAAACATCACTTTCGCCACGTCGTTCATGAAACGGTTCATGTATTTCAAATCGCCTTGTAACAAGGCTTTTTTGAAATTGCCGTAGGAAGTAAGGTCTGCCGGAAACCATCCGGAAATCATCCTTCGAAACATCAACAACGTCTCGTAATTCGTGATTTTAAGCTGATATTTGGATTCGCCGGAATCCATCAAAAATTGTCTGCTCAATGGCTTTAAATAACCGCTTGCCATGAGAAGGCTAAAGACGGCTCCGGGCATGCTTTCTAATTGGTCAAAAATGATTTGTTCGTCCAAGACTATTTCCAAACTCTTTCCGGCAAGGAGGTCCTCCACCTGCATCTTCAACTCGGAATCGCCTTGTTTAAACAAATTGGACACCAATGCGTTGGAACTCGTATCGGCCCAATAAGTCCCATATTTTTTCGAATCCAAATACTTGGTGATGGACCATGGGTTATAGATGTCACTTTGGTTTCCAAAAATAAAGCCGTCATACCAGGACTTCACGTTTTCTTTTTCATCTGAAAGGCCGCGCTCGTCCAAGGCGTGAAACACCTCGTCCTCCGTAAAGCCGAAAGACGTGCAATATTTGTCCGAGGTCGTGGTCACGACTTCGAGGTTGTTCAAATCCGAGAAGATGGACTCCTTGCTCACGCGTGTGATACCGGTAAGAAGGGCGCGGTATAAATATTTGTTGGTCTTGAACGTATTGTTAAACAGTTCGCGAATGAACTCCACGAGCTCTTTCCAATAACCATATACGTAGGCTTCTTGTAATGGCGTGTCATACTCGTCTAAGAAAATGAGGACTTTTTTGCCATGATAACGCTCCAAATATTCGGATAACATGTTTAGCGCCGATGTTACAAGCTGGGTGCTGATGTCCTTGTTTGGATTCGGATCAGTTGCATGGTTTTTGAATGCCTGATAATCAGCTTTTTCCTTGTCATTTAGAAAATCTCCATCTTTTAAGTATCTATGTGATTCATATGCATCTGCAATCACCTTTACGATTCCATTTTTGGCATCTTGAAAGTTGGTGGACTTTATCCCGGCGAAGGTCAATGAAATGACCGGCCAGGTTCCTTGCATTTCACGATATTTTTGCTCGTTCCAAATGGAAAGTCCCTCGAACAAGTCTCCCCTTTGGGAGAACGTTGTGGAAAAGAAACATTCCATCATGTTTAAATTCAAAGTCTTGCCAAAACGGCGTGGACGGGTAATCAGGGTGACCACGTCCGCGCATTCCCACCATTCTCTGATGAATCTTGTCTTGTCAATATAAAAAACATTATTTTGCCTTGCATATTCAAAACTTTGGTTTCCAATTGAAATTTTTGCGAGCATAAATCTAACACGATCCTTTCCTAAATATCCCGTGTCGCGATGAACGTACATGTGATGGATTTGCTTAAGTAAAGCCATTGTATCATGGCGGGGGTGGATAGTAAAGCGGGAGGATGCAAGTTTCGTTGTTTTTTATGGTTTGCAGCTGCGCGAAGGAACCTTTTTTCTTTCATTTTTCCGTGCCGTATAGACACACGGAACGGATATGCAAAGTCCAAGGATTCCGAAGAAAAGACCCGCCATCGCCGTCCATGGTACCTGCGGCGTGAAATAGCTTATTTGTTCCTTCATCAGGTTTCCAAGTCCGAGGAAGAGCGGCACGCCAATCACCGCGACGAGCACGAGCGTCAGGACGGCATAGCACAATCCTTCAAAAAGCAGCATGGAGCGCAGCTGCCGTCTCGTCATCCCGACATTTTCCATGACGCGGAAGGTTTTTTCCCGATTCAAAATGTTTACCAAAAAGACGCAGATATAATTGAGTATCGTGATGACCAGAAGCGTGCCGCAAATCACACCCATGATTAGCCGGTTGCTTATGATGTACCCCCATTCTTTTTTTATGGTGTCCGAATTGCATACCAGGTAGTCCGAGCCGACCAACTGGAGCAGTTCTTCTTTCATCATCGGCTCGTCTGACTGGCGAATGTCGACGTCAATCTGAAATACTTCCTTGATGATGCCATTGAAATTTAGACGTTCGAATCCTTTTTGGCTGATCAACATGTGGGAATAGATGACTTCGTCCGTCGTATACCAAGGTTTGGATATCGTGAATCCAAGGTTTCCCTTTCCGATGTCGATGATTCCCGCGCAGGTTATTTCCTTGTCAAGTTCGCCTTCAAAAAATAACGGGTAGCCAATTTCAAAATTCGCTTGTTCCAGTTCCATTGGAGACAATTCGTCCATATATACGAATATGCCGCCTTGTCCCGCACGGACGCTTTCCATGTCGATATGGAGCCGGCGTTTTTTACAATAGGTTTCTAACAAATCCAATTCCTGGTCGTCTAAAATTTGGTACAGATTGCAGAGGGCAACGTGCTTTGTGCCATTCATGTCTATATCTATCGGAGTATGTGCGTAACCTAAGTTATCGGTATAAATTTTCCTCGTGACGATTTCCCCGGCATTTTCAGCAGCAGTTACTTTTTCTAATACCGCTTTTTGGATTAATGGGTTGTCATTTTTTTCGTCAGCATCCCAATAATTTTCCGACCAATCACTTAATACGTCCCGAGGCGGGATTATCGTAAAATCCGGGTTTTGGTTCAGGCGGTGGATGTCGTCGAGCCCCCCGGTAAATAGGTTCATCCCCAAGAGAACTTCGCACCAGACGACCAGGATGGCCACCGTGCTTTTGAAATGGACGGAATGAAACATGTTTCGAAGGGCAAGGCGGAGCGGGAAGCGGACATGTGCGGCAAAAGCCCTGCCTTGCATTGGGTTTCGTGTTGCTTTTGACTGCGCATTCTGCTTTGCTTTGGCGTTCGTTTTCCATGCTTTTGAAATTGCTTTTTGTGTGGCATCATCCTTCGCTTTCCGTTTTGGTTTGGATATTTGCCCAGTATAAGCATAGGCTTCCAAAGGCGACAATCCCAGTAGCTTTTTGTCCATTCGGCCGCGTATGAACCATGCCATGCAGAGCACGAGCAATAAAATCAGGGCAAATAATTTCACGTCAAATACCGTGATTTGACTGACTTCCCCATAGTCGTCAAGGAAGAAGCGTTTCATGAACTTCGGGAAAACCCAATATGCCAACAAAAGGCAGAGGAAGAGGCTGACGATACATCCGATGCCGATTTGCTTGGTAAATGTTTGGTATATTAGCCGCTTGATTTGTTTCGTGTCGCACCCTATGACGCGTATCAGCCCGTACTGACGTATTTCCTGGTTCACCAGCATGTTCATCAGGTTATAGAGAAATAGAAATCCGCTGATTAAAAGCAGGATTGCCCAGAGTGTTCCGCTTAAATATCCACCCATAATCTTGTCCACTGCTTGGGATTGTATGGATTCGCGGACATAAAATCGTGCGTCATCCGAAATGACTGACAAGTTATCATATAACTGACTTTCTAACTTGTCCATGTCCACGTTGATGTTTTCGGGAAGAAAAAGGATGTCTGCCGGATAGGAATCAATATGGTTTTCGTTTAAGAAAGCTTCCGAAAAATAGGCGGTGGGCATTTGCCTTACCTCGTCAACGTAATCCGTGTAAAATCCAGATAAAATCATCGTCTCGTGGTAAGATTCGTCCGAATCATTCCCGATGTCTTTCCACGACAATCGGACGGGAATTTCCATCCCGACTTCGGCCTCCGTTATCCCCAGGGCTTCCAGGGTTCGCTCCGGCAACATGATTTCATTTTCTTTTTCCGGATAATGCCCCATGACATTCGTATGTGCCGGTTTTTCAAAGATTTCATATCCGGCGGCATCCAACACGATGCAGCGAATTTCCGATGCGTCCGTCATCCATGTTGCAAATTCGCATGACTTTCCCACCGTGCTGATATAGTGTAATTCCCTGGCGGCATTATAATGCATTTCACGTCCATTATGTAAATAGATCGTCGCCGTCGTCCCGGCCTTTCGTGTAAGGAGTAACTGCTCTATCTGCAAGCGATCCTGGAATAGCTGGAAAATGCTAAACAAGGCGGTGGTCAACAAGACGAGCGAGATTACGAACAATGCGTTACTTGTCAAGTTTTTCTTTTCAAAGGCCGTGCCCAGCATGTGGGTTGCGCTTTCCGTTCTTTTTGCCATAAATCAATTCTCCCCTCTTAGATGTCCGTCATAGTATATCATAATCAATCGGTTTGCTCAATGATTCTATAGTGTGTAATTTTACAACTGAAAGGTTGCTGAAAAATAGATGGATCCGAATGGTGATGGTACGATTAACGTGTGCCTGAAAATGAATGCCGTCATTTGCCAAGTTTACAGATTTAAATAGAGTATCAGGTTTGTCACGAATAAAAATATAGGTATGACTGGGTGATTTTTGTGCATAACCGGGCATTTCATAAATGCTGAGATGTTCTTGAATCTTTCTATGCGAAAGCAAAGGTGCTCAATCAGGCGTTACCCATCCCTTGTCTTTTGCATAAGTATAGAAGACCTCGCCAGACGGCTTCGTCAAAACATACATGGGATGTACATACATGAAAGCAAAACGGAAAAATATTTCGTAACAAGGCGGAAACTGTCGTAATACGCATTAGGATGATGCCATGTCTCCATTTAAAATAGATAAAAATATGGATTTTAAAGGAGCGTGGCGTTATGGATTTTGCAGACTTGGGAAAAAGGGTAAAACAAGCAAGGAAGGAAAAGGGGTATACGCAGAAAGAACTGGGTGAGAAAACGGGTTATAGCGAGCCCCACATTTCCCATGTCGAGGGCGGTGCCATCCCGAGTTTGGAATTCGCGGCGAAGTTGGCGAAAGCGTTGGAAATTTCGCTTGACGAGTTAGTCTACGGTAGTTTACAATTTAGGGGTACGGATATGGAGGCGGAAGATGCCATGTGGGAAACATGCACCCGGAAAGAAAAGAAGTTCGTGATCGAAGTGCTGCGGGTGTATCGAGACAACATGCGTGTGAACATGGACATAGGGATTGATTGACCCCCGTGGGGAAAGGCACGTGGCAATGTAAAAATATCACGGAAAACATTTTGAGCCAACATCATTTGAAAAAGGAGTAGGAACGAAAGATGAAAATCATAGTATGCGATGATGAAATGGAATTCGTGAAAATGATTGCAAGATATTGTAACAGATTTCAACGGGATCACAAGATTCCCATCGCCTTGATAAAGTGTACCAGGGGGCAGGAAGTGCTTGCGTATTATGAGCAGAACAAGGATGTTGACATGTTTATTCTGGATATCGTGCTTGAAGGCAAGAGCGGGATGGAAATAACCGACTTGCTCCACGAGCAGGGAGCGAGAGGGAAGATCATTTTCCTGACATCCATGTCAAAGTACGCGCTGAAAGGATATGAGCACGGGGCTTGCCGGTACTGGATGAAGCCCTTGAAATATGAAAAATTCTCTTCTGACATTCTGACGCTTTATAAGGAATTGCAGGAAACAAAGCAGGATTATTTGATGGAACGGGTCGGTACGACGGTGGAGAAGGTATATCTGGATGAGATTGTGTACCTCATGACCGAGGGAAGGAAGGTCAGGGTGCAAAAGACGACGGGAAGTTATGTGGCTCGTACACGTATGGTGGAGTATGAGGAAATGTTGGACAAGCGGTTTTACCGTTGCCATACGGCTTATATCGTCAACATGGAGCATGTTTTGAAAATTGATGGAATGGAAATCCAGGTGAGCAACGGGGATACCATCTATACCAGCAAGGGGAAGAAGAAGGAGTTCATGGCCGCGTTAGGGGATTACTTAAACGAAAAGAGCATTAAGAAGTTTGACATGATGGGTGACTAAGGAATTCGAACGTAACGTATGAGTGATAATCAAGAGACGAAAAATGCGGTTTTGGCGTGCCACGTCGCTGGCGAGCCGGCAAGGACTCCTCATGAATGGAAAATCATGGGGAGTTTTGCCGTTTGTACTCGTTTTTTGACCAATTAGGCACGGAAAAGATACAAAACGTGCAAAATCACATTATAATATTTAATAGTAGCTTAAAATAATGAAACTAAAAATCAAAGAAACTAAAAATCAAAGAAGCTTAAAATACGGATACTTAGCAAAAGAAAAGGGTTGAGACGTGAAGTAATGAATATTGGATTGCGGATATTTCAAGGGCTGCTGACCGTGGGCGAGATTTATCTGGGATATTGCTTTATCGGGCTTTTGGTGGATGGGGAATACATACGGAAGAAACGAAACTACATTGTTTTGTGCAGCATATTGATAGGGGCACTGACGGCCTATAATAGGGAAGTTTCAGCTGTGGTGTCATGGACGATGTTGGTTTTTCAGTCTGTGCAAATGTGGATATCTTTAGTAAGGCTAAAAAAAGGGGCTTATGTATTTGGTGTTGCGCTTTCTTACAATGTCTGTGTTGCGGTTCTTCAGATGTGTTTTACGTTTACAATAGCCGTTATCTTTCCCGAGGCAGCCATACAAGAAATTTACTATGAAATATCGGGGAATCGAGTATTGTGTTATACGCTGACAATGGTGGTTTTGTTGATGATGTATGCGATGTTCCATGTCATGTGCAGAAAATATCCGGTGGATTTGGAAGAATATAAGTGGACGTTTTGTGTTTATGGAATGATTGGCGTGATGTGCGTGGTTATTTTCCAGATACAATTCATGACATACGGGAAACTATATGGAAAGGACAACCTGCTTTTTGTCTTTATCATATGCGTGATGCTCTTGACCACCATAGTCATTTTGGTTATCAGCATGCGAAATGCCGGGATTCGGGCGGATTTGCGGTTTTCCGAGATGAAAAACCAGATGTACGAGGAGAACTATCGGGAGATCAAGGCGATATATGATAATTTTGCCTTTGTCAACCATGACATGAAGAACCATTTCATCGTGGTTGAGCGGTATTGCCGGAAGAAGGAAATTGGGAAGGCGCTGAAGTATATTGAAAAGGTAAAACGCCCGTTGTTCCAAGTCGGACAGTATATTCAAAGCGAAAATGAAGTGATGGACGTCATTTTGAACTTCAAATTGTCCGAGGCGGAAAAGAAAGGAATCCGCATTCAGACGGAGGTGGATTCCTTAAAGGGGATACAGATGGAGGAACACGATATTTGTGCCCTCATGTCCAACTTGCTGGATAACGCGATAGAAGGTTGCCGTTCGGTTGAGGATGGGAATCAGAAGATTCAGGTGTTGGTAAAAGTGTTGGGAGAAATGTTGTACATCAACGTCCTCAATACGTGCGGCGAACAAGCAAAACAGCAAGAAGACGGGAGAAAGGGGGTGCATGGATATGGGCTGAAGTCGGTGAAAAGCAAAGTGGAGAAGTATCACGGGAACGTGGTATGGGAAAAGAAGGAAAATTGGTTTATCGTTACGGTTAATATTTTAAACGTGGGAGGTACAAAATGAAGCAGGAAAATGAAGTAATTGGAAGTTTGAAGGAAGAGTTGAAACAGATAGAAGAGTTTGAGAAGATACATGCGGTTGAAAGCGAGATACGTACTCTTTCGGCCGGATGTGCGGAGTTGTTAACAATTATTTGCTGCTAATACTATCTGGAGATTTGGATGAAGGAGCAGCAGTTTTGGCAGGAGTTGTTCGGAGCGGATTTTTTGCGGCAGTTATGTACAAGCCGGGAGGAAGTCGCGGAATATTTTCGGGGCATGGCGTGCGCTGCGACACAAGATGGAAGACATAATATGGAGCGTGAGGAAGCACGCCGGGAAATATCTGTCTGTGACGTTCAGGCAAGCCATTTCGTAAAAAAGTTCTTGGAAAAGACGACTCCTGCTTTCGAAAAATTTTACGAACCGTATATACAAACGGGGTACGAGATGGTGAAGACTTCCGTGGCGTGTATGGACATTTGCACGGAGTCGTTCATGGAGGACTATTTAAAGAAATTGTTGTCCGAGCTGGGAAACTTGGGAATCCGCGTCCTGCTCAAAGAAATGCATGAAAAACATGAGAGCGAGGGCACGACCATTTCGGATGCGTCCCGAACGGATTCCCCGAATGCGGCAGACACGGATTATTACGACGTGTTTTGTGAGCGTCACTTGGAGAAGGCGGCGTACCGGGAATACATATTAAAGAAGTATCCGGTATTGGAGTGCGCGTTAAGTGACTGCGTACATAGGAATGTCCAGTTTTATGTGGAATTGTTGCAAAGGGTGAGCAAGGATAAAGAGCAGATTCAGGACGTGATTTTGCGCGGCAGGACATTTCGGCATTTGTCAGGGATTGACGACGCTGGCGGCGACGCGCACTTTTCCGGGAAAAGGGTGTTGAAGTTACGGCTGGATACGGGCGATGAATTGATTTATAAGCCGCATGGCATCAAGAACGAGCGCGTGTTTTACGAAATTGTATATGATTTCGGCCTGGCCTGCGGAACGGACATGTATGTCCCCGCGTTGTTGGAACGTGACGGGTATGGCTGGGTGGAGTGCGTAAAGGCAAAGCCGTGTCGGCAGCAGAAGGAGCTTCGAAGGTATTATTACCGAATGGGAGTGCAATTGTTCGTGGCATACCTTTTGGGAACGCATGACATACATTGCGAGAATTTGATTGCAAGAGGCGAATATCCGGTCGTCGTGGATTTGGAAAACCTGATGTTTGGAGAAAAAGGAGACGTTCATCAGGACAAGAATCAAGATGGTATGAATGGTTCGGTTCTGGCATCTGGAATTTTGCCATATGGTTATTGGCAGCTACATGGAAAATGCGTGGACCTAAGCGCGATATCGGGCGGCGAGCAGGAGATTCCGTTTAGGATTCCGGTAATCAAGGAGGCGGGCACGCAGAACATGCATGTCGGCTATCGTTATGCCCGAATCGGGAAGACAAGCAACAAGGCCGCCTTGAATCATAACGAGGCTGCTCCAAGCCAGTATGAAAAGGAACTCCGGCAAGGGTTTGAAATCGCGTATTGGTATAGCATGGCGTTTAAAAAAGAAGTGCGCCAGACGCTGGCCGCCTTAGAGGAGGTCACTTGTCGGCATCTTGTGTGTGACACGCAGAAGTATTCCTTATTATTAGGCAGTTCTTATCACCCGTCCGTGATGGAGGACGCGGCGGATCGGGCGTTGCTGTTGCACGTTCTTTGGCGGGGCAAACGCTTTGAAAATGAAATGGACGGGCAAATCGTGGACGCGGAGATTCATGATTTGTTGCAAAATGACATTCCGTTCTTCTATTTTCGGTCGAACCAGACAAGCTTGTTTGATTCCAGACATCGGAAAATAAAGGGATATTTTGCAAGATCGCCGCTCAAAGACATACATGACAGGCTGGAACATTTGAACGTGTCGGATTTGAAGCGGCAAATGGAGCTGATGCATTTATCATTGCATGCGGATGGATGGGAACTACCGGCCAAGGCGATGGGCGAGGACGAGGAATCGGACGCGGAAGCGTTTGGACATGATTTAGGTCGAATGTTGGAAAGGCCGTCGGATTATTCAACGCGAGAAAAAGCGGCGATGGCAGAAAAGATTGCCGACAGACTGCTTCGCCAGTCATGGGAGGACGAGCGCGGTTTACATTGGAATTGCCTGTTGGTGTCGGGGCAGGAGAAGGCATTGGTCCGTCTCTATCCATGCGGGATGTATTTGTATGACGGAATCGCCGGCTATACGATATTTCTGCATATGCTCGCAACGTATGGCGCATCGGGTGCGAAGCGGCCGCCTTTGTGTGGCACACCGGACACGCATTGCCCGGAATGGGATGTAAGGACGAAGAAATATGACGCGGCATGTGACACCCTGGTCAGGCAGATGTTTCATTACACGGATCAGGGGATGGAAGATGTTTCCAATTTGCAGACCGGACAATCCGGCTTGTACAATGGGGAGGGTTCGCTCGTATATGCATACTTGGTTCTTTATCGCTTGCATGGCAAGGAGGTTTATCTCGAATATGCCGGAAAACATGCCAGGTTGCTCGTGGAACTGGCCGAAAAGGATGATTCAAACGACTTGCTGGATGGAAAGGCGGGAGCCGTTTATGCGTTGTGCGCGTTATATCAGGCAAGCGGGGAGGAATGGGTCTTACGCGCCGCGGAAAAGATTGGCGGCTTGCTGATTGCCCGTGCGGTGCATATGGAGTATGGAATTGGCTGGGAAAATTCGGAAAAGTCCACGGTATTGGCGGGCATGGCCCATGGAAATGCCGGAATTCTGGTTGCCTTGGCCAAATTGTACGAATTGACGAAAGGACAATCCCTATATGAGGCCATGAGGCGGGCGTTGCGATGGGAGCACGAACAGTTTGACGAAATGACGGAGGACTGGAAGGACTATCGAAAACCGGCGGCGGTGCAAAAAGCGGGGCATGGACAAGTTTCGGCGTGGTGTCATGGGGCCGGCGGCATTCTTCTTTCAAGGATTTTGATTTCCAAAGTGCAATGGGAAGAGTCGGAGCGTGCTATGATAGCAAAAGACATCGAAAGGGCGGAATCTTATTTGTCCAAACACATGTCGAGAAACGAAAGGTGTTTGTGCCATGGAGCGTGCGGGAATCGCCTGATTATGCGCTTGTGGAAGGGCAAGGTTGGTTTCGACGAGGAGCGGGAGAACGGGAAAATTTTGACAAAGGAATGGTTTAATCCCAGCTTGATGAACGGATATGCGGGAATCGGCTATTACTTGTTAAGTGAACTGGAAGGATTTGTGGATTACGTGTTTTTGGAAGGAGGAAATGAACAATGACGGGGAGGGATTCCTCCCCGTTTTTGAGTGGAATTTTTTACTGTGAAAGGTTGACGTCCATACACCGACGCTATTGCCCGATCAGGACGTTTTTTCCTTTAAATGCGAACCCGTAATGGCGAATTCGCTCTTTCGGAATGTTCCGTGCAAGCAATTCCGTGTCATATGCCTTTTCTTCTATCTGCCGCAATGCGTTCGCCACCGTCTCTTCCAGCGAACCTTCGTCATCCTTGTCATGAACCTTGAACTCCATGACGATGGCATCGTCGGAAACGTCCTTCGGCTCCATGATGACGTCGTACCGCCCGAAGCCGGACTCCCGATTGGAACGGACATGGTACTTTCCGGCCAAATCGACGATGAGTCCGAGTACGAAACCATGATAGAAGCGTTCAGGCTCCACCGCTTCTGACGGTTTGTTTCCAGTATCAAACGTGCTAAACATCGTCTTTGCCACATCGTTCATGAAGCGGTTCATGTATTTCAAATCGCCTTGTACCAAAGCCTTTTTGAAATTGCCATAGGACGTAAGGTTCGCCGGAAACCATCCGGAAATCATCCTTCGAAACATCAATAACGTTTCATAATTTGTGATTTCAAGCTGATATTTGGATTCGCCGGAATCCGTCAAAAACTGTCTGTTCAATGGCTTTAAATATCCACTCGCCATAAGGAGGCTAAAGACGGCTCCGGGCGTGCTTTCTAATTGGTCAAAAATAATTTGCTCATCTAAAATCACTTCCAGGCTCTTTCCGTCAAGGAGGTCTTCCACTTGCATTTTCAATTCGGAATCTCCTTGCCTGAACAAATTGGACACCAATGCGTTGGAACTGGTGTCGGCCCAATACATTCCTAACTCTTCCGAATCCAGATACTTGGTGATGGACCATGGGTTGTATATGTCTCCTTGATTACCAAAAATAAAGCCGTCATACCAAAACTTCACGTTTTCCTTCTCACCTGAAAGTCCACGTTCATCCAAGGCCTGAAACACTTCTTTTTCTGTAAAACCAAAGGATGTGCAATATTTCTCCGAGGTCGTGGTTATGACTTCGAGATTATTTAAATCCGAGAAGATGGATTCCTTGCTCACGCGGGTAATGCCGGTTAAAAGAGCGCGGTACAAGTATTTGTTGGTCTTGAACGTATTGTTAAACAGTTCGCGAATAAACTGTACGAATTCTTTCCAATAGCCATAGACATATGCCTCTTGTAATGGTGTGTCGTATTCGTCCAGGAAAATGAGGACTTTCTTGCCATAATGACGGTTCAGGTACATGGCCAATTTTTTCAACGCGGACGTTACGAGGGGGGTGTTGATGTTCTTGTCTGGATCCGGATTGTTCAAATAATTTTGGAAGACGTCATAGTCTGCTTTCTCTTCCTTGCTAAGCGCGTCACTATTTTTCAAGTACTTATGTGATTCGTAAACGTCGGCGATTGCCCCTACGATTCCGCTTTTTGCATTTTGGAAATTGGTGGACTTTATTCCCGCGAAGGTCAGTGAAATGACCGGCCAGGTTCCCTGCATCTTTCGATATTTTTGTTCGTTCCAAATGGAAAGTCCCTCGAATAGGTCTTCCCTTTGGGAGAACGTCGTGGAAAAGAAACATTCCATCATGCTTAAGTTCAAGGTTTTGCCAAAGCGGCGCGGACGGGTAATCAGGGTGACCACGTCCGTGCATTCCCACCATTCTTTGATGAATTCCGTCTTGTCAATATAAAAAACTTTTTCTTGTCGTGCATATTCAAAACTTTGGTTTCCAATGGAAATTTTGGCGAGCATAGTTTTAGGCACGCTCCTTTCTAAACGTCCCGTGTCGCGATGAGTGAACACGCGGAGGTGGGTTACGTGAGATTATTGTATCACGGAGGGGGCGGATAGTAAAGCGGGAGAAGACAAGTTTTTGGTGGGGGACTAACATAGTGTTACTATTCACGGCCTGCAGTCGTGATAGTAACGGCATTCGGCCATTTTAAATCGCCTACGGCGGTCCTAAGTGCCAGTGGCACACGCTTAGCACGGACCGGAGCGGGAAGGATGGCTTTTGCTGGCCTGCGCGTGGCTTCGCCGTCCGGTCAGGGCCTATATCAAACGGGATGATTTTCCTTGACAAATCAGGTGATTTATAGTAAACTCTTTTTTCGTGATAGGAAACTATAAATGACATATGGACAGGTGAAGTCTGCAGGAAAGTATTATACGCCGAAGGAGTAACACTCTCAGGTATCGGGGACGATGAGGACTGCAGGTGGATGTGACTCTGGAGAAGCTCAAATTGTTTTGGGTGCCGAAGGTGCAAAAGCGGCGTGTCCGCTTAATCTCTCAGGCAAAAGGACGGAGGATGATGGCGGTTTGTCAGGTTTTACGCGAATGGGAACCGGAAAGATTGGCATGACGGGCAGTTTCGCGGATGACGTGGCGGTGGCAAAAATCGTTTTCAACTTTGGGCAATGGGGCAAGGGTCGTTTGACTTTTGCCTTTTTTGTATCTATGGTAGAACTGTCCGGAAAGGAAAAAGGAGAAGGCTCATGTGGAAAATGATAAACGATGGATTGCAAGTAATTGACGATTTTGTCTGGGGCGTGCCGCTCATGGTGCTGATCTTGGCAGGCGGCCTGCTTTTGACGATCCGTACGAGGGGACTGCAGGTGAGAAGGCTTCCGTTGGCACTTAAATGGATGGTGAAAAACGAGGAGGGCGGCGAGGGCGAGGTAAGCTCGTTTGGCGCGTTGTGCACGGCTCTTTCCGCGACGATTGGCACGGGAAACATCGTCGGCGTGGCTACGGCGGTCGGCGCGGGCGGCCCGGGAGCCATTTTCTGGATGGTGGTCGCCGCGTTTTTTGGTATGGCGACCAAGTATTCGGAGGGACTTTTGGCCGTGAAGTATAGGATTATAGACAAAAACAACCACGCGCTTGGCGGGCCGTTTTACTATATCGAGCAGGGGATGCGCGAGAGGTTCAAGCTCGATTTTAAATGGCTGGCAAAGTTATTCGCGTTTTTCGGAGTGTGCGCGGGACTTTTGGGAATCGGAACCATTACCCAGGTAAACGGTATCACCACCGCGGCCCAGAACTTCTTTGACCCGGATGCGGCTTATGCGGTAACGATTCCGGGAATCGGTACATATTCCTGGGTGGTAATCATCTCTTCCGCGTTGGTGACGATTTTCGTGGCGTTGGTTTTGATTGGCGGCATCAAGCGGATTTCCAGCGTGGCACAGGTCATCGTACCGTTCATGGCGGCGATTTATATCGTGTTTGCCTTGATTTTGGTGATTACGAACATTACCAAGGTTCCGGCGGCTTTCATGACCATCGTGCAGGCGGCGTTCAATCCGAAGGCGATTACCGGCGGCATCGTGGGCAGCATGCTCGTGGCGATGCAAAAGGGCGTGGCACGCGGCATTTTCTCCAACGAGGCGGGCCTTGGATCGGCCCCGATCGCGGCGGCCGCGGCAAAGACGAAGGAGCCGGTTCGCCAAGGACTGGTGTCGATGACCGGCACGTTTATTGACACGATCGTCATCTGTACGTTGACGGGACTTTCCATCGTGATTACCGGCGCGTGGCAGGTAGAAGGATTGGAGGGCGTTGCCGTGACAAGCCATGCCTTTGAAAGCGGGCTGCCGTTTCCGGCCAGAGTGTCTGCCCTGATTTTGATGCTCAGTCTGGTTTTCTTCGCGTTTACAACGATTCTGGGCTGGGACTATTATTCGGAGCGTTGCTTGGAGTATTTAAGCGGCGGCAGGATGGGAGCGGTGAAGGTATATCGCTGGCTGTACATTCTGGCGGTCTTTATCGGGCCGTACATGACGGTGTCGGCGGTGTGGACCATCGCGGACATTTTCAATGGCCTGATGGCAATTCCGAACATGATCGCGTTGTTCGCCCTAAGCGGCATCGTGGCGAAAGAGACGAAAGCTTTCTTCGAGGCCAAAAAACACGAATTATAAGGCCGGAATGCATGAATTATAAGGCCGGAATGCATGAATTTTAAGTCTGGAAAGCATGAATTATAAGGTTAGGAAGCACAAATTATAAGGTTGAGAAAACCTGCCATGGATTTGAATGTCTTTTGTTTTTTTGGTAATACTTTCATTAGTATGAACTTAAAAGGGAGGGAATCCGATATGGCAGGTAAGAAGAATAAACCGATTGACTTGAAGAATCTGGAACCGGAGGACAAGTTAAAGTACGAGATTGCGGAAGAACTGGGGTTGCTCGATCGCGTGCTGGCGGACGGGTGGCGTTCGTTGTCATCGAAGGAAACCGGACGGATTGGTGGGATGATGGCCCGCCGGAGAAAGGTACTTACGGCGGCTTCCGACGAAAAATGACAAAATAGGGTCGTTATTTATGATTACGAGCCGCGATTGGCAACAAAAAATGATGAAAATAATAGAAATATAAAGAAGATGGTTGAAAAAGCGTCGGACATCTGATACAATTTCACCGGTGGGGTTAGAAAACGGGTGGAATCAATGGAAAATAAATTTACTGTTCTGGGAGTGGATTTTGACGTGGCCACGGCCAGGGAGATGTTCATGCGGACCGTGGAGTTCATGCAAGGCGAGACACTTGGCACGGTCGAGGCCGTGACGAGGGACATGCTGATTTCGGGTCAGGTAGACGAGAAGTGGCAGGAGCGGATGCGTCAAATGGATTTGCTGGTACCGTTGGATCAAGACATTTTTGAAGCGGCCGGCATCGCGGACGGCGGCGTGGTAAGGGACGCGCAAAACCGCACCTACCTCCGCATGCTTTTGAAGTATTTGGAAAAGCAAGAAAGCCGCGTGTTTCTCTTGGCAGAGGGCGAGGAGGAGATGGAGCGTTTTCAAAAAGAGCTGCGCCGGTACGAGAGCGGTTTGTCCATATGCGGACAGGCGATCCTGCCTCCGGGCAGCGGGCGTGAGGAACGGGTCGTCAATGAAATCAACGCGGCCCTCCCGACCTGCGTTTTGTCCGTGCTTCCTTGTCCGTGGCAGGAGAGGTTCATTGCCGATTTCAAGGCGCTCGTGAACAGCAAGCTTTGGTTTGGCTGCCGCGCTTGTTTTGAACTTGGGGAGGCGTCTGGGGAGTCCGGCGGAAGGCTGCACCGTTTTTTGACGAGGAGGTTGTTTCGTTATCTCGTCGGAAAGGAAAAGGAGAGTGAATAGCGTTATTCGCTTCCGTTTGCGGTGGAAAAATGGCGCAAAATCATAAACTTTTTGTGAAAAATGTGAGGAAATGCATAAAAAAAGTGGATTTCCTCTTTATTTTTTTGTGGTTTTGCATTATATTAGACGTATGTGTTTATGAATGTACAGAAGACGGCACGGTCGAAGAAGGATAATTGGAGGACGCGGTAATGATTACAAACCAGATACTACTTAGTACCATTGAAGGCCTGAAGGGGATATCCAAGACAGATTTCTGCGTGTTTGACACGGAAGGCAAGATGTTGGCGGGTACCTTTGACGATGGTCGCGGCCTGGAGGGAGCAGTCGTGGCGTTTGGTGAATCCCCCGCGGACAGCAGGGTGATTCAGGGGCGGCAGTTTTTTAAAATATTTGACGAACAGCAACTGGAGTACGTGTTGGTAGCTGACGGCGAGGGAGAGGATTCCTACATGGTAGGAAGGATGGCGGCGTTTCAGATTTCCAGCTTGCTGGTTGCTTACAAGGAGCGTTTTGACAAGGACAACTTTATTAAAAATCTGTTGCTGGACAATCTTCTTCTGGTGGACATTTATAACCGTGCCCAAAAATTACATATTGACACTGAGGTGAGACGTGTTATCTTTATTATTGAAACGTCGCACGAGAAAGACAGCGTGTCCCTTGACAACGTAAGGATTTTGCTTGGCGGGAGGGCCAAGGATTTCGTGACGGCGGTGGACGAGCGCAACATCATCGTGGTGAAAGAGTTGTCCGAACGGGACGGGGCGCGCGAACTGGACCGAATGGCGAGGGAGATGTACGCGCTCCTCAAGGAAGACATGCCGGGCGAGTCCATCCATATCGCGTATGGCACGGTGGTAAATGATATCAAGGAGGTGTCCAAATCTTACAAGGAAGCCAAGCTGGCACTCGACGTTGGCAAGATTTTTTTCGACGAGAAGGACATCGTGGCATACAGCACGTTGGGAATCGGCCGTCTGATTTATCAGCTTCCTCTTCCTTTGTGCAAGATGTTTATCAAGGAGATTTTCGAAGGAAAGTCACCGGACGAATTTGACGAAGAAACGTTGACGACGATTAACAAGTTTTTTGAAAACAGCCTCAACGTGTCGGAAACGTCCAGGCAGCTTTATATTCACAGAAACACGTTGGTGTACCGGCTCGACAAGCTGCAGAAGAGCACGGGACTTGACCTGCGCGTTTTTGAGGATGCCATCACGTTCAAGATTGCGCTGATGGTCGTGAAGTATATGAATTATATGGAGACGCTTGATTATTGATGGTCAGGCGCGAAAGAGGTTTTACGTTGCTTTGCAGCACCACACTTTGGGGGTAAATTAATTAGGAGGCACTTATGATTGAATTAAAGAACGTGAAGAAGGAGTATTCCAAGGGGCATGCCGCCTTAAACGGGGTCTCCGTGAAGATCGAGAAGGGTGAATTCGTGTTCATCGTGGGAGACAGCGGTTCGGGAAAGTCCACCTTGATCAAGCTGATCATGAAGGAGCTGAACCCGACGGAGGGAACGATTATCGTCAACGGGCAGAACTTAAACCGGATGCGGCATCGGCATATCGCGAAGTACAGGAGGGGAATCGGGGTGGTGTTCCAGGATTTCCGTCTGTTGAAGGACAGGAACATTTATGAGAACATTGCCTTTGCCCTGCGCGTTACCGAGACGCCGATGCGCGTGATTCGTAAAAAGGTTCCGGCCGCGTTGTCCCTGGTCGGCTTGGCGCAGAAGTACAAGTCTTTCCCGAAAGAGCTTTCGGGCGGGGAGCAGCAGCGGGTGGCGATTGCCAGAGCCATCGTGAACGAGCCGGCGATTTTGCTCGCCGATGAGCCGACGGGTAATCTGGATCCGACGAACTCGTGGGAAATCATGAGTCTGTTGAAGGAGGCGAATGAGAGGGGAACGACCGTGTTGGTCGTAACGCACAATCAGGAAATCGTAAACGAGATGAACGAACGCGTAATCACGATGAAGCAGGGAGTCATCGTGAGCGATGAACAAAAAGGTGGGTATATAGATGAGAATTAGTACATTGGGATATGTAGGTAAACAAGGGGTTAAGAACATTGGGAAGAACAAGATGTTTTCCATGGCGTCGGTGGCTACCATGGCGGCATGCATTTTCCTTTTTGGCTTGTTCTTTTCGATATTGATGAATTTCCAGCACATCATCCAGATGGCGGAAGAGGGCGTGGCCATTACGGTATTTTTCAATGATGACGTGGATGACGCGCAGCTTCAAAACATCAAGGAGCAGCTTCTGGCCAGGGATGACGTGGGCGACGTCATTTACGTGTCGGCGGACGAGGCGTGGGAGAAGTTCAAGGTGGAGTACTTCGAGGGCAACCAGGATTTGGCGGAAGGATTTCGGGACAATCCGTTGGTTGGGTCGGACAACTACGAGGTTTACATGAAAGTCAATGACGAAGAGGATAGCAACATCTTTACGAAGGGCAGGACGCTTTCCGCCACGCAGAAGGAACTGGTTGATTTCGCGAGCGGCTTGGAGGGCGTGCGCAAGGTGAACAAGTCGGATGTCGTGGCAAACGTGCTTTCGAGCGTCAACACCCTGGTGGGGTACGTGTCGGCGGCCATTATTTTGATTTTGCTGGGTGTCAGCATCTTCCTTATCAGCAACACGGTCACGATGGGCATCACGGTGCGCCGGGAAGAGATTGCCATCATGAAATATATTGGGGCGAAGGACTTCATGGTTCGCTCGCCGTTCGTAATCGAGGGTCTGATCATGGGGCTGGTGGGAGCCGTCCTCCCGCTGGTATTGCTTTATTTCCTATATGGAAAGGCCATTGAGTACATTATGAGCAGGTTTAGCATCCTGAATAATATTATCGAGTTTTTGCCAGTGTTGGACGTGTATCGTTACCTTTTGCCGGTCGGGCTCGCGCTCGGCGTCGGCATTGGTTTCGCGGGAAGTTATTTTACCGTGCGCAAACATTTGAAAGTATAAAGTTACTTTCCACGGGTATGGAAAATAAGGAATTCGGTGTTGCAAGCTTGCTTGCAGGAGGCCGATTGTTAAGTTTTACTCGACGGGATTTAGTTGCCTCGCCGCTTTTTGCGGCGGGGATTTTACATGCGCCTGAAGGCGCGTTTTAAGAGGGATGGTGACAGATGAGAGATAGAAATCCGTTTTGGAAGGGAGCTCTTTTTGGAGCCTTCGTCATGCTGTGTGTCGTGGGCGTGTTGAACGTGGGCAGGCGGTTGTCCCCGCAGTTGGCCGGGTTTACGAAGAGCGACGACCAGGTACAAAGTAAATTGGAACTGCTTTGGCAGATGCTTTCGCAAAATTACTTGCGGGAGGACGAGATGGACGAGGCGGCCATGGTGGAGCAGGCGTATGCTGGATATGTCGGCGCGTTGGGCGATCCATACACCTCGTATTATGATAAAGAGCAGACGCAGGCCTTGCTTGAAAGCTTCAGCGGGGAATATTCCGGCATCGGCGCCGGCCTGAGCCAGCATCTGGAAACAAGGGTGATTACGATTACGAAAGTATACGAGGGACAGCCTGCGGACGAGGCCGGGATGAAAGTGGGCGACGTCCTTTACCAGGTGGATGATCACAAAATTACGGACGAGGATTTGAGCGAGGTCGTGACGTGGGTCAAGGGCAAGGAGGGTACTACCGTTGACCTATATGTCAGGCGGGACGGCGAGGAGTTGAAACTGACCGCCACGCGCAGGAAGGTGGAAGTTCAGACCGTGGAGTATGAACTGAAGGAAGACGGCATCGGTTATATTCTGATAACTGAGTTTGACAGCGTGACGTACGAGCAATTTAAAAATGCCTTGGAAGCCTTGGAGGCGCAGGGGATGAAGGGACTGGTCATTGATTTGCGTTCCAATCCCGGCGGCAGTCTGGACACCGTGGTGGACATGCTGGAGTTGATTCTCCCGAAAGGGCGCGTCGTCTCCATGAAGGACAAGGACGGGAGGGAGACCGAATATCAATGTGACGGGAGGCATGAGTTTACGAAGCCCCTTGTCGTGCTGGTGAATGAGAACAGCGCCAGCGCGTCGGAAATTTTTGCCGGCGCGGTCAAAGACTATGGCATTGGAAAAATCGTGGGCATGACCACTTATGGAAAGGGTGTCGTGCAGAAGATCTTTTATTTGCAGGACGGTTCCAGCATAAAGATTACCATCAGTGAATATTTTACGCCGAAAGGGAACTCCATCGACGGAATCGGCGTGGTTCCCGACGTGGAAGTGGAATATGTCAAAGACGAGGAGAATCCGGAGGCGGACAACCAGTTGGATGCGGCACTTGAGGAAGTTCGGAAGGAATTGTAATTTTATGGCGGTTGCCGGACGGGAGTGCAACCGCCGTTTGCAGGAACGAAAAGGAAAGGACGGACATGCGCGGTCAAAAGGCCGCGCATGTTTTTGGAAAGGTGCTATTATGTTCCATTTATTACTTGCAATCATTTATTTGTCATTCATCAGCCTGGGGCTGCCAGATTCCGTCCTGGGGGCGGCGTGGCCGTCAATGTATCAGGAGTTTGGCGTGCCGGTCTCCTATGCGGGCGTTATTTCCATGATTATCAGCGTGGGGACGATCATGTCGAGCCTGCAGAGCGACCGGTTGACGAGAAGGCTTGGCACCGGAAGGGTGACGGCCATCAGTGTAGGAATGACGGCGGTGGCCTTATTTGGATTTTCCGTCAGTCATTCTTTTATCGCCCTTTGCTTGTGGGCGGTTCCATATGGATTGGGCGCGGGCAGCGTGGATGCTTCCCTGAATAATTACGTGGCACTTCATTATGCCAGCCGCCATATGAGCTGGCTACACTGTATGTGGGGCGTTGGCGCGGCTTCCGGCCCATATATCATGGGGTTCGCGCTGCTCGGCGGCACATGGAATAGCGGGTATCGTTATATTTCGTTGATCCAGGTCGTTCTGACGGTGATTTTGTTTTGTAGCCTTCCGTTGTGGAAAGGCAGGAGCGCGGCGGCATCGGAAGGCGGCATCACGGACGGGATTGGCGGTGATGCCTTGGCAGGAACGGAGAGTGACGGCCTGGTCGAAGCGGGGGACAAGATGCTGACGCTGCGGGAAATTTTCTCGATTTCCGGGGCAAAGGAAATCATGGTTGCCTTTTTCTGTTATTGTGCCATTGAAAGCACGGCGGGGCTTTGGGCCAGCAGTTACCTCGTGCTGCACCATGGCGTTGACACGCAGACGGCGGCCGGCCTTGCCAGTCTGTTTTACATCGGGATTACGGCAGGACGTGCCGTCAATGGGTTTTTGACGATAAAGTTTACGGACACGCAGATGATCCGTATGGGGCAAGGTATCATTTTCATAGGAATTTTGGCGTTGTTGTTTTCTACGGGAGCGACGGTTGCTTTCGGCGGTTTGATTTTGGTGGGGTTGGGGTGCGCCCCGGTTTATCCCTGCATCATTCATTCGACGCCGGCGCATTTCGGCGCGGATAAGTCGCAGGCCATCATTGGCGTGCAGATGGCGTCCGCCTACACCGGGAGTTGCCTGATGCCGCCGGTGTTCGGGCTGATTGCGAACCATGTAAGCGTGACCTTGTACCCGGTATACCTGGGTGCCATACTGGTGCTGATGGTCGTGATGTACCAGAGGCTGTTGAAAAATAAGTAACCTCGGATAAGTGAGGAAATCGATAATAATTAGACGGTTACTTTTCATGGGGTAACATTAGACGAAATTTTATCGGTTTTCTCGCTTTTTGATATACTCAAACAGGGGTAACTGTGTTAGAATAGGTGGGAGATGGTTACTATTCACAGTAACTTTTGAGATGAAAATGATGCAAGGAGAATTAAAATGGCCGTATACGAGATGAAGGACTACATGGCGAAGGCGAGGGAGGCAGTGGGCGAGGGCATCGTCTTACTGCGTAATGACGAGGCGGCGCTGCCGCTTTGCAAGGGAACGAAGGTGGCGGTGTTTGGCCGTAGCCAGTTTAATTATTATAAGAGCGGGACCGGTTCGGGAGGATTGGTCAATACCAGTTACGTGACGGGGATTTTGGACGCGCTTATGACGGACGAGCGGATAGAGGTCAATGAAGAAGTCAAGGAGGCCTATGAAGCATGGCTAAAGGAGCATCCGTTTGACGCGGGGCAGGGCTGGGCGTCGGAACCGTGGTTTCAGGAGGAGATGCCTCTTGATACGGCGTTCGTGACAAAGGCGGCCGAAGAGTCCGATGCGGCAATCGTCATCCTCGGCCGTACGGCGGGAGAGGATCAGGATAACAAGGCAGAGGCCGGAAGCTATTTTTTGACGGAGGCCGAGGAAGCGATGCTGTCCATGGTCTGCGGGAAGTTTGGAAGAACGATTGTCTTGCTCAACGTTGGAAATATCATCGACATGAATTGGGTGACGAAGTATCGGCCGTCCGCGGTCGCCTATGTATGGCAGGGCGGGCAAGAAGGCGGAAACGGTGTTCTGGACGTGCTTACCGGCACGGTCAGCCCGTCCGGGAAACTGCCGGACACCATCGTTTATGACATTAACGATTATCCGTCAACGGCACAGTTTGGCGAGCGGGAGCGGGCGGTATATGGCGAGGACATTTATGTCGGCTACCGCTATTTTGAGACGTTTGCCAAGGAGAAGGTGCAGTATCCGTTCGGATATGGCTTGTCTTACACGACGTTTTTGACGGAGACGGCAAGCGTCACGGCAAAGGAGTTTGGCCGTGACAACGTGAAAGTGGCCGTGCAGGTGGAAAACACTGGGGCCGCGTCAGGCAAGGAGGTCGTGCAGGTTTATGTTTCCGCGCCGCAAGGGAAGCTTGGCAAGGCGGCGAGGAGCCTCTGCGGGTTTGCCAAGACGAGGACGCTGTCGCCTGGCGAAAAGCAGGAAGTGATGATAGAGATACCGGCTTATTATTTGGCTTCGTATGATGATGCCGGTATTACCGGCCACAAATCCGCATATGTTTTGGAGGCGGGCACTTATGGATTTTACGTGGGCACGGACGTGCGTGCGGCGGCTTTGGCGGCCGAGTTTGACTTGGATGAACTGATTGTTTTGGAACAGTTGGAAGAGGCAATGGCCCCGACGCAAGACTTTGACATCCTCAAGCCGAAAGCGGCAAGGGGAGGAGAGCCGAAAGATTTAAAGGGCGAAGGGCGATTATCACCATACGAGGAGGAACACGTTCCGGTGGCAACGCGGACAATCGACCTCGCGGGCAGGGTGAGGGAGCGTATGCCGCAAACTTACGAATATACGGGCGACAAAGGGTACAAGCTGACCGACGTGGCCGACGGCAAGGTGTCGATGGAGGACTTCATTGCCCAGTTGTCGGACGAGGACTTGGCGGCCATCGTGCGCGGCGAGGGCATGTGCTCGCCCAAGGTGACCCCGGGCATCGCCGGGGCGATGGGCGGCGTGACGGAAAGCCTGAAGGGCTTTGGCATCCCGATTGCGGGATGTTCGGACGGCCCCAGCGGCATCCGCATGGACTGCGGGACGTTGGCATTTGCCATGCCAAACGGGACGCTTTTGGCTGCTACCTTTAACGAACGGCTTTCCACGGAACTGTATGAGTGGGAGGGATTGGAACTGCGCAAGGACAAAATCGACACGCTTTTGGGGCCTGGCATGAACATCCATCGAAACCCGCTCAACGGGCGTAATTTCGAATACTTTTCCGAGGATCCGCTGCTGACCGGAAAGATGGCGGCCGCGCAGCTTAAGGGCATGCACAAATATAACGTGACCGGCACGATTAAGCATTTCGCCTGCAATAATCAGGAAACGAACCGCCACGGTGTGCAGGCCATTGTCTCCGAGCGCGCGCTGCGGGAAATTTATTTGAAGGGATTTGAAATCGCGGTCAAGGAGGGCGGCGCATACTCCATCATGACTAGTTACAATCCGATTAATGGATTCTGGTCTGCCAGCAACTACGACCTGCTGACGACCATCCTGCGCGGCGAGTGGGAGTATGATGGCATCGTCATGACGGACTGGTGGGCCAAGGGCAATTTTGAGGGCGAGGACGGCGCGTTACAGAATACGGCGGCCAAGGCGCAGGCACAGAATGACTTAAACATGGTCAACCCGGACGCTTCCAACATGGAGTGCGACAACGCGCTTGAGGCTTTGCGTTCGGGCAAGGTGTCGAGGGGCGAGTACCAACGGTGCGCGATGAACATTTGTAAATATTTGCTGCGTACTCCGGTGTTTGATCGCATGTTACATGGCGAGTGCCAGTTGGACGAGGATTTGAAAGGATTGGAATTCGAAGGCGGCGAGATCATTACCCGGTCGCTTGAATGGTCGGTTGACGGCAAGGACGTGTTGGAGGGGAGCGAACTGGACAATGCCAAGGGCGGCATGAACCTCTTAAGCGTTTCCATAAAGGAACGGGGCATGTACAGTCTTTCCATCACTTGCCGGGCGGCGGCGTCGGAGGGCGAGCTGGCACAGATTCCGCTGACCGTGTTCAAGGACAAGGAGCTGGTGGACAGCATCAGCATCACGGGAGCGGACAAGGAGTGGAAGACATACACGATTGACAAGATGTCTCCCTGCGTCCAGAACTCGTTCTATTTGAAGCTGTTCTTTGGGCAAGGCGGCATGGAAGTGAAGGACGTGAAAATGACGATGACCATGTCCTTGGAAGAGCAAATCAAGGCCGCCATGGCGGCGATGGGACAATAAGTGAAAGTGTAAATGGGCATATGCCGTGACCGTTCGGCATTGTCTGGACGGTTACAATGGGATGGCGGGATGCAGGCTTTGTGTTCCGCCATTCATGAGAGACGGGAGGTGTTTGCGTGAAAATCCAGGTGATTCGAAAAAAAGCTTCCAGCCTGCGCGAGTTGGGGCATGAGGACGTGGAAATTGCCGGGGCGTCGACGCTTGGGGAACTTTTGACGGCCGTCGCCCGGGTGGAGTTTGAAAAACAGCATGGGCGGCCGGACGCGCCGGGGCAGAGAGGAGAGCCAAACATGCCGGGAGCGATAAGTCGGCAGGGAAAAACAGATTCGTCCGCGATGCCTCCCCGCATGCTTTATGCGAGCGAGGAGGAACTTAAGTCACAAGGGCGTTTGGGGAAAGTCCAGTTCGGGGAATTGTACGATGAGCGACCCGGTGATTGGGAGAAGGCGCTTGACACGCTGTTCCAGGATTTCAAGGACGGGCTTTATAGGGTGTACGTTGACGGAGTGGAATATACGGAATTGTCGCGGCCGCTGTCCCTGCGGGAGAACGCGCAGGTCGTGTTCCTCCGTCTGGTCATGCTAAGCGGCAGGTTGTGGTAATGGTTACTATCCGACTGTGAATAGTAACTGGTAAGAATGGTGGGAGGCGAAATAATCATGGACAATCAGGAAGTGGTGAGGCGGCTTAGGGAATATAACAAGACCTTGCAAGAGTCCGCGTGCACGAAGCTGGAAAAACAGTACGTCAAGGAAGTACGCGACCGCGGCTACCTTTATGGATTTACGATAAAGGAAATGGGCGTTGCAAAGGACGTGGATTCATTTTTGAGAAGTGAAAAGGAGTTTCGTGGCCTTTTAAAGGAAAACGCTCCCAAACTTTGCGCTTATCTTAAGCATATGACGGAATTTACTTGTAACACGGGTCTGATTCGGATGGACGTGCGCAGCCAGGACTTTAGCCGCCATCAGGAACGAATCAAGCGTGCCGTCGGGGCGTTTTACATATTTTACGGGGCGGGGCTTGACATGCGCGCGTTGGTGTATGGCGAGTACCGTAATTTGTTTTATGGGTCATACTTATCTCCCGTAATCGCGCAGGAATTGTTCGAGGAAAATGAAGAGGTCGTCGGATATTGCAGGGACGTGCTGACAAGTGAAAATAACACGGCGGTCATCACGCGGGACGTGATTATCGCGATTGAACAAAGCCACAATAAGGAGCTGCAGACGCTTCTTACAAATCTGTTTTTGGCGGCGAAGTTGCAGGAGGGCTTGCGCCAGAGCGTGGCGGAGACGGTTGACGAGAACAATCTGGATTATTTCCTGGAAATTCTGGACGTCATCGAGCGGGAGAACCTTTTGCGTTTCTCGTCCATCCAACGGGCGGCGTTGACGTGGATTGGCATCGGCTACGCGGAGGTGAAGGAGAAGGACGCGCGCTACATTTTCGGGAAAATGAGAGCGTTTCTGCGGGACGAGTCGGAGCGGGAGGATGGTCTTGCAAAGACGGAGAATCCGCTCGACGTGTACCTGGCCTTGTACGCCATTGGCGTTTCGGACGTAGAGGCGGCGGTTCTTCGGGCAAAGTCGCTTTTGGGAAGTGAGAAGCGGTTCGTGGTGGCGAGCGCGTTAATTTATTTGCGGATGACACATTGTTTTGAAATCAAGGAAAACTTGGATTTCTTTGACAAATACGGCGACGACGAGTGGATCATGGCGTTATTTTTTGCGGAATGTACCCAGAAAACTTGCGGCGGGTGGGGGCTTGACCGTGAGCAGGCCTTGTATCTTTACAAAAGGACGCTCGACTACATTCCTATTAACGGGGCGAAGAAGGAATACCATTCGAAGGGGTTCGACTGGTTTTTCGTGCAGCTTACCAAGGAAAATTTGTGTTCCATCCTATATGGAATCATTGAAAGTTTCCCGGAGCCGGAATTGGTGGAAGGATACCTTCCCTATGCGGCTTCGACGTTATATTATGCGCGGCTTGATACGTTTATGGAAAACTATTTCCGCAAGGCGTCGGAGGAAAAGCGCAAGGAATTTTTGCTAAAGGCAATCATTGCCAGCAATGAGAAATTGCAGGAGTGGGCGGAGAAGGAGTACAAGGTGCTCGAATTGTCGCGGAAGGATTTGGATTTGCTGGCGGGCAAATTGAAGTCGAAGAAGGCCACGGCCCGCGGGCGCATCGTCAACGTCCTGGCGGCGCAGGAAAAAGAGTGCGTGGTGCAAATTTACGAGCAGTTAAAAAATAGCTCGGTCAAGACGATTGCCGAGTCGGCGGCGGAATTAAAAACCAAGGCACCACAATATTTCCCGGAAGAAACGGAGCATGCTTCGGAGAGCAGGCGTGTGGAAATCAAGGGGAAGGAGTGCGGGTACGGGGTGTACTCGCCAGACGAGCCGTGCGAGGTTCCCTACGAAAGCCATTTGAAAATGCAAAAGACGGGGCTTCTCATTAAGAAAGAAACGTTGGACTTAAGCGGCATGTTCCCATGGAACAAGCAGAAAGTGGTGGAGTATTTGCGGCTGTGGGGCAAGCGCATTACCAGGCACGAGGACGACGAGTACGACGCGGGATCGGAATTTCGGCAGGTGAAGGACAATCGGTTCTGGCCGGTCAACCGGGAGAAGAAGGGGCTTTCGGCATTGCCGCTTTCAGAAGTTTGGCGGGGGTATTTTGCCGAGGACGATTTGAACGAGGATGAAATCTTCGAGATTCGCTTCCTTTTGGAGAGCGAGCATGACAACGTATATCTGGAAAAAATGTTGGACGTGCCGGACGAATTGTTTACGATTGATTCCAAGGACGCGAAGGAATGCGCGTATTTCGGGCATTTTGAGACGATTTTCTCCCATTACTGGCAGGAGCGCCGGGAGGGGGAAATCTGGTTCGAGAAAGCGTTGATGCTTTTGGAGCTTGTCAATACTTGTCACAAGTCGCTTACCTACCAGCGGAAGGGGTATCGTGACGTGATGGAAACGCTCTCGGTGGCGGGCAACCGCAGTATCATGTTCCTGCGCGGGCTTTTGGACTTGTACCAGGGAGACGACGCGCATTTCCGGCGGGCGTTCCCCTTGGAAATGCAATTGTACAAGGAGTATAATATAAACTGTGCGGATAACGTGCGAAATAAGCCGTTGGTTGCGCCGCTCGTGCTGGCGCGGGCGCATGTCCTTGGGATGATTCCCGTCGGGGCGGTGTGCGAGGCGATTCTTGACACGCATTTTGATCCGTCCTCGCGGGGGCCGTACGTGTATGGGGGAGAACGTACGAACCAGTTGTTCGAGAGCTACCGTGACGCGTATTTTGAAGGAAAGGGAATCTGGGGCAAGCCCAAAATGTCCTTGGAAGGCTATCGCCACGTTCGGGCAAATTATACGAAAGAGGTATATGAAAACCTGAGAAACACTTTGGATTCAATTACAAATACATTGCTTGCTATGGAATCCGGGCGACTGAACGAGCCCACTCCGGTGACCGCCCTGGTGGAAAATCTGACGGTGATTCGCGGCGTGGGGCATTTGGTTCTGGCGTTGAACGTGGTGGAGGGCGAGGATTTTTGCCGTCAGACGTATGGTGTTCATGACCGGAGCGCGGTGTTTACGAACGTCATTCGCCATTGCTATCCGATAGAGGCCAAGCGAGAGACGGGAGAAGACGGCGAGGTTTTGAAAAATGCCGGATTCTCGGAGAAACGGCTGGTGGAGACGGCCATGCTCGCGCCGCAATGGATTGACACGATCAATGACGTGCTTGGTTGGGACGGCTTCAAGGAAGGGTGCTACTATTTCATGGCGCATATGAAACAGTATGACTATGTGCAGAAAAAGGCGGAGATTGCCCGTTATACCGAGCTGGAGCCGGAGGAATTAAATGACGGGGCGTTCGACATGGGGTGGTGCCGCGAGGTCTATCAGCGGTTGGGCGAGAAGCGGTTTGCGCTGCTCTATCAGTCGGCCAAGTTTTTGTGCGATAATTCCTTCCATACCCGTGCGCGGAAATATGCCGATGCCTGCCTGGGAAAGGTGGCCAGGGAGGAATGGCGGGCACAGGCCGAGGAAAAGCGCAACAAGGACGCGTTAAACGCTTATTGTATTTGCCCGCTGGAGGACGATAAGGATTTGCTGGAGCGTTACCTTTACGTGCAGCGGTTTGTGAAGGAGACGAAGCAGTACGGCTCGCAGCGGCAGGCAAGTGAAAAGCGGGCGGCGGAGATGGCCGTTTTGAACCTGGCGCGCAACTCCCGATTCGAGACGGTGACCAGGCTGTCATGGATGATGGAAAGCGAGCTTGTGGGGCAGAACGCATGGGCATTGGAGCCGCAAAGGCCGGGGCCGCTGACGGACGAGGGAGTCCCGGCGGCTTCGGGCACGCAGAAATCCGGCGAGTACGAGTTGTGGATTGAAATTGACGGGCAGGGAGACAATGAAATCTGCGTGCGCAAGAACGGCAAGAAGCAGAAGTCCATTCCGGCGGCGTTCAAGAAGGACGAGACGGTGCTGAAATTGAAGGAAATCCATGCCCAGTGGAAGGAACAGTACCGTCGCTCGCGGAAAATGCTTGAGCAGGCGATGGAGGAACATACGGCATTTTCGGAAGAAGAATTGCATGCTATGTATAAAAACCCTATTGTATCGCCAATGTTGACCAAACTAGTGCTGATTTGTGAATGCGGGGAATCAGGCGTGCGTTCTGCTCGTAACGTGGCGGACACAAAGCCGTCTGAGCAGGTTCGAATCGGATTTTACGAGGAATTGGCATCTGACGGCTTCGGCGGGGAAATCCGCATCGCGCACCCATATGACTTGTACGAGCGCGGGTGTTGGCAGGTCTGGCAGAAGCGCATTTTCGAGGAGAAAATCGTGCAGCCGTTTAAGCAGGTCTTCCGTGAATTGTACTTGAAGTTGGACGAGGAACGGGAATCTTCCGTCTCGAACCGTTACAGCGGATACCAGATTCAGCCGAAGAAAGTGGCGGCGGTATTAAAAGGACGAAGATGGAACGTAAGCTACGAAAACGGCCTTGAGCGGATTTATTATAAAGAAGACTTGGTGGTCAACCTTTTCGCCGAGGCGGACTGGTTCTCACCGGGCGACATCGAGGCTCCGGCGATTGACTACGTGGAGTTTTTCAGGCGTAAGGGCGGCAAGCGGGTGCCGATAAAGGAAGTTCATCCCATCACTTTCTCGGAGACGATGCGGGACTTGGATTTGGCGGTCAGCACGTCTTACGTGGGCGGCGTGGATCCAATCACCTCCTTCTCCACGGTGGAGCTTCGAAGGACGATTGTCGAATACACGTGCCAACTGATGAAGCTTGGCAACGTGACGGTGGAGGGACATTTTGCCAACATCAAGGGCGGCTTGAACGATTATAGCGTGCACTTGGGCAGTGGAAACGTCCGCCAGAGCGGCGGTGCGGCAATCCACATCCTGGCGGTGCACAGCCAGAAGCGTGGGAAAGTATACCTGCCTTTTTTGGACGAAGACCCGAAGAGCGCGGAAATCTTGTCCAAGGTTATCCTGCTGGCAGAGGATGGAAAGATAAAGGATCCGTCGATACTCGACCAAATCGTGACGAAAAAGCGGGAGGATTCATGAACGGCAGCGGTGCAGGGGTGATGGGGGCAAGAAGATGCAGGCGGGCGTTGGAGGAAATTCGAAGGAGGTAAAAGTAATGCCTGATTTTGAGGAAAAGGCAATATGTAGAAAGGTTGGCGGGGTTTTTGAACTTTCCGCGATAAAAGGATATGAGCCGATTGCTTTTACGAAGCTCTGGCTGAATTCAAAGACGGCAGATAATCTTTATCGTTGGGATTTCCATGACGTGGCGCAGAGCAAGCAATATCTTCTCCATTCGATTGAATTGGAGTATGGATTGAAGTCGGAAGATGCAAAGGCGAATGAGGTAAAGATGTCGGAGGTGATGTATTGGGGGGGCTATATGTTTACGTACTTGTCTTATCAGGAGAATATAAAGCCGGAAGACGTGCTAAAAGCATATGATGTCGAGCGTGTTTTAAAGTGCTATGATACACTGCATACCCTTTCAGCCGGTGTCGCGGCGGAGGAGATTAAGGAACAGTTTGCAAAAGCTGTCCTTAAAATTCAATAATAACAGAGGCAAAAAGATTTTTACCCCAACATCATCATACAATGAAGAGTTCATGGGTTGGTTATTTGATGATTGTTGTACGGAGTATGGAATTCCCTCTGGATTTGGCATTACGCACAAATTTAGAGGGATATTTTTGTGGAAAATTACCAACTGAAAGACGATTTATGCTCGATTCCATACAGTTTGTGAAAAAAATGCGCATGCAAATAATTTTTTGATAAAATATAAAGCAATAAGGAGGTTGGCGGAGTACATTCGCACGTAAGTGCCTAAAGAACAGGCACTAAGCGTCGTCTGGTAAGCTCGAAAAAACCTCGCTAACGGCGACGACGTGTATCGCACGTAAATGCCTGAAATACAGGCATTAAGTGCTCATAACAAGCTCATAGTAGGAGGAGGATTAAATGAGACATCAGGATATCATTGACAAGATGACACTGGAAGAAAAATGTGCCATTTTAAGCGGCAAGACGGTGTGGGAGACGAGGGACGTGAAGCGTCTTGGCATTCCGTCCATTTTCTGCAGCGATGGCCCCCACGGGGTGCGCAAGCAGGCCGGGGAAGGCGACCACCTGGGGCTCAATGCGTCCTTGCCGGCAACGTGTTTCCCGACGGCGGCGACGATTGCCAACAGCTGGAATGAAGCCTTGGGCGAGGAAATGGGCCAGGCCTTGGGCGAGGAAGCGTCCTCGCAGAACGTACACGTGTTGCTTGGGCCGGGACTCAATATCAAGAGAAGCCCGTTTTGCGGCAGAAATTTTGAATATTTTTCCGAGGATCCGTATTTGGCGGGGAAAATGGCGGCCTCCTACGTGAGGGGTATCCAGAGCCAGGGCATTTATGCCTGCCCGAAACATTTCGCGGTGAACTCGCAGGAGCTTCGGCGCATGGCGATGAACGCCGTGCTGGACGAGCGTACGTTGCGGGAAATCTACCTGACCGGTTTTGAAATCGCCGTCAAGGAGGGCGAGGCGAAGACCATCATGTCCAGTTACAATGAGGTCAATGGCGTTTATGCCAATGAAAACAAGCATCTTTTGCAGGAAATCCTGCGTAACGAATGGGGCTTCGACGGCATCGTCATCACCGACTGGGGTGCGTCAAACGACCATGTGGCGGGCGTGGCGGCAGGGTCGAACCTGGAAATGCCGGCTCCCGGACTTGACCCGGCGCGGGAATTAATTGCAGCGGTGAATGATGGCAGCTTGAAAATGGAAGAGTTGGACGCGTGCGTGGACGACTTGTTGGACGCGATTCTGGTTTTGAGTGAGAGCGCGAAAAATAGGCCGAATGATTTTGACAAGGACGCGCATCATGCTTTGGCGAAAAAAGCGGTGCACGAGAGCGCGGTGCTGTTGAAGAACGAGGATGACATTTTACCATTACAAGCAGGTTGCAAGGTGGCTATTATCGGTGACTTCGCGGTGGAGCCAAGATACCAGGGGGCAGGTTCTTCCGTGGTAAACCCGACGCGGCTGGAAACGACGCAGCAAGTGATCGGCGAGTATGATTTGCAGGTGGCCGGGATAGGCCTGGGATATAAAAGAACCGGCGAGGCGGACGATGGCCTGAAGCGGGAGGCATTGGCTCTGGCAGGCGAGGCGGACGTGGTGCTGTATTATTTTGGCCTGGACGAGCTGAGCGAGTCCGAAGGACTTGACCGTGTACATATGCGGATTCCCAAGGTACAAGTCGAGTTGCTTGAGGAGATGGCGAAGGTCAATCCGAACATTATCGGCGTGATGAGCGCGGGCGCGTCGGTGGAAATGCCGTGGGAGGGCGCGTGCAAGGCCATCCTTCACGGATATTTGAACGGCCAGGCGGGCGCAGGCGCGATGCTTGACATTTTAACCGGCAAGGTAAATCCGTCCGGGAAGCTTAACGAAACGTATCCGGTAAAATACGAGGATACCCCGGCTTATCACAATTTCCCGAGCAAGGAAAGAAACTCCGAGTATCGTGAGGGCATTTTCGTGGGATATCGCTATTATGACACGGCAGGAGTCAAAGTGCAATATCCGTTTGGTTATGGCTTGTCCTATACCACGTTTGATTATTCCGACTTGCGCGTGAATGACGAAGGCGTGACCTTTAAAGTCACAAATAGCGGAAAGTGTGACGGGGCCGAGGTTGCCCAGCTCTACGTGGGAATGAAGGGCGGCAAGGTGTTCCGTCCGGCGAAGGAATTGAAAGGATTTGCCAAAGTATTCTTGAAGGCGGGAGAGAGCAGGGACGTGACGATTTTCTTTGACGATAAGACCTTCCGTTACTGGAATATAAAGACCAACGCGTGGGAAATCGAAGGGGGAGCTTACCAAGTGATGGTTGGCGCGAACGTGGCGGATGTCCGTCTGGAAGCGGAAGTGGCAATTACGGGAACCGAGGCGGAAATACCGTATGATCAGGCGAAGCTGCCGTCTTATTATGGCGGAAACGTGCAAAACGTGCAGGCCGCGGAGTTTACGGAACTTCTGGGCACTCCGATTCCGGACGGGAGTTGGACTGGCGAGATTGGCGTGAATGACGCGATTTGCCAGTTAAACCACGCCAAGAGCGGCCTGGCGCGGCTGATTTACAAGATTTTGACCAACATGAAGGAAAAAAGCGAGGCGAAAGGCAAGCCGGACTTGAACATTCTTTTTATTTATAACATGCCTTTCAGGGGCATTGCCAAGATGACGGGGGGCGCGGTCAGCATGGACATGGTGCGCGGCATGGTGCTCGTGGTGAACGGTCATTTCTTCAAGGGACTGGGAAAGATTATCAGCGGATATTTCGCCAACTCCAAGGCCAACAAGGCATATGAGGCGAAACTGAACGGATAAGGATATTCGCACGTAAGCACTCAAAAGGCAAGTGCTAAGCGTCGTCTGGTAAGCTCGGAAGAACCTCGCTAACGGCGACGACGTGTATCGCACGTAAATGCCTGAAATACAGGCATTAAGTGCTCATAACAAGCTCATAGTAGGGAGGATTTTATCATGGAAGCAATAAAAAATTGGTGGCTCGGCGTTTGGGGCGGATTTGCAGAGAAAAACCCAAAAGCGGCGAAATGGGTGCGCGAGGGTGGCTTGTTCGTAATCGTCAGCAACCTGATTACCGTGTTCAAGTACATATTGTTACAGTTTTTACCGGCCGCGTTTGCAAGTCTTCCAGTGGTGGACTTCGGCTGGCCGGGAATTGACGTGACGCTGTTTGGCGAGACGTTTAAGTGGAACATTTTGGGATACGACGCGGCACACGGTGGCCTGCCGTATTTCTGCGCGTACATCATCGCCATGTTTATTGGCGAGTGCATCAATTTTCCGTTACAGAGAAACATCGTGTTCCGCAGCAAGGGGAACGTGGCGTATCAGGGATTTTGGTATTTGATTGCGTTTTTCGTGATTACGTGCATTGTGAATTCGGTGAACTGCATCTGGGTGGCCGTGGCCGGCTTGTTCGTGCCGGATTTCATTTACAATATCGGGACGACGGTGCTAAACGGCGGTATTTCGATGGTAATCTTCTTCTTCGTGAACAAGATCATCTTCCCGGAGGGAGAGGCGAAGAAGGCGGCATGAATTACAATCCCGCCCGCGTCGGCGCGGAACTGAATTGACATAAAGAAAAGTCACAAGTCTGATTTTAGGGCTTGTGGCTTTTTTTGACAAGGTATAAAATGGATGATACCAGGAATGGAAAGGAAGTGGCAAAAATGAGGATGAACACGGCCTTGGATTTTTTGAGACAAGGGGTCTTGATTTGTGATAGAAATGCCCGTATTCTATATTTTAATGAGTCATATGGAGAATATATCGGCCAAAAACTGGAGGATTGCAGGGGGCTTTCAATTATGGAATTTCGCGCGCACGCGCAAGTGCCGGAGGTCATTCGTTCGGGAGAGCCAATCGAGGGAACGATTCGTCGGGAGGGAAACTAGGAGTATTTTGCCAGCGTCTACCCGATTATGGAGGGAGAGGGACTCTTCGGGACAATTTCCATCGTGACGACGGTAGAGTCACATAAGCTAAAAACGGAGCATAGCAATTTGACGCTGGCCGAGCGGGTGCGGCGGTTTGAAAGGGAGGAAATCAAGGCTGAAATCGCCTTGCACGGGGACGGCGTGGAAGGCAAGAGGGCGGCGGCAAAGGTACTAGGCATCTCGCTCGCGACCCTTTATAACAAGTTGAAAGAATTTTGAGTGATTATTGAATCAGTCACTTAAACTTGTTATACTATGGTTAAATGTTATAAAGAAGCGGAGGTATGAATCTTATGGCAAGGAAGAAGCTACCGATTGGAATTGAATTTTTCAAGGATTTTAAGAGAGATGATTTTTATTATGTGGATAAGACGGGCTTTATCCGCGATTTGATAGAACTGCGCGGAAGCGTGAATCTATTTACGAGGCCGCGGCGTTTCGGCAAAAGCCTGAACATGAACATGTTAAAAACCTTTTTTGAAATCGGTACAAACCCATCGTTGTTCGACGGGTTGGAAATTTCAAAGGAGAAGGCCATTTGCGAACAATATATGGGTAAGTATCCCGTCGTCTCCATCAGCTTGAAGGGCGTGGAGGGGAGGAACTTCCAGACGGCCTATGACATGCTTGGTATCACGATTGGCGCGGAGGCGGGACGTCTTGATTATCTTTTGGATAGTGATAAATTGACGACATTTGACAAAGAACAATTGATTGGTTTAATAAGGGGAGAGTTTGAAAATCCGGTTCGTCTTCATAATAGTTTGAAACTTTTAACAAGTTTGCTCTTTAAGCATTATGAAATTCCGATTATCGTCTTGATAGACGAGTATGACGTGCCTTTGGATAAAGCCTACCAAAAAGGGTATTATCCTGAGATGGTCGATTTGATTCGTTCCTTGTTTGGCCAGGTTCTTAAGACAAATGAGAACTTGTATTTTGCCGTCATCACGGGATGCCTGCGAATTGCGCGGGAGAGCATCTTTACGGGATTGAATAATTTTAAGGTAAGAACCATTTCTGATTTGGATTTTGCGAGATATTTTGGTTTTACGGATGACGAGGTAAAAGAAATGCTTCGTTATTATGAAATCGAGCACGCATATGGGCAAATCAAGGAATGGTATGATGGCTATCATTTCGGCGACGTGGAGGTGTACTGTCCATGGGACGTGCTAAATCAATGTGACAAGCTGCGGGCGTGGCCGGAGGCACCCATGGAAACGCACTGGGAAAACAGCAGCAGTAACGCCATCGTGCAGGACATCCTGGCGACGGCCACGGAGACGACCAAAAGTGAAATCGAGGCCCTGATTTCCGGCGAGGCGATTGAAAAGGTGCTGATTCCTGAACTGACTTATACCGACTTGGGAAGCCCGGACATGGACGTGCGCCAGACCTATTTGTGGAGCGTGCTTTTTGCCACCGGGTATCTGACGGATGCAAAGAGGCCGGAGGGAGAGGTGCACACGCTCGTAATTCCGAACAAGGAAGTTCGAAGGATTTACGAAAAGCGGATTCGTTCCTGGTTTAAATTGAGCATCACAAGTGATACGGCCCGGTGGCGGAAATTTTGTGATGCCGTGAAGTCGGGAGACGCCGCGAAAGTGCAGGAACTGTTTAATGAATTCATGTCTACGTCCATCAGTATCCGGGATACTTGCGTGAAAAAAGAAATGAAAGAGAATTTCTACCACGGCATGATACTTGGGTTGTTGCAGGCAGAGGGAAGCTGGGCCGTGAAGTCGAATGCGGAATCGGGAGTCGGATATGTCGATATTCGGCTGGAAATCCCCTCGACAAGGACGGGATGCGTCATCGAGGTCAAATATGCCGAGGATGGAGGGTTTGAGGAAACCCTCGCCAATGCGATGAAGCAGATTGAGAAGAATGGATATGTCGAAGTGCTGAAACAAGACGGGATGGAGACAATCCATAAATATGGAATCGCGTGCTATAAAAAGAGTTGCAGGGTATCATATGGTTTGGAGAGGAATGAATAGAAAATCGAGCTACAAAGGAGCGGAGGTGTAATCGAATGGCAAGGAAGAAGAAGCTCCCGATCGGAATCGAATTTTTTGATAACTTTAAGCGGGATGATTTTTATTATGTGGATAAGACGGGGTTTATCCGTGATTTGATAGAGTTGCGCGGAAGCGTGAATTTGTTTACGAGGCCGCGGCGTTTTGGCAAGAGTCTGAACATGGACATGTTGAAAACCTTTTTTGAAATTGGCACGGATTCGTCTTTGTTCGACGGGTTGGAGATTTCAAAAGAAACGGCCATTTGCGAACGATACATGGGCAAATATCCCGTCGTCTCCATCAGTCTGAAAGGCGTGGAGGGAAGGGACTTCCAGACGGCCTATGGCATGCTTGGCATTACGATTAGCGCGGAGGCAAGACGTTTTCGTTTTCTTTTAGACAGCGACAAATTGACGACATTTGACAAAGAAGAACTGATTTGTTTGATGCGAGGCGACTTTGAGAAAAATATTAATCTTCATGATAGCCTGAAATTTTTGACGGAATTGCTTTTTTTACATTATGAAATACCGGTCATCGTCTTGATAGACGAGTATGACGTGCCTTTGGATAAAGCCTACCAAAAAGGGTATTATCCTGAGATGGTCGATTTGATTCGTTCCTTGTTTGGCCAGGTTCTTAAGACAAATGAGAACTTGTATTTTGCCGTCATCACGGGATGCCTGCGAATTGCGCGGGAGAGCATCTTTACGGGATTGAATAATTTTAAGGTAAGAACCATTTCTGATTTGGATTTTGCGAGATATTTTGGTTTTACGGATGACGAGGTAAAAGAAATGCTTCGTTATTATGAAATCGAGCACGCACATGGGCAAATCAAGGAATGGTATGACGGCTATCATTTCGGTGACGTGGACGTGTACTGTCCTTGGGACGTGCTAAATCAATGCGATAAATTGCGGGCATGGCCGGAGGCACCCATGGAGACGCACTGGGAAAATAGTAGCAGTAACGCCATCGTTCAGGACATTCTGGCAACGGCGACGGAGACGACCAAAAGTGAAATCGAGGCCCTGATTTCCGGCGAGTCGATAGAAAAGGTGCTGATTCCTGAACTGACTTATACCGACTTGGGAAGCCCGGACATGGACGTGCGCCAGACCTATTTGTGGAGCGTGCTTTTTGCCACCGGGTATCTGACGGATGCAAAGAGGCCGGAGGGAGAGGTGCACACGCTCGTAATTCCGAACAAGGAAGTTCGAAGGATTTACGAAAAGCGGATTCGTTCCTGGTTTAAATTGAGCATCACAAGTGATACGGCCCGGTGGCGGAAATTTTGTGATGCCGTGAAGTCGGGAGACGCCGCGAAGGTGCAGGAACTATTTAATGAATTCATGTCTACGTCCATCAGCATCCGGGATACTTGTGTGAAAAAAGAAATGAAGGAAAACTTTTATCACGGCATGATGCTTGGGCTGTTGCAGGCAGAGGGGAGCTGGGCCGTGAAGTCGAATGTGGAATCGGGAGTCGGATATGCCGACATCCGGTTGGAAGTCCCCTCGACAAGGACGGGCTGCATCATCGAGGTCAAATATGCCGAAAATGGCGATTATGAGCAGACCCTTTCCAGGGCTATGGAACAGATTGAGAAGAATGGATATGTCGAAGTGCTGAAACAAGACGGGATGGAGACAATCCATAAATATGGAATCGCGTGTTATAAAAAGAATTGCAGGGTGGCATATGGCTTGGAGAAGAATGAATAGAAAATCAGTGCTTCCAATTTTGCCAGACGGGAAAACATGGAAGGGGACATGAGCGAGTACAAGGTACAAAACCATGCGTTTGGCGGCAGCATTGACGCGGAACTGGTAGGATATGCCGATCGGATTCTTTTTCCATACGAGCCGAAAATCGTATTTTTCCAGACCGGTTCCAATGATTACGTGCAACTGTCGGGGACGGATGAGGAGAAGATTGAGAAATGCATGGAATATAAGAAGCAAATGTTTGCCGTCTTTCACGAGCAGATGCCGGATGCCAAGTTCGTTATCATGAGCGGCTTGTTGTTACCAGGACGTGCGGAATATTTAAATTTGACATTGACAATCAATGAAGAATTACAGAAGTTGGCGGAGGAAACGGATTATTTGTACTACGTGGACGCGAACGCCTTGACTTATGACGGGACGAATTTCGATGAAAGTCTGTTTGTCGAAGACATGATACATTTGAACCATGACGGGCAATTGCGCTGGTATAATGAGTATATTAAGTCGATGATAGAACAAGTCATTACGGAGAACGGGATGGATTCGGTTAGGAAATGAACCAAAAATTTTGTTGAAAATATCAATCGGGTATGTTACTATCTGATTAGTGAAATTGAGAAGAGAGGACTGATATTGTGCGTACGGTGAAAATGGGAAATAGCCATTCCGTGAAAATCGTGGATTTTGCTAATCAGAAGTGCTTCATATCAGAAAGGGATGCCGAGATGGATGCCAGGGCTACAAGGGCGGTTCGAACGGCCATAGCAGATGCTAAGTTTTGTAAGAAGCCAATTGCGGGATATGATACGGTTAAAAAGAAAGCTTATATAGAATATGCCAATGGGGAGAGAAAGTATGTCGATTAGGAAGCCGATGCTTCTTGTCTTTGCGGGGCCGAATGGTTCCGGGAAAAGTACTATTACTAAGCTTTTTGAAAAAGTAGGTATCTATACTAATGCGGATGATATCGTTGCGGCAACGGGAATGAGTAATGAAGAGGCGGCGAAGCTTGTAGATGAAAAAAGGTATGCTTCTATAGATGTAAAGGAAGATTTCACTTTTGAAACGGTTTTGTCATCGAAATATAAATTAGATATTTTGGAAAAGGCAAAGCGAGAAGGATATTTTATAAAATGTGTATTTGTTTTGACGATAAATCCGTTGGTCAATGTTGCACGAGTCGAAACACGAGTGGCATCTGGTGGTCATGACGTGGGTAGAGATAAAATCATGAAACGTTATTATAAGTCGATAGGGAACATAAAAAGGTTAATGGAACTTTGTGATATTTTGCATGTGTATGATAATACGATGGAACCAATAAGAATTATAAGAAAACACAAGGAGGATGTTTCAATTTTTCCAAATAAATTGTGGCCTGAGGAAGAGATATTAAAATTGTTAGAGGGTTCGTTAAATTGAGAAAGGGTGATAGATTGAAAAAGGCTGGTCGCAAGACCAAAATTCATCCAAGGCGGGGAAGTTCCCCGCCAATTTTTATGGGATAGGTAACTTCGTTTCCTATCCTATAAAAATCCTCAGGGAGGATGCGCGCGAGCGCGAAAAAATCTTGTCGCCGAGGCAGCCGCGCACGATGCGAGAGCTTCGCAAGAGAAACTCTTTTATATAAATCAGCACTTCTAATTTTTTAGAAAAAATTCCGATTTTCTTGCATTGTGATTGGATATGACGTAATGTAAATGCATAAGTCGCCGGGATCTTTGCCGGCGGAAATCAAATCCAAGGAGGAAGCAAAAAGTGATGGGAAAGAAATTAGTAAAGGGATTTGCGTAGTTGCGCGCGCGGAATCATGGCCATGGGAATGGCGACCGGACGTGGTGGAGAAAAGGACTCTGGCAAGGATGATACGGCAAAGCAAGAGGAGCCACAAAACAAGGAAGATCATCAAGACGAGGATGGCGTGGTGGATGAAAAGACGGAGACGGGAAAGGAAGAAAACATGGTGAAAAATGAAGTGGGGAAGTATCCCAAGATTGAAATTAAGACGGAATTGGAGTGCCACGATTATTGGGAGGGATTTATTAAAGAAATTGAGGAAAAATATAGTACGGCTCGCAAGGGCGAGATCATATTTTACGGCGCGTCCAATTTTTCCATGTGGGAGACGATGGAAGGAGACATGAGCGAGTACAAGGTACAAAACCATGCGTTTGGCGGCAGCATTGACGCGGAACTGGTAGGATATGCCGATCGGATTCTTTTTCCATACGAGCCGAAAATCGTATTTTTCCAGACCGGTTCCAATGATTACGTGCAACTGTCGGGGACGGATGAGGAGAAGATTGAGAAATGCATGGAGTATAAGAAGCAAATGTTTGCCGCTTTTCACGAGCAGATGCCGGATGCCAAGTTCGTCATCATGAGCGGCTTGCTGTTACCGGGACGTGCGGAATATTTGAACCTCACGCTGACCATTAACGAGCGGTTGCAGAAGCTGGCGGAGGAAGCGGATTACTTGTACTACGTGGACGCGAACGCTTTGACTTATGACGGGACAAATTTTAACGAGACGCTGTTTATCGAGGATGGCATTCACCTGAACCATGACGGACAACTGCGCTGGTATAATGAGTATATTAAGCCGATGATAGAACAAGTCATTACGGAGAATGGGATGGATTCGGTTAGGAAATAAGCATCCTGACATAATGAAATGGAGAAAAAGGGAAAATGAGATGTTTTACAATTAACATGGAAGGATCAAGAGCGACTTTGACTGCTTACCTTCAGGACGTTAGCACTGAGATGCCAATGATGTCTGGACGGCCGGCCATCATGATTTGTCCGGGGGGAAGCTATGAAATGTGCAGTGATAGGGAGGCGGAGCCGATAGCCCTTGCCTATTTGGCAGAAGGATATAACGCGTTCGTTCTCCGATATACGGTCGGACGAGAAGTGGAAGAGGTGTTTCAAAAAGCATTCGCGGATGCGGAAAATGCGTTGGAATTATTACGTGCAAACGCAAAGGAATGGAACATAAATCCAAAGAAAATCGCGGTCATCGGTTTCTCCGCGGGAGGCCATCTGGCATCTTGCCTTGGAAGTATGGGAAAAATTCGTCCAAACGTGATATTACTTGGATATCCGGCGATTTATTTCGAGGAAAGGGATGAAAAGGGGCGTCCCGATTCTGCGGCTTACGTAGATAGGTATACGCCGCCGACGTTTATGTTTTCCACGCTCGAAGACGAGGCCGTCGCGCCCATGCTTCATCCAATTCGCTTTGCGGTGGCATTGCAGAAGGCACACGTGCCTTATGAAATGCACATATTTGAAAGGGGAGGACATGGATATTCTCTTGCAAAAACACATACGGCGGGTGGTAAGGAAGGGTTGGTAGATGCAAATTTTGCCCAGTGGTTTCCGATGAGCATTAACTGGTTAAAGTTACATATGGGAGATTTTGAAGTAAAGCCTGATGCCAATTATGTAAAAACACGATCAAAATCTATGAAGATGGCTTTGGAATATCTGGTGGAAGATGATAAAAAAAGAACGGTTCTATATGAAGTTGCACCGAATATAAAGGATTTGATTATAAATAACTCTCATGCGTTGGATTATAACTTGGTCACCTTGGCAAGGATTTTACCGCAAATGCTTCCGATAGAAGTACAAAAGCGGCTGGATGGAGAATTCTTGAAATTAGAAAAACAAGGGGGACTCCGACGTTGACGGTTTATAAATAGAATTGGCGGGAGAGGCGTACCGGGAGCGCGGCACCACTTTTTCGGCCATGGAAAAATTGGTAACGCAAATGGAGTATGAGAAATAGAACCCTCGCCAGCATGCGGGGGTTTTGTCATGCAACCGTTTGTTACCGCATTGGAACCATGTAAATCCTCAAAGTTGCTTGTCATTTGTATTTGGATGATATATGATGATGCCAGAGGCAAAGGAGGCGTAAGATATGTCACTCGGTGAAAATATTAAAAAATTACGGGAAGAAAATCATTACACGCAGCAACAATTAGCCGATAAGCTGTACGTTTCGCGGCAAACGGTATGTCGTTGGGAAAATGGCAGCAGGTGCCCGGATTTAATCATGGCGAAGAAGCTGGCAATGGAACTGGGGGCGGGATTGGACGAACTGATTTCCGACGAGGACGTGGAAGGCACCGCGGCGGATGCCTATGGGTTGTGGACGGCGGAAAAGCTAAGTGAGCGGAGAAGGTGGCGGGAGCTGCAAAAAAGAATTTTGTTTGTCATAGAAAGTGTCAGCTCGTTTTTTCTTGTAATCCAGTTGTTTTTAATATACTTGGACGTGAGGATGCCGTTATGGGGAACGGTAGTCGGATTTGCCGTGTTTGCAAGTACGTATGCATGTAATTGCGTCATTTCCAAAAAGTTGGGGGAAACGTGAAGAATCAGGATTGCCGCCTTATGGGAATAAGCCCATAAAGGCGGCCGTTTATAATTCCGTGTCTCGCGGTGCGTCCGTTTCCCATACGTCATATGGCTTTTTTCCATATTTCCGGCCCCATAGGTAGAGGCAGACGCAGGCCAGTATGAGGACGACATCTGCCAGCAGTGTCCCTTCGATGCCAAAGCCGACGTTGTAGGCAAAGCTGTCGCGTGCCGTGGAAGCGTCAAGCCGAAAGATGGAATAAGGCGCGACCATGCCGCTGTTTGGCAATCCGAAAAGGATGTTTTGTGTAAAATTCCAAGCGGTATGCATTGCCATCGCGCACCATATGCTGTCCATGTAATAGACCATCAGGGAAAATAGGATTCCCACGACGAAAATATTTATCACTGACAAGAACGTGACCCCGTCGTTGGCCAGATGCAGCAAGGCGAAAAATAGAGAGTTTCCGATAATGGCTACCATTGGATTTTTGTAATTACGCATCAGCCTCTGGTAGAGGAAGCCCCTGCAAAGCAATTCCTCCGCCGAGGACTGGACGAAGACCGCGATAAAAATGCCGATGACGGGTAGCGGTTGGAAGGAATCAAAATAGAGCGAGATGTCCTTGTTAAGCCATGCCGCCAAAATGCAAACGGCGTTCAGGCCAAATCCGATGCCGATTCCGAGGAGGAACCATTTCCAGTTGTTTCCTTTTGGCTTGCTCCCGAGCGCGCCCAGTATCGGGCGGTTTTTGGGAGAAAGGCGCAAATACAAAAGCACCAGAACCCAAATGCCGATAAAGGCGAGGTACATGGTCATGGTAACCATCGCGGGCGAGCCGGTCATAAACGGTATAAATTGTAGCAATGACCCTAAAATTTGCCCAAACAAAATCAGTACGAAAGTAATGACGTAAAGAATGAGTATGTTGTCTGACACTGCACGTTTCATAATGGCCTCCCTATCCTTTTAATCCCCGGCTTTGCCGTTCCATGTCTTCCACGACGATGTCGTAGATTTCCCCAAGCGAGGAGCAATACTCCAGTACCTTCCAAGGCTCGTTCGTGTGGAAATGGATTTTTATCAACTCTTCATCTCCCACGGCCAGCAGGCAATCGCCTTTAAAGTTATCGGTAAAATATGCACTAATAACGTCCTCGTCAAGATCTTCCCCTTCAATCAATAATTGGGTGTCATATCGAAATTCTAACATGGTATGTCCCTCCAAATAAAAAATTGCCAGTTGTGCGGTTGGATGCTCTAAAAAAGCATTCAACCCACTCATACATGGATGCTATAATAAGATTATACTTGCATGTTGCTGAATATTCAAGTATAAAGGGAATTTTGTTTGGCGAACTTGCAACGAAAGTGTTAGTCTGATAGAATAGATTCAAGAGTGCCCGAAAAGGGGTAGTGAGGGAGAATGATTTCATGGCGGAGGTGAACAGTATTGCTGAACATATATTTTGGATATGACGAGGAAGCGATTCTTAGTATTGATAAATATTTTAATAACACGTATGACGAGGAATGGTTGGATGACCCTTTCGTAAGAAAGATGGTATATGACATTGACGGTTCAAAGGTGTTGGACAAGTTTTGTATTCAAAGTCCGGTGCTGGGGCAAATTTCGCCGGAGAAGCTTTCTGGCGGGGTAAAGGCGTTGATTTGCATGTACAAAATGGATGACTTTTATGTGGATTTGATTGTGTGCGGTAAGAATTGCGAGAGGTGGATTGCCGAGATTGCGGATAAAAAGGAAATTTATGCGTCTTTGAGCGGATATGATTTGGATTTCAAAGGGCTGAATCTTCGTGCGAAATGTTTAAATGATGATTCGGAGATTTGCGGGTATGAAGATTGGGTGCTAAAAATGTGCGCGTATGTGGGAGGTGTTTATGAAGGGTAGGTATTTTCTGGAAATAAAATCAAGAAAGGTATTTTAGCAAGCGTGTATGAGTTGCGGACGCAAAAGGACGGGAAAACGTTCATAACTCGGTTGTATCGGATTTATGAGGGAAAATTGTAAGAAGTAAAAGCAAATTATGTAATTACAGAAGATAGTAATGCGGGATACGAAATGATGCAAGACATATTTACGTGTCCGGTAGAGAGCGCGAAAGGGAATGGAATCGTTTGAGTATTTACTGTTAAAGGCAAATGCATTTCGACGGTTTTTGGCAGATGAATTAGAACATACATGGAAGTATTGTGATAGTAAAAAATATATGACATGGGAAAGATACTTTACTGAGTTATTGGGAGATTTGACAGTACAAAAGTATGGTTTTCATTACTCAAAGAAAAAATTGAATCCGTTTTTTCGAAATGAAACATACAAAAAACAAGTAGAAGGCCAATTGACGGATGTCGTGCATGAAATTCCATGAAAGAGGGGAAAGTATTCTCGCGAACAACAATTAGGGTGCGAGTAACGTTTAGGGCGTGGACTTATCCCACAAAGAGGCTTACGGACATGTTACGAGGAGGAGTTTTATGTACGATATTGCTATTATTGGCGGCGGAATTGCCGGCCTGACGGCGGCGATTTATGGCCAGCGTGCCGGGAAATCGACGATTGTTTTTGAAAAAATGAGTTTTGGCGGGCAAATCGTGAGTTCGCCGATGGTGGAAAATTATCCGGGAATTGCCGCCATCAGCGGGAGTGAATTTACGGAGCGGCTTTTGGAGCAGGCGACGAGCCTGGGAGCGGAAACGATGCAGGCGGAAGTACAAGGAGTCGAAAAGGAAGTGCCATTCGCGGGTCACGGCCAAGGTGGCGACGAAGAAGTTTCCAAGGCTTTGTTTCGCGTGCGTACCGCGAAAGAAGTTTTCGAGTGCCGGAGCGTGGTTCTGGCGGGGGGCATGGAACGTCGGCTTTTAGGTGTTTCAGGGGAGGAACGTCTTAAAGGTGCGGGCGTGTCCTATTGTGCCACTTGTGACGGCATGTTTTTCAAGGGTCGGGACGTGGCCGTGGTGGGCGGCGGCAATACGGCTCTTGAGGATGCCGAATTTCTTTCAGAATATTGTAAAAGGGTGTATTTGGTACATCGCAGGGAAACGTTTCGCGGGGAAGAAGGGACGGTGAGACGGCTCGCCGAAAAGGAAAACGTGGAATTCGTGCTCGATACCGTGGCGGAAGAAATCTTGGGTGGACAAGCGGTGGAAGGGATTCGCTTGTGTAATAAGAAAGAGGACAAGTGTTTCGTGTTGAACGTATCAGGCGTGTTTGTCGCGGTGGGCCAAATTCCAAAGAACGAGCCGTTTGCCTCGCTCGTGAAATTGGACGAGGCTGGTTTTGTCGTGGCGGGAGAGGATGGAAGGACGAGCGTTCCCGGCATTTTCGCGGCGGGAGATTGTCGGACGAAGCATGTCAGGCAGCTTACCACGGCGGCGGCGGACGGCACGGCGGCGGCACTCGCGGCCGTGGCATGGGTGAATGGTGGAAAATAAAATCCATTTGTCGGATTGCAACCACGCAGTTGGAAAAATTGGACAGTTGGAATAATCGGACAGTTGGAAAAATTCGACAGTTGGAAAAATTCGACAGTTGGAATAATTGGACAAATTTTCGATTTTTCTTGCTTTTTTTGAAAAAACGAGATATGATAATATTCGACAATAAAACAGACGGGAGCTTGTATGACAGGCTGAGAGGAAGGTATGACCTTCGACCGATAACCTGATTTGGATAATGCCAACGTAGGGATGCCTGAGATTAGCATGTTGAACGGAAGTTGCCAAATTAGGTGACTTCTTTTTTATTGTTAAAATGGTTTCAGTGTCAAAAGCGATTACGTCCCAAAGTCATGTATTGACATGCCCTGAAGGACTAGCGCATGTCAATGCATGACCTTTTGACCCTGGTATCATCAAAATCTTTTTTGAAAGGAAGTGAAGGACGGATTCCCCGAATGGATTCGGGCGGGTGCAAGGGGAGCGCCTTGTGCCTTGGAAATGATAGGTTACTATTCATGGGGCTGTGCGCCCTGCCGCACGGCCACCGTCCGCTAAAGTGACGGTGCCGATTGGGCATTTCGGCCTTCTTCGCTCCGCTTCGGTCCGTCCTAAACAAGTGCCACTGGCACTTAGGACCGCCGTAGACGATTTTAAATGGCCGAATGCCGCTATTATCGCGGCCGCAGGCCGTGAATAGTAACAATGACAGCGATGGGAAGCCGTGTTCCGGCGTGAGAGGAAACCAGCAAGTTTCGACCGACATTCTCAAGGCACAGTTGCCGTTCTTATGTAAAAATGCCAACTGTGCGGTTGGAAGCTTCAAAGAGCGTCCAACCCGACTCATTCATTTGTAAAATCGCACAGTTACAAAAAATTCAAAGGAGATTAGGACTATGAAAACAGAACAGACGAAGAAATTATGTATTGCAGGAATTTTGTGTGCCGTGGCGGTGGTCGGAAGCATGTTTTCCGTACCGGTTTTTGGGAGCAAGTGCGCCCCCGTCCAGCACATGGTGAACATTTTGTGTGCCGTGACGCTTGGCCCATGGTATGGCGTCTCTGTCGCGTTCGTGGCGAGCCTGATTCGTAACCTCTTGGGACTTGGCAGCCTGATGGCGTTTCCGGGCAGCATGTTCGGTGCGTTGCTTTGCGGGATTGCCTATTGGAAAATGAAAAACATACCGCTTACGTTGCTCGCGGAGGTGTTTGGAACGGCCATATTGGGCGGGCTGTGCGCGTATCCGGTCGCCATTTTGTTCATGGGGCAGACGGCCGGGGACATCGCGTTTTATGCCTATGTCGTTCCGTTTCTCATTTCCACGGTGGGCGGTGCGATATTGTCCGCAATCGTGCTTGGCGCGTTTAAGAAAACCGGCGTATTGGGACAATTGGCCAGGTGAGTAAGGAGGGGAAGAGGATGCTGAAGGAAATGCTTGAAAATGTCAGGGAGCACCGTCCGTTGATACATAATATTACCAATTATGTGACCGTGAATGATTGTGCCAACATGCTGCTGGCTTGTGGCGGATCGCCCATCATGTCCGACGACGCGGACGAGGTGGAGGAAATCACGAGTATCTGCGCGGGGCTGAACATCAATATCGGAACGTTGAACCGGCGCACGATTCCGTCCATGCTGTCGGCGGGAAAAAAGGCGAACGAACTGGGGCATCCCGTCGTGCTTGATCCCGTAGGCGCGGGCGCGTCCGTGCTCCGGACGCGGACGGCCTTGCAACTTATGGAAGAGGTTCGATTTACCGTCATCCGTGGAAATGTTTCGGAAATCAAGACGCTGGCCAACGGGAGCGGCACGACGAAGGGCGTGGACGCGGACGTGGCCGATGTCGTGACCGGGGAAAATATCGGGCAGGCCGTGTCATTCGCCAAAAGCTTCGCGGCCAAATCCGGCGCGGTTGTCGCCATTACCGGGGCGATTGACATCGTGGCGGATGCCGATAGGGCGTACTGCATTTACAACGGGCATCCGATGATGAGCGACATTACCGGGACGGGATGCCAGCTGTCAAGCCTCGTGGCGGCATACGTGGCGGCAAATCCGGGGCGGGAGCTCGACGCGGCATGCGCGGCCGTTTGCGCGATGGGCGTGTGCGGGGAGATTGCCCATGAGAGGCTTCAGAGTCTTGATGGCAATGCAAGCTATCGCAATTACATCATCGATGCCATGTACCACCTTGACGGCGAGACGTTGGAACGCCGTGCGAAATATACCTTGACGGATGCGTGAGCGTCCGTCGCCCCACGAGGGCATGGGTTGAATGGTGACACGAGACGAATGATACGAGGAGGAAGTTTATGAAATGTAAGAAGGAAATGATGCGTCTTTACGCGGTGACGGACAGAAGCTGGGTGGGGAGGCAGACGTTGCTTGAGCAAGTCGAGGCGGCCATAAGGGGCGGGGCCACCCTTGTCCAGCTTCGGGAAAAGGGGTTGGACGAGGAGAAGTTTCTTGCGGAGGCCGTCGCCATGAGGGCGTTATGCACGGCTTATGGCGTTCCGCTTATCATCAATGACAATGTGGAAATCGCGATTAAGTGCCGGGCAGACGGTGTCCACGTCGGCCAGAAGGACATGGAGGCGGGCAACGTCCGCGCGCTCGTCGGGGATGGCATGATGATTGGCGTGTCGGCACAGACGCTTGCACAAGCCTTGGCCGCGGAAGCGGCGGGGGCAGATTACCTCGGGGTCGGCGCGGTATTTCCTACCACGACCAAGTTGGACGCAAGGGAAGTGACACACGAGACGCTAGGGGAGATTTGCGCCGCCGTGCATGTCCCAGTGGTGGCCATTGGCGGCATCAAAAAAGAAAACATTGGCCAACTGGCAGGAAGTGGCGTGGACGGCGTGGCATTGGTTTCGGCCATATTTGCGGCAAAGGACATTGAAAACGAGTGCAGGGAACTAAAAATGCTTTCCGAGAAAATAGCAGGGGCATAAAGTCCGGTTGCAACGAATTTAAAGCGGCGGATTGGGGGCACCACCTTCCGTCGCGATAGAAAAGTAATGCGATGTAAATTCAGAAGGGAGAAACAAATGAAGACAGCATTATCAATCGCGGGCAGTGATTCCTGCGGAGGCGCCGGCATTCAGGCAGATATTAAGACGATGACGATGAACGGCGTTTATGCTATGAGCGCGGTGACTGCCTTGACGGCGCAAAACACGACCGGCGTGTCGGACATTTTGGAGGTGGAACCAAGATTTCTGCAAGGACAGATTGACGCGGTATTTACGGACATTTTTCCAGACGCGGTCAAAATCGGCATGGTTTCATCGGCGCGGCTTGTCAAGGTGATTGCCAAGCGGCTTGCGTTTTACAAGGCAAGAAACATCGTGGTGGACCCGGTCATGGTGGCGACGAGCGGTTCCCGGCTGATGAGGACGGACGCAGTGGACACGCTGATAAAAGAATTGCTTCCGCTTGCCACTCTCGTCACGCCTAACATTTCCGAGGCGGAAGTCTTGTCCGGCATGAAGATTCAGGGAAAAAAAGACATGGAAGAGGCGGCGAGGCGAATTGGTGAGGCGCATGGGTGCGCCGTATTATTAAAAGGCGGACACAATGTCAATGACGCGAATGACTTTTTGTATGCGAACGGCAAGTGTCGTTGGTTTGAAGGAGAACGAATTGACAATCCCAACACGCATGGCACGGGGTGCACGCTTTCCTCGGCGGTTGCCGCCAATCTGGCGAAGGGGTTCGACTTGGAGCTTTCCGTGGCGCGGTCGAAGGAATACATTTCCGGCGCGCTCTCGGCCATGCTGGACCTTGGGCAGGGATGCGGGCCGATGAACCACGCGTTTGACCTTGGCGGGCGATTTGGGTCAACGGCATGACCTTTTGACCCGGGTATCAATAAATGTATCTGCATGAAAGGAAAATACGAAGATGAAGAATGAAAATGACGTTGTAAGAAACTATGCGACACAGATGGATGCCGCCAAACGTGGCATTATTACGCCGGAGATGAAGGCGGTGGCGAAAAAGGAGTACCGTACGGAAGAGGAAATCAGGGAGTGGGTGGCCAGGGGGCAAGTGGCAATCTGCGCCAATCGTTTACATAATTGTATCGAGCCAAACGGGGTCGGCTCGATGCTGCGCACGAAAATCAATGTAAATCTGGGCGTTTCCAGAGATTGCAAGGATTATGACGTGGAGATGAAAAAGGTGATGGCGGCCGTGGACATGGGGGCGGAAGCCATCATGGACTTGTCGTCACATGGAGACACACAGCCGTTTCGTAAGAAACTAATAAGTGAATGCCCGGCGATGGTTGGCACGGTTCCGGTTTACGACAGCGTGATTCATTATCAGCGGGATTTGGCGACACTTACGGCCAAGGACTTTATTGACGTGGTGCGCTTACATGCCGAGGACGGCGTGGACTTTGTCACGCTTCACTGCGGCATTACCCGCAAGACGATTGAGCAGATAAAAAAGCATAAGAGAAAAATGAACATCGTGTCGCGGGGCGGCTCCCTTGTTTTTGCTTGGATGAGCATGACGGGCGAGGAAAACCCGTTTTACGAGTATTTTGACGAGATTCTCGACATTTGCCGGGAGTACGACGTGACGATTTCCCTCGGTGACGCCTGCCGTCCGGGGTGCCTGGCCGACGGAAGCGACGTGTGCCAGATCGAGGAATTGGTTCGTCTTGGCGAGCTGACAAAACGAGCCTGGGCAAAGGACGTTCAAGTCATGGTGGAAGGTCCCGGGCACATGTCGATTGACCAGATTGAGGCCAATATGAAGCTGCAGCAGACCATTTGCCTGGGCGCGCCGTTCTATGTATTAGGTCCCATTGTCACCGACATCGCGCCCGGTTATGACCATATTACCTCGGCCATCGGCGGTGCGATTGCGGCCTCGTCGGGGGCGGCGTTTCTCTGTTACGTTACCCCGGCGGAACATTTGGCTCTGCCGAACGTGGAGGATGTCAAGCAGGGAATCATTGCGTCGAAAATCGCGGCACATGCGGCGGATATTGCGAAGAAGGTTCCCCATGCAAGGGATGCGGATGACGCGATGGCGGACGCGCGGAGAACGTTTGACTGGGAAAAACAGTGGGAGTGCTCCCTTGACCCGGAAACGGCAAAGCAGATTCGTGCAGATAGGGCACCCGAGCACGAGGACAGTTGTTCCATGTGCGGGAAATTCTGCGCCGTGCGGAGCATGAACAAGGCGTTGAATGGAGAATATATTGACATCTTGTGAATATGTGTGGCAAAATACAATGGTGGAGGTTCGAAGGCCTGAGAGTTCTGTCTTTGAACCTCCTTGTTTTATGTTATGGGAAACTTCGTTTCCCATAACATAAAAAACCTCCGGGAGATGCGCACAAGCATGAGAAGAAATGTGTCGGTGAAGTGGCTGTGAATAGTAACGAGGAAAATCTACATTTTTCAATTAAAGCTTGCTTCATCCTCAAATTTCACGTTGGGCGGCACAGACCTTTGGAAGGCGGCACTGAATAAGTTCATCGGTGACGAATAGAGCTTCAGGCGTTTTAACTTGGCCTTTAGCGGATTGCGGTCAAAAGCAATGTCACAGAGGCTGTAAACGCGGATGCTCTTTTTTAGTTCTTCCGGCGTCATGCCGTCTTCTACATTTATAGTCACGGTCTTCTCTTCGTTTGGCAAAATGTCAAAGAAATTGTCACTGAAAGGCAACGTGGAACGATTGCTCTCTACCTTGACCAGCCGGGCGAAGGTATCGGTTTTTACCGTGATTTTCAATTGATTTCCATCTGCCATGATGTTTGTTTTTAGATTGGCATGAGGAAGCCTTAGGTTCTTTTCATGGTCGAAAAGCACGGTCTTTTGCTGCAATAGTTTTCCATTTTCATAAAGCCTCGCGGCGATTCCTGTTGTTTTTGCACGATAACGTGACTTTATGGCGGGCGCGTTCAAACAAAACGCTTTCTTGTTGGAGAGCCTCTTGATGCGGAATGCCCGCTTTTTCGTTTTCAACGTTCCCTTTGTAAAATCAAAAATTTCATATTCCATTTCGACATCATGGTCGGTCGTGAGGTCGTTCAATGCAAAAATCTTCACTTGTCTGTCCGTGTCCTTGATGGATAGGGACAAGGGGGCGTTAAAATGCCTGGCACCATATTGCAACGCCTTGTAATTTCCATAATAATCCATGCTTGACCAGGAGCAGACGCCCCAGCAGTCGTTTAACTGCCAGTACATGGAACCGTTGCAGCGTCCCTTGTTCCTGCGCCAATGTTCGGTGGCATCGGCCACGCATTCCAGCTGTGCCACTTGCGAGAGATAAATATAGTCCTCAAAGTGTTTCGGCAGGTGGAAACGGGAGGCGATGTAGAAAATCATCTTGTCGTTCCCGCTGGTACATTTCTGGTGCGCCGTAAACACTTCGCTGTCAAGCGCGTAGTCGGCGGGGGTGGCAAATTGCTCAATCGCTTTCAAATCAGGCAGGCTTTCAAAACCGAACTCGCTGCAAAAGCGGGTCATTCGTTTCCGATAATAATTCATCGGCTGCAGCCCGTGCCAGACGTTCCACAGATGGGTGTCCCCGACATTGTCGGCATTTACGCCATCATTGTAAGAAATGCCGGTGGGGGAGCCGGGAATGTAGGGCGTATGTAAGTCTTGCTTTCGCAGTTCCGGTTCCAAAATGTCGTAGAAGAACAGCTTCGTCCAGCGGAGGTATTCTTTCATGTTTCTCCAGAGATAATACATGCTTTCGATTTCGTTGTTTCCGCACCATAGGGCGAGGGAAGGGTGGTGGCGCAGCCTTCTCACGTTATGTGCGACCTCTTTTTTGACATTTGCAAGGAACGCGTTGTCAAAGAACGGATAGGCCTGGCAGGCGAAAGGAAAATCCTGCCAGACGAGAATGCCGCGCTCGTCGCAGGCCTGGTAAAATTCGTCGCTTTCATAGTAGCCGCCGCCCCAGACGCGAATCATGTTCATGTTGGAGAATAAAACCGCGTCCAGAAGATAATGAAGCTTCTGCTCGTCAAAACGTGTGACGAAGCTGTCCGCCGGAATATAATTTGTTCCCTTGATAAATAATGGCACGCCGTTTAAGCGGAATTGGAAGTTTTGACCGTAAGCGTCCTTTTCACGATTCAGTCCCATGGTGCGGATGCCGATTTTTTTTGATTGCCCATCCACCGGCTTGCCATCGGCAAAAAGTGTCGCCTGGATGGTATAAAGCGGCTGCACGTCCTTTCTGGAAAGCTCCCTTGTCCACCAAAGCTCGGGATGCTCAATGATGAAATTAGTTGTAATCGTTCCGTGATTGGCTTGCGGAACCGGCACGGTCGAGGAATCCTTTCTGCCATCGGGATGTATCAGGACGATTTCGCATTCATATTCCCGGTCGGCGTAAGCATTCACGTCCACCGTGACATTGACATGAGCTGATTCTTCTTTTAATTCCTGCTCTGGTTTCAAATATTCAATTCTCGCGCCGTCCACGAATACAAGCCCGATGTCCTTCGTGATGCCGCTGCAGGGGAGGACCGGACCCCAGTCCCAGCCAAAGTGACATTGCGGTTTTCGAATGTAGACGATGCCGTCCTGGCCGTTCGCGTTTCTAGGGGCCGGACATGCGGCGTGCCGCTCCTCCACGTATTTTACCGGTGAATGAAAAAGAATACGAATCTCATTTTCCCCGGGCTTTAAAAGTGGCTTTATGGCATGACTGTATGGGATAAAACAATTGTCGCCGTGAAATAGGAATTGCTCGTTGACATAGACATCGCAAAGCGTGTCCAGCATCTTCGCGTCGAGCAAAATCTCGTCATATTTAAGCTCATCTTCCGTCAATTCAAACGAGCGTTTATATTCCCAATCCTTTTGACCAACCCACTGTACCTCCTTTTCATTCAGGGAAATGAATGGGTCGGGAACGAGGTCGTGTCGCATCAGGTCCAGAAAATTACACCCGGGAACCTGCGCTTCCCGCCAGATGCCTTCATCCGCCTGGCAAAACGACCAGGAACCGTTTAATGATTGATACATGGCAATCTCCTTTCACTTGTGAAAATGGACGTGCCGATGCAGACATGCCCATGAAATGAAGAACAAAATGCACTCTTGCATTATACTAAAGAGAATAGAATCTTGCTATTATATTTTTGTGTTGTTTGTTAGATATTGTATCAAATGGTTATTGTTCAGCCCCGAGCCAGTCACTGTTCATGAGGCGGTTACCCAAACAGTTGCGAACGCAAAAAAAGCGGGTCAAGCCCTGAGGTTTGACCCGCTTAGTTAGTATTAATATCCGAATTTTTCTTCCCGCCGCCTGCATATTTTCGCATAGGCGGCATCAACGCGCCCGTTCGGCATCCCGCGTTCCTCGAGGGTGGACTCGTAATCCTCGTAGACATCCATGATGTGCCCGTACATTTCCATGTCATAATCCATGAAATCCTGGGCGTTCGCAAAAGCGAGGATTTCCCACCGCAGCCTGGACACTTTGTCCTTGGCGGTTTCTCTGTCATTTTTGCGCATTTCCGTTTCCACCTGCTCAATTTTTATGGCTTGCTCGTCAATTTTTGACTCCAAACGTTTCACGCTCTCGTTTTCGTTAAACACTCTGTTCAGGTAGTTACCGATATAGTTTCCCAGTTTATTGAAAAATGATTTGACCGGGTTGATTTTTATCCATGGCGTCTTGTCAATTCCGATGCCGAATAGCGCGAGGGCGGCGATTGCCGCCGCCCAGTACCGTTGGAACCAGTCAGCGGCGGCCGCCACCATGTGTAATATGTCATTCCATTCTGGCATGTCACCACCTCCGTAAGTCATTTTCTCAAATATGTCCCGCATCCGAATCCCGTGTACGTCACGTTGCCGTAAGTAAACTGTACGTACAGCCATTTGGTGCTGCCCACGTTCGTGTAGTACCCGTAATTTTGCACGACCGTGCCTTTTGGTATGACAACCATGGATGGCTTGTCCGTTCCGGCTCCGGCCCTGATATTGAGGTCCGCGGTAGTTCGATATGCCCCGGCAAGCTGTCCGGAAAAGCTTTTTGCTGACTCGTACGCAGTTCTTTTCGTGGGCGCGCCATTGGTCGGCTTTGCTTTTGACGGGGCAGGGGATGGAGTGGGAGAGGAGTCTGGCGCGACATATTTCGAGTGGACGAACCCGTACTTTCCGTTGTACTTGATATAGTACCACGCCGAGCCGTCCGAGGCCTTCAGGGAGTCGCACACGCTGATCTTGTTGCCGGTATTTAAGGGGCTGAACGAACAAGTACCGTGTTCCGTCCCGGCCCAGGTTCTCACGTTAAGCCCGTTGACCGTAACGACTCCCTTCCATTTCTCGTCTTTCCCAAGTCCGCTTGGAGTTATAGGAGTTTGTTGCGACGGCGCGGTAATCGTGCCGCCTTGATCCCGGACATTGCAACCGACGGTGATGTTCGTCGCCGTATGGGCGGCATCGTATAGCAGAATGTCCCCCGGCAGGAGGTAGGAACACCCATTGGTGTATTTTGCGTCCGTGAGGACGGTAAATCCCGCCGCTTTGAACCCGGAGCGCATGTTGCCGGTATATGTCGCGTTCACATTTGCCAATGCCGGAATTCCAAGCAGGTTCCCCACGGCTTTCGTATTCGCGATGATGCCGGCAGAACAGTCGGACTCGCAGGCGACTGTGATTTTTGACGGGTCATACCCCGCGGCTTTCAATTGGTTCCAGTAAGTGTCGCGCTGGTACTGGTCGTATCCAATCTTGTCGTTTAACGCGGCGGCGCATCCCAGTTCGGCGAGCTTTTGCCCCACACGGGCATCCTTTTCATATCGAAGCACGCAGCTCCACGGCCTGGAATACCATGGCCGCAGAACCCATTCCCCGCCGGTCTGATCCCCCGCGGCTCCTCCATGATATTTTCCGTTCTCGTCGGAGCCGGAATTTGAAATGTAATGTGTTGACGTGCTGTTGTAGTAGTTATTATAATTTGCCATATGTAATTCTCCTTTCATCGCATCAGTGAAATACCCCGTAGCAAGCTGCGGGGCATTGCACCCTCGCGGCAGTCGCCAAGGTCATGCAAGCACAAGGTAAATTGCCGCTTGCGGCAAGAGAGGGTGCCCTGGGGCATGACTTTGGCTCGTTGCTCGCGGGAATAAAAGGGTGCGTCAGTTTGGCGCACCCACGTTAATGTAGTTATTTGGTTACTGGTTTTCCTTGATAATGTACCTGAGCGTGTTCAACGCTTCGTCAATCTGTTCGTCAATCCATTCAACCAATTCCGGCTGGTCGATGATTTTGGACAAGATTGGATACGTTTCACAAATCTGGTTGATGACCTGGGCGCGCTTGATGCTGCCGGCGACGTTCCATTCCTCATAATCCATTTCGGCCTCCGTCACGAGCCTGAGTATCGTTTCGCGAATCTGCATCTTCGCGATGGCGATCTTTTCGTCATCGGACTTTGCGAGATAATCCTTTACCTTTTTGGCTATCGCGGCCGCGAGGCCGAGGATGACCATGATTGTCGTCCAGTTGTCGTTTATAAGTTCCAAAAATTTCTGAATTCCATTTAAAATGTTCATATGTACCTCCATTCTGTATTATCCGGCGGCATCGCTGGTTGAATTGTTCCTTTTTGTGTTACCCGGCGGCATCGCCGGACGAATTGTTAGCTTCATGCCTGTCCTCGTTTTTGGGACGCGTTTCGGCCGTGGTTGACTCGTACACGATGCTGTCAGCCGGTTCATCCTTGTCCTTGGACCGTATCTCGGCCATGGCGGACTCGTACACGATGCCACCGGCCATGTTTTCGGCTTTGCTCTTGCTATAATATCCCCAGATGACCGGCGCGAGGGCGGCGGGTATGCCAATCAGCACGTACATCGAGCTTGCGTCGCCGAGCGTGAGCATCGCGTATTCGCAGAAAATTACAATCTGCACGCATAGGGCAATCACCCCGAAAAGAACCATCTTACTCGCGGACGGCATTTTCGGTTCGGTTCGTCCCTTTCGTCTTTCTTCGTCTAGCTTTCTTTTGCGTTCTAGCGACAAGTTTCTTTTTTGAATTTCCTTCATCTGGAAATGGAATTCCTTTTCTGAAATGTACTTGTTCAATGCAATCACCCCCTTTCTGATGTCATGATTTTGTGTGTAAAAGTGGAACTTTATCACGATTCGCTCTCCAGATCCATTACTCGTTTTTTAAGAGCGTTGATTTCTTCTTGCTGAAGTTGAGCCATTTTAATCATGGAAGGGATAAGTCTGGAATAATCAATTGCATCAGGAACGGTTCCAAGTCCTTCGATATCTCGAAAGATTACCGCCTCCGGATATATTTCTGCTACGTCTTCAGCGATAGCACCAGTTCGGTCGTATTGCTCTCTGTCATCAACCACACCATTTTTATAATCGAAAGTTTCAATCTCAACATCCAAAATTCTTCGTGCACGTTCTTTCGTAATTGGCCTGATATTTTCTTTATATCTTTTGGAAGATGACTGTGTGGTTACATATTGGGTTTTATCTACCGCGCGTAATTGCCGTCCGTTCCATGCGGCCAGGTGTTGATATGCGGAATAAGAAAGTGCATTGGAAGAATAGGACATTGTAACGGTATTCTTGTTATCCCCGTTATCAATAACACCAATTGAACATCCGTTAAAACGATTATTTCCAGTTGCATCGGAAATGATGATACTTTTATTGTTCGTGCTATCCCATAAATAGAAATACCCATTATTGTTTTTAATTCCAGCCCAAATATCTCTTTTAGAATCCTCCCATTCTAAAACTGGGGTGTTATAACCACCAGCTTCATAATCGGGCGGATGAAATGTAATATTCCCATTTACGAAATTTTCTTCGTCTTTTTTTACATAATTATCCTCAATCCTCTCGAAATCATAATCGGTTCCAGCAGGTAACATGTCATCCCCGATTGGAGAACAATATATCCTATTTATAACGATGCTCCCGTTTGAATGCTCCTTGTTTGGGTTTGAAAATCTTGAAATGGAAACACTCCCATGTCCATATAACGGTGCCCCCCTCAAATCCACGTACAAATCCCATTTATCGCTAGTGTTGTTCCGTTTTCTGATATGGAATATATTAGTTTTTGGTCCGCTGTAATTGAAATTTGTTTCTAAAATAGAACTAGGAGATTCACGGTCGAACTGTATGTACAAAGTATGTGATTCTTGAAACCCAGAAACTGCAACTTCAAACACGATTGGTGCATTGAATCCTAAAATTCTGCTTTCATTTACATCTGCAAGAATCTCTGCTATATGTATGAAATCTGTAATATATGGTTCAAATATATATTCTTCCACGATAGGGACACCTGCCGCAACATTGTCTTTCGACACGGCTCCGATATTTTGCGGTGTCAAGTTTACCTCACCAGTTCGATATGCTGTCTCTTTATCACCTTTTACACCAGTAACACCTCCAGAACCACCGGAACCGGAATAACTTTCACCATTTCGAATAATTTCTCCCATTTTGATCACTCTCCTTTTTTGGTTTTTGTTATACGTTGGTCCATTTACTCCACGGATTACTTTGATGCTTCATTCTTTTCACGACATTTACTTCCGAAAATGAAAACTGCAAATGGTATCCCATAACTGAAAAAGATATAATCGGCATAGAACTGTCTTCCATAATCCCCATCCCAATGGAAAAACCACCATTCCAATTTGGAGCTGGAGGAGCGTCCATGTTATCCTTAGTCAATCTATAAAACGGAACATTTCCGTATGTTATTCCAATAATATAGTCTTTATTCAATGTAAAAGGGAAATAGTTTTCGTTTGTCTCATTATCGTGACAATATATTCTACACTGGTTATCATTCCAATTATCCATCTCCCAGTGCTGTTTTGCATTTGGCCCGGTCAAGCTTACGTTTCCGCCTTCTCCATCGGTTCGAATTTCTACACTGTTTCCGCCCCTGACAGCACCTTTGCGAGTATTTGGTTGATAATATATGATGTCCATGCTGTTTTCATCATCCCATAAATGCCATCTCCCTTCATCATCAAGTCCGCTCCCGGCAAAAATGTTAAACTGGTTTGATATCCATCTTACGTTTCCTGACAAGTTTGCGTCCGGGTTTTGGAGTGTCAGCCAACCCGAGGCGGAACCGTTGTCCGAATCAATTTTGTTATCATCGAGATTACCTATTTTCATCAAAAGTTCGTCTATTGCATTTTGAACGTCCGTTGCCGACAATCCGCTCTCTGAATTATCGTAAATAACATTCCCGGCAGTGATTATCGTTGAAGTGCCTCCAGATTCACCGGAAATGAAATAAATTTTCCCATCCGTCAATTTTGTGTCTGGAAGTGTATCGTATTCCTCTTTTGTCAGTTTTACAATGTCAGAACTTTCGGCCCCTTCTTGCCATCCGGGATTTCCATCTGCATCTGTTCCCCATACTTTATTTGGGTTTCCCTCGCCTTTAGTCACGTATCCCGAGTATTGAGCTGAATTCGTTCTGGCAATATCTCCAATTTCCTCGTACTGTTCGCCGTTGTATTTAAACGAATAGGTTCTGTTTTTGGCCAATGTTCCAGCAGCTATAGGGACACCGCGATAATAAATCGGCTTGGCCCCAGTACCGTTCACGTTCAGCGTTGGATTTGCCGCCTTGTTCGTCACCATGAATTTGACCGTGATTTCCGCCCCGGTAATCAATGAAAATCCCGAACACTCAACTGTTTTTTCCGGCATGTCTGCTTCCGTGGAGCATACTGCATAATTAATCGCATTTGCGGTTCCGTCAAATTCAATTCCGTTGATGTTGCGCTTCGTGGCGATTTTGGTTGCGCTGGTCGCGTTTCCAGCAAATTTGGTTGCCGTGACAGTACCATCCACTTCCAAATCTCCGGTCATCTTATCCCCGGCTTTGCTGACTTTCCCGTCCAACGCCTCTTGCTGCGCCGCCGACACTGGCTTGGCCGAATCCGCCGTGTTGTCCACGTTTCCCAGTCCGAGGTCTCCTGCGGTAATGTTTACGTTTCCCCTTCGATAGGAGGCTTCCGCGTCACCCTTGATGCCAGATACTGGGCTTCCCGCCAGTACGTCCCAAAAGCCGTCGTCGGTGCGGTAGACGTTTGATCCGGCGGGAATGACGTTGCCCGCACCTTCCTTAAAAGAAGCAGTAGTAGTAAACTGGTTTGAAATGTTGTACATGTCGCCTTCTTTTGCGTTCGTGGCAGACGGCAAATTCTCAAACGTAATTGTCCCTTTCGGGCGCAACGTTCCGGCGAAGGATTCCGCGATATCCTTGGCTTGCTCATAATATTTCTTGGCGTTGTCAGTCGCGTCCCCTTCCCGCACTTCGTTGTTCGTGCCAACCGCATAACTTTTACTCATGTCTGCGTGGGTGGATGATTCACTTGCCTTATTGGTTGCGGTTTCCGCTGAATTTGCGGCATTGTTTTCACTATTTGACGCGTTGGTTTCTGCCGCTTTCGCATTGTCTTCGGAGACTTTTGCGGCTTTTGCGGAATTTCCAGATGCGGTTGCCTCTTGGGCGGCAGCAGTAGTGGATTGTTGGGCATCCATGGCGGAAGTTGCCGCCTCTGCTGCAGAACCAGACGCATCTGTTGCGGAACTAGCCGCATTTGCCGCAGAATTAGCCGCGTTATCCTCGGATGCTTTCGCGTTGTCCGCGTGTTTCTTCGATTCGTTAATGACATATTCGTAATCTTTCGTGGCCTTTTTGATGAGATCGGTCAGGGCGTTGAATTCATCGCTTGCCGTGATTGTGTCATCACCATAGACAGATGGCTCGACGTTTATGAAAAAACTCATCGTGGTAAGCCGCTTTTCGGTGCCGTTTTGATAGATGTCAATTTGAGTCGCCGCCCTTCCCGGCGCGGCGAGCAGCGTGTCATCCAGTTCCAATAAAATGGTTCCATCGTCTTGAATCGTGGCAGGGTCGAGCAGCGCCCGGCCATCTGCCGTCATGGTGCGCGCGTTTGCATAAACCGTACTGTCTAAAGGAACGAATATCCCATGATCCGTACAGCGCACTACTACATATCTTGTTTCCTTATCGCATTGTTTCGCGTTTATGGTCTTATAACCCTTTTGATTGAAGTCGATGGATATGTTTTGCGTTGTTATTAAATCCATAGTATCACCTCGTATTTCTTGTAATGTCGTCTAATTTTTCTTGAATTTTGGCGAGACTTTCGGCCAGACTTGCATTTTCCGCTTTCAGTGCGTCAAAATCTTTTTGCTGCATTTGTATCTTCTTTAGCATGTACGGAATTAAGCCCGCATAATTAAGTCCGGTCACTTCGTCATTGTCGTAGTAAATCAAGTCCGGGTAATATTGTTCCACGTCATCCGCGATGAGTCCGGCGGAATGTTGCCCGGAAGATTTATAATCAAATTCCACGGGTTCCAAATCCAGTATCTTATCGCTCTTTTCTTCTGAAATTTGAACAATGTTTTCTTTAAATTTCCGGGCCGAATATTGAAAACAAGCATTCGTATAAATAAAATTGCCAATAACAGAAACGGAATCGGAACCGCTTGCATTACCTGGTTGGAATTGGATTCCCCTATCTGATTTAAAGTACCATAAATTACTATCAGCATTAGTCCAGTTTGAAGAACTCCAAAAATATACTGGTCCGGTAAACATCCCGCCATTTCTACTCATGAGTTGTCCATTATTGTACAGAGAACTGCCTAAATGGCTAAGGTCGCATTTTCGATAATATCCGTCGTTACCATTGTTATAGACTACGTAGGCAATGTTGTAATTCTCAACGCCTTGAGAAGAGTGCAAGTATGCGCAATTCAAATAACGAACGCTTGTATCCCCGTTACCATCCCTTGACATGATGGTCGAACCTGATGCTCCAGATGTCGGAGCCATATCACCACACCTGGTCGCATTATAAACTCGGAGATTTCCTTGTTTAACAGCTCTGATTCGGATGTCATTATTTCCCAAGTCCTGCCAAGCGCAAATCCAATCAGCGGCGGCTAATTCTCCTGAATATTGAGCACCGATATTATAGCTTGCGCCGTTTGTATCTTTTAAACGTAACGCAGTATCTGCAGTCCCTTTGAACCCGCCAGACGCATGTAGCCCGCCGTTTATGTCAAGTATCATTTCACCTTTGTATACCCATGGGTCAACTTGATAGACGTATAATCGTATTCCATCGTCCAGACATCCATCCATATGGTATCCATACTTTCCGTCATGTGACAGGATTTGCAACGTGCCGCCTTCACCGTCCGTAAATAGCCAGGCTTTATCTCCGGCTTGTATGGTACCGTTTACCTTTCCGCCAGTCAGCGGCAGGTTTCCGCTCGCGGTTCCCAAAAAACGGTTGTCCGCGCCTCCTGGATTTGAAATGATAATACCTTTGCCATTTGTAGCATCCCAGAGATAAAAAGCGCCTTTGCTATTTTCCGTACCAGCCCATATGGAACGGTTCTTGTCATTCCAGTAAATGTTTGGAGAATTGGTCGTCGTGTCGTTCCCCAAATGCAAATGCCCGGTCATCGTGTCCCCCGCTTTGCTCACCGCGCCCACGTTTGCGGGCGTGAGGTTGACGTTGCCGGTTCGATATCTTGTCTCGGCATTGCCCTTCACACCGGTTACAGAACCTTCTCCCAGTTCGTCTAATTTTACCTTGTCTTCCTTGGACATCAAGCCGTTTTTATCGTGAGTAGCCGTCGCAAATCCTAGCATTCGTTCCTCTATGGTTTTGTATGGGACGTTCACTGTCTGGTTTTCGTCTGTTCCTAGGAATTTTATGTTTTCGATATCTTCCGACGTGCCGTATTGGTTTACCTTTCCCATCTTTTATCCTCCCTTCTATTTTGTTCGTTTCCAAAAGTAACACGTGACAAACGGCTGCAATATTGAAAATGATGCATTGTCACTTGCAAAATCTCCGCAGTTACCAGAATTAAATGTAGAACTGTTATTTGTGGACATGTTACTTGCAGTTCCCGTGCTTGCAACTGATGCGCCATCCGTAGTTAAGGAAGTGTACCATGTATAGCCTTGACCAGCACTTCCTGTATATATGATATTTGTCGGGACAGACTCACCATTTGTGTACTTTACACCACCTCCCGCCGCTTCTTGATACGCCGACTGAAACCGCATTGTTTGTGTATGCTGATGGCTGTCAACGTAATGGTTATGTTGTGGGATGGTATGTGTGTGTGATAGGGTATGATTGTGATTCGGAATCAAATGTGCATGGGCACCAATTACATGCGTATGCCCCGGAACCGTGTGCGAATGCGTCCTTGACTTTGCCCCACCGGTATGTTCGGAGGTTGAAAAGTCGGCATCTGACGTATTCACCCCCACCGGCACTCGACCGCTTCCCCACGCCACCCAAGTACCACCTAGGTACGTTCCCGGATTTTTACCGCTTACGTTCACTTCAATGCTCCCGACAGGGTGTGATGCAAGAATTAAGCTTTTTACGACTGCTTCCAAGTTGGTTGTTTCCACAAGTTCGTCTAGCTTCGCTTTATCCTCTTTCGACATCAATCCGTCCTTTTCCGGCGTTGCATTTGCATCTTTAAATACTTGTTTTTTTACTGCTTTAAAGGGGATTCCGACCGTCTGGGAGTCGTTCGTACCCAATAATTTTATGTTTTGTAGAGTTTCCGTTGTTTTGTACTGGTTTATTTTCATTTTGTCACGCCTCCATTATTGCCGCTTCTTGATTTCATACCATCCGAGATTCCAAGTGATTCCTCGATTATCGTGAGCCGGTTGGACAGAGTTGCGTTTTCTGATTTCAGCTCATCAATTTCTTTCTGCTGCATTTGCACCATTTTGATTAGGTGGGGGACAAACTTGGCGTAATCTACGCCATCTGGCAGTCTTTTACCATCAATTTCTCGGAAGAATACGACTTCTGGAATGGCATTGATGATGTCTTCTGCTATTACTCCGGTTCGGTCATAGCGATTTTCTTCGGTAACAACACCCTCTTTGTAATCATAAGTTACGACATTTACGTCGAGCAGCTTTTGGGCAATGTTATCTGATATTGCTTTTATATTTTCTTTATATCGTTCGGAGGACATGGTAGTGTAGGCTCCCGCACATATCCCAGACCAGGCTCCGTTTGTATGGTTGCAATCTATGGTTCGGCCGGCGACGTTAATCAGTCCAAGTCGGCCGGACACTGTTCGGATGCAAGCCCCATATCCATCTGCGAAAATGGACATGTTGTCACTACTTCCATACGATAAATCAATCCATCCATAGTTATTAGATTTATTACCAACTTGTATACCATTGTTAAATCTTGTTGTACCAGTAAACGTTCCCCCGCCCCATGGCGAGCCGGACGGTCCTTGCGGGCCCGTCGCGCCGGTCGCTCCCCTTGGTCCCTGCGGACCCGTTGCGCCGGTCGCTCCCCTCGGTCCCTGCGGACCCGTTGCGCCAGTGTCGCCTTTTGGTCCTTGCGGGCCGGTTGCACCCGTCGCGCCGGTGTCGCCTTTTGGCCCTTGTGGGCCGGTCGCACCCGTCGCGCCGGTATCCCCTTTTGGCCCTTGCGGACCGGTTGCACCCGTTGCGCCGGTGTCGCCCTTTGGCCCCTGCGGGCCTTGTAATTCTTCCTTGTGTTGCACGACGTAGGATTCTACCGCCGCGCCCGCCGTTTCATTCGTAAAGCTTTTCAATTCCGTCCCAAGTATATTCTTGGTTTGACTTCCCAAGGTTGCCGGGAACAACGTCCCGTCTTCAATTGCCGATTTCTCGTATTGGTCAATTCTCATCTTGTGCCACCTCCTCATTTATTGCTGATGCAGATGCCGTATCCGTGAACGGGTTCCACCCGCCGGTATCCCACAATACGTGTGGCCATACTGCTTCAAGGGCGGCCATCTTATCCATCAGACTTGCCACGTTGCTACTAATTTCGCCTATCCAATCTGTAAAACCAATCATGGTACCGGACGGAAGGGTAGTAACGAATTGGTCTTTGTAAAATGTTACCTTGACGTTGCTGTCATATTGCGGTTTGCTGAACCGCACGACTTCCACATGGTCGTTGGATGCTTGCGACTGCACGTACAAGTCCCAAACATCATCCTCGACATTCACCATCCGCGCGCCATAATTTCCGTTGCCACCGAATGACCTCAAGGATGGGACACCGTTGGTCTCGTTAATTGCCTGCCAACTTATGAACAAGGTGACGCTCCCCAATCCCTTTCTTTTTACCAGTTCCAAGATTATTGGTGAATTGTGGTTTCTGTTCGGCACGAGGTTCTCGAACCGTGCGACTTTGATAAAGCCGTCGCCGTGACCCGATTGTTCTGTGGTCAGGTAGACGCTCGTCCCGCCCTGGTTCATCAGTCTGCCGGTCATTTTATCTCCGGCCTTGTTGACCTTTTTATCCAATGCCTCTTGCTGTGCCGTTGATATCGGTTTGTCCGCGTCCGCCGTGTTGTTCACGTTTCCGAGTCCGATATCTTCTGCGGTAATATTTACGTTGCCCCTTCTGTACGAAGCTTCCGTATCGCCCTTTACGCCAGTTACCGGGCTGCCCGCCAGCACGTCCCAAAAGCCGTCATCAGTGCGGTAGACGTTTGAACCGGCCGGAATGACGTTGCCCTCCCCTTCCTTAAAAGAAGCGGTAGTGGTAAACTGGTCGGAAACGTTGTACATGTCGCCTTCTTTTGCGTCCGTGGCAGACGGCAAATTGGAAAATGTTATCGTCCCCTTCGGGCGCAACGTTCCGGCGAAGGATTCCGCGATGTCCCGGGCTTGTTCATAATATTTCTTGGCGTTGTCGGCCGCGTCCCCTTCCCGCACTTCGTTGTTCGTGCCGATTGCATAGCTCTTACTCATGTCCGCGTGGGCAGACGATTCACTTGCCTTATTGGCTGCGGTTTGCGCTGAATTTGCAGCATTACTTTCACTATTTGCCGCGTTGGTTTCTGCCACTTTCGCATTGTCTTCGGAGATTTTTGCGGCATTTGCAGAATTCTCGGACGCGGTTGCTTCCTGGGCGGCGGCAGCAGCAAAGCTCTGGGAGCTTGCCGCGTATTCCGAGGATTCCGATGCAGAATTTGCCGCATCTGCCGCAGAATTAGCTGCGTTATCCTCTGCCACTTTCGCGTTGTCTGCATGTTTCTTCGATTCGTCAATGACATATTCGTAATCTTTCGTGGCTTTCTTGATGAGCTCGGTCAGGGCATTGAATTCATCGCTTGCCGTAATTGTGTCATCCCCATAGACGGAGGGTTCGACGTTTATGAAAAAACTCATTGTCGTAAGCCGCTTTTCGGTGCCGTTTTGATAGATGTCAATTTGAGTCGCCGCCCTTCCCGGCGCGGCGAGCAATGTGTCATCCAGTTCCAATAAAATGGTTCCATCGCCCTGAATCGTGGCAGGGTCGAGCAGCGCCCGGCCATCTGCCGTCATGGTGCGTGCGTTTGCATAAACCGTATTGTCCAATGGAACGTATGTCCCGTTATCCGTACAGTGCACCACGACAGCCCTTGTTTCTTTGTCGTACTGGTTTGCATTTATAATCTTGTAACCCTTTTGATTAAAATCAATAGATAAGTGTTGTATTGTTTGTAAATTCATGTTTCACCTCGTTATAATTATGAATCATTTTTGTGATAATGCCGATTACAAAAAATTTACTCTGGCTCTTGTGCGGATTCGCACGATTTTGTTTCGTCCAATTTTGCTTCATGTTGTGCCATAAGTGCCTCGTTATACTGCTTCCGGTCATTATCGGTCTGCTGTTTTAAAACCATCGCGATATCACGATGCATATTGGCGAAAATTGGTTCCAATATGATTGGCGGTATGCCGGAATTATTGACTAAATTATTTAAATCTCTTATAAAATCCTCACGAGCCACCGTTATGGGTTTTTCAATTTCATTCATCTTAATAGACCTCCTATTTGTTGTTTGTATCAATATTTAATTTTTCTTCAATCTTTGTGAGCCTCATGGTCAAGCCTGCTATTCTGCATACAATTTGTTTTTCAGCACATCAATTTCTTCTTGCTGCATTTGTATCTTTTTTATCATGTATGGGATTAAGCCGACATAGTTCAGACCGGTTACTTTTTCATTTTCATAAAATATTAAATTTGGAAAATATTTTGCAACATCATCCGCGATAAGCCCGACAGAATGAGTCCCGGTATCCTTGTAGTCAAATTCAACTGGTTCCAGGCATAGCAATTCGTCCGCGTCCGCATCCATGATTTTCGTGATGTTTTTCTTGAATTTTCTGGCAGAAAATTGAAAACACGATTCGGTATAAACAACTGAGCCGACTACGGAAATGTTTCCGTCGCCTCCGCCGTCCTTGGGTCTAAACGTAATCCCATCGCAACCATTTAGTGTTTTTATTGTAAAACGATTTCCGTCATTGGTTGCGATGTACATGTTTACCATGTTATTTTCACCAGAATAAAAATCCATCCATCCATAGCTCGTACCGCGTCCGTTCGAAATTCCGTTTACCGATAATGATCCAGACAACGAGCCACCGGTTAACGGCAAATACGAATGGCTATGCTCGGATGGCGGAAACGTGCTTGGTTTATTTAGCAACTTGTTCCAATCGACGAGGCTTCTGACATTTCGAAGGTTTATGTTGTCTCCTTTGTAGGAAACGTCTGTTATCCATAAGTCTTTCATGAACTTGGCATCCATGAAAACTTCCATGGAGTCCGTTTCCGCGATTTTCCCGATGCCAAGTCCGTGTCCTCCGGCACGGAAATCAAGCAATACGTCTACGGTCGGGATTGTAGTTGTCTGGCTTGCCGAATTACCAAGCGCGTCAGTCACCACGACTCTGACATCATAGCTGTTAATTTCTTCAAAGTCTGCATTTAGTGTTACGGTGCTGGCCTTTCCGATTGTGCCACCATTTTCCCAGTTATTTCCTGACGTTGTTTTATAAGATAATGTCGCTGTAGCGGTATTTCTTCCACCGATTGACGCAAAGTTCCAATCCGCATAGACGGACACCTTATTGTTGCTCCTCGTGGCGGTAAGTGAGGTTACGTATGGATTGCTATACGGATGCACGTAAACATTCCCTGCGGTCACGGTTCCAGAACGACGTCCACGACTGTCCATCGCTTGGACTTGGAACGTTTTGTTCTCGGATGATGTAATCGTGCCACCAGTAAAAGACAATTCGGAACCGGAAACATTGACCGAATACCCGCCATCTATGTAATATGACTTGATTGAAGACCCATAACTTCCCGTCGCCGACGCGTTGACATGTATCTTCGAGATTCCAGAGACGCAGACTCCCCATTTGGCGAGCATGCCGTTTTTGTTGGCACTGTTGTCAATGGAAATGCTGGCATTGGACACGGACGGCACCATGGAACTTGGAACTGAACATGTGAATCTACATGTCTTTGTTCCTATATGCTGTCCTCCATTAAACGTGTCAACCGTTATCGTACCATAACCGGATGTCGAATTTTTGACTTGATATGCCAAGTCTGTGGGAATTGTCCATAAGACATTATCAGTGACATTCGTCCCTATTACGGCACTTGTGTTTCCGAACGTATACCTTACGTTGTGTGTGAATGAATTGCTTGCCCTGTTCATGTGGATATATATGGACGTCCCCATATCCCCGACGTATTCCGTGTTATGCGGAAACGATTTACATGACGGCTGCGAAGCCCTTGCTATCGTGTTAAGTTCAAATGAACCGAAACCCTTACAACCCTGATCTACGTTTGAATAATACGTGGCAGCCTTGATATCTATAGAAAACGACGCGGCTCCGTTTGCCCCATGGTTAACAACAACATACCCATCCGCTATTTGTCCGGGATATCTTCGTACTTCGTTTGTTTTATTGATTACCACGTTCCCGGCAACATTCACACATAATGTTCGTTCTACGTAATAAAGTGGACCCCACTGTCCAACTGCGCCACCGGCGCATGATAGCACCCAATGAATGGTAGAACTATTGTTTCCAACAGACTGATCGGCCGTCCAGTTGACTTGATAATATCTTCCTTGATATCCTTCATTTGTCCTAACAGACCCGTTTAACATAATGTATCATCTCCTTTTATGAAAATCATTTTCCCCATGATATTGACGTTCCCCCCCATGATACCGTTCCGTCAGCGTTTTTCTTCTTTCTGGGACGAAAGAAATAATTTCCGAGGAGAAGCGATTCCACGACAGCCGACGGAATGTATAATTGCTTGTTACTAATATAGGATACCGTCGTGCCACCTTGTTTGAACGCCATGCGAGTATTATCAATTACAGTTTTAAAGTCAGAGCCTTCCGCTCCAAGAGTCAGCCCTTCATCATTAAATCGCATGTATTGCTTGACCTCTGTCCTATAATCATTAAGTTGTTTTTCAGTGTATTTTTTTGCTTCTTCCAAATTTTCTTGAATGCTCCCAGATATCTCATCTGACTTGCTGCTAAAAAGCTTATCAAGTCTTTCATCAAACTTGCTCATGTCACACAATTCCTTTAACGTCTCAGCAGCATTGTCTACACCAGAGTTAATTCTTAGTGAGCCCGTCAATACGAGTTGTCCGTTACTGTCAAGGTACATCATGGGTTCGACAATTTCTTTTCCATCATCATTCAACACTTTGCGCTGAACGGTCATTGCCATGTTGTTCGCACCTTTTTCGGTTGCATCCGTCGTGATGGTCAAGCCATTTTCATCCATCTTGATGGAGTTATTCTTGTTATACACGCCAACGTCTTCAGACAGTATGATGTTTCCCACAATTGTGTCGGCGATTACGCCATAGGATTCTTCCATCTGCCCGGTTTTTGGATTGTAAAACGTAAAGTCCCCGATTCCGACCTTCGCCGTTTTCCAATTATCATCCGTCGCATAAATTCCGCGATTGATAAATTTTAATTGCTTGTCATTATAATCGTCCGTGATCGGTTGGTATTCACGAAGCAGAATGCCGTGGGAATCCCAGGTTATGTTTTGGTTGTCGGCATTGTCCACGATTTTCATCTTAGTCAAGGCGAGGCCGTTTTCCACCCAGTTTTCCAGCTTGTCCTTGGCATCTTTTCCGTTGGAAGCTTGTTTGCTGACATAATTGTAGGACGTGGACATGGACTGCGCCGTCGACAAGATGCTTCCCATGTCGGACATCCCGTCCATCGTCTTCGTTACGTCAGAAAATTCGATTTGTATTTTTCCTAAATCCGAAAAACTTATCGTATAACTGATTAGGCGTAAACGATATACGTTTTCATCCGCGCGAACCCTTATCCAATTTCCCAATTCAAATTTATCAAGCAATGGTTCAAACGCCGGAATCAATAAGATGTTGTTCAAATCAGTCGATATGGAATGCTTTCGTTCTCCTGATTTATACAATTCTTTTTTGGCGGTTTCAAGGAACTCCTTCGCTCTTTCGAATAACTCTGTGTTATTCAGTCCGTCCGAGATATAATTTTGATTGCTGTACGTGTCTTCCCTGCGGTAAGAGCAAAAAATGTGATAGAGTTTTTCACCCAGGAAATTTTCGAAATTTAATTTGGATTGGATCTCGTTCTTTTTCGCCTCCCGCTCGTTATAAATGTCCCGCAACTGTTTGATGGTCGCCTGCCGTTTGTCTATTTCTGCTTGGCAGGCTTGTAACCGTTCATAATAGGGCAAATACATGTCAAAATAAAAATTCGCGCTTTCGCTTGCCTGGTCCGCCTCGACCATGATTTCAAGAACGCTCTGGATCGCGTCATAAAATGATTGCAAACGGTTCAGGCTATATTCTTCCAAAGCATTCTTAAATTCGTTTAATTTTGCGGCTTTAAACGTTTCTGCTTCTTCGGTATCCATGGATTTGTCCGGCATTTCAATTTTAAGAACGTCAAACACGGAAACATCGTCATCGTCCTTTGATGCAATTAACATCTCGATTTTCTGTTTGAGGAAGCTTTCGTAATTGTCATGCACCGTCACGGTAATTTCCTCCGATGTCGCCACGTCTTCCTTGTTTGAATAATTCGTCACCTTGAAATTTCCCGTCCATGTGCCGTAATGATACCCGTCGGAATTTTTCCCAATATACTGAAAACGCCCGTTGTTGATTTCCAGCTTTACATACCCGGTTTTTACGTATACCTTTGCGTAGTTTTTCAGCGCGCCCTCTACCGTTGCGGCGGACGTGGAGGCATTGAGGGCAGAAAGCCCGAGCGGGCTTAGGGCCGCGTTGGTTAATTTTGCTGCCTCCGTTGCGGCCGTCACTTCGTCGTGTTCTCTGGTTGGCATCATGGAAGAAGTGTGGTAGAGTATTTGGTCAATGGAATCATATAATTCTTCCAATACAATCTGGTAGTCTTTCGTGCAAGAGTCATAAAGCTGTTGATAAGCATCAATCTTTTGGGAGAGTGCTTCCGGCATGTCGTCCTTGTCTTCCTTTGAAAAGTACCAAATGTTTCCGCCGCCGTTTTGGATCAACGAGCGGACCGTTGCCGTCATCAGATCGTCCCCGGCTTCCAGCCGGAAACAGTTTTTCACGCCGCTTGTGTCGGTTTCGAATGTCACGTTATCCGTCAAGTGTTCCTTGTCCACGTAAATCGTGGTATCCTCGCCGAAATAAGAGAGCTCCGTCTCATGACATTCCGGGCATACGTCCGCGTATTCTCCGCGATACCCGCAATGCAGGCAGTTTGTGTATAAATCATGGACGGAAATGCTGCGGCTCGCACTGTCAAACTGAAACAGGCAGTTAAACTGTTCCGCGCATTCTCCCGTCAGGAAATCATAAATGGAAGTGCCATTTATGCTGAAAGAACGCTGCAGGTTTGCAAGAGAGCTATCCACATGCTTTATATGATAATTTGGCAATTTTCCCAGTACCCTGTGAAGAAGGGAACCATCCGGGGTGTCCGGGTCGTAAAACTTCGTGACGGTATAATCGCTTCTGGCAATGTCGCTTTCGGTGTTGATTTCCACGTCGTACAGTATCGTTTGCCCGAGTTCCGCCTCGCAAAGGGACGTGCCAGTAATTGACTTTACAACGTCATTGCTGTCATTGACGTTTACCTTTATTTCAAAATATTCGTTTACTTCCTTCACCCAGATCAGCTTTAAGTCAACAACCTTGTCCCACAGCCGTTCCTCCTTCTCGTCCATCGTCTTGTAAATCTTGAACGAAAACTCGTTCGCGGCATTCAAATTCTTTTTATATGTAATGCTCGAAGGGTCGACATTTGACAGTGAACCGAGATGTTCGTAACTTCTCGTGGACAGCACGATGGTCGGTTCTTCCAGCGACTCAAATCTTTTATATATTATTTTTTTCAAATGAAATCACTCCTCTATTATTTTTTATGTGTAATTTTTTTCAAACTGTGCGGCGGGGCGCACAGCCCCATCTGATATGCCTCCGGCGGATGGCAGGCGCACAAAGATGTGTTTTGTCAGCATAGCTGACTTGTGCGCCGCCGCAAGAACGCCGGTGGAGTTCTTGAACGTAACGATTAGTCAACCGCGCGGCTGAAATTAAATCACCCCTCTTTTACAGACGGGAGAATATACGAGGCTGACGTTGCATGGAAGGGTGGAAGAGAAGACGTTGTCATTGTTGTCCATTCCATTTTCCCGCCCGCTATATATTCTGACAAAATTATAGTTGAAATCATTGTAAAGCGTCTTGTGCGACATACTGGACGTGATTTGCTTTTCTTCCCCGTTTAGCGTCAATACTTCTCCGGCTTTGCAATTTTTTACTTCCGTATACCGGCTGTCCTTTGAATTTTTCAATATTAAGTTGCCCTTGGACAAACATTCAATGATCACCGTTGCGGGATATGTAAGCCCGGTCTCGTCGGAACTATTAATTAGCGTATACGTGTCCTCTGCGCTTTTCAAATCCATGTAAACAGATACCGGTTCATAATACCCAAACGGGGCATTTGTCTTTAATGTCAAGTCGAGACCGATGATTCTGCCGCACAAATCGATTGGCTGTACGTCAAACGTTCCCATATAATAGATGTCCGAATATTCGCCGTCTTTGTAAATCGGCTTAAACTTGCAATAGTTCTTCCTGTTCAGCCAGCGCATCATGTCGCTTAATTCGTATTCCCCGATCTGGGATGCCGATTTCATGTCATGGCATAATTTGGCGACCTGGAACGAAACCGTGTAGGGTTCGTCATATCTTGTGGAAGAAATGGAAAACTTGTTTAATCCGATGGAATAAACGGTATTCAGGGAAACATGGTTTCCAAAGTCCGTCGTCTCCACCCCTGGAGAATTGCCGATATTGCATATCACGCAATCATGGTCGGACAATAGCTGTCCGTCATATTCAAAATCAATACACCTCATTGTATGGCTCCTTTCCGTATCTGGGAATCCTTCATGAGCAAGAAATTTTTCATGAAAGAATCTTTTAGCATCCCGATACATTTTTTGTATTCTGATTTGTAAAACTTTAATTCGTCGATACATTCCGCCATCGTGATCATTTGCTTTTCCATGGATTCAATCAAGGACTTTGCCAATTTTATGGACTCGGTATTGTTTTCCTTGTCAAATTCCTTTTCAAATGTCAATGTCTCGATGGCATCGAGCAATTGCGCTTTCTCTTTCTCAAACTGCTCGATGATTCTTTGCTGTGTTTCCAGTTTCTTTTCTGGACTTAGTTTGTTTTTCATCAACATTTCGTAATCACCTGCCTTATATTTTTTATTGTGTGGGCGGGGGATGATGGGAAATGATACTCACGACAGATTTTATCTGCCGTGAGTATTACGCCAGCCGTAGCCGCAAAGCGGCATATTTCCTTATGTAGCTATATGCCATCCCACGTTGTTTTTAAATATATCTAAATTTGTTTAATGAATTTCCACCCATCATCTTGTCGGCCATGGCTTGCCCCATGACTTTTTCAAAGTGGCTGTCGGACAGCAGGGCGGTTTTAAATTCATCATAGTTTTTCACGTTTGGCAACGTGATGTTGTCAATGTCCAGCGTGACGTTTCCGACGTTTTGCGTGTTGCCCATGCCTGCCATTGACGTGTTCTTGAATTCCTCGTTCATCTTTCGGATGGATTCCACGAACGGGTTTGCCAGAGCAAGCGTGTCTTTCAAGTTTCTTGTCGCCTGCTCGGTCAGCACGGTTTCCCCCGTCTTTACCAGCGCGAAGCCGGTGTCATTCGTTCCCTTGATCAAGTCGCCAATCTCGCCGCCGCGATATAGGCCGTGGCTCTTCATCCAGTTCAACATGTTGATATTCTGGCTTTCAGATCCCCTATACGGGTCGCCAAATCCCATCTTGGAGTAATACATGGCACATGCCTTGAAAGACCAGTCGAAATCGTGATACTTAAGTCTATCCATGATACTTGTGTTAATGTTTAATTGGTTCTTTGGATGATCTTTTTCCCTATGTATGAAGAACGAAGTGTCCGTTCCGTTATTGTCATTCGCAGGTGCGTTTTGTTGTGGCGGCGGGGTGGTGCTTGGCAACGGGTTTGCCGTTGGTGTTTTGTTGGCCGCCGCTTGCTGCCTCGCGTTTTGTTCTGCCGCCTGCTGCGCCGCCTTTTGCTGTGATTCGGACACCATGGCGTTTACAAGATTTTTGATGGTTTCCAGGGTGGTGGCAACATTGGTTAATCCACTGGCAAAACTATTACCGTATCCCGTGACGATACCTTTGAATCCTTGGTCTGATGTCCAAATATTACTCATCGTTTCTGATAATGTGGAACCAACAGAACCTGTAGCTTCCTTCAAAGTATCCGCTATGGTTCCCGTGTTGTTATTGGCAGAATCGATCATATTGCTCATGATGAAGTTAACGTCGTCCAGCCTTTGGTTCAATAGCGCTTCGTATTCGCTGTACAAGTCGTCCATCATGCGTTCCTGGTCTGACAGCCACTTGTCGTATTCGGTTTCCTCCAGGTCGGATTTTGCCTTTTCCAGGTCAACCTTCAACTGCTGGACCGTCGACCTTGCCTCTTCCGAGTTGTCCCCGGCGTACGCGTTCATCTGCTTCTCCAGGGAGGAAACTTTTTCTGTCTTTTCAGCAATGGTTTTCTGGTAGTCGTACAAGTCCTTTTCCGCGTCAAGCGCGTCCTTTTTCTTGTCAATGATGTCCTGCAGCGTGTCCAGTTGCTTGTCATATGCGTCCGAAACCAGATCTTTTACGGCATCAATCTCGTCATAGGCCGCGTCGATGCTTTCCCTCTGCAGCTTCAGCAAGTCGTTTCGTTTCTCGATGAGTGTCGTGTTGTACGGGTCTTTTGCAAGCTCCGCGTTGAGCTTTTGGATTTCCTTCGCGTAATCGTCCGCCTGCGCCATGTAGACGTTGTAGTTCACGGCGTGAAGCCCCTTCGCAGCCGTTCCCGCGTCGGTGAACTCGCCGTTATCGTCCACCAGCTTCCCTTGCTTTTCCAGCAATCCGATCAGCCAGTCCGATTCCTCGGTCAGCCTGGAAATGTAAGTCTCCTTCGTCTCGAAGTAACTCCATTCCAGCTCCCTCATCGCGTTCTGGTACTCATAAAGCGATGTCGTGGCATCCTGCAGGGCCTCGTCCACGTCAAGGATGGAGGCGTACATGTCGTACCAGTCCTCGCTGTACTTTTCAAGGTTGCCGCTGGCAACTGCGCTGGCAAGCGCGTCCGTCAGCGCGTCGTATTCCTTTTGCAGCAGGGATACGTTGTCCTTTTCCAGCTTCATCAGGCTGTCGTAGTAATTGGTCGCGGCCAGGTACCCGCGTTCCTCCGTTTGGTCGATATAACCGTCAATCATGTCCATGGTGTGCTCGATGACGTTCAACTGGTCTTCGAATTCCTGGGTCACGTTGTCGAAGTTCGTCTTTGCCAGGTCGGCAAGGTCGTCCTTCAAGTCCTCGATCGCGTCCCCGCAATCCCGCGCCTTTTCATACCATTCCTGGTAATCCGCGATTTGTTCCTGCAAGGCCTCGTCCTGGACGTCCTCGATGGAAATCGCGCCGTCACGCACCAACGTCTTGTAATAATCCGACAAGCCGCTTTCGTTTGCCTTCTGCAAATACGTCCAAAAGGCCTCCGTTTGAATCCCAATCTCATTGTTTATGGTTTCCATTTCCTTGTACAACGCATTGTTACGTTCCGTCCAGTTCCGATAACTCCTATCCACGACCTGGTTCAGCTTGTCAATCGCGCGCTCGACGCTCTTGATTTTGTTTTCCACCCAGTCGTAGGTTTTCAAGGTCTTCTCGGCATCCTCGCTGGAAGAATTGGGGGTGGAACTTGAATTGGAATTTGAGCCGGAATACGAGTTGGAATTTGAATTTGAGGTGAAGTTGGAGTATGCATTGGAGCCAGAGCCGCCTGACGAAGAACCGCCGGGCGAAGATCCGCCGCCGGATCCACCACCGTAAGCACCAATCAGCTTTCCACGGCCGCCGTTGGAAGTGACGTATCCGTTCTTTTCAAGCTCCCGCACTTGCTTGTGGTTCAGTATGATGTCGCCAACCCGAAGCTTCATTTTCCGCATGCCGCCGAGAATCTTTGTGAACACGCCGTTTCGGATCAATCCTTCCTCGCCAAGCTCGTTCACGATGGCCTCCTCGCTTTGGCGAATTGCGACGTCCGTACCGTTTGCGTGGGCGTGGAACGTGCCGTCGGCATTGCTTCCGTAGATTGCATGTTTTAACGCGTCTGCTGCTTGTTGAACGATGGAACCGCCAGAGGTGGCGGAACCGGCAGAACCAGAAACCGTGAATGTCACGTTTCCAGTCACATTTTTGACTTTTGCAATGGCATTGTCGATGGCATTGGTGTTGCTTTGCCAAATCACGTTCCCGATTGCCGACTTTGGTGCCCCGATGTATTCATCCACTTTCGTGGTATCATTGTCCCATACGACCAGGTTGCCTTCGTCATCGACCTTGCTTTCGCTTGTGTATTCCCCGATAAGTGTTGCATCCACTCCGGCGGAGATTAACGTTTCCGGGGTGATTCCGGCAATCGTTTCAGAAATGATTTGTAAGGATGCCTTGTCAAGCTCCACGCCTGCTTCCACATCGATTTCCGTTGCCATCACGTTGTCAATTGCCGCCTGAAAATTTTCGTCATCGAGTCCAAGCGCGATTTTGACGTCGCTTGGCAGCTTGTTGATTTCCTCGGCAATGCGTTGTATCCCGACTTGGGACGCCTCCGTGTTTCCGTTTTCAAGTGCTACTATTTGAAATTCGTTGAGTTTTTCTTGAAAACTTTGGAACGAGCTTAAACCTTGGCCGAGTTCGCCCTCTATCTGGGACGTGTCAATGGACATGACCGTTTGTTTATGGGTCAACTTGTCTTTCATGCGAATGAGCGTTTCAATGATGAGCTCGGTTTCTTTGGCACCTTCCAAGTCGATGTTTATCGTGCCGTCTTCATTTTTGAATTTATCAAGAAGTTTTGAAGCCTTTATGATCTGGCTTTCGATTTCACCCGCGTCTGTCGTGTCAAAATCAAACGTCGTGTCGGTTTCGCCAAGTTCCAATAACTTCTCGTTGGCTTTTTCGGCCTCGATTTGAATTTCATATAAGTCCGCATAGACGGCATCGTATACTTCGCCTTGAACGGGAGCCTTGTTTACGATGTTCAACTCTGCATCAAGTTCAATGTTGTTTTCGGATGCCCACTCCCGTATCTGGTCTTCCATCAGGGAGGCGACCCGCTTTGTGTCATCACCGTAAGTATTTTCACGTAGGATTCGATCCCGTTCCTCTTTTAACGTGTTGATGGAGGTTTTGGCCATGTCGATTTGTTCCTTGTAATCTTCGGCAGATTTTGCGGCGACTTGTCCCATGGCGTTCTGCGTTTGCAAAATGTCACTTCGCAATTGATTGACTTTTTCACGTTGCTGGTCAATCGCCATCTGCCCGCTTTGCGGGTCTGCTTCCAGTTCGGCCAGTTTTGCCTCGGCTTCGACCAGTTCTTTTGACAAGTCCGCGATTCTGGCGGAACCGTCTTCCATAGACGCGACGAAGTTGTTGTGGAAATCATAGTCCTCAAGCCTTCCGAACATGTCCATGAGCCATTCAAAGCTCATTCCCATGTCCTTTGCGCAATTTTCCAGATCATCGATATTGTATGACCACGAGGTGGTTCCGTCCGCCAACGCTTCGGAAGTGGCATATCCTTTTGCCTGCAGGTCGTTTAAGAAGTTCGTCACGCCGCTTTCGTCTTCCGTCAGATACCTTTTTGCCCGTTCATAATTGTCGGCGAAATTTACCGAATCGTCAGAGCCGGTAGGAGAGAAGTAGGCCGCCCTGGCTTTAAAGTCATCCGTACCGGTAAGCCCCTTGTCGTGCATTTCCTTGGCCTCTTCCAGGTAGCGGACGGCCTTCAGGTAATCGTCACCGGCATTTTCCGTCTCGTCGGCCGCGCTGATCGCGTCAAAGTGGGCGTTTGAATTCAGATCCTTGAAGGCCTGGTTTGCCGTGTATACTTTCTCCAGCAAATCGTCAAACGTTCCGCTGAACTCATCGTCCGCGATGATTTCCGCCGCGATTTTCAAGTCGGAAGTGTTGAGCTTGTTTGCGTTTTGCTCCCCGAAGGCTTTTGCAATTCTATGATAACTAGAATCCAGATCCTCGACAACGCCGTCCAGTCCCGATGACTTCCTGAGCAAGGACTCCGATAATTCTGGAACTTTGCCGGAGATATAGCCGATCAATTCCTCGGATTGTCTCTTGTATTCAGAATACGCCATCTTGTCCTTCTTGCTGTCTAATGTGAAAAGTTCGTTCAACTTGTCCTGGATGTTTGTGTCCGATAATTTGGCTGTTATATTTTCTACCCAGCCATTGATTTTTAAACCGCTCAAGTCCCCGGTTTTTTCATCTATCATGAATTTTGACACGGTGGCGTAGTCTATGTTGCTGAATATGCCGGACATCATGTTGGCCGTCGTTTCGGAAAGATTGTCAAAACCATCGCTGTTTTCGAAAAGTGCCTGTAAATATCCGGCACTTTGCCTTACCTCGGCTTCGACTGATGACATCAACGTTTTTCGTGCATCCGCCAACTGTTTTTGCACGTCGTCAGAACTATATTTTTCATATGAAAACTCACCGGTTTCGTCGAAAATGTCGATATCAAAGTCTTTCGCGATTTCTTCCAGTGCCTTTGTGTCGGTTGCAAGTTGAAGCGTTTCATTGGTTATTTCTTGTGCCGACCCGATTAACATTTCACGAGCGTCTGCATTAATCTGCTGGGATGCGGCTTGCATTTGCATGCTGGCGGCATAGTTCCCGCCAAGTTCCTCCCACCAGCTTAATTTTTTGACGTTTTGCGCTTGGAATCCGTTATCTTCATTTTCATAAATTTTATCTAACGCCTTAATTTTTTGCTGATATCCGACTTCCTTTGTAAAGTCGTTGTCCATCTGGTTGTTCTTGGCATTGAAACCATCAATCCAGTCTCCAAAACCTTTAAGAGTATCACGGTTTGCTTCCGTTCTGAGGGTTTTTATCTGGTCTTCCAGAGCCGACATGCTCGTCGTGGCGGTCAATCCGGCACCGGACAGCTGGGCCAGTATGGAGTTGTATTCCTCGAACTCGCCCTTGGTCAGCGAGATGTTTTCGCCCAGGGAGCTTACACCCGAGCTTAATTGCTCAAATCTCGTGATTTCCCTGCCGTCGTCCGATATGACAGTGTTCGACTTGATGCTGTCAAACACGGATTGTGCGTTCGCGATTTTCGATTGGTTTTGCTGCATCCTATCAAAAGCCTCGTTGCCGCGCTCGATGGCGTTCTCCTGCGCGTTCGCGTAGTTGTCCCATGCCTCGATGGCCGCGTTGATACCAACGGAAACCAGCATGTCAAATGCCATGTTCCCGACGGTGGCAAGGGCGTTAAGCGCGAACTTGCTTGCCTTTGCACCGAGGGTTCGTTCCTTGAGAGCCTTGTTGTGCTCGATGGCTGACTGACGGGCTTCGTCGTTGGCTTTGACCAGGTCTTCGCCGGTGAGCTGGGATAGGTTGTCCGTGTTTTTGATAAGGCCGATAAGATAACCGTCCCCGTCGGCAAGCAGTTTTTTATAGTAATCATGCCAGTTTCTCTTGTCTTTTTTGCTGTTTGCAATGCCCTGCCATTTAAGTATCTCCTTGAGCTTCGCGTTTGCACTATCCGGGGTCAGTTCTTTGATGTAGGAATCAATGTTTTGCGATGAAACAATTTCGGTGTTTTTATTGGTGATAAACTTCTTGCCTTCCTCCTTTGGCTTGGATAGGTAGCTCCAAAAACTTCCCACTTGTGTTTTGGCTTCTTTATTGGCGACTTTATTTTCGTTTGTTAAACTATCAATATCGTTTTTTCTACTTTTATAAGCCTTTTTAAAATCATTAATAGATTTTTTGAAGACTCCTATTTTAGCTGTCCAGCTATCAATATCATTGTCAAATGTTTTAAAAATCATACTATTTTGTGATAAAGCCGTGGACATTTTATTTTTTTTATGATAGCATAGACAACAGAAGGGAGGTTAAAATATGAGAGTAATGTTTATTTGTGAAAGTTGTGGAGATTCTACCATACTTAATGATCATACCATTTGTCCGATTTGTAATTCGAAACTCACCAAAGTAGGATTCATAGATGGACATAAGCTTACGAATTTGAATGGAGAACAGAAAATCCAATGGTTAGAAAACAAGTTAGGCCATCCATTATCGGATGAAATGAATAACTTACGCGAGGAATATTATAAAAAGAAAAGATTGGAACGCGAGAAACAAAAAGAGGAAGAGCAACGAAGGCGTGAAGAAGAAAAAATAGCCTATGAATTGAAAATCCTTAGCGGTAAGGGCTTGTCAAACGTCCCCAAATGCCCGGTTTGTGGTTCGACCAGACTTAAAAAGATAACGCTTACCACGAGGGCGGTAAAGACGGCTGCGTTTGGCACGATTGGTGCGATTGACGATGCGGGCAAAACTTACAAGTGCGAAAACTGCGGAAGTAAGTTCTAAGCGCAAAGTTATCACCTACCTTCTTACATGACAAACCTGATTAACTCGTTCATATTTATTTTGCTTCTCCATAAATCGAACCGTCCAAGCATATTTCTTGCTGGGCGGTTCGCCATTTTTAGCGACGTTCTGTGTTCTTCGCTGCGTTGCATTCATCCCCAAACGCATTCACCCATTCATTATTTCTGTCCTTTTTGCAAATGATTTTTTCCTTTTTACCCTATCCAACCACATAGTTGGAAATTCCATTAAATTCCGCCAAATTCTATCAAATCCCATTATATTCCTTCAAATTCCTTGTTGTCCTCTTATCAACCACGACAACGGTGGTTCCACGGATGCGAAAGCGGGAGACAAGTTCCTGCTGAATAATATACCGTCGCATCTCGGCATAGTACCGAATGTATATTCTTCCGCCAGCGTTGCATCTAGGCGGCTGTGGCCATTTCATTACTGTGGGGGTTCATCATTACGCGGATGGGCGTAAGGAGAGGCTTCCCTGCGGATCTCATTTGGTGTCACCCTGTCGTGACAGACACAAGATTCCCCGTCCCATATTATCCGATGGGAGCGATGTTCATCGCCATATCGACCTTCATGGCGAATGGGCCATGAATTTTATTTACCGCCATGTATCGCATGGCGGGCATAGAACGGCTGATGCCCTTGTCACAACAACCCAAAACTATGCTGTCGGCACGTCCACAAACATTTGACTTTGTGATGGCATACTAGTATGGTTTAGCCATACCGACGTTTTTTAACCCGGCGAACAGTCCTGCCCCGAGCAAAAGTGTTTTTAACGAACCGAGTTTACTCGTGATGCTGTCGAATGCCGACACGGCGTTGGTGCCGAGGTCGACAAAGAACTTTAACAGGTCCGAGTCGAGCACGTTTTTCGACAGTGATTGGAAAGTGGCATCAAACTGCTGGAGCTTCGCGTCCAGGGAGTCCATCCAACGCTCCTGCTCCTGCATGGCATAGCCTTGGGAATTGAGCGCCGCCTCGTAGGCGCTTTGGATTTGTCCGGACTGGAACGCCTCGATGAAGGCGGTGCCTTGCGTTTCCCGCTGTTTGCCAAAAAGAAGCTCCGATAAGTCGGCCTTGTCAGTGCCGGACAGACGGTCATATACTTTTGAAATGTCCGTCATGATGTCATAGTAATCCCTGACATTCCCCGCGCCGTCGAAGATGTTTACCCTTCCGTGGGTGAGCTTTAAAACCTGGTTCTGCACTTTGCGGACGGAATCGGCGGTCGTGGCAACTTCTTCGCCGAGTTCTTCCAGCTCGCCCTTCATGCCCCTGACGCGCAGGCTTCCAACCGTCAGGAAGTCACCAAACGCGGAGGCGTCCTTTGTGATTTTCGTGCCGCCGGCAAGCATGGCGAGCGTCTTGTCGAGGTCGGTGCCGCTGGCGGCCATGGCGGAAGCGGAGTGTGACAACCCGTCGCCCAGATCCTTTACGGAAGTCGCGTACTCGCTGCCCAGCTTGCCCAGTTTGTCCACGATGGTGATGGAGTCCGCCGCCTCCACGTTGAAGGCCTTCATGATCGTCGCCATGTCGCGGATGGCGGTGCCGTCGTCAACCTTGCCGATGTTGGAAAGGACGGACGAGACTTCCGCCAGTTTGCCGGCTTTTTCAAGTGAATCCATTTGTTACTCTTTCCAGAAGAAGTGGAAAGGGGTAGGTCATTTCTGCCTACCTCTGCAAGTTCATTACAATCTATGATAAAAGTCCCGGACGGTATCGAAACAATCGACTTTTATCTTTGACGTCCGATTATGTTTGCAGAGCAGACCATACCTTCATCTTGTACCCTCCGGTCATACCGTATCTGGCGCGCTTCGCGCCAGCGGACTTTCCAAGTTCGTCAAGGTATAAAAGATGGTTAGCATACGCTCCATGATTGCTCATGGAACTGTGGTCGTTACGGGATCTTTGATACTGGTGATACCGAAATTGCGACAGCGCGAAATGCGGAGCAATCCGTGGTATCATTTATGAAGTATCAAAGTCTTACCCTCGGTATTGTCCTTCTCAGGAGTTCCACCGATTTGAGCTAACTGTTTACCCGCATGTCACCATGCGGGGGGCCGTTTGTTCAGCCTAGCTTCGCCCAATTGGCCGTCTGGTCAATCAGGCTTGAAATTGACCTTCCCAGGTCATGCGCGGACTTGCTTGCGGAATTCAAAAAGCTGTCATATCTTTTGGCTGTCGCGTCCGTCACCTTGTAAAGGTTCGTCATCGCCGTGTCAATCGCGTGCACCTCCTGCGGCATTTTTTGGAGTCGCTTGATGACCGCCGAAACGCCGGAACTTGGGGACAGCCACCTTGCGAAGCTTTTTCCGGCTTCGTCAAATTGGTTTTTTATGTTTTTTGCTAATTTTTCCAATGCTTTTAAATTGTTATCCATATGGTT
>CAOKHZ010000013.1 GCA_948468385.1 uncultured Faecalicatena sp. | reverse complement strand
AGGCGTGCCTTTAGTGGTATAATATTACTTAATTATTAATGCAATGATGTACTAGAGACTACATAGCCCCATCGATTTTGCACGAAATGACGAAATGTTTTCTCCCATTTTTCACAAAATGACGAAATGTTTCATTATTCCTCGTATTCTTCTATCTTACAAGTATGCTTTCCGGTCTTTGTACTATAATTAATGCCAATCAAAAGCACCTTTCCTTTATAACCAAATTTCTTTATAACTTCCAAATATTGCTTATCCTTAATTTATGTTATGGCCTTTCCGACATTTTTACAGCCTTTGCCAGTTCCGGCCTATGGCATTCGCTGACGGCCGTAATAAATTCCCCCCTTACCTCCTCATTTGGGATAAAGGCCTCTTTCTTGTCGGAATCATATGCAAGATATCCCAGATGAACGAGAAGCGTGAATACATCATCGCGGTTTCTTATGGAAGTCATGTCGTTCTGGAATGTGCGAACATTAATTTTGCAACGTTTTCCACCAAGCATGTCAACCAAACCGTCCTTCAAGCCATCAAAATTCAAGTCAACATAATACAACAGCGATTCATAAGTTTCCGTTGATGTCCAATAACTGTCAAATTTCCTTTTAGAAATAAGCTCCCTGATAGAATTGGGACAATAGATATGTCCCATCCACTTATCCTTTCCCTGCCTATCAACCACATCACCGTCTTGCCCCTCTAAGCTAAACTGATAGCCATCATACCACTTTTGCGCTTCTGCAAAATCAAAGCCATATTCTTCACACAGAGTTTTTACTTCTCCTTCCGTAAAGCCAATGAATGGTGCCAACGGTCCTGGTTCGAGCATTGTGAACTCTCTAAAATCCGTCAGCGCGGACTGGGTGCCATACTTCTTAATAGGCAAAATTCCCGTCATGTATGCTCCCACAATAATCTGGGAAGTCTGTACGCTCTTGAATATACTGCGCAGGAACTGGATATAATCTCGCTGCAAATGACTTTCCAAAACGGCGCGGCCGGGTAGATGCCGTCAGCTTTCTGGACGTACCGAGCACATCGTTTGTGTAGCCTATCAATTCCGATTTATCTACATATAGCCCGTCTGCCAAAACTTCTGCAAAACCATCTGCCGACGGATTCACGTAAAATCCCCTTCTATCTCCACGCTCCTTTCCAAGGTAGTTACGCCATTTAGGATTATTGCACTTCACTCCTAAAGCATCTCATAAAATCTTTTATGGTTAGTTTGCCACAAAAGACCGGCCATTGCAAGAGGATAGCTACAGATTTTTGAAATCCCCTATTCCATGGTTATGGGGGACGTTATAAACTTCCAGAGTATTCCTGACAGAAAAAGAACCGCAGAACTTTGCCTTTTCACATAAGCTCAACGGTCCCTTATCTTTATGCAAATGTAATGGTCGTCCCGCTTTTGCCCTCCAACGCCTCCATCGCCTTGTCAAGACTGGTGATGATTGCCTTTTTATCAGGGTAACAACGGACGAACTTCATGGCGGCTTCCACTTTCGGAAGCATCGTTCCCGCCTGGAACTGTCCCTCTTCGATATATTTTGCGCCTTCCTTCAAGCTCATGGAACTCAAATTCTGTTGTTCCGGCGTGTTCCAATTCAGTGCCACGTTCTCCACTTCCGTCAAAATAAGCAAAACGTCCGCGTTCAAGTTCTCGGCCAGCAATTCCGCCGCATAATCCTTGTCAATCACTGCCGCCACGCCTTCCAAAGTTCCATCCATGTTCTCAATGACCGGGATTCCTCCACCGCCGCACGAAATCACGATTTTGGACCCCCACATCGCCTTGATGGCATCCAGTTCCACAATGCGCTGCGGAGCCGGGGAAGCGACCAGCCGCCTCCATCCTTTATTGCCATATTCGCGCATCGGGAATCCTTTTTCCGCCTGCATGACTTTCGCCTCTTCTTCCGTATAGGAAGCGCCAATCGGCTTGATCGGATTGGCGAATGCCGGGTCATTTTTATCCACTATGACCTGCGTTGCTACCGTCAGCACCGGTATGTTTTTCCCTCTGGCACTCATCGCATATTTCAATGCCTGCTGCAAATGATATCCGATGTACCCCTGGCTCATCGCCCCGCACACGTCGAACGGCATCGCCGGGGTCACGTCGCCCGCCTCCTCGCTCGCCAGCAAAATGTCGCCCACCTGTGGTCCGTTCCCATGCACGATGGCAATCTCGTATCCCTTACAGCTGATATCTGCCAAATGCTCGCACGTTTTCTTTACTACTTTAAGCTGCGCCTCGGCCGTCGGATGATTTCCCTTGGGCTGCAGGGACTTGCCGCCCAGGGCGATTACTACTTTCTCCATTTGTCCATTCCTCCCATTTTTGATTGTACTGATTCTAGTGAATAATAATGAATGATAACATTTTACACTAAAACGAGAGGGTTTACACTAAACACCGGATGTAATTTTTTCTATCTCGGTTTATTTTGGAATAAACTTGTTCCGCCAGTGTTTTCACACGGAGTCGCTCTGGCAATTTATGAATTTATCATTACCCCAACTCCGCTTTTCGCACTTTCCGCCGCAGCAAATACCGTCCTCATTGACGAAAGCACGTCTCTCCCACTAATGGCGGGCTCTTCTTCTCTTACCAATGCTTCCACGAAAGCATCAATGATTCCTGAATTCGTCTGCTTGTTATTGGTCTGAATATTTTCCATATCAAAAAATATCTTCTCCCCGTTCTTCAAACACACTTCGATGCTATGCTCCGGATTTGCATACAATTTCATAATTCCTTCTGTCCCATATAGAACGGTGCCGTTATCTTCCTCCCCATAATAAGTCCAACTGGCGGTCATGGTTCCTATGGCACCATTTTCCATATAGTATATACAGATGGCATTATCATCCACGTCTACTAACTTTCCATTTTCATAACGCTTGTCCAAAGTAATCGTTGCCGACTGTACCTTTGCCACCTTGCTATCCAACAGATACTGAATCAAATCCGTCTTATGCACCCCCAAATCGGCCAATGCGCCAAAAATGCCCCGAGACTTGTCAAAAAACCAACTGGACGTACCACCGTCAATACTCCAGTTATCTGGGCCACCATGTCCAAAGCACGTTCTAAATGTCAACACTTTTCCTATCAAACCGCTTTTGACCAATTCCCTGGCTTTTACATGCGCCCTTGCCAAACGTTGGTTTTGTCCAATCATCAGACTTTTTCCCACCTGGTCGGCTGTTGCCACCATTTGCTCACATTCCTCCGTGGTTACTGCCATAGGTTTCTCACACAATACATGCTTTCCCGCCAAAAGAGCTTGTATCGTCACTTTGGCATGCGCATTATTTGCCACACAAACACTGACCGCGTCAATTTGTGAATCCGCCAGCAATTCCTCCAGTGTTTTATAAGCCTTTCCGCCATACCTTTGTGACAAATCCTGCGCCCTCTCATAAACAAAGTCGTAATACCCCGCAATACACGCGTCCTTGTTTGCAATATATTCAGGAATGTGTCTCACTTGGGCAATTTTCCCACATCCAATGATTCCCACTTTTATCATGTCCACACCTCAATCACCTAACACCGGATGGCCGCCTTAATAAATCCATCGGCATGTTTTTCCATCATTCCGCTTACTTCGTCAAAGTCCTTCATGTCATAAATTTTCGTCACGCCGGTGAATTTCCAGATACCCTTGTCCAGTAGTTCCATACATCTTTTACATAGCCCTGCCTCATAATCAATCCGCCGTTCATGGCAGTTTATCGTCGTGATGGCCTTGAAGTTCCATAGCTTGTAATCAATGGAACGCATGCCGTCATTATGATAACCGCCGATGCCCAGACGGCCATGCGCTTTCACCAACCGCCCTGCAAGCTGCAGTCCTTCCTCCGTCCCGGCAAATTCCATCACAGTCGGAATGCCCAGCGCGAACAATTCGTGATTGTCCCCGTTTCGGGTAAGGTCGACATAGCCCATGGATTCAAAATCAGAAATATAACGGGCGGGAATTTCCTCCGGCAAATATATTTCCGTCGCCCCGAATCTCTTGGCATTTTCCAACGCCTCCGGCCGCTTGTCCACGGCAATGATGTCACCGTATCCCATAGCCTTGAACAACGAAATTGCCCCCAGTCCCATGTAGCCGCAACCCACTACCGCCACGGCATCCCCAAGCGTCTCTACCGGCAGCTTCATCGCCGCCGAAAGCAGGCATGCCAATGGTTCGGAAATCGCATCTTCATCTTTTAAGCTGTCCGGTACGTGCGCCATCTTCTTCGGCTCCACCACAATATATTCTCGATAGGCACCGCCGCCAAGTCCGGTCACACGATCCCCCACCTGAAATCCCGTGACATTTGCCCCAATCTTTTCCACTACGCCAATAGACTCGTGCCCTAAAAGGTCGCCCTCCTTTGCCATCGCCCACGGACACCACTCCGAGTGGCACATACCGGTCAATGTCACCCGTACCAGCATTTCATCCTCGGTAATATCCGGGATCGGGACTTCAATAATTTTGCTTTTTTTCGGCCCTGCCATGACCATTTGCTTCATCATTCCATTCATTTTTTCATCCTCCATATGTTCTGCAATTTTTTAGCAGAATGGCCAAAACCGAGCAAGTCAGTCCTGGCCACTTCCCACATTGTCCAAATAATTATTTAGCCGTGTTTGCCAAATCCACGTATTTTTGCAGCATCGTCACTACCGTGTCCGTATCGACATTTTCCAGACCCTTTACATAATCCTCCCAACTCATCGTTCCCTTGATGACATTCGGAACATTCTGCGCCTGATAATCAACACCCGCCGTGTTAATCTTTCCGTATTGTTCGGATTCCTCCGTATTTAACAGACCGGTATAATCCAGCACATTTCCGGTATTCAAAAATTTTGTCCACTGCTCCATCGCGTTTTCGTACACCTCTGTGTTACCTTTGTCAAACGTATACTCACCGCTGTTGCCTGTCAAGTTAATGCCCGTATCCATCCTGTGTCCCTGCAAGGCTCCGGTAACGGTGTCGGAATCACTAAAGGCCGTCACGATAACCGGCTTTCCGTCTTCGCCCTTGGATTCCGTATATGCGCTCTTAATGCTTTGTTCCGCATATAAATCCGGGTTCAACTCTGTCGACTCATACTGCTCCTCGTTCAAACCAATACGAATCGTCCTTGCGCCCAAATCCGTATAAGTCCAATCCAGATAAGTAAACAATGCCGCCAAATCCTTACCTTCTGCCTTCGTCGTGATACCCGTCGCCGATCCCTTTCTGCTGGCCTGATACAAAGCATCCGGTTCTTTGTACATCTGGTCTTTTGTTCCGTACATGTCATTAATCGGAAGAGCACATCCCATTACGAACGCATCCGCTTGGTCGGACGCGTCCTGGCAAGAAACCCGAATTGCCGTTCCCAGGGTACTGACAAGGCCGCACCACATTCCTACCTTGCCCTGATTTACGCTGGTCGCGTCAATCATGAAGAACATGTCACCGGCACGCGTGTTAAAGTTCGAATCAATCCAGCCATTCTCATACCATACCTGCATACATTCCAGATAGGTTTTAAAATTCTCGGAACCGCCGTCATAGGACACCTTGCCGTCCTTGACATAATAGCTGCCGGTGCCGCCGCCAAAGGAGGACGTGATATCTCCCATCTGGCCGAATCCGTAATAAGGAAGCGACAAGCCATAAGCACCGCTGTCGTCCGCCCATCCTCTCTCTTCAATCGCCTTGTCAAACGCCGTAAACATCCACTCCCAGTCACTGATAGTAATCGGATCAGGCGTTCCACTCGGGAAAATGACATTGTCCGTATAGTCCTCTTCTGGATTTTCTCCATAGTCCGCGCTAAAAGATGTCACCTCGTTCTTCTTCCAGCCCTCCAGTTTGTTTTCCTTTTCCGCCTGCTCAAGCGGGGTCACCTCGGGATGCCCGTTCTCTTTCACATAATCACTGTCCCAATCCCATACATATTCGGTAGGTTCCGCGTACTTCACGATCCAGTCGCGACGGTAGCAGGTTCCCTCCCATGGATCCTGCGCTCCGTCCATGAACGAGTAAATCGCATAATAATGCGCCTTTCCTTCCTCATCCGCCACCTGAACCAATGGTTTCAGTTCCGGATTCGCATCCAAAAGTGCCATGTAATTTGGCATATATTTTTCCACATACTCCGTGATGTCCATCAAAATGCCGTTCTCATACATCGCCTGCGCGGTTTCGGAGGAATACGCCAGATCAATAATTTCCGGGTACTCACCGGTTCCCATCATCGTGTTAAAGTTGTCCGACTCCGAACCAGTAATTGGTACCAGATAAGAAAATGTCAGCTTTCTTCCATTTTCCTCCGTGCCAATGCCACCGTCCGTCACGTTCCAATACTGCTGGTTGACATACTGCGCGACCGGATTTTCCTCATAGTTCTCGTAATATTCCCCGTTGCTGTCCGTCGAGGTAATCCACCACGTAAACTCCGCGCTCTTTCCGGCGAACTCGTCATCACCTGCTCCCTGCGCGTCTTGCGCACCGTCACCGCCTCCTGAATTTCCTTTTCCGCCGCAGCCGACGGCCAATGTCAGCGTCAGCGCCGCCATCAATCCCATTGATAAAATTCGTTTTACCATTTTGTTTTTCATTTTCACAAACCTCCTCGTAATCTTTTTATCCCTTAATTCCTTTCAACACAAATTCAAACATTGTCGTCCAAAGGATAAGAAAACCTGTTTTCTCCAACCTGCAATTCTTTTTTGGAGCCGTCCGGCAACACGAACACGGCTTTCGTGTTAGACGGAATCCGAATGCAATACTCCACCTTATCGTCCCGAACTTCCCACCGGCTCTCAATCTGTCCCACCGGTGCGTCATAAACCGCACCCGCATGGCCTAGCAAAGCACATACCTGCGGCCGGATGAGGATTCTTTTGCCTTTTACATGAATCCCGCAAATGCCCTCAAACAGCCACGAAACGACCGCTCCCTTGGAATAATGGTTCAATGACGCAACTCCCGTCGCACCCTCGTTGCCCTCCCACGATTCCCAGATCGTCGTGGCACCCTTCTTCACGGCATAGAGCCATCCCGGCGTGTCCTCCTGCAGCAAAAGCTTGTACGCGGTTTCCACGTATCCATAGTCCGCCAGGACCTTGCACAAATACGGCGTGGTCAAAAACCCCGTGTTCAGATGATAGCCATTTCGAACCACCAGTTGATTCAAGTCATCGGCCGCCCGTCTTGCTTCCTCCTCGTCAAGCAAGCCCATATACAACGGCCTTACATATTTGCACTGGCGGTCTGACGTAATCCTGCCGTTCTTTACTTCCAAATAATAAAATGCCTTCCTTGCCGCATGTGCCAGCTTCTTATATTTCTTCGCGTCCTCCTCCTTTCCTAAAATTTCGGCAATCTCGCTCATCATCCGGCTGCTATAGGAGAAGTACGCGGTCGCGATTTCCGGCACGCCGTTTTTCATCATGTCCTTCACCGAGTCCTGCATCGAAATCCCCGCCTCCAGCCATTCTCCCCAGTGAATTCCCGTATCAATCGTATATCTCCTATATGGATTTTTCTTAAAAATATTTCTCAAACGGCTCTTCCTTGCCTTTCTCTCACAATACTTAAGCCATCCACGCATCATCTCATAATTTTCTTCCAAAATCTTCTTGTCCCCGTACCGCTGGTACATGACATAGGGAATGATAATCGAAGCGTCGCCCCAGCCGGTGGAACCGTCATAAAGGGTATCAAAAAACGTCCGTTTCGCCGACCTCCTCGGCACGATGTTCGGCACCTTTCCGTCCTTGTACTGCACCGTCCTGCACTCGGAAAGCCACCTGGAAAAAATCGGGTACGAATCCATCAACATCAATCCCGTGTTGGCAAACACCCCCGCGTCGCCGGTCCAGCCGCTCCGCTCCCTCTGCGGGCAATCCGTGGGAACGTCCACGAAATTGGATTTCTGACTCCAAACCGTATTTTTTACTAGCTGGTCGACAAGGGCATTGCCGCATTCAAATTCCGCCGTCTGCTCCATGTCCGAGTACACCGCGTGCGCCGTAAATTCCGAGCCGGTAATCTCGATTTCCGTTTCCACCTTCACCAGTTGAAAGCCAAAGATACACAAGGTCGGCGTATACTGATTGAGCCCGTCCTTGCAAATGTATTCGACCACCTGGTGCAATTCCTGCTTTCTGCCAATCGTCTGCAGGTTGCCGTCGTAAAAATTCCCTTCTGCGTCCAGACATTCTCCGTAAGTAAACTTCAACGTCTGACCGGCCTTCGCCTTCAGTTCAAACGACACGTAGCCCGCCATGTTCTGTCCGAAATCCAGCACCTTTTCCCCGTTCGGCGTGACCATCAATTTTGCGTCAAATGTTTCCTTTTCCCGAATTGGCAACGTGTTGGCACAAATCAGGTTGTCATAGCCAAAGTCTTCTACCTTTACCTCATGGAAATTCGAGGCGCATTTCCGGGCATCCACCCGCTCTCCCAGTTGAATGTCGTTAAAATAAATCGGTCCGTCTTGTGCTGCCTGCCACGTCTCGTCACTGACAAGCACGACCTCCTTGTCAATTTCCAACTGCAGCAGAAAAGCAATGTCCGTGCCGAACACGTTGCGCGTGCCCGTGTTTCCATTGCAGCCTCGATACCAGCCGTCGCCCAACGTCACTTCAATTTTATTTTTCCCTTTATCCAAATAAGAAGAAATGTCAAACGTCTGGTAAGGCAGTCGATACCAATATTCACTGGTGCCGGGTGTCAATACATTTTCCATGACTCTCCTTCCGTTTATGTAAAGGACGTACATCCCGTGGGCGGTCACATAAAGCCTCGCATCTTCCGTTTTATCCGTCTCAAATTCCTTTACCAGCACGGAAGCCGGCTGATTCTCCTCTGTATCAAATGTTTCGATTTCCGGATTAATCCATTTGGCCGTAAAATCCGCTTTGTCCAACAAGGCATACTCAAAAAAGGCCGTCTCGCCCTCTTCCCCCTCCACGCCGTTTTCATCCCACAGCTTGACCTGCCAGCAAATCCTCTCCCTGCTGTTCGTCGGACCTCCATATGTGACCTGCATCCGATCACTTTCCACCTTGCCCGTATTCCACACTTCCCGCTTACCACAATATGCCGTAACCTGATACGCTGTCTGGCGTATTCCATCGCAGTCATTCCACGACAACACGGGCGTTTTTACGCCGATGCCCAGTGGATTTTTCAAATGTTCCGTTTTCAAATTGATTGCTCTCATAATTCCCTCTCTTTCATCCACTTCGCCACCTCGTCCCTGTCAGGAATGGATACACCCGCCCCTTCCCTCGTAACGCCGAGGGCGGAAGCCGCCGCTGCACGCCTCATGCACTCGGAAAGTGTCTGCCCCTCCATCAAACCGGCCACGAAATATCCCGTATAGGTGTCACCCGCCGCCGTGGTATCCACCGCCTCGACTGAATACGCCTTTTGGCGGCACCTCTGTTCCCTGCTGTAGCAAATACTGCCGTCCCCTCCCAGCGTAATGGCCACCGACAATTGCGGATATCGCGAATGTAACAGCTCCCATGCCTTTTGCGGGTCGCCGCTGCCGGAAATCTGTTCCATCTCAACTTCATTTACCATAAGCCATGACACATAGTTCAAATTCACTTTTTCTATCTTCTCGTCATACGGGGACGGGTTCAGCACAATCCTCATGCCGCGCTCATACGCCGTATCAACAATATAGGGCAACTCGTTGATTTCATTTTGCAAAACCAGGTAATCCCCCGCCTCAAATCCCACCAGCGTCTCCTTGACCTGCCGCTTCTCCACGCATTGGTTCGAACCGCCAAATAGTAAAATGCAATTTTCGCCGGAATCATTTACTTGAATCATCGCGTTTCCTTGTATTTCACCGACCTCTCTCAAATAATCCACGCAGACACCGTTTTGCTCCAACATTTTTCGCAATATGCCGCCGCCCTGCCCGACACATCCGGCGTGATACACCTTTGCCCCGGCCTTCGCCAATGCAAGGGACTGATTCAATCCCTTGCCGCCGCAGTTAATTTTCTGGCTTTTAGAACTCAACGTCTCACCTGGCAACACGAAATGACTCACCCGATATACATAGTCTAAATTTAACGAGCCAAAATTTAAAACCTTCACTGCCAAACCGCCTCCTTCCAAACGACCTCTTGCAGATTCCAAAGCCGCACACTTCCATATAGATCATGTGCACGGCTTTTTGTTCTTTGTTTATTTTAATTATACTTGTTTTTTTCGAGGATTTTTAGTACAATATCTGACATGGAATTCTCAAAAAGTGACATACCGAAAGCGTCAGGGCACTGAACATCGGACCGACGTTCGTTTCGCGCCGACCGAAGCAGGATGTAGGCGACGAGAGCACAAAGTGCAGGGCAGTCCATGGTATCATTGAGGTCAAAAGAAATTTATAAAAGGAGGGTTACAACATGAACATGGAGAAAATGCTAACGGAAGCAGCACGTTTACGCCAGCTTCCCATGACAATTCTGGAAACGCAGTTAAAGCGTAGCAAATCAAAAGGCCCTTCCTACTATGACCATGTTCTCACGCCCAGGGAAATGGCCGATTATATTCTTTGGCTGTCCACGCGCTTCGGCCATAATCCAGACTATCAATTCCCAGAATATGACACGCTACTTCTCACCGGCGGAACCGTCGCAAAAACCGGTGCCGCCCTGATGCGGCGCACGAATAATATTTTAAATTTTAACGAACAGATTGAAAATCTCTTCATGAGTCCTTCGGAAACAAACTTTTTTTCCGACAATCAAAGTATTTCCGCGAACCGTTTTTTGCGGCACATGCCCGCCTACTGGCAAAGCAGCGACTATTTTGAAGTTTACTATGCATTTTCCGGCACATGCCCCATCTGGTTCGAGGACGAGGAAATTGCCCTGACTCCCGGTTCTGCATTGCTGATACCGCCGGGCATTCCGAGAGCCTTGTGTTGTCCCTCGGATGATTGCGTCATGTATTTTTATAAAATTCGCTCCAGCACGTTTACCCGGATTTTCCGCGAACAGCTCTCCAATCAAAATTTAATGAGCCTGTTCTTTTTACATGCCCTGGAGAGAAAAAGCGAAACGGCCTATCTCCGATTCGAGACAAGCCGCGATTCCACGATTGAAACCTTGCTTTATGCAATTTTCCAGGAATACGTCACCAACAACACCTACAGCGTGCAGATGATCAATTCCCTGATGAATACCTTTTTTGTCTATCTGCTGCAAAACTATGAGCAAACCGCGACCGTTTCCAAAAACAGCAAGTCCCACTGGAAACCGGAATTCGCCGCCATGTTTTCTTATATCCAGGAGCATTACCAGTCCGTGACCTTAGAAGAATTGTCGCAGGTTTTCCACTACAGCCAGCGCCAGATTATCCGCATCATCCGAAACAGCACGGCCAAGACCTTTTCTCAATTGCTGACACAGCTTCGGATGGAAAAGGCCGCCTCGCTGCTCTCGGCTAAAAACGTCTCCGTAGAAAAGGTGGCCGAAGAAGTTGGATACTCCTCGCTTGGCAGCTTTTATCGGGTGTTCGTCGGCTACTACGGCATGCCGCCCGGACAGTGGCAAAAAAAGAATCCGGTGTGACATCTGGAGGCTGGAATATTTTAAAAACGCCTCTACAAGCAAGAATACAGTATGTTACGCAGCCGGGGATGCACATAGGGCTCCAGGCTGTTTCGCATCTGCTGCGCATAAAACATGCTCAAATGACGTTCCGGGTCGATGAGCACATAACACCCCGCTGCCCCGCTCCAGCCAAATTCACCCGGAAATCCAGGCGAACCGGCAACGGCCTTGTCAAGAAGCGTACGAACACCCAGCCCATACCCGTAGCCTTTTAGCCACTCCCAGTCAAAATCACGCATCTGCCGCCCATCCAAACGATTCGTGCGCATCAGGTCAATCGTGTTTTGGCCAAGAATCCTCACGCCATTTTTCCCCACCCCGCCGTTGGCCAGTGCCGAGGCGAAACGCGCGTAGTCCTCCACGCAAGAAATCAGACCGGCTCCGCCGCTTTCATACTCCGTCCCCAGAATAAGCTCATTTTCCTCCGAGGAAATTCTCTCAACCTTTCCGCTTCCCTCATCCCTGCGGTACTGCGCCATCATCCCTTCCCGCGCCAAAGGCGAATCGGGAAATCTTGTACGGTTCATTTCCAACGGTTCAAAAATCCGTTCCTGCAAATATCGGCCAAACCTTTGCCCGGAAAGCACTTCAACCAATGCACCGAGCACGTCATGGCAGAGACTATAACGCCAATGCGTGCCCGGCTCGCAAGCGAGTGGCCTTGCGGCCAGCGCCCTTACCACTTCCATGGTAGGCGCCCTGCCGCAGGTTTTTTCTTGAACTTCCCGTATTTCCGGCACGTCCACGTCATAATCAAAACCAGCAGTCATGGAGAAGAGGTCGCCGACGGTAATCTTTTGCCTGCACGGCACCACCTCCTCTTTTCCGTTTGCCTTGGCCGCGCGCACGGTCATATTTTTAAATTCCGGAATATATTCGCAAAGGGGATCCGTCAGAAGAAACCTTCCTTTTTCATATAGCGTCAGAGCGGCAACGCACGTAATCACCTTTGAGCAAGAATAAAGATAAAAACGTTCCCCGCCCCGCATCGGCACTCCTTCTTCCCTGTCTGCACAGCCGCAAAAATGCCGGTAAATGGTTTGATGCCCCTGAAGCACGATACAATCCGCCCCGGGAATTCCCATGTCGGGCAAGCCATCAAGAAACATGGTCAAAGCCTGAAAATCCATAATGCACCCCTATCACTAACGGGTATAGTAATCAAATCCCGCCGGTTTCAAATCTTCTTCCGACAAAATTCCTTCCTCCACGGCATTTTCCAATGCGGAATTGTAAGTGGCACTCAGCTTTTCAAGCTCCGCGTCGATATCCATGTCGCTGTTGATAATCAACAGTGGATATACGTCGTCCCGGCTCTCACCCTCAAGGGTCAGTACGGAATGCGGCGTCACTTCAAACAAGGAAAGCTCCGACTGTCCTTCTGCCACGCCCTTGATTCCCTTGATGCCCTGCACTTCCTCGCTGCCGTTCACTTCCTCGTTAATGCTGTCGATTACGGAGAACGACGGCGTGATGGCCTCTGGATTTTTTCTTGCCGGTGCCGTGACGATATTTCGTATCGTATAATCCAAAGCCTCGAACGCTTCCTCCTTGTGCTCGCAATTTGCCGCGATACTATATCCGCTGTCCAGCATCAGATAATCCTTCGCGCGCTCCTCGCCTTCAAAAATCGGAATGATCGCCGTATCCCAATTCGTCACGTCCCCGCCTTCAATCTCGTTGTTATATCCATTAATCATCCAGTTTCCGTCAAAATACATCCCCACCTTGTTTGCAATGAAGTTCGCCCGAATCACTTCGATGTCCAAAGACTCCGCCCCCGGCATCATGAGCCCTTCCTGATACATTTTGGCGAAATATTCAATAATCTCTTTTTCCTTGGCGAAATCAAACTTTCCGGTCGTATAGTCAAATGCGTAAGGTCCCGTTTTTCCTGACAAGATGGAAATCAAGTCCACGTCCCTCTCCCAGGTAGAAGAAGACTTCATCGGAAAACCAAATCCATAAAATTCACCTTTTCCAGCCACCGTGATTTTCTTTGCCATCTCATACATTTCTTCCAATGTTTCCGGTCCCTTGTCCGGGTCAAGTCCCGCCTTGTCAAAAAGATCCCGGTTATAATACAGACGGATAAATCTCGTCAGGGACGGAATGCCGTAAATCTTCCCGTCAAACGAATATTTCACAAATGCCGACGGATTATATTCCGCCTTGTACTCGTCCGTCAAAAACTCATCCATCGGTGCCACGACACCCGCGTCCACGTATTGTGACAAGCTCGTCAGACCCGCCACGTCGAAAAAGTCTGGAAGTTCCCCGCTGTTGGCCGCCAATTTCAGCATTTCCTCATAATTGTCCCCATAACTTTCCGTCGTCACGTGAATCCTGTCTTGTGATTGGTTGAATTCCTCGATCGTGATGGACTGGTTGTTCTCCGCCGAACTCGCGCGAATCCAGCAGGTTAATTCAATCTTTTCGCCGGAAGCCGTATCATCCGGTGTTTCCTTCGGTTCATCTGATGCACAGCCAAACATCGTCGTTACCATTGCCGCCGCCAGGCATAATGCCGCTAATCTTTTTTTCATGTTTCATTTCCTCCTTGAATATGTGTTTTCCTACTTCTGTCAAGCGGATATTCGCAATCCGCTTCGCTACTTGCTCATAACCTCATTGCCGCTTCGCGGCATTTCAGTGGGAGCTTGTACTCCCACTGAAACAGGAAAGTCCGACCCCCGCTTTAAGAAGTGGAGGACTTCCCTAATGAGATTAAATTACTTTTTGTTCCCGTCCCGTCAGTCTCACATCTGACCATCTTTACTTTTTCGCCCGCACCAAGCGGGATTTCACAATACATCTCCATTCTTTTTCGCTCCACCCGTCCGTTTGAATAATAGACCTCTGCCGAGTCCATGTCCGTTTCTACCACGCACGGCTCCCCCGCCAGGCTTTCAATCTCGATCCATTCCGTTCTTCCGCCCTTGTAAGATGCCGAGACCCTAAATCCGCCTTGTGCCAAAAAACCTATAAATGAGGCATCTTTCCAGTCATCCGGCATCGCGGGGAACACGCGTATCTTTCCGCCCCAACTTTGCAGCAAGAGCTGTTGGATGCATTCTGCCGCCGCCAACGGGGTCTCGATTACCGGCCCCGCTTCCCGATACATCGAATTTTTTGTGACATGCTCCTCCAACAACGTTTGAATCTGCGCCAACGCTTCATTTCCTTTTTGATAGGCACCATACATCAAGGACGCTCCCACATGGGAAAAACCCAGAATGTCTCCCGGATAGGAAAACCAATGCCGAATCGATTTTTCAAGCAGTGCCCATGAATCACTGTTTTCCCTGTTTACCAGATACAACGGGACGTGCATGAGTAAATGGGAAAAATGTCGGTGCGATTTTGCATATGGCAATTTTTTTCCTATCATATAGCCCGTCTCATTTACTGGATATTCTACCAGATTTTCACGGACATCGCTCCATATTTTCGCTTTTTCATCCTCGATGCCCAGACTTTCTGCCGCCTCCAGAAGCGTCCCGCACCCCCATTTAAGCAAGCTCAAGTCATAATTGCAGTCCTCGCACCGCTCTCCGTATTCCGGGGAATCTGTTGGCGGAAGGTGCCATTTTCCATCTCCTCCTTTCCATATAAAATGTAAATAATAATTAACACTCCTGCGAAGCAGCGGATAAAGAAATTCCCGCAGCATGTCTTGATCCATCGTCATGCGATAGTAAAGCCAGCAGTCATGCAGTGCCCACGTCAGATTTCCCAGCTCCACGAACTGATTGCCATTGTCCGTCAGCGGATTGGCCGCCCTCGATTTCAAATTCCATGTCGTATTCGTGCCGATTCCGCTGGAATCCTCCCGAAACTCTGGTGCCACGTTTTCAATCAAGTCATCCTGATACTTTGCCAGATGGCGGTTCAGGGAATCCGCCTGTTCTAGCCTGCCGGAGGTATACAACGGCCAATAACAAAGCTGTACGTTTAAATTCCACCACGTTCCCGGCCACGGCGTCGTCTCCAGCCACACACCTTGGTTGTCTATCACGCAACTTTCCTTGCGCAATACGCAACCCAATTTATAAATCTGCCTCCAATAAAACGCCTGCAGTGCCTGATCCGGGATGGAAAGACCGCTGATTTCGTAATAACGGTTCCACCACGTTTGATGCCGCGCCTTATACCCCGCCATGCCCCCCGCGTCAGATGCTTCCCGCGTTGGCAGGCACTCCTCAACCACCAACGCTTGCCCGGCCGATTCCTCTGTTTCTAATGTACCTCGCGCGTTTGCAAGCTTCGTGCGCACGCTTTCCTCATCCAGGTTCTTTTCTTGGTCAACAGAAATGAAAATCGATTTTTTTTCTGTGTCATATTGGCAAATCGTTACCGTCCTATAATCTGCCTCCAATTCTTGTATGCACACGGTTTCTCTGACGCGGCCGCCCGCCGTCTCTGTCCGAAGCTTCGGCGGCACATTTTTCCGATAATTTCTGTCAATCCGGAATTCCTCGCCCGTGGCCAGTCCAAACGTCTGGCGCGGACTCACCGCCTCATGCGGGGTAAAATGCCACAATTCTATATTTCCCCGTTCTTGCTCCACCACGATCATCGGCTGCTCGGCGCACACATAAAACCTGCATGCCACTTCCCCGGCCGCGGTCTCTTCGGCTCTCACTTTTCCGATTCCATCCATTTCGCCCGTCATTTCTTCGGCCGCTTTTGACTTCCTTTTCAATGAAAGTGTCGTCCATCCATTATAAATGTCCGTATGCATTTCAAACTCCATGCTTCCCACATGTTCCTCGTCCCAAAAACCGAGCGGGTACTCTACATAACCAATGGGAAGCCTGGGATTGTCAAATTGCTTCGCCATCCAGAATTCCCTGGACTTCCTTCTGTCATACACACGGTTGCATCCAATCTCCATGTGCAGGTAGGTCTTTTTATCGCGTTTCACGAAATAGACCATGCTCCCCAGAACTCCATTCCCGTGAAATGCGCCCTGCGTCCAGTCCTTCGGCAGATTCTGCGCGTCCCGCCAGTAGAAATCACCGGACGCGACCTCTTTTTTCCAATCCATCCACTCACCTCCGTTCTTATCCTTTCACGGAACCGGCCGTGATTCCTTCTATAAAGTAACGGTTCATGAACAGATACACCAAAATCATGGGGAAAACGGCCAACACGCTGCCCGCAATCATGATGTTCCATGCGGAAATCCCCTCTCCCATGTCCTTCAAGGCGATGACCCCCACCGTCAGCGGACGAATCTCCGGCTTCGACAGCGAAAGTGCCAGCGGAAGCAAATAGCTGTTCCATGCATTCTTAAAGGCAAACAACGCCGCCGTCGCAAGGATTGGCTTACTCAAAGGGAGCATGATGAGTAAAAATTTTTTGAAAAACCCGCACCCGTCCATTTCCGCCGCCTCATCAATCTCCTTGCTGATTCCCGCCATGTAGGACTGCATCAGTATCACGAGAAACGGCAGTCCTGACGCGGTCTGTGTAATGATGATGCTCCATATGCTTCCCAATAAATGCATTTTCCTGCACATGTTAAAAATCGGAAAGATAAGAACCACGTTGGGAATGAACATGACCAGCCCGAGCGCGGCAATCAAAACCGGTTTCGCCCGAAACGTCGTTCTTGCCAGCACGTACGCCGCCATCGAGCCGATGACCAGGGTCAAAACTGTCGTCATCCCCGAAATAAACAAGCTGTTCCACGTATATTGTCCAAAGTTCGCCTGGGACCATGCCTTTGCATAGCTTGATATATCCCATGTCTGCGGCAACATGTTGGCTCCGCCGTTTAAAAATTCCACGCTGCTTTTAAACGATCCGAAAAACGCATAAACCAGAGGGAAAGCACAAAATATCGTTATCAAAACCAATACCGCGTAGCTGCAAAATTTTCCGAACGTGAATTTTCTCACTGTGACCGCATCGCGTTTTATGCCATGCTTCATGTCCTTCACCTCCCTTCCACGTTCCCGAATTTTTTACTGGTAGCCAGAAAATAGATTGCCCCGGCCGTCGCCGTGATAAACGTGGCGCAGACGCTCAATGCGGACGCATATCCTTGCTGCGCGCCGGTACTATTGAAAAAGTACTCGTAAATATAGAGGGCCATGACCGACGTCTGTTTTCCCGGGCCGCCCCCGGTCAGCACCTTCACGGAGTCAAACAACTGGAATCCGTTCAAAATGCACATCATGGAAATCACCTGGAACATCTGTCCCAGCATCGGAAGCGTAATGCTTTTAAACTGCTGCCATTTCGACGCGCCGTCCAGTGTCGCACTCTCGTACAATTCCGTCGGAATCTTCTGAATCGCCGCCAAAAACAAAATCATCAGATATCCCGCCTGGCTCCACGTATTGAGCAAAATGATGACGACCTTCGCGCTAAACACATGCCCGAGCCATTCAATCGGCCGCCCTATCAATCCGGCGTTTTGCAAAATCCCGTTCACGATTCCGTTATAAGACGAAAACATGAAGAAGAAAATGATGCCGATGATTGCCGTACTCGTCACGTTTGGCAGGAAAATAATCGTGCGGAAAAAATTCCGCCCCTTTATTTTGCTATTTACCAAGACTGCCAACAAAAGCGACAATGGAATCTGAATCACATATGCCATAAGGGTAAACTGGAACGTATTCCATACCGAATTCCACCAGCTCGTATCCCGAAACACCCGCAGATAATTTTCTATTCCGATAAATACCGGCTCCGTGAACCCATTATATTTCATGAGGCTTAAATAGATGGATTCCAACAACGGATACGCACAAAACAAGAAAAACATCGCCAGCATCGGTAGCAGCATCAGATACATTTGCAGATGTAGCGTCCATTTCTTTCTGCGGCTTTTTACTGTTTCACTCATCCGAATCTCTCCTTCCTTTTTTTCTACACATGTCTCTTTTTTGTCGAGGTGAATTGTAATCTCTGTTGTACTTTCTCATTGTAAATGTTATAATGCATTTTGAAAATGAGAAAAAATTATCTTCAAAGGGGGAAATATTTTATGTGGATTTTAAAAAAAGCCAACCTCGCCACGAAATTATTTTTCAGCTACCTTTTACTTGTCATTTTCCCCTTTTTTATTTCCACGCTTGTTTTAAGCTCCACCTCCTCGGACAATATCGAGACGAACACCTTGTCCTACATCGACTTATTCGTGGAGCAGCTCTCCGCCAACATGGACAATTATATTGACAGCATGGATCGCATGACAAAGGTCGTCGCCCTCGACTCCGAATTGTGTGAAATCCTCACCCGGCCCGTAAATGACGACAAAGCCACCATTTACCACCAAACCCAGTACCTGGAAACCCAGATTTTGCAAATGATGACGCAGTATCCCGGCATCCGCAACATTACCTTCGTCGGGACAAACGGAATGATCTACAGTGGGCCGTCCAACCAAATTGCGGACGAGGACTATTTTTTTGAAATCACCCAGGCCGATTTTCCCAACCGAGTCGGCTCTGATTTCTATCTCTCCGCCGCACACGTTCCTTCTTATCTTTTAGTGAATTTTCAACATTATAAAGAAGCGGTATTTACTTTGACCCGCTTTCTATATAACAATGAACGCAACCGAATCGGCTGCATCGTGCTCACGATTACCTGCCAGGATTTGTTAAATGCGATCAATATCAATCCATCTCTTTTGGAAAGCGGGGCGAGGATTGTCGTGACGAACAAAGAAAACCGAATCGTGGCCGACACGTCCGACCGCTTTACCACTGAAAACCTGGCGGACGATGCTTACCTTCAATTTGCACTAACGGACGAGGAGGCACGGGAAGATTTGCTTTTTTCTGATGATTCCGGAGCCCTGAATTCAACCGTCATCATCAGCAAGGCGAGGCTGTTTAAGAGCACGATGGACTTTAATCACACCGCCATCGGCCTGATAGCGCTATTGATGGGAATCATCATCCTTTTATCGTTGTATTTCTCACACAAGCTCCTTCAGCCTTTAAAGCATTTACGGAATGCCACGAATGAATTGGCCGCCGGCAATTATTCGATTCGCATCCCCGTGACTTCCAAAGACGAGATTGGAGACTTGTGTACGCGTTTCAATTTCATGACAGAACAGACACAAAATCTGATGAACCGCGTCTACCACTATCAGCTTGCCACCAAGCAGGCCAAACTGGAAGCGTTACAAAACCAGATCAACCCGCACTTTTTGCACAACACGCTGGAAATCATTCGAATGAAGGCATTGATCAATAGGGACAAAGAAGTGGCCGTCATGGTTCAGACACTTGCCAGATTATTCCGCATCACCCTGGATCTTTCGAGCAACATCGTGCATGTCAAGGATGAGCTGGAACATGTGGAGACCTATCTGGCCATTCAAAATATGCGCTTTGACAACCGTTATCGATTTACAAACCTTGTACCGGAAGAGTTTTTAGATTGTTCCATCCTCAAGCTTACCTTGCAGCCCCTTGTGGAAAATGCTATCAAACATGGCTTTTCCCGCACTTTTGGCGATGAGGAAATTCAAGTCCGCGCGCAGGCCGACAAAGATGACCTTGTCATCCAGGTCGCGGACAACGGGGTCGGAATCACGCCCGACAACCTGGAACGGATTCATCGGAAACTGGAACACGCAGACGAAGCCGGCCGCGGAAACGGACACAATAGCATCGGCATTGTCAACATTTCCGACCGGATACGGTTAGAATACGGTGACGGGTACGGTCTGAAAATTTACCCGAACCAGCCAAGGGGCACCGTCGTGGAACTTCGCATTCCCCGAAACGGGAATATGATAGAAAATAATGACATGGCAGAAAGGAAGTAAAAATGGCACATTACCGCGCGATACTTATAGATGACGAACCGATTATTTTACAAGGATTACAAATTTTAATTGACTGGGAGGCACATGATTTTGAAATCGTGGGCTGCGCTTCCGATGGAATTCAAGGCCTGGATTTGATTCAAAAATTAGAGCCCGACCTGGTCATCTCGGACATTCAGATGCCGAACATGAGCGGAGTCCAGATGATTAGCCAGACATATGACCAATATCGCTGCAAATATATCGTCCTGAGCGGGTATTCCGACTTTGCGTACGCCCAGCAATGCATTTCCTACGGGGTACAAGAATACCTTTTAAAGCCGGTCGATGAAAACGAACTGATTCAGGCGTTAGAAAAAGTAAAATCCCGTATCGCTTTGGACAAGTCATCCGACGACGCGCAGACCCGCTTAAATGACTTGAACCAGAAGTTGCAGGTTTTGACGACCGATGAATTGTTGCGGGATATTTCCAATTCCTATTTTGAGACAGACGTGGATTTTTATCATCTTTTGTCTGATTATTCGTTAACCCTGCCCGGCGGTTCCCATTATCTTGCCCTTGCCTTTCAGACCACGGGAACCGACGGCCTTTCCCTGCTGCGCGAAACATTGTCCAAGGCTCTTGACGAGGCCGGATATCCTTATCTGTTATTTTACTATGCAAACAATACCTACATCAGCTTCTTCTCTTTCGCGGACGAAGCTTCCATGCACGAATTCCATGAGCGGCTTTTTGCGCTCCACGGGCAGATTCTCTCGGTTCAAGGCACGGAAGTCTGTATCGGCGTCGGGAAGGACATGTCCCATGCCAGATGCCTCCCTTTATCCTGCCAGCAGGCGTTGCACGCGCTCTCCTTTAAAATCATCCGCGGAACGAACTCCATCAATCCGTTTGACAGTTCCCTGCAAAAGGCGCATTTTATCCAAACCGTGCCGGAGGCACTTTGGGACACTTTTCGGCAGAGCCTTCTACAGTCGAATTTTGCCAATATTTCTCATGCCACCCGGAAAATATTCCAGTACATGACCGACGTGTCGGACATGCCGATTCTGGGGATTCAGATTAACACATTAAATTTGATTATGACCTGCATCCAATATCTGTCCGAGCGGCCAACCTTTCCCGCCGTTTCTTATGAAAACGCAGATTTCCTGAAACAGATTTCCTCTTTTCAGACTGCGGACGAATTGGAAAAATATGCACAAAACATGATTTATAACCTGATTAACAATAACAATGACACGGAAATCGCCAAACCAACCGAGTTGATTTCCCGGGTCGAAAACTATCTTCATGAAAATTATCTGGAAGATTTGTCCCTGATGCACGTGGCACAAGTATTTTATATTTCGCCAATCTACTTGAGCCAGGCCTTTAAAAAGCAGACTGGGCAGCTTTACCTGGACTATGTGACACAAGTGAAAATAAACGCCGCGAAAAAAATGCTTCTGAGTACGGATTTGATGGTATATGAAATTTCAGAACGCCTGCATTATAAAGATTCCAAATATTTCAGCAAGCTTTTTGAAAAGAAAACGGGAAAAAAACCGAGTGAATTCCGGCGGAACCCAAACTGATTTTTTCCCTTCTTCATGCATGAACAATTGGCAACTGCCGCGGAGTATTTTGTTTTTCATGATACCATACCCGCCCCGAATTTACAAACGTGCCCCCAACACGCAAAAATGGCATCACCGCCAAAGCCACCGATGATGCCATAAATTCTATTTTGTATATACTGCAACGTCCCCGCTCGTGCTCGACACCGAAATCCTCGTGCCCGCGCCGTCCCCGAGCGTCGTTTCGCCGCGCTTTTTCGTCATGTTCGTCGTCAGCGGCAGGTTGGTCGAGAAGTCGCCGCTGACCGTCCGGTAGGAAATGTGCATCCCGTCCCCACGCGGCACCCTTATCGTGCAGTCCCCGGATACCGAGGATGCCTCCACCGTCTGTGGTACATTTTCCAAATCCACCTGCACGTCACCGCTAGTACTGGAAGTCATGACTTCGCCGCAAATACCGTACAATTCCACGTCTCCGCTGATGGAGTGGAGCTCACTGCGCCCAAGCCTTCCCCTGACCCACACGTCACCGCTCTTCGTCGCCGCATATAGGTTTCCGGCCAACTCCTTCACCTTGACATCGCCGCTCCCGGAATGGCAAGTCACGTTATCGCAAACCAGCTGGCTCATCTGTATGTCGCCGCTTGCCGTGGAAACATGCAATTCCCGGCATTCCAATTCCGGCTCCACCAACACGTCCCCGTTCATCGTGGAAATACTGATACGGTTCCAAACCTTCCGCGGCAACGTGACCACGATGTCGCAATGCCGCATGCCCCGCAGGAAGAAGAATGACGCACTCGCCGTATTTTCCTGCACGATGGACAACACCCCGTCATCCCTGAGAATCGTCTCAACCTCCTGCGTATCGCCATTTACCTCGATGTAGGTATCATCTTTATCCACCACGTATAGAGAAACGTCCCCGTTCATCAAACGAATGTCCAAAGAGTGGATCGCGTCCGTCACGGCCACCGCCGTACAATGCACCTTCTGCCCCTTGGATTCGTCATACTGGGAAAACACGCCGTCCGGATATCGCTCTTTCCACTGCTCTGACACGTCCTTCGCCACGTCTTTTGCATAAACGACCGTGGCCTTGGCCGTATCTAACGCAAAATTTACAATCGTGTCAATACTGTTTTCCAAATCCTTTTTAAACTCAAAAGACCATTCCTGCGCCGCGCCCTTTCCCTGTGCATCCGTTTCCGTTTGTGCCTCTTCTGGCTTTGCATCTTTTTCCGCTTCCATCCGCGGCTCTTCCGGCTTTTCATCCGTTTCCGCTTCCGTCCGCGGCTCTTCCGATTTCATGTCTTCTGACTGGCTTTCCCCTACTTGCTTTTCCTCTGCCCGTACTTCCTCCGTCTGAGCACCTCCCGCTTCCCGCAAGTAAGCAAGCAGTTCCTCCACGTCTCCCAGACTTTCCATCGCTTTCGCAAGTGCCGCGTCCTCCGGCGTTCCTTGCTCTGTCAGTTCCAAATACCGCTGGTAAAGATTTTCGCTCAATTCCTCAATCATCTCTGTCTTGGCATCGCTCTCCTTCGCCGATGCCAACCGGTTCGTCACCATAATGATAATCTTTGTCTCAATTCGATTCATAATCCACCTCCACTGTAAGCAATGCGTCTAAAAGTCCGCGGGTTTCCTGCCACTCCTGGCTTCTCTCTTTCCACTGCTTTTTTCCCTCTTCGGTAATCTTATAATAACGCCGTCTGGCTCCCGTCCCCTCTTCTCCCCAATAGGAAGTAATCAGGCCGTTCTGGCTCAGCCGCTTGAACGCCGTATAGAGGGTCGCCTCCTTAAACTCATGTTTTCCGCCCGTGCGGCGCTGTACGTTCTTGTTAATCTCGTACCCATAGCTGTCCTTCTCCATCAACTGGGTAAGAATGATCGTATCCGTATAGCCGCGCAACGTATCTGATGAAATTGACAAATCCATTCCTCCTCTCTTTTGAACAATCACGGTAACCGTTCAGGCCTATCTGACCCGTTACCAATCACATGATGTTTTGCAAATATCACGATTCTTATTTCGTTTACGCGATTATCTTATCACGATATACTTCATCTGTCAAGGTATATCGTCAAATAATTTATCATAGAAATGTAACGCAAATATCTTAACAACAAAGCAAACAAAATGGCCAACCCGAAAAAATTTCCAGCTGGCCACATCTACATGAAATCTGTCTTTCCTCATAATAATTGAAATTTCCTTAAATACTCCTACCACCATCTTACTGCCATGTTAACGTCGAATTAATAGTTAAACTCTATACCAGTCAACACGGCATTGAAATCACATGATGGCAAAGATTCAAAATAGTCCGTCTGCAATCCAACATCCAAAACATACATAAAATCATCAAAGTCGTAAATCACCGGCTCACCGTGGTTGTTCATAATGTTCTTTCGAATGCTTTCCGTTTTCGCAATCAAACAAGTATATTGATAATCCTTATCTATGACAGATGTATTACCATTAGGATGAGCCTTTTGCAAATGCTGTCCACTTGTTAATGCAATCAGATTTTCCAAATACTCTGCAATGACACGGAACCTACTCTTCGGAAAAATGTGATGCATATGTGTTGCTTTCTCCCCAACCGAAAAGCGATCCAAAATTTCCGACTGTCCTTCATTATATTTGTCGTTAAACTGGTGCAGATATTTAATCGCTCTGGATACACGATATCGATATTCATCATTCGTCTGCGCCACCGGCACATAATCTCCACGGGCAATATTTTTGTCTTTCCCAATCGCATCATCCCTCCAATTAGTCTGATTATACATAATTTTGTCGTAAGTAATCATAGATGTGGAAAGATGACCCCTTTCTGTTCCCTTTTTATGATACTTGCATGCCAATTGGTTTAAAACCTTCGTAAATATCCTGCTTGGTTCTTTCTTCTTGTTCATCGGTGTATAGCAAATACAGAACTCAATAAAGCTTGTTTTCAACTCTTGTAACAAATCCTCAGTCTGTTCATCAAAGAACGTTTCAAAACCATCCCACAAGCCACTGTCCTTTAATGTCTTTTCAATATATAGGCACAAGAAATCAAACGCATTCCGCTCCCGAAGAGCAATATATTGCAAAATATCGGCGTTGTTGACACTAAATTGAATGGTATTATGTATAACGCCCTCCTCACGCAGTACCCCCGCTGCCGCAAGCATTTTCATTGGTTGCCGAAAAAATTTGTTATATTCATCGACCGTTGTTCTTCGACATGGATCTGGCTTGCAAAAGATATTCTGCACATTAGTCACAGCATACCCAGAATGCCATATGTCCGGTGACTGGAACGGTTGCCGACCGCCATTTTGAATATAGTCCATGATGCAGTCAGCTACAAAGCAGACCGCATCAAATGTGCATTTCTGATCAATCCATCTACCATTACCAGAAACTCTTATATCGTATTGCCTTTCTTCCAAAAATCCTATAATCAAATTATTGTTCATCTTTTAACACCCCATAGTAAAACACACTATTATTATCCACATTTATAGATTGAGTAGACAAATTTCTCGCAATCCCATAGAAATATCTATACTCTTCAGATGAGAAAAACGCTTTTTGTCTAGCCGTGAGTTTCATCGGCTTTTTAGGAATCAACACGGCAACCGAGCCGTCTGGAATCGTATTCGGCAGGTTGTCAATGACCCTTGGATTGTAGGTCATATTCGGAGTCAGATAAACATTGTCATCATTTACAAACCTCGATGCAGAAATAGTCTGTACTAATCGTTTCGGAAGAAACACATCGTAATCCGGAATATGGGTAACACCCATACCATCATCATTAATATTCCTTGCTTTAATTACCCAAAGACAATCTTCATTTCTTGTTGACTTTGTAAGCGACTTCGTAATCTGTCGGTCACGAAATACCGAAAACACACCAAAATTTAACTTTTCCGCCACAGTATCAAACTGCCCATCCCTATAAATCAAAAACGATGGGTATGTCTCATCCGTAATATAATCTTGCTTATGAATATATTTTTTATTGTATTTCATGCTATATACCGTTGTCTCTTTCGGCTTTTTCCTTGGATACACCACCATGCACATAGTTTCTATGGAAACGCCAGTAAACCCATATCGACCAAAATCCACAATTGACTCTATCTTTACTGTCCGCAGCAGATTTCTTGTCTCCAAATATTCATCTGTCGAAAGTATATTTTTGTTCAACACAAGTGCCACGCAATCACTACATCTCATGCACTTTTCCAAAAAAAATGCCGCAAGGTTATTTGTGGTCTGATTTTTATTGTCTTTCATTGCCTCGATTATTTCAGGAGTCTTTTTCTTCAACTTGGAAAATGGCGGATTTCCAACCGCTAAATCATATCGATACTCCGGTTTCCATGTCAGAAAATCATGGCAGATACGATTTATCGTAAAATTATGTGCTATTCCAATTTTATCAAGTAACAACTCGAACGCCTCAAGGCTCTCCCGATCAATATCAACCACATCCAAAATCACATGAGGAACATTCTCATACAGCTTAAATAGGAATGGCACGAAACTACCAGCTCCTACCGATGGCTCCAGAATGCGAACCTCATCTTTACTGAAAGTAGGGAGTTGTCCCATAATCTCATTTACAATAAATTTGTTTGTGTAAAATGCCGCATTTTTTTCTCTATGGGCATTGCAAAGTTCCGTAATTCGCATCAAAGAAGCAATATCTAGGCCAAGGGGATTCTCTGAAAGAAAAGTCATAAAGTTTTCCCTTTCTATAAGTTTCTTTTCAGTAATAATTCTATTTACCTCCGCTGCATCACTTCTTTTAATCTGCAGAGCCACTCTTATATTAACAGCAAGTTGCCGCATGATTTCTGTCGGAACTGCTTCACCTAGGCACTGACGAATATTAACTTCGTTTTCCTTGTACAGTTTTCTCTTTTCTGCTTCATTCAAAGCGTTCAGTTCGTTAAGATTGTAATCTATCCATCTGAAATCGTAGGGAACAGTCATCATTTCCATAAGTTCCCGAATACTGTAAACTCTGTCTTGCTCAGGATGAATTGTATTCTGAGCCGCAAGCTGATCATTTCTAGTATGAACACACTGAACAAATCTATCCCAAGGCTGTCTGGTATATTTATCTCGATTTTTACGGATATTTTCAACAATTTCACCATTCACAATTTTATGTGGCCTCTTTATGGGATCTCTGTTATCAAATGCCGACTCCCCCTCTTTCAAATCATGAATCCAATTCTGCATTCTCTGATCATAGGTTCTAAAAGCATGATAAAAATCGTCCTTGCAAATTTCCCCCCATTCCAGTCGGGGAAACTCATAAATCACGTCCCGAAGAGTTTTCTCCAACCGATAAATTGGATATAAATCATACGGAGTAATATTATTTCTGTATTTCTTGTCTACACCAATCATCAACGTACGAGTACGTGATGAATTCGAACCATAATTCATAAAATTCAAAACTCTTCCTGAAATAATATAACCCGAACCCAAAGTCTCTTTTATATACTCTCCTATTGGCATAGTACGATTATCAGGTGTAATACATAGCGTTTTCTGAAAAGCCATCACATTTTCAAAAATAAAAAAACGTGGCTTGATTTTTTCAATAATCTCAACCGATTCAACCACAAGACTATTACGATTGATTTCCTTGGCATTCTTCTTATGATTAATGACACTTATTCCTTGGCAAGGAGGCGTCGCAACAAGCACGTCAACACGATCATTTCCCTTTTTCTCCCACCGTTCAATTTCATCATATATTCTCTGCTTTATCTCCGCACTAGTAATGTCACCATCGATATAGCCGGAATCATATTCACACTTATGATTTGCACGCTGTACATCCAAGCGTCTTGGTAGCAACTCATTGGTAGCTATGCATCGGTAACCTTCCATATGAAAACCATAACAACCAACACCGGCCGAACTAAATAACGATATATATGTCAATGTACTATTCTTCAGCATCACACCGTACCTCCCGATTCTTTGTTCGCCATGGAACCTATATATTCAATAACATCCCCAAAATCGACCTCCAACACATCACATATCTTTTCCAAAACGGATATAGTAACTTCCTGGTCTTTTCGCATCCTTGCCATTGTATTTGGAGCGATTTCTGCCGATTTCCTCAATTCGGCCACACTCATCTTTTTGTCTATTAACAATTTCCACGACTTATCATGCGATATATCCATTCTCCTTTTTCAAACATTTCCCTTATACTGAATTTTATTATACCCCAAACATTTGTTCTCGTCAATATGAATTCGCATTTTGTTGCGAGATTTTCTCGCCAGTACAGTCAAACGTGTTTTCTTCAAAAAACAATCTCCGAACATAAGGGTTGTCCCACCGTTTTCCATTCATCATTAAGACGAGCTTTTATTTTCCTGCACTTCTTAATTTTTTGTTTGCACCCCATAATACTTCAAAATATTTTTTACACAATTTCTATTCTTCACAATAATAGAGTCGGTATACAGATAGATCATCTGTACACCGACTCTACAGTACCATTTATTCCAGTCCCTGAAAAAATGCGGAAAGTACCGCGGTGGAATTTTTTGCGGCGGCATGCTTAAACATCTCGTAATCTCCGCCGCCTCCGTCAATTCCGTCCGAAATCGACCGAAGAATCGCGCATTCCACATTGTTTACATAGCAGGCTTGCGCAATGCCGCCGCCCTCCATTTCACACGCAACGGCACCAAATGTTTCCGCGACGCTCTCCTTTTTCTCCCTCGCCGCAAGAAACGTATCACCAGAAGCAATCGTTCCCTTAACGACGGGAATTTGAAGATTTTTCGCGGCCTCAAATAACCCTTCCGTAACTTTGGCAGAACAAGGAATCTTCACAATGTTAATGCCCGAAATCAACCCGACCGGATCGCCCAGAGCCGAAGTATCCATATCGTGTTGTACCACGTCATTCGCCACGGCAATGTCGCCAACTGAAAGTTCATTTACGATTCCCCCGGCTACCCCTATATTGATAATGCGGTCGGGATGATATTCTAAAATCATGGTCTGTGCACAAAGAGCCGAAAAGCACTTTCCGATACCACAAACCGCAAGAACCGCGTCACGTCCAAAAAGTTTCCCTTTATAAAAGGTTATATTACTTATTGTACGGCATTCCTCCTTTTCCAAAAGTTCAATAAGCGCCTCCATCTCCAAATCCATCGCTCCAATAATTCCCGTAAGTGACATCTCTTTCTTTTCTCCTTTCTTTAGTCCTCTTTTTCTCCGAGTCTGACCCTCGGCAAATTCCAGCGAAAGTGTGCCGCCAGGTACCGCATGCCGACAACTGCTGCCGCCGAAAGAAACATTGCCTCCACCAGTCCAATCCACGGATACAGCACGGCGCACAGAAACGCGCCGAGAATCGAAGCACTGGCATACACATGCCGCACGAAAATGTACGGCGGGTTGCCTGCCATCATGTCGCGCAGACGACCGCCGCCCACTCCGGTGACGGTTCCCACGAACACCAGCAGAAACAAATCATGTGGATACCCATTTTCAATCCCGGTATTTACCCCTGCCACGGTAAAAACCCCCAGCCCGACGGAATCCATAATCAGCATGGCCTTGTCGTATATCTTTCGAAAATTCCCTTCCATGCGCATTTGATGAAAATACATGCCCACAAATACCAGACACGAGATTCCAATCGCCACCAGCACATACACCGGTTTTCCAAACACGCCGGGCGGATGGATGCCAAGCACGATGTCCCTTGTCATTCCGCCGCCCACCGCGGTCACGACACCTAGCACGCAGACCCCGAAAATGTCCATGGACTTTTCGATTCCGACCATCGCGCCAGATGCCGCAAAAGCAATCGTCCCCACGATTTCCATACTGAAAATAATGATTTCCTGCAATTCCATTGTCACACTCCATAAATCCGCGCATATTTCTCCTTGAAATGTTTGATAATCGGCCGTGCCGACACTTCCTTCCCGCACACCCTCCGTATCATCTCCCGCGAGGTATACATGGCACCATGGCGGTGGATTTTTTCATTCAGCCATCTGGTGATTTCCAAAATCCGCCCTTCCACCAAGATCTCGTCCACGCTGCCAAGTTCCTTCTCCACTTCCTCAAGCAGCATGCCGTCGTAAATCGTGCCGAGCAGGTACGACGGGAAATAGCCGAAAGCCCCTTCCGACCAATGCATGTCCTGCATAACGCCTTCCGCGTCATTCTTCGGGCAAATGCTAAGCAGCTCCTGCATCTTCTGATTCCAAAGGGCGGGCAATTCTTCTGCCGTCACGCCGTCACGGAAAATGGCACGCTCCAATTCATAGCGCAAAATCACATGGAACGCATACGTCACCTCGTCGGCCTCCGTCCGTATCATGCTGCACTGCACCCGGTTGATTTCCTGATAAAACCGCTCAAGTGGAATCTCCTTTAACTTGGGTAAATACTCTCCTACCTTCTCATAAATCGGTTTCCAAAAATTGATATTTCTCCCGAGAATATTTTCAAAAAACCGTGACTGGCTTTCATGCAGTCCCATCATATACACATCGGCAGCCGCCGTCCGGGCGTAGGCCGGGTCAATTTTCTGCTCGAAAATCGCATGGCCGCCCTCGTGAATGGCACTGAACATCGCGTTAATCGCCTCGTCCTCATGAAAATGATTCGACACGCGCACGTCCCCGAACGATATCGTCGCGGTATAGGGATGCTCCGTCTCCCCGGTTGTCCCGGAGGCAAAATCAAATCCAATGTATTCCAGCAAAAATTTCTGCAATTCTTTCTGGGCATTGATATCGTAAGTGCCTTCAAACACCGACGAATCCGGCTGCTCCTTTTTTGAAATGGCCTGCACCAAAGGCACCAGTTCCTGCTTCAGCTCGCCAAACAAAGCGTCAATCGCGGCACTGTCCATTCCCGGCTCGTATTCCTCCAAAAGGGCTTCGTACACGTCCATTCCCGGATGCTCGTATGCCGTCATCTGCTTCGTCATGTCTATCATCGTCTGCAAATGCGGGCAGAAAATACGATAATCCGCCGCCTGCTTTGCCTCCTGCCACGCTTGTCTTGAACGCGCACGGGCCTTTACGAACTCCGTATAAAACTTTGCCGGAACCCGCTTATTTTCCTCATACAGTTTCCGATACCTCTTGACGGTGAACTTCATTGCCCCGTCAAGCTGGTCGAATTCCTCCGGCTCGGACAAGTCCGCAAGCAATTTGCCATACTCGTCCGCCGTCCGTAGCGCAAATTCCTTTTCCGACAAAAATCCCAACGTATTAATCAGATTTTCCACCCCGTTTTTGGGAGCCGCCGTGTCCATGTCCCAGCTCACCAGGTTGATTGCCGTGCCATAAAAAGAAATCGTCTCCAAATAACTCTTAAGTTGCTTCGCTTTTTCCGTCATCTTGTCTCCTCCTTGCAATCTTTATTCTCCTGCCGCCATGAATACTTCACTTCGCAGTCTTTACGGTAAAACGCCACCCCGTAACAGTCCATCTTCCGATACCCTTCTGCCCGCAGTTCCTCCATGTATTTCTTATCATATATTTGCTGCAAGGCTTTCTTGGCATCCTCCTCCAAATCGTCGATACAATCCGAAACCTTCACCTCCAAAATAAATGACCTCCCACGCAGTGACGGGCTCTTCACCATGATGTCCGAACGGCCGTTTCCAGATTCCCGATTGGACTTCACCAGATAATCCTCGCTCTGGCTCAAAATTCCCGTCAAAAAACCATGATAAAAGTTTTCGGCACTATCATAAAAGCTGATGGTCGAGAAGAGCTGTTCGTTTAAAACCTCACCCATTTTCTCCGCGTCTCCCTCTTCCATCGCACGGTACAAGTCGTGAAAATCCTGCTTCTCTATCTTTTTTCGAAACCACCCCAGAACCGTGGTCTGATAAATGCTCTTTACCTCCGCATTCGGAATCCGCACCCGCAAATAGATGGATGACTCCTTAAAATATTCACTCTCCTTCGTCAAATATCCCGTGAAATAAAGGATGTTCCACAAATTTTCACCCTTGTCATGCATGTCTCCATAGGTAACTTCCTCATGTACCTGAATGTCCAGCGTCCCGCCGCCCAAAAGCTGCTCTATCTGCCTTTTCGTCTCCCGATCCGCCCTATCCACCAATTCCTTCACGATGTCATTTGAACTGGTATTAATCCAATACGGACGTGGAAAAGCGCCCTCGTCCGCATACAAGTCATACATGTATTTAATCACGCTCCATGGGTTATACACCTCGCTCGTACCAAACAAGTACCCGTCATACCACTCTTTCATCGTGTCAAATCGACTTTCCACTCCGTAATATTCCATCATCCGCAACACTTCCGGCTCCGTGAACCCAAAATGCTCGCTATATCTCTTATCCAACACGGAAACAATATTCAAATGGTTCAGTCCCGTAAAAATACTTTCTTTTGAAATTCGTAAACACCCGGTAATGGCGGCAAACTGCAGGTAATCATTCGTCTTCAGCGCGGACTCGAAAAGTGCGCGGATAAAATCAACCATTTCCCTATAAAATCCCCTGAAATACGCGTTCTCCAACGGCACGTCATATTCATCTATCAAAATCACCGTGTTCTTGCCCGTAGCCTTGTACATGCATTGGCAAAACAGCCGCAGAGAATCCCTGATTTCCTTTTCCCCCGCCCTCTCCTCGGCAATATTGACATACTGCTCATATTCTTTGGCTGAAAGCCGTTCCTTACCTCTTTCTACAATGCCCCGGTGCCTTTCAAATTCTCTGGCTATGGAAATCTGAAGCATGTAGCACGCGGTTTCATAATTCTCCTGCTTTGCCGATTTCAACGTCAAGTTTACGACCGGGTATGCTCCCATCTGGCAAGTATATGCCTCCCCCGCGTCCATAATATTCAAATCCTTGAACAATGCCTTGTTCCGGGCATTCGCACCCTCGTCAAATGTATCCTCGAAAAAATAGCGAAGCATGCTCAGACTCAATGTCTTCCCGAATCGTCTGGGACGGAGAAACAAATTCACGCTTCCCTTTAAATCCAATAGTTCTTTAATAAACAACGTTTTATCAACATAATAATACCCGTCCAAAATCAGTCTTTCAAAATTTTCAATTCCGATTGGCAACGGTCTTTTCATCATCCAATCCCCTTTCAAGCAAATGCCGCCGCATTTTGTCTTTTCACTTATTTTACCCTATTTCTCTAAGTTCCACAATACGTTACTTCTCACAAATATAGAAAATGTGGCAAGGAAAATCGTCATGTCCTTACGATTTTCCTTGCCACAATCTTCCTAAAACCAGATTCTATTCCGACCCTGAATCGTTACTTCGTCGCCCCCGCCAGATACTCGTTTAAATATTTCTCAAATTCAGGTCCCCACCATTTGCAGTACCCGTCTTTATTCGGATGGATTCCGTCCATCGGCATATATTCCTTATACTCATCCGTACCATATATCCCGGTCATCTCCTGGTTGTCCCACAGATTCACCAAACCAGCGTCCCACTTGTCGCATACCTTCTTAATGCCCTCTACCATCTCGGCATACGCCGGAGCCTCGTAATATGAGCCGGTATAAAATACCACGTCGCATCCCCATCTTTCCTTTGCGTATGAAATCAAATACTCCTCCGCCCCGGTAATCGTGGTCACGTCAAAATCAGCCCTATCCGTACTTTCACTCAATGTGCCTAAAGGCTTTCCGTTTGACGCGTCGTTCGTTGACAGTTGGATGATTACCAGGTCAATCTCATCGTCGTAACCTTCCCATACGTCATTTTCCAATCGCTCCACGTACGAATCGCCCTTCATCGCGTCATTTACCAGCGTGGTGCCTGATATTGCGTATTTGATGCTCTTATTTCCAGCATGGTTCTCCGCTATATAATCGGCCATGGAATATCCGTTTGACATCATGCCGAAGGTAACAGAGGAGCCCATCCACAAAATCGTCTTGCCCGACAACGGATCACTGTCATCTGCCGTACCATCCTCTTTTACGACAGAGGCCGCATCGCCAAAGCCCTGCGCAACCTCGCTGCCCTCTTCATACAACATCACGTCCCCCACATAAGGAATGGAAAAACTTAACATGCCCCCGCTTACAGTGAGTGCCAGCTTATCACCCGTCTTGACATGCAGCTTTCTAGCCACCAAAAACACGCCTGGCGTAAGGCCATCCTCACCCGCCGCATCAAATGTCGTGGTCATGTCGATTGGCTGAACCTGCCTATTTTCTCCATTTACCGTTACGACAAACGGAGTATTTCCCCATAAGGCAGACGGTCTTGCCATGTTCACATATACATCGTACGTCCCGTCCACTCCGTCCGGAATCTCATACTCTATGCACGCGCCTGCCACAAATCCGCCATACATCTTTCTGTCCGCGTCCAATGCGGGAACAACTTCCGTTCCCTCTCCATCCAGTGCCCCGATTACCATTGCATCATCAACGGAAACGATGCATGGGGCAGATTCCTTTTCTGAGTCTTCCTCCGCTTTGCCAACGCCCGTCTCCTGCCTTGCCTTGTCTGCATCATCCGTCCCGGATGCCTTGCATCCTGCCAACGCCGAAACCGCGACCATGACCGCCATTGTCAAACCAATCATTCTCTTTTTCATCACTTTCTCCTCCAAATCTCCTACTCCATAAAATAATTCACCAGAATTACTCTGATTTCTCTTTCATTTCCGCAATCTTCTTTTGCACTTCCACCATCTTTTTCTTGGAAAGCGGTGTAAATTTCATCGCGACCAAGGTGCAAACCCATCCCAAAATGGGAACCACGTACACGAGGAACACACCCATTATCAAAACAAGCATCGTCTTTGGGTCAGTCGGTTGCGGCATGGCCAGCGCGAGCTGCCATCCTTTTACACCGTCTGTTTCTGATACTTCTGCTTTTTTCACATTGTTCCCCTAAAGTCTTTCATCCTACTCCTCCTTTTACATTTGACATTTTTCATTTTTTCTATTATACTGTCAAACATCAGTTCCATATATCAAAATTACACATTTTTTATCAAAATACATCATAGGAGGCCGCCATGAAAGAACGGCATGAACTTTTACAAATGCTCCACCTATCCACCGGCATACCTATTTGCATGATAAACAACAGCTGCAACATCCAGATTTCCTACCCTGACATACACTTGCCGCAAGTTGCAAAATACCTTGTCGACCAGTTTCACGAAAATGGCTGTGATTCTGCACATCCCCTATTCTTGTGTGAAAATCCCATCCATTTTTTTGCATTGGCCCAAGTAAGCGACAATACTTATGTCGTATTAGGACCGGCTGCTCCGATACACTATAACGAAAACACGCTGAGGAATTTAATTCAAGAAACGGCATATGCGGCGGACACGGATAACCTTTTAAACATTCTTGAATTCGGGTCGGACATCTCCATGAAAAATGTCATTCACGCATTGAGACTCGCGGTTCATATTATTACCGGAAACGTTATCGACACGGAAAACATTTGCACGCTGTTCCGCGAAGAACCATCACAAAACATTGCCCCCCACCTGATTCAAAACTATTTCCATGCAATGGAAGAACACCGTTTACATACGCCCAAAAGCTATGAAGACATTTTGTTTGAATCCATACAGAACGGGGATCCTTCCATTTTTAAAGAATATCAATTGAATGCCGTTCCTGGAGCGATTGGGCGGATGTCTTTTAACCCAGAACAGCAGAAGCGTTACGAATTTGTAACGGCCATGGCACTTTCAAGCCGCGCCGCCATGCGTGGAGGTCTGGACACAGAAAGTGCCTTGTCCATTTCCGATGCCTTTTGCCAGGAAATGGACTGTCTGCCAGCCCCCGTGGATACCTCGTACCTTCTTACTTGCGCCATTCGCGTTTTTACAGAAAAAGTCCGGGAAATAAAACAAACAGATACGCACTATTCCCCCGTGATTACCTCTTGTTGCCGCTATATATCCAATAACGTTCAATGTAAAATACGATTAAACGACATCGCAAACTATTGTGGATTATCGGCGAACTGGATCTCGAAAAAATTCGAAATGGAGGTGGGAGTTTCCATACCAGATTATATTCATAAAAAGAAATTGGAACATGCCTGCCGCTTATTGCAGTACAGCTCCTTTTCCATTTGTGAAATAAGCAATATTTTACAATACTGTACGCAAAGTTACTTTACAGAAAAGTTTAAGGAACGTTACCATATGACGCCAAAAGAATTTCGCGATACGCACGCACTTTGAAAGACCGGTACGTGGGCATCGGACATATTATATTTTAAAGGGCGGGTGAATCTACACCCGCCCTGAAAATACTATATTTCACCGCTTATTATACTCACGGCCGGTCAGGCCGTGAACCGTAACCTTTATCCTTCAATCGCGATATAGTGCTTATCCTCCACGGCCGGCTTCGCCTCCATCTTCGGAATGTCCAACTTCAAAACGCCATCCTCGAACCTTGCCTTGATGTCGGCCTCCGTCACCTGTTTGCCCACGTAAAAGCTTCTGCTGCAGGAACCGCTGTAACGCTCCCGGCGGATGAACCTGCCCTCGTCATCCTTAGTGTCATTGTTCGTGTTTGTCGTGGCGTTAATCGTCAGGTAGCCGTCCTTTAACTCGGCCTGCACGTCCTCTTTCTTAAATCCCGGCAAGTCCATCGCGATCTCGTAAGCCTCACCCAAATCTTTTACGTCCGTATTCATCAGCTTCTGGCTGTTCGTAAAACTCCTGCCGGCAAAACGCGGCATATCAAAAAAGTCATCCAACAAATTTTCTCCAAATAAACTCGGCATCAACATAAGTCATTCCTCCTCTTTTTCATTGTTGTGTCACTGTCACTACGTGTCAAGAACGTAAGAACGTTTGAAGTCAGTGTGTCAACCGCCACACGGTATTCACTTCACTAATCTCATGATTTCCAAACCTCTCCGATTCCATACCTTGTTCTGTCTGAAAATCTTTTCTGTTCCATTCGTTCTATCTGTGTTATAACATATATTGTTAGCCAAGTCAAGTGTTGAGTGCTAAAACTGTATAAACATTTTATAAACTGTTACTATTCACGGCCTGCGGCCGCGATAGTCTTTTTTATAAAATCCTACAAACCTCTCAAATTGCTTTCTACCTCAATTCCTCCGCGTAGATTTCATACACGGCCTCATCCTCGTTCATCTGCAATATCGTCTCCTTATCGGCAATCGCCACACAACCGTAGACCACCAATCCGTTCGCCTCCACATAATCCGCGGCCCTTGAATACTGTTGGCTATACCATTCCTTATCCACTTCCGTGGTGCCCCCGTCCCCTTCCATCATCGTCAGGAAATCCCTTTGCTCCGCCATATAACGGAGCATGCTGACGAAATGTTGCCGCATATAAGACTCGTTCTTTAAGTTCTTTTGCAAATCGTCCCATTCCTCCCACTCCTTGGTGTTTGCATTATCGGCCCACAAGATTAGATTCGGGTACGTTTCCTGATCCCAGTCCAACATGCAGGAACTATACGGATCACAGATAAATCCCAAATTTCTCGCCCAAAAATACTCTGGCTTTTCGTCAATTCCGTTCTCCGTGCAGACCGCGCACCAGTTGACGGGGTATCCGCTTTTCTCGACAAAATCCATGAACTCCTCGTACGGCATCATCCGATCCAACGTGATATATACCTGATATTTTTCCGTATCGTCCAGCCGTTCCAAACTGTCCGTGGCCCACTCGCGCCTTCCCGCCACGCTTTGTACCTTCGCCCCGTCGGCAATCAGTTCCCTGATAGAGTCATTGCTGCCGCCGGGCATTTGATACCACGCGAACACGTTTCCAAACGGACGCTGCAACAAATTCACATCATATAATTGCATTTTTCCTTTCTTGATGGTTCCCGCCACGTTCGCCGTTTTCCCGTTTAACGAAAACCCTTGGTAAATGGCAATGTTGTAATTACCATAACCATTTTTTTCGATTCGCACATTGTCCCGGATATATCCCGGCATCGTTAGTTCCGTATACACCCGCAAATCCAGAGCGAGCTGCGGGGTGTTTTCCGCGACCCTCTTTCCCGGGTCGTAATAAAAAAGCGACACGATTTCCGGCAGGGCAAACAATACGAACAGCAAAATCGCCAGCACGACGCCACCGACCACGACACCCATTCTGATAAATGCCCTACGAATCAGGCGGTTCACCCGACGGGTAAAGCGAAGCGCGTCCGCTTGTAAGGCCGCGTCCTCTTCTTTCGCCGAATCCTTCGCACCCGCTTTCTGGTTCGCCGCCCCCACCTCCGACAAGGACACGCCGTCCCGCTCAAAAAGATATTCGCTGATGGCATCCTGTTTCTCAATGTCCTTTGACACTTGTTCCATTTCCTGCTCGGACAATGCTTTCTTATCGTACAGCTTTAATAATTCACGATACCTCATAACCTGCCTCCTCCATATATTTTTTCACTTCCCGTTTCGCCCGGTGACTTAGTACCCGCACATTTTCTGGCTTCATGCCCAGAATCTGCGCCACCTGCCTTAACGGCATCTCACTGAAATATTGCAACTCCAACACTTCCCGCTTTACCGAATCCAATTTGGACAACGCCGCATAGAGCATCTGTTCCTCTTCTTTCTGAATCAACTTGTCGAGCAATTCTCTTTCCGGTGCCGCATAGGGCCACGCGCCTACCGACTCGTCTCCCGACCGTATCATTTGGCCGTTTCGCTTTCCATTTGCGCCCCCATTTTCCACTTTGGTCTGCGCACCGGATTGCACCGCGGCTCCCTCAAACGATACCTCGTGCTTCCGCTTTCGATACGTGCTATAATAAAGGTTTCTGGCAACCATATAAAGCCATGCCCGCACGTTCACATGCTCATCGGAAAGGGAGAGTAACGCCCTGACAAACGTTTCCTGCATCAAATCTTCCGCCGTCTCCCGACTTTTGCATAGCGAATATAAGTATAAAAATAATTCCCGTCCATACGCTTCATATAGCCGCTGCAGGACTTGTCCATCCACGTTTCCCACCTCCCACTGTCCGGGACTTTTATACTAATATAACGCATTCGCGGCGAAAATGTTACAAAAAAAGATGCACCAATTTCTGGTACACCTTTTTCATCATCCACGATTAGCGGTTATTCATGCAGTGCCCTCTTTCACATCACCTTCCGTCCCGTTTTTTTGCGCTTCCTCCTTTTCTACTCATGCAAAATATGGTTTTTCTCCAGTCTCTTCTTTTTCAATGAAAGGCGATATCCGCCGTACGCCAATATTGCCGCAAAAGCCAGATTCAGGATTCCGAGCGGACTATATTGCAACGCATTTATTCCCAAAAACAAATTCAATGCCATGCACAGTAGCGCCATATTAATGATGCGCTTTAAGTGATTCATCATAGAAGAAATGTCGGAAAAAAGTTCAAACCTTCCATCTACCGCCTTTTTACGGAAATACACCCATTTCGCCACACTTCCGATATACTCCGCCCCGGTGTCCTCCACGAACTCGATATATTCCTGACTTTCTGCCATGGCCGGATTATTTTCCAGCATCTGCAGACGTACGACGTATTCCCTCGGTTCATAGAATTTAAAATAATACTTACAAAATCCGACTTTGTCAAGCACCCAGCCATGGTACGCCATCTCGTTTAACCAGGCTTCTTCCTCCTCAAAGTCCCATGCCCAAAACCACCTCTTAATCGTCATTCTCGCCATCTTCCAATCCTCCCAAAATGCTCTCTCCATTTTCTACAAGCTGACGCAATCTTACAAGCTCCCTCTGCAATACTTCCACCCCATCCGCGGTAATCCGATACTCCTTTTTTCTGCTTCTATAATCTTCCGGTAGTGCTTCAATCCATCCCTTCCGGCACAGACTGTTTAACGCGCCATACAGCGTTCCGGCCGCCAGACGGACGCGCCCGCCGGACAGTTCCTCCGTCATCTGCATAATGCCGTATCCGTGGCGCGGCTTAAGAAGCGTCAGCAAAATGTAATACACCGCCTCCGTCAACACAATGTTCTCATCCATCCACATCCTCACTTCCTTCCTCGCATGACCAGGATACAAAAACACTTGTGGTCAAACCGTTCTTCGAATTTATATTCCATCTTCGTGCAACTTTTGCCTTTATATTGTCACTCGTTATATTGTTTCCCGTTATATCGCCTTTCGATATAGTGATATTAGCATGAAACCGGTACTTTGTCAACCACTTTCCTATTTTTCTTAAGATGACATCACTCAGTTTATTACAATTCAGCGCCGCGTAGGCACGGGCTGAATTGCAACCTCCGTTTTCATTACTTTTCACGGGCGGCCACCCTTTTCTAAGATTTTAGAATTTTTCTTCAAGTTTTACTCTATTTATTTTCTTCCAATAAAAAACGTGCTAAAATACCACATTAGAAACAACTGCGAATAACAGCATTCGAAAATCGAGATTTAAACATAGAAAGTATGGGAATAAGACATGCAACAATTACTCATTTTACAAGGAACCATGTTCCTCCTCATTTTTATCGGCTGGTTTCTCATCAAATCCGGCATCATCACAAAACAAGGACAAGATAGCCTGACCGACCTGGTCATTTACCTTGTACTTCCATGCAACATCGTCAAATCCTTCATGATTGACTTTTCAACCGACATCCTTTGGCAATGCCTTGACATTCTGGTTTTGTCCATCCTTTTACAATTTTTTTGCGTCGTGTTCGGCAAAATCGTATACCGCCGCCACGAGCCAGACCGGCAAAAATGCCTCCAGTACGGCATCATTTGTTCCAACGCCGGCTTTCTTGGCAACCCCTTTGCGGAAGGAATGTTTGGCAGCACCGGCTTGTTACTGGCATCCGTTTTCCTCATTCCCCAGCGTATCATGATGTGGTCGTCCGGCCTGACGATTTTCGCCGGGGGCGGAAACAAAAAGCAAGTGGTAAAAAAAGTGGTAACACACCCTTGCATCATCGCGTGCTTTCTGGGATTGATTCTGATGATAACCCAGTGGACTCCCCCCGCCGTGATTAACACCACCCTATCCCATTTGGGCGGCTGCAACACCGCCCTTAGCATGATGGTCATCGGCATGATTCTGGCCGAAGGAAATATGAAAGAAATCTGGGACAAGGACATTTGGATTTACTCACTGTTTCGCATGGTGCTGATTCCCGCCCTCTTGTTTGCCGCCTGCAAGGCATTAGACCTGCCAAGGCTCGTGACCGGGGTCAGCGTCCTTTTGTCCGCCATGCCCGCCGGAGCCACCACCAGCATCCTGGCCGCCAAGTACCATCGCTGCCCGGAATTCGCCGCCCAGCTCGTGGTCGTCTCCACGGTGATTTCCTTCGCGACCTCGTTTGTCTGGTCGATGGTGTTGGGATGACTACTGTAGCGTTTTAATCGTAATACTTTGATATTGAAATCATGCCGTTGAAACAGATTCAACGGCATGACTCACTCTATCGGATATGCCAAGTTATCCTTTTGATAATATAGGTGTATCGCCCGATACCCATCATCCACTTTTTTCCCGTCTCTCAAGTCAACAACGCGAAAATATTCTGGATATAAGTAATAAGGAAATATACCGCTTTGCGGCTGCGGCTTTAGCAATACTCACGGCAGATTTCATCGACCGTGAGTATGCTTAACAGTATTGGTACTCTACCGAAGTGTATTCCGGATGATTACTATTCACGGCCTGCGGCCGCGATAGTAACTCCAGATGTTCTCATAGATATCCTGGCACATGGATGTCGCCTTATGGACCAAGGCCAGGGCGCGGTCAATCTCCGCATAGATATCTTCGGCGGAGGTGTCGATACTCCACCGGAAATCGGTCTGGCCATCTGCCGTGTCATTCGTGACCATCTGGCGGGCTTTATCGTCTAAGGCAAGCCCCTCGCGTCCTATGCGGTTCAGCTCTTTGGCTCCTTCTTGCAAAAACCGCTCCCGAGCCGCTCTGGTTCGCTCCAACAACACGGAGACACCCTCCTCGTTCATCATCCCTGGCAACTCCATTTTGCCGTCCAGCATATCCTGGTATTCTTGGATGGTCTGGTCAAACGCGGAAAGCTGATTCCGATACTCCATCAAAGATTCCTCATTTTGTTGACCTAAATTCACAGCAACCTTATACTGATTTAAGTAAATCTCCAACACCTCTTTTGGCACCTCACCAAACGAGGTTTTCTCCTTGTCGCCTACGGCCTCCATTGAAAGTTCCAATGTATCAAACCGCTTTTTCAAATCCCGACTTTGCTCTTGCGCTGTAAGCAGATTTTCAGACAGCCGTTGCAACATATCGTTAACCGGCGGCTGAACGAGTTTTTGCCCAAACGGTTTATTTTGCTGGAAAATACTATTTTGATGAAACAAATCTGCTAAATTTGACATGTTCATAATGATTCCTCCCCATTTCTTCTCCAATTCTCGCACCGCTGGCGCAAGTTAACCATTTTTAAAACCATAATCCTTATCATTTATATCGGCATTTTAAAGATAGAAGTTAAGATTTTCGGCGATAACGCAAATGACAAGCACTTCTGATTTCAAAAGCCATCCAGCGGCAGCACTTCCACCGCCGCCAACCGCCGATTTTCCCCTCGAACGGTTATCGTGCATTCCAACGTCGCGAACCCCCTAAGCGGAGGTGCCTCCCGAAAGGCATTATATCCCAACTCCACTCTATAATGTACCACGACAATCTCCCCATCCTTCCCCCTGGCCACGATTTGAAAATCCGCCATTGTATTCCCCAGCCTATCCAAAAACGTTTTCCTTACCCCCAGTTTTTCCAGTAAGAACGCCTCAGCCTCATCCCGCGTAATGCCGCTTCCTTTTAAAGTTGCGTCCATCCGACTCTCATGGGCGCGTATCAAGTCCACAACCGCGACCACGTCGCCCACCCATTTATATGCACGGTCATGCATGTCCCAGATTTGGGACAGAGTCAGATATTCCGACAACAATTCATCGCCCCGTACCACATACGCTTCATCCATCTTATCCGCCACCCGGGAAACCGTAAATCCCGACAGCAACAACGCGGCAGCGAGCACAATGGCGCTCCACCTCCTCTTCATTTTCAAAACGCTCCCTTCATCTTTTGTTTCACAAAGCAGACTTTTTGAAAAAGAAATGCTATAATTGCGGGAGCAAGAAATGTGGAGCAATTCGTGGCTATCATGACGATGTTGAAGACAAAAGTATGTAATTATCGGACAAGGCATGCCGTTTCAAAAAGTCTACCTTTTGAAACATGCTTTTTTTCATCCTGTTCCAACTTTTCCAAATACTCCTTATATCTGCGGTAAAATGTCGTGTGGCTTATGCGCAGCCGCTTCGCTGCCGTCCTCGTCGTCGCCTTCCCTTCCATACATTCCACGCATTGTTTTTCAAATCCGTCTGGCATCTGAATCTGGTCGCGTCCCAACTTTTTTCCCTTCTCCCTCGCCGCCGCGATTCCCTCCGCCTGCCTCTGATGAATGAAGTCCCGCTCCGTCTGCGCGACATAGGCCAATATCTGCAAAACCAAATCAGCGATTAACGTCCCCGTCAGATTCCCTTGTTTGTTCCTCGTGTCCAACAAATTCATGTCCAGAACCAGAATGTCCGCCTGAATTTGTTTCGTGATATATTGCCATTGCATCAATATTTCTTCGTAATTGCGTCCCAGCCGGTCAATGCTTTTGACAATCAGCAAATCCCCTTTCTTTAACCGCTTCAACAACTTTTTATAAGCGGGGCGCTGAAAATTTTTTCCCGACTGGTAATCACAATACACGTTTTGCTTCGGCACGTCATAAGTCTTTAACGCCAAAATTTGCCGGTCAACGCTCTGCTCCTTCGTCGATACCCTGATATACGCAAATTTGTTCATGAATCTCCCTCCATACTTTAAGTTTTAATTAAGTGTCTTTAACTTAATATTTTGTAGAAATTAAGTTCCTTCTTCGCTATACTATGAACTATATAATACCATTTCCAATTGAAAGGAGAATCATCATGGTTTCTGTTAAAAAGTATGACATTTTCGAAGTCTCTTTTTCCGCCGTCTGCGAGGGCAACCCGTTTACGGACGTCACCCTGACGGCGCAGTTCTCCCACGGCGGCCTGGCCGTGAACGTCCACGGTTTTTACGACGGGAATGACACTTGGCGCGTCCGCTTCATGCCGCAGGAGGAGGGGGAATGGAGTTATGCCACCAGTTCCAACTTTACACAACTGAATCAGCAAAAAGGCAACTTTACCTGCATCGCCGCAGATGAGTCCAACCACGGCCCCGTGCGCGTGAACCACACCTACCACTTCGCCCATGCGGACGGGACACGCCACATTTCTGTAGGGACGACCTGCTACGCGTGGGTGTACCAGCCATTGGAACGTCAGGAGCAGACCATCGGAACCTTAAAGTCCTCGCCATTTAACAAAATCCGCATGTGCGTATTTCCAAAATGGTACGAGCACAATTACGACAAGACACCGATTCTCTTCCCCTATGAGGGCAGCGTGGAAGGAGGCTTCGATTACGAGCGGCCAAACCCTGAATTTTTCCGCCTATTGGAAAAACGCGTCGGACAGCTTGCCGAAAATCAAATCCAGGCCGACATCATCATTTTCCATCCTTATGAAAATGACAAGTGGGCGTTCAACTACATGAACGAAGAGCAAGACAAGCTCTACATGCGCTACCTCGTCGCCCGCCTCGGCGCGTACCACAACGTGTGGTGGAGCATGGCGAACGAGTGGGACATTTTCTCCATGATGAAGAATCGCAATTGTTCCAAGTCCGAGGCGGCCTATTGGGACACGCTTGGGCGTTTCATCCATGACGAGGATCCATACGGACACCTGATTGGCATCCACAACTGCGTGCAGATTTATGACCACGGCGCGGACTGGATTACCCATGCCAGCATGCAGCGGGTGGATTATTACAAGACCGCGGAGATGACCGACACCTGGCGCAACAACTGGCACAAGCCGGTCGTCATCGACGAATGTGCTTACGAAGGGAACAACGACCATACCTGGGGCAGTATTACTGGCGAGGAGATGACGCGCCGTTTTTGGGAGGGCACGGTGCGCGGCGGTTACATGGGACACAGCGAGACGTACGTTTGCGAGGAGGACATTCTCTGGTGGAGCCACGGCGGCGTGCTCAAAGGCACGAGTCCGAAACGGATTGCCTTCATGAGGGAGCTTTTGGAAGAATACCCGCAATACGAAATCGAACCGATTTCCGATTTCGGCGACGTGCTCTGCGGCGGCTGCCCGAAAGACTACTACTTATACTATTACAGCTTGTTCCAGCCGTGCAAAGCCCATTACAACTTGCCGATAAGCAGGACGTACAAAGCAGAAGTCATCGACACTTGGAACATGACGAGGGAGCAATTGCCCGGCACTTACACGGGCGCACTCACCATCGACCTGCCAAGCCGCCCCTACATGCTGGTTCGCTTCGTGGCGGTAGGAGAAGTCGATTTATCCACGGTGACAATTACCGCCGACTCCACCTTCGCCGACGTGTCGGAAATGCCGAACGGGTATAAATTACTGGACATCATCAAGGCGCAGATGGGCGAACAGTTTGAAACCATGGAAAAATTCATCTGGAACCAGCCGATAAAAATGATGAAGCAATTTGGCGGGCTCAGCGACGAACAATTGGCAGGGATACTGGCAATGGTCAATGAAAAGGCATAAAAAAATAACGCGCATGGATGGCAACGACACCATCCATGCGCCAAGAACAACGAATTTCACCAAAATGAGGGGGCGCGAAAAGTAGCCCCGCTCCTTATTCTCCTAAATTTTCCACTTCCGCAGAAGACTCCTTTTCCATCAAAGGATCTTGTTCCATCAAAGAATCTTGTTTCATCGAAGATTCCCCTTCCGACAAATATTCTTCCAGGCACAAGCCCCGCAGATACATTTGCATCGCCGCGTCCTTTCCCACGTAGCGGTAATGCCAAGGCTCATAATAGATCCCTGTAACGTGCACCTTGTCCCGCGGATACCGCAGGATAAACCCATACCTCCAACAATTTTGCATGAGCCATTGTTGCGCCGCCGTATTTTCCTGCGCGTCATTCAGCCGCTGATAAGAAACGTCCACGATGTCCACCGCAAGCCCAATTTGGTGCTCGCTCCCCCCTGGAACCGCGACGCTTTTCGCGGCCTCCGCATAAGCGGCTTCCGACGAGTACCCCGCCGCCTCCAGCTTGCCTACCTGCCGCCAGAACAATGTCTCTTGCTGTTCCTGCGTCCGATAGGCTGAACAAATTAGCGGGGACAATCCGGCAGCCCGGCAGTCGTTCATCATGTTACGTAAATCCTCCGCGCACCGCTCGTCCATCATATACCCGTTTTCCACTTCCGCCAGATTAAAGGCACGGTCGGCGGGAATCGGGTTCCACCAATTGACCAGCGTCAAAAGCTCGTCCTCTACTTGAATGTTTCTCAACTGCCAAAGGCTTTCCAACATGGGCATCATCGCGCCCCGCCGCTCCTCCTCCTGGCAAGCGCGCCCGATCGCCCATACGACCTTGGATCTAGGATAATACGTGGGCTTTTGTATTTTCACATGAATGAAAAATACCAAAAAAATCATCAGTGCCGCAAAAGCCCTCTGTTTCAGCATCTGTCTGTCTATCGTCTTTTCTCGCCTCACTTATCTAAGATTTCGCCGAGGGTTTCAAATAGCTTATCCACGTCAACCGGCTTGGAAATATGACCGTTCATCCCATTCTTCAAGGCCTCTTTCTTGTCCTCCTCGAACGCGTTGGCAGTCATCGCCAAAATCGGAACAGAGGCCAAATCTTTGTTTTCCAACTTTCGGATCTCCCTCGTGGCCTCATAACCGTTCATCACCGGCATCTGCACGTCCATGAGAATCAATTGATAATACCCCGACCCGGAATTTTTCACCATGTCCACCGCAATCCGGCCATTCGTGGCAAGCTCCACGGTAAGCCCCGCGTCACCTAAGATTGCCATGGCAATCTCCTGATTCAGCTCATTATCCTCGACCAGTAAAATGCGGCCCGCACGGAACACGTCCAACTCTTTGTCACTCCTCGGCTTATGTACGCGGCCTTCATCTTCCTCCTCTTGATACAAGCGGAACGTGAAAGACAACGTGACCTTCGTTCCCACGCCCTGCCGGCTCTCCACCTCGATGGAACCCTTCATCATGTCCACGATGCTCTTCGTAATCGCCATTCCCAACCCGGTTCCCTGGATTCCGCCAATCGTGGTATTCTTTTCACGCTCGAACGGCTCAAATATGGTCGCCAAAAATTCCTCGCTCATGCCAATCCCGCTATCCTGGATGCAAAACGCATAATCCGCGCCACCTGCGGAAGTCCTGGCCTTCTCGACCACCTCGATCCGAATGTCGCCCCCCGCATTCGTATACTTGACGGCATTACTCAGGACGTTTAACAATGCTTGGTTTAAGCGCAACTCGTCACAATATATCTTCTCGTCGGAAATGTCCGTGCCGACATGTAGCGTAAGTTTCTTTGCCCGGACGTCCGCCTGGACAATGTTGCACAACCCCTGCACGATTTCCGACAAGTTGCACGGTTTTTCCTCCAACTGCATCTTGCCGCTTTCAATGCGGCTCATGTCCAGAATGTCATTAATCAGGCTTAACAAATGATTTTCCGAAACCATGATTTTTTTCAAATATTCTTCCACCCGCTCCTTGGAATCACTATGGGAAAGTGCCAGGGAAGTAAAGCCGACAATCGCGTTGAGCGGAGTGCGGATGTCATGTGACATGTTGGAAAGAAACGCGCTCTTGGCCTCGTTCGCCTTGTTTGCCTGCTGCAAGGCTTCTTCCAGAATCCTTCTCTGCTCCATCTTCTTACGTGTTTCCTTGTCCACGCTGCGGAATCCCAGAACGACACCAAAATCCTCGCCCTCGGCTCCCGTTCGCACCGCCTTCATCTCATAATACTTTACTTCGTCATCCATGGAAACCCGATAGTTGACATAGTATAACATGTTTTCTTCCAATTCCCTTTTCAGCCCGTCCCGCGAAGCCGCCCGCCGAAACTTCTCCTTGTCATCTTCATAAACGAACTTCTCAACATAGCGCTCCACGCTCTCTGAAAACAGAATGTCTTTCCCCGAGGCAGATTGAAAGACCGAATCCAACAAACTGCCATCGTCAACCCTGAGCGCGCTCCCCACGCCCGTGTCAAGATCAAAGAAGCAGAGGATGTTATAGTCAACGCTCATGGCCTGAACCAGTTCCATCTGGTGCCTCTCATTTCTCTTTTCCTGCAATTTCTGTTTGGTGCAATCCATGAGGAAACGCTGGTAAAATAATTCCCCGTTCTCCTTTATCAATTTGACGTTGCCCATGACGTACAATATCTCCCCGTCGTCATGCCGCACCCTATAGTCGATGCTGGTACTGTCCCCTTCCTTTTTCAATGTCTCGATACACGCCTTAAGCTTTGACCTATCCTCTTCCATGACGGAAGATGCAATCATGTCAAATCCCCTTTCTTCCATCTCGCTCTGGGACTTGTAGCCCAAGATCTTAAGGGCGGCCTCGTTCACGCTGTGAATGCTCTTCCCATCCGTCGTATGACACAGCACGCCGCAATCGAGCGTCATGAAAATCGTTTCCATGGTTCGGTTCTTCTTCGTTATCTCATTTTCATAAGCACGCTCCTTGGTCACGTCGATTCCCACGCCCACGGTTCCCATCACGCTGCCGTCAAGGTCGTAGAGCGGCGACTTGTACGTCGTGAGCAATTTCACGCCCTCCCCGCTTTGAACCGTTTCTTCGGAAACGCAAGTCTCCTTCTTCTGCATGACCTCGTTATCCGACTCCATGCAGTCCGTTCCCGCCTCCTCTGGATCCACGTCCCAGATGTAATAATGGTCTCGCCCCTCCACCTGAACCTTTGACTTGTTGACCGTCTTGCAAAAGCTGTCATTCACCTTCTCGTGAAGCCCCTCTTTATCCTTGTACCAAATCAGGTTTGGGACGCCGTTAATCGTGGCCTCCAGAAACTGCCCCTTCTCCCACAAGTCCTTGCCCTGCTTGTAGGACTGCTGCCATCGTAAGAAATGAAAACGAACCTCCGTTTCCGACATGGGTAAAGCCCAAATGTCCCGAATTCCGAACAGTTCCTCTCCCAAAGCGGCTCCCACCGCTTCCACCCGTGCCTTGTCCGCCAGCAAGACCAATTCGGCACCGTCCCGCTTGCCTGCAAGCAAGCCGCGCACCAGCTCCACCGCGCCAGCCACGCCCGTTTTGTCCGCCGTCATCGTTTTCGCCGCCCCCGCTCCGTCCGGCAGGCATGCAAAAATCACGTCCGCCCGCGAAACAAGCTCCGCCTCCGGTTCGACGCTCTCAAAAAACTCATGTGTGAAACGCTCGAGCGCTGGCATCTCCTTTAGCACCTCGAACGCCCTGCATGAATGTCCTAAAAAATAAAATCGAATATGGCAATGATACATTTTCCCGCACCTATCCTTACTCGTAAATTATGACTCGTTTTATTAGTATACCATGGAACGCCTTTCTATTCAATTCATTCTTTAAGAAATCGAGTATCATTTCCCACCTGTCCCCGATTGACAAATGCTTCCCGCAGACGGTAATTAAAAACCCCTTTATCAAATACCATTTTCTGACATTTGATAAAGAGGGGTTATTTTTAACTGGTCGGTTTGCGAATCGGACAGTCCGACATGCTAATCTTGTCCTTCAGCGCATTCAGCCCGCAGTCAATCAAATAATCCTGCAAAATGGGCACGGATTGGGAGGACGTCGGGCCGATAATGATTTCCCCGATCAATTCCGACATATGGAGCCCTAGCCTTCCACACATCCTGTTCAAGTCAAGCGGATAATATTTCTTAATCCTCCCCGCCGACACATGGTATCTTGGCTCCACGGCAAATTCATTTAGGATAAACGGAGAGATGACTAGCCTGCGTTCCTTCTCCCTTGCAAAAGAGGGGTGCTTGAACGCCGCTGATTGTACCCATGCGTCATTCATGACCGCCCGCAATTCCTGCCGTATTTCCGAAAAATCTTTCTCTTCCATCATCAGCTGGTAAAACTCTTCCACAAGCCGATGTTCCCGCATGTCTTTCTGATAATACACGGTCTGCAGTGATACCGCCCCGCCCGTCATTTTCTGCATCAGGCTCTCATGAAAGGCGATGCAGACACCTTGCCCTAGATGCCCGTACCGCTCCCACTGCGCGGCATCATCCCTATATTTGGAAAAACAAGCCGCATACGCCGAATAACGGAATTCTTCTTCCAGTTCCTTTCGGAAAAAATCCTCTATCTCACGGCCTTTTTCTTCTTTGCCGCTTTCCATCAACTTTTCAATGACGGCACGGCATATTCCATTCATGAAAAACCTCATTTCAGAAGCGTCATTCATGTTCAAAATATTATTCAGCCTCAATTCCGCGCACCGGATAATGCCATCAAAAGCCACGAAGTCCGTGTAATGATACAGCATGATTTACCTCCATGGATTTCCTGCCATAAGCATGTCAAAAAATCCCATCCTATTCTAATCTGACTGAAAAGAATTATAGCACGCCCGGCCAAATAATGCCAGAAAAACCAACATTGTTTTTTCAATATTACTCGTCAGTCATTACCATTCACGGCCTGCGGTCGTGATAGTAACGGCATTCGGCCATTTAAAATCGCCGTGCGATGGCCGAAATGCCCAATCGACACCATCACTTTATCGGACAAAGGCCGTGCGGCGAAGCGCACTTTTCCCTTACCTTACCGGCAAAATCACGCAGGATTCCTGACCTTTTCCATAGTACACCGTCTGATGCGCGACTTTCGACGTGGTCGCGTCCGCCCAGCACTCGGTAGTGTTTGGATGGACATGGTACGCCGGATGATTGGACGAGGCAACGTCGATGCGAATCCTTGAGCCTTTCTTCACCCTCCAAGTAACGTCCAACATGGTCAAAGAAAGTTTTACGACGCTGCCCGGCACATAATCCGCATAAGAATCCTCATCCGGATAACGGATGTCCGTGATGTCGTTTCGGATATTGATGGTATCGCCATTTTCAAACACCTCGCTCACGGTAATGGCAAAGGCCGTCGCCTCCGCGTCGGAGGATACATAAAGCTCGGCCTTTATCGCCCCGGCAATGTTTACGTCCTCTTCCATCACGTCCGACACGAAATACAACTCGTCGCTTCTGCTGCCAACCGCCCTTTGCTTTCTCGGCCCGCCATAATTCAAGTCCGAGCCGTCGCCCAAAATGTTGCCCCATGCATTTTCCGGATAATTCTCCGGGTCATAGACGTAATTTACGTTGCCCGCCTCGCCGGCCTCATTGCTGGCAACGCCGTCCGCGGCCAGATAAAATTCCTTTTCCGTGGAAGCGGCGATGTCGCCCTCGTAAGTCACATATTCTTCCCCGCCGATGTTGTAAGCTTCCACCACGCCCAGCTTGTGAGGATATTCCATGCCCCTAAGCGTATAATCGAACCACTCTACCCCGTTGCGGATAAAGAACAAGTCATCGTTGCTGTTCGGATAAGAAATTTCACCATTACATTGTCCGCCATGGTTCCATGGTCCAATCAAGAACCGGCTTTGCTTTTTGATTTCCTCGGGCATCCGTCTGTATGCCTCGATTTCCGGCCGCAGGAAAATGTCGTTCCAACCTCCTTCTAAAAGAATCGGCACGCAAGCCTCCTCCGCCGTCTTGTAAAAATCACCCCAGAAGCCCTTTGTCCAATAATCGTCCGTCTGCTTGGAATTTGTCGCCCAATCCGTATACCAGTCCACATGCTCCCCGATAAAATGCTCTCCAATCTGGTTCTGCGGACGATAAGTCAGGCATTCCTTCAACTGCTCCCTCGCCGGTGCCGCCTTAAACCGGTGTTCCCCCATCATTTGCGTCACCCACACGGACCAGATTTCCTGACGGAACATCCCCCGCCTCCAGAACGTGTCATAGGGCGTGGGGCCATATACCTGGATAAACAAAGATTTCAGCGCCGGATGATGCGAATTGGCAACCGCCCACTGCACATGTCCAAGATAAGAACCCCCGAAGCAACCAATATTGCCGTCGCACCAGTCCTGCGCGGCAATCCAGTCCAACACGGCCCCTCCATCCTCTATCTCGTGTTCAAATGGCAACCATTCTCCCTCCGAAGTCTGGCTTCCCCGCACCTCGACAAGGAGCGTGGCATATCCGTATTTAGAAAAAATCGGCAGAATGCCTTCGTACACAAAGGAATTGGACACATACGGATTCCTTACCAATATCACGGGATATGCCTTTTTTTCCTTCGGCTTCGTCAAGAATGCCGATAACTTCACGCCATCCGGCATTTCAATCTTGATTCTCTCCGACTTCACTTTCTTATATTCTATGGGGCGGAGGCTCGGGGCGACCGCGTCGCCCATCTTCCCCATGGATGCGGTAAGCATCTTTTTCACGATTGGATTTTTCAAATCCAATTTGCTCATATCAAAACCCTCTTGTTGCTTTTTTTTCCCTTCCACTTTATGCCGCTCCTTTCTAAATCTAAACTGACATGTTCGCCAACGCAAACATCACCATAAATAAAAGTCGATTGTCCCGTGCAATGCGCCGCCGCTATACCACCGTCACTTCCGCCACGGCATCGGCATGCCCTTGTGCGGACGCGGTGATTTTCACCGTCCCCGTTCCGTTCGGCCTCACGACCGCAAGTGCGGTTCCGTCATACAGCGTCCTTGTGTCATCACAAATATCTTCGTTCGGACACGGGTCGTCGTTTGCAAATCCGGTAAGCTCGGCAGGCCCTTCCACCGTCAGTTTCACCCGGGACTTATCCTGAATATAGACAATTCCGTCTGCATCCGCGACGCTTACCTTCACGAAGATGACGTCATTCCTCTCCAAGGAAGCCTTTTCACTTTCCAGCTCAACAATCAGTTTTCTCTCGCCCGATGCCGACCTTATCGTATGTTCCTCGCAAGCCACGCCGTCACGGTAATTTACGGCCTTTAACTCGCCCGGCTCATAAGTAAAGTCATAGAGCGCGACCATTTTGTCCTCGTCGGTTATCGTTTTCCTCCCCAGAGATTTTCCATTTAGGAAAAGCTCCACTTCCCCGGCATCGGAATATATTTCCGCCTTGATCGGCTTCCCTTCGAACCCTTCATAGCTATAACTGCAGACCGTGTCGCCAAAGCTCCACGGGGAAAGAATTTCTTTTTCATGATAATGCTCTGGACGATACACGGCGATAAACGGCACGTTACGGTTTCCGATTACCACCTCGTGATAATACGCGCAGGTTCGCTTGTTTCCCGTGATGGTAAACTCGCCCACCTGGGAATTGAGTGCCGGGAACGGCAATCCCATACCGTATTCCATCGGCGGCGCCTCGTATTTTACCAGTCCCGTGGACGGCTCGCCCATATAATCCCAGCCGGTCCAGCAGAAATCACCGATTACGTTCGGCAGTTTTTTCACCAGCTTCCAGTTCTTGTAAATCGATGGCACGAACGTTTCCGTCCCGCACATGATACGATTCGGATATGTCACGCTGTCGCTTTCATATCTGGAATCCATATAATTATATCCGGCAATGTCTATCACCGAGCAAGATTCCTCTATCAATTGCCCCACAACCGGCAATGTCATAATCGCACTCATGCTATCGCCAAGGTCGCTCATCATACTATTGATTGCCTCTTGCCCCTCGGCTTGTGAATTGGTCTGAGCCTCGGCCGCTTTTTCGGCAGACTGCGCGGCCATCTGTTCGATGATTCCCATCACGCTGACCATGCCGTTTATCGCATTGATAATATAGCGGTGAGGATCCAACCTCCTGACTTCCTCGACAATTTCCCGCCCTTGTATGGAACCATTTGCCGAACCGGTATCGGCAATTTCATTTCCGATTGAATACATCAAAACGGACGGATGATTATATGCCATGTCAATGATGGCGGCCACGTCTTCTCTCCAACTATTCTTGAAATTCAGCGTATTGTCAAACGGAACCTTGCTGTGTCCCCAGTTGTCGAAAAATTCGTCCATCACCAACATGCCGTACTTGTCACAAGCGCGAAGCAAGGCATCGCTGGGCGGATTGTGCGCCGTGCGCAGGGCATTAAAGCCATTGCTTTTCAGTTTCTTAATCTTTCTCTCTTCTATGTTTTCAGTGGAAATGGAACCGGCCGGACCGTTGTCGTGGTGTGCGGCACAACCTTTAAGCTTAATCGGCCGTCCATTCATGACCAGTCCTTCCTTCGGATTCAGCCGGAAGGAGCGAATGCCAAAATCCGCCTCCGCCATATCCACGACCGGGCCGTCTATGTATTCACCGACTTCCGTAAAATGACCTTCCCCGATTACCGTCGCGGTCATATGGTACAGATTGGGGTCGTCCAAGTTCCAAAGCTTCGGCTCGGACACGTACATCTTAATCTTGGCCGTCGCGCTCTCCCCGCGCAGTATCGTCAGCGGCGCGATGCCGGACGCGGCCACGTTTCCGTCCCGATCCACAATCTCAGTCTTTACCTTGACGGTAGTCTTTCCCATTACCGATGCATTTCTCACCTTGACGGACGCATGGACTTCCGCGATGGACGAGGTCACGTCCGGCGTGCAAATTTTCAGCCCGTGTGGTTCCACGTAGGTCTCACCCCCGACAAACATCCACACGTCCCTATAGATGCCCGCCCCGGAATACCACCTTACCCCGTCTGCCAATGTCACGATGACGGTCAGCTTGTTTTCCTGACCGTATTTCAGATAGCGGTCCACGTCAATGGTAAACGGCGCGTATCCGTAATTGTGGCTCGCCGCCAAATCATCGTTCAGATAAACGAGCGCGTTTTGGTACACACCTTCAAAGAAAAGGGAAATCCGCTTCCCCGCCCACTCTGCGGGAACCATGAACTTCTTTTCATACTCCCACTTTCCCAGTGCAAACGAACCTCCTGCGTGGGGTCCGTCCGGAGTTCTTTTGGTAAAGATCATGGCGTCATAGGGCAGGGTCACCTGCTTCGAGGATGCCACCATCTGCGCGCCGACCAGCATGCCTTTTCGCTCGTTCACGACCCAGTCGTTGTTAAAAAGTATCTTTTCCATAAATTTGCATTCCTTTCTTTTATGACCATTCGTGGCCGTTTTTGTTTTTAACCGCACTTTCTGCTTGCATTATCCTTCATTTCACAGTACAATGTTTATAGATTTCCCCGATTTCTTGCAAAAATGGAGGATTAGTTGAAATGACGAAAGAATACTATGAATTTATGTTTCAAATGCGGAGCAGCGGACTTGTCCACGACACCCCCGACTTTCTGGCCAAGCGCACGGCCGCCTCTTACTTTGCATGGGAGGACGACTACCTGATTACCGCTAATTTTGACGGCACCCTGGCTTCAAGCGGCAGCGGCGGCGCCGAGGTCGGACAACTCTCGGAGGATTACCGCAAAAACATGAGGAATTCGATCATCAGTACCGCCAGCATCCTCCCCATCATTGCGAGCGCGGAGAATATTAATTACGAAGAAGCCCTCATTCTCACGGATTATTATATCAACCAGGCCGACAACATTAAGACCTTCATGCAATTTAACGAGCTGATGACCTCTCTGTTTGCGGATTTTCAGGAGCTTGTAGCAAAAAGCAGACGTAAGTCTTTTGGCATGGTCATCGACAATACGATAAATTATATTAACCAAAACCTTTACAGCCGTCTCAGGCTTTCCGACATTGCCAAATATACCGGCTACTCCCCGGCGTACTTGTCTGACCTTTTTTACGAGAAAACGGGGCAGCACGTCCAAGAATACATCCTTGACCAGAAAACGGACGAAGTGCGAAAACTTTTGATTTACTCCAACCAGTCTTGTACGGAAATCGCCAGTGCCCTCGGGTACTCTTCCCTCGCGCACATGTCCTCCTCTTTTAAGGCCAGAACCGGCATGACGCCCAGAGATTTTCGAAAAATCAATCGAAGCACTTATGAACACAGAGAATCTTAACGCGGCCGTGCTCTTTTACCACGGCATTATGTTTCTATTTTTAATGACGTCCGGTTATCGCATTGTGCACTTTGCACAATTTTTCCCTTCTATTTTCATCAGTTTTAAACATGATTTTTTTGAAAATTTTCCTTGATTTTTAGAACTTTTATTATGGTTCCCCTTTTATAATTGTTTGTAAATCGCACTTCGTAATACGTTTTATGGCATTACCATCTTGGCCAAACCGTTTTTGGCCAAACATCAACCACTTATACTTAGGAGGGAACGCTTTATGAACGAAAAGAGATATCTAAAGGGATACCAAAAGGTCGCCTATGGTCTGGGAGACTTCGGTGGCAATTTCTGCTACACCTTCGTGGCCAGCTTTGTGTTGCTTTACTTGTCAGACACGGTCGGCCTTAATCCCGCTGTGGTCGGAACGCTAATGATGGTCAGCAAAATTTTTGACGGCTTTACCGACGTGGTCTTCGGCACGCTTTTGGATCGTTTCCATTTCAAAAGCGGAAAGGCAAAACCTTGGTTATATATGTCATTTATCCCTATGGGAGTTACCGTACTTTTGGAATTTATCATTCCTGATATGAACCAGACGCTTCAGTACGCCTATTTCTTCGTGATTTATACGCTGATGAATTCCATTTTCTTTACCATTTACAGCATCGCGTACAACACCCTCACCGCGCTTGTGACCAAGAACAATACCGAGCGTGTTCAATTGGGCGTTTGGCGTTACGTGTTTGCCCTTGCGGCCGCGCTTGGCATCTCCATCGCGACTCCCATCATGGTCACCGCGTTTGGCGGCGGAGCACCCGCATGGCGCACGATTGCCATCATCTATTCACTCATACTCTTGGTTGCTTGTTTCCTGGCCACGGTAAGCGCCAAGGAGCTCCCGCCGGAAGAACTTTATGACGTTGACACTGGCAACACGAATACCGAGGATGAGGCAGGAATTATTGATAATTTCAAATATTTATTTACCAACAAGTACTTCTTGCTGCTCCTTGCCATCAATATTTCCAACAACCTTATGAACTCCGTGGCAAACACCGTCGGCTCGTACTATTCCATTTATATTTTGCAAAACTTCAATATATATGGACTGTTTTCCATGGCCGGCATGCTCCCCATGATTATCGGACTGTTATTTACGCCGATTTTCGTAAAAAAGTTTGGCATGTATAAGACCAATGTCGTTTCGCTTATCATCGCCGTCTGCCTTGGCATCCCTTATATCTTTATCGGCTGGCAAAAAATGGTCGTGCCGATGCTGGCTCTGATGGCCATCCGGGGACTCTTCACCTCCCCGATTACGGGCACGTTAAATGCCATAACGGCAAGCGCCACCAGAAACGCCTACCTGACTACGGGACGCAAGGTCGAAGGCTCCATGTTTGCCTGCACGTCCATGGGCATGAAAATCGGGAGCGGAGTCGGGGTCGCCTTGACGGGATGGCTTTTGAGCCTGGCCCACTATGACGGAACCGCCGCCGTACAAGTTGACAGTGCCAATCTAATGATTACCATCATGTACCTGATTTTCCCGGTCGTATCCATTCTGCTTCAGCTGATTTTCGTAAGCGGATTGAACGTCGAGAAAGAAAACGCAGAATTAGAAGCAAGAACACAACAGTCATAATAATCCGGACTAAGAAATCGGCACCAGGCTTGACACAGCTCGCCAAATGCCCACAATAAAGAAAGGGGACTACCATTATGTCAATGATGTCAAAAATTCTCGTATCAACCATGAAAAAGCAGCCAAAATTCGCGCTTCCGCCGGCTGACAAGCTTGAGGAATTCAGGAAAGCGAGTGAGCAGGGAACCGCCGCCCTGCCAATTGAAAAGGGCGTTACTTTTACGCCGGGAAAAGTCGGGGACGTGGACATCGAGGTGGCGACGCCGGCCACCCTCAAATCAGATGACTATATTTATTACATCCATGGCGGCGGATTTATCTATGGAACCTGCAGTTCCACCAGAAGCTACGCTTCCTACCTGGCGGCAAACACGGGGCTTAAGGTATACACCGTCACCTATCGCCTTGCTCCTGAGCACAAGGCTCCATGTGCCCTGGACGACTGTATCGCGGTCTACAAGTACCTGCTCAAGGAAAATGCCGGACACAAGATGGCGTTAATAGGGGAAAGTGCCGGTGGAAACATGGTCATGTCCCTCATCATGCGAGCCAAGGACGAGAAACTTCCCCTGCCGGTATGCGTGGAGGCCATCGCGCCTTGCGTAAACCTGGCCGAGCAGTATCCAAGCCGCACCACGAACGACAAGACCGATCCTAGCGTCTCCGGTGCCGGAATTGCGGCATTGACAGATGCCTATGTCGGGGACGGCGACCCGAAGGATCCTTATGTCAGCCCGATTTACGGGGACTTCCACGGTTGCCCGCCGCTCTACGTCGTTGCCGACGAGGGGGAAGTGCTCTTTGACGACTCCGTCGCGCTGGTCGCCGCGGCCGAAGCCGCCGGCGTTGAGGTCACGCATTATTATTCAAAAGGACTTTTCCACACCTTCCCCGTCATGGGCAAGATGCTGCCAGAGGGTAAGGAAGCCATGAAAAATACCGTGAACTTCTTCTACAAGCATTTGGGATACTAAGCGACCGAAACAATGAAACGCATTTGAAACAATCGGCACTTATTGGCACTTGGAATACCGAAGCCGTATGATTTAAACAAAACGTGCGCCCGTCGTTTTCAAACGACGGGCGCACGAGACTTTTACCCTTTTACGAAACCTCATCTACCATCTATATTTGCCAAGTCCACATATTCTTGCAAAATTTTAGGATATGACAAAAATATCTTCCAACGTCACAAGCGTGACTTCTCCTTGTTCTTCCGCCTCCAACAATGACCTCTTAAAACCGCCTTTTGAAAAAATATAATAATGAAATTTTCCGTCTCCGCGAAACACGGCCGCATATTGTCGAAGCAGTTCTAATTCTTCCTCTCCAATTTTTTCGTTTTTATATTTACAAGAGCCGATGATATACTCCTTCCCTTCCACGGGTACTCCCACGATGTCAATTTGCACTTCTTTACGCGTCTTCGAATCCGTCCCCCACCACGGCCCCACCTCGCGAAGCATAATTGGCAGTTCATTCGCATAACGCAGCAAATAATCCTGACACATCTTTTCAAAAACCGCCCCCATATAATCCGAATAAAGCGGTTTCATTGCCCGTCCATAAATTTTCCGGATCTGTCCCGCTCCTATGACGGACATGTTTTTAGGAACAAACCGATACCAAAAACGAAAAAAATTGTCCTCAATCCTATAAATTGTTTTCCTTCCCGCCTTTTCGGTCACTGGCATTTCTTTCTTTAAAATCCCCAATTCCAACAGCACCCGGAGATATTTTGCACAAATGCCGGATTCCACCCCCACCTTCGTCGCGATTTCATTCGCACGGCTTGCGCCGCCGGCAACCGCGGCAATCACGGAATTATAAATTGCCGGTTCCCGCAATTCCTGCTTGAGCAAATTCTCCGGCTCCTCAAACAAATACCCCGAAGTATCAAACAAGTTATTTATCAATGCCTCGTCCAAATCATCCTCGACTTCCAGTTTATTGATATAATGCGGAATCCCACCCGTAACGCCATATAGCATCGACTGTTCCTCCACGCTCAATTGCGGGTAAAACGCGGTAATCTCCCGATAAGTCAACGCCTGAATCTTGAATTGTGCGGTGCGCCGTCCGTATAACGGACTCTCATATCCCAGCACCTGATACTCCATAAAGCTCATGGAAGAACCGCACAATATCAAATACAATTGCCCGTTCTGCCATACATGGTCAATGACATGCTGCAATCTGGAGGATATGGACTTTTCCGCCCTTGCCAGATATGGGTACTCATCTATAACAAACACCAAGCGCGTGTGCATGGATATTTCTGTAATTTCATCCAGGACATCCTCATAACTTTGGTAGGTCGGCACATGAACTCCTTCCGGTTCTTTATACAAATAAACCGCCTTGGACAGTGCTTCCAAGTTTTCTCGCGACGACGCGTTCAATGCGGAAAAATAAACCGTCGGCTTATCCTTACAAAATTCATTAATCAATGCCGTCTTTCCCACCCGCCGCCGTCCATATATCACGATGCATTCAAACTTTCCCTTCTTATAACGTCTATTCATGACACGCAATTCTTCTTCACGACAATAAAACATGATGCCCTCCATTTTGCCGACTCATAAGTTGGTGAATCACGAGTTGATTATAGCATAATCGTTAAACTTATGCAAGAAAAAAGAGCGGTTCCAATGAATGGAACCACTCTTTTTCGCCCTTTTATTTTGCCGTTTTTGCCAATTCCACGTATTTCTGCAAAATTTCAGTGCCCTTATCCAAATCGATATTGTCATACCCTTTTACATAGTCCTCCCAGCTCAGCGTCCCTTGGATGACACTCGGCACATTTTGTGACGAATATTCCTGGCAAGCCGTCTGTATCTTGTTAAATTCATCCGTTTCCTCCGTTGTAAGAAGCCCCGCATAGTCCATGATATTTCCGGTGTTCAAAAACTTGGTCCACTGATCATATGCATTTTCAACCACCGCGCTGGAATGCTGCTCATACAAAGCAAGTTCTCCGCTTCTGGTCAGTTTAAAACCAACATCCATTCGGATTCCCGCCAATGCCGTGATAAGTGAATTGGACGAATCCAAGGTCGGCGTGATGACGATGTTTCCATCTTCATCCATTCCCTCGGTGTATGCCGTCGCAATCTCGTATTCCGCGTACAAATCCGGATTCAACGTCACAGAAGACAGTTGCTCCTCATCCAATCCGATACGAATGGTTTCCGAACCTTTCAAAGTATATGCCCAATCCAAGAACGTGAACAACGTCGGCAAATCCTTGTCTTTCGCCTTGGTGGTGATTCCAAGTGCGGCACCCTTACGGCTGGACTGGTACAATGCATCCGGCTCCACGAACTTCTGCGCGTCTCCGCCGTACATGTCATTAATCGGAAGAGCCGCTCCCATCACATAAGCATCCGCCTGGTCGGACGGATCCTGGCAAGAAGTGCGGATTGCCGTTCCCAGCGTGCTGACAAGGCCATCCCACATGCCGACCTTTCCTTGATTAACTCCCGCCGAGTTAATCTGGAAAAAGATGTCATTGGAACGCGTGTAGAACTGAGAATCCAACCAGCCGTTCTCGTACCATACCTGCATGCACTCTAGATAGGTTTTAAAGTTCTCGGAAATGCCGTCATAAGATATCTCGCCATCTTTCAGATAATAGCTTCCGGTACCACCGCCGAAGGAGGAAGTCACGTCTCCCAATCCATTGTATCCATAATACTGAACGGTCGTCCCGTAAGCATTGCTGTCATTACTCCAGCCTCTCTCCTCGATCGCCTTGTCAAACGCCTCGAACATCCACTCCCAGTCACTAATCGTAATCGGGTCGGAGGTCCCGCTCGGGAAAATGACGTTGTCAGTATACGTGTTGGCCGGGTCGTCCCCATAATCCGCGCTGAAAGCGGTCACTTCGTTTTTCTTCCAGCCCTCCATGTTATTTTCCTTGATTGCCTGCGCGAGAGGTGTCACTTCCGGATGCCCGTTCTCCGCCACATAATCGCTCTCCCAATCCCATACATACTCGGTCGGCTCTGCATATTTCACAACCCAGTCACGGCGATAGCAGGTGCCCTGCCACGGATCTTCCACGCCATCCATAAAGGCATAGATTGCATAATAATGTACGTTACCTTCGTCATCCGCCACCTGCACCAATGGCTTCAGTTCTGGATTGGCATCCAAAAACGCCAGATAATTCGGCATGTACTTTTCCACATATTCCGTGATGTCCATCAGGATACCTTCATCATACAACGCCTGCGGGCTCTCCGGCGAAGACACCAAATCCAAAAGCTCCGGATACTCTCCGGTTGACAACATCGTGTTAAAATTATCCTGCTCCGAACCCGTAATCGGTACCAGATAAGACAGTTTCAACTGTGAGCCGGTCTCGGCCGTAGCGATGCCGCCGTTTTCCACGTCCCAGTACTGCTGATTGATAAATTGGGGAATCGGACTGTCCACGTAATCCTCATAATACTGTCCTTCTCCGTCCGTCTTGTAAATCCACCAGGTAAACGACGCGTCCTTTGGATTTTCGGACTTGCCGCCATCGCCCGCGTCACCGGAATCTCCCTTTCCGCCGCAGCCTGCCAACATGGTAAGCGTCATTGCCACCGCCAAGCCAACCGTTAAAATTCGTTTCACAGCTTTGTTTTTCATAACTTTCCTCCTTCTTTTTGTTACTATTTCCACCGACACATTCTTTCTTTATGTCTGGAAATAACTCCTTACAATTTTCCATGTTTGTAATTTTAACAGAATTTCGCCACGACTTTTATATTTATCACGGTTTTTTTATATAAATCTTGTCTGCGAAATGCACAAAATCAGCGGGAGTTTTTTGGCTATTTCGCCAAAACTTTCGCATCGCAGAAAAAGGATGCCCCGTCAGGCATCCTTTTTATACTCAAAGGCGATGTCGCCCCTGACGTATTCATAATTATCCAGTTTGATTTCCTTAAAACCATATTTTCTGTAAATGTGAAGCGCCGGTTTCAGTTTGCTGTTCGAAAGAATGAACAGCCGCTTCGCGCCATGATCCAACGCCCATGCTGACCATATAAAAACGATTGAATTTTCGTATTTCCTGAACCGACATTCCAAAGCTTTCTTTAGATTTCTTCTTATTTTTTTTCCTTTTTTTCTAAAACCTTTAAGAAGAACACGACATGAATATTAAACACTCTCGTTTATACTGGCATTATCAGAAAACGAATCGTGCAGAACACGGCCGCTTTGCCTCATCTGCACGCGACCGTAATCGACATATCAGTTTACGAAAACAACAAACAATAACAACTATGTAAGGGAGTGTGTATTATGAATATCGCAATGCTTACCAACAATTACAAACCTTTCGTGGCGGGGGTACCAATCGCCGTGGAACGTCTTGCCGACGGGTTGCGCGCCGGAGGGCATACCGTTTATATCTTTGCACCGGATTATCATGTGAAAGACGACGTAGAAACAAAGGAGAGGACACGTGCCATGGAATCGCTTGAAAATTCTATGGATTTCAATCCTGGATGTACGTTCCGGTTTCCGACTACCAACGTCAAAATGGCCGGCGTAATGCCGTTGCCGCTGCCGATTTTCAGTTACCTGGATTCCATCTTTTCCGAACTGAATATCGACGTCATCCATGTGCACCATCCCGTGCTGACCGGAAACGCCGCCCTGCACCTTGGCCGAAAATATAACGTCCCCGTTGTGTTTACCTACCATACGCGTTATGAACAATATATCCATTACGCGGCACCTTTTAAGTCGCTCGATAAACGTGCAAAAAAAGATGAGGCCTTTGATGCAGCCGCGGCGCAAGCCTTGGTCAGCTTCACGCAAATGCAAATCGTCCAGCGTTATCTGAACTATTTTGCCGAACAATGCGACCTGGTGCTCGCCCCGACCCGAACGATGGCAGACTATCTGGAACCATTTGACTTGCAAACCACGATGGAAGTCGTGCCGACCGGTTTGTCCGCGGAAGCATTTGACGAGAAGACGCAAGCGGCGGACATCCGTAAAAAATATTTGCCAGAGGACAAGCGTTATCTATTTTGCACCGTGTCCCGCATGGCAAAGGAGAAAAACCTTGATTTCATGCTGCGCTCGCTCGCGCTTGCCAAGGAACGTATCGGAAATATTTTCCGCGTCCTGATGATTGGCGACGGTCCGGAGCGGAAGACCTTGGAATCACTCACTGCGGAACTAGGCCTAACCGATAACGTCGTTTTTATCGGAGCCGTCCCCAATGACGAAGTTTGTGCCTACCACCAGGCGTGCGACCTCTTCCTTTTCTCCTCTCAGTCCGAGACGCAGGGAATCGTGCTTTTGGAAGCTTTCGCCGCCTCCCTCCCGGCGATTGCCATTGACGCGACCGGCACCGATGACCTGATCGAACATGGCGAAAACGGCATGCTGACCGCCAACAGCGAAACGGACTGGGCAGAAAAATTGACCTCCATGATAAAAAATGACATGATGGGGGAAGGACTTTCCCTGAAGGAAATGGGAGCGGCCGCACGGCAAACTGCAGAAGAATATGAAGAAAGCCGCATCGCCGCCAAGGTCGTTCATTATTACCAACGAGCCATTGATGAAAAACAAGATTCAACCGAACGGTCCTGGAGCCGGCATTTCAGACCGAGACTTGGCACGGGAGCGATGTAAAGGCAAGACTTTGGAATTGCGAGAACACGAAGTACAAAGCAATTTGTGAATATCATGGGGGGCAAAATACATTTTGCCCCCCCAACATCATGTAAGTAAATAAAATTACAAATAGAATTATGGCTTATGTGGACGCGCCGCTTGTCAAAATCCTTTCTGACGTATATCGCCGCGGAAAATCACACCCTACTCCTTATTTTTTTCATTCTTGATCAATACGTGATAAATCAAGACAGCGAAACTCGCTGACACTATAGCTTCCATTGGCATGTCTAGGTTAATGCCCTTCATATTGCAGAACACGTGGATTGCCATTGAAACAATCAGTACTATTGCCACTGCGGCAGTCCCTTTTAAAAAATGCTTCATAACTTTAATCTCCTTCCAAAGCAAATATGTATTTATCGTAAGATAGTATATCAGAGAAAATAACAGATTTCCCAAATCAGTCATAAAACGCCTCATTTCGTGAATAAACGCGTTTTTTTCCCACAAAACGCGCATTTATTCATCATTTTCGCAGAACAACGCTTGATACGAAGAATCAAATACTGTATAATCGTGGAAGTAAATCTCGAAAGGAGAGGCTATTGAAATGTTGCTGTCTTTTTTTCAGCTTTCCCTTGCCATTCGTAACGTGTGGCCTCAGCGCATGAACCTAAAATCTTTTATAATGCTTTATATGCTGCTGTTGCTTGCCGGAATGCCCGTCACGCTCTTATCCTGCATACCATATGGTCTGTTCGGCATTCTGGTGGCCGCTTGTATTTATGGACTGGTTACATACCGGGATACCGCATCCCAGAATGTTTGTATGGGCATGATCGGATTTGTGCTTGCCATCATGACGGATAATTTGCTGACAAATCTTCTAAATATGTTGATTCCCCCGGACTTATCAAATCAGCAGTATTTTTCTTTCGGTGTCAGGCCAATTCGCATTTTGCTGTTTTATTTTATTACGTTGTTTTGCGGCAAGCTTCTAAAAAAATTATTACTGTCAGGTAAAGGCGTTTTACGCCTTCAGCAAACGTGGTATTTGATTGATGCCGCATTACTGCTCCTTATAACCACCTATCTGTTCGATAATCTGATTCCGGGACAAAATGGCTCTATCGGCAAAATGATATATAATAATGCCTTACATATTTCAGGCTATCTGCTTGTCATGCTTTTTTTACTTCTGGCCATGCGCCGTTCCTACCTGGAACAAATGCAAGCGGAAGCAAAGCAGAAAGCCATGCAGGATTTGCAAGACTACACACACAATCTGGAAGTCATGTACAACGGCCTGCGCTCCTTTAAGCATGATTACGTTAACATTCTGCTCTCTATATCCGGCTATATTGAAAACGGTGATATGGACGAATTAAAAATATTTTTTGAAAACAAAATCTTTCCAACGAAAAATCTGATTGACCAAGGTGATTACAAGCTGAATCAACTTAGCAACATCGGCGTGTTGGAAATCAAAAGCCTGCTCTCCGCAAAAATGATTTACGCCCATGAGTCAGGGATTGACGTCACGATTGATATTCCCGACAAGGTGGACAGTTTTCGGATAGACACCGTGGATCTTGCCAGAATACTGGGAATCTTTTTGGACAACGCCATTGAAGCCACGTTGGAGACAAAGCACCCGCAAATAGGCCTAAATATTATCCAGAACGAGGCTGGTGTGTCAATCATCATAAGCAACCACTTTCAAGATCATGGCGTGGCGCTGCACAAGTTAAGGCAAAAAGGCTTTAGTACCAAAATCGGACATCAGGGGATTGGGCTTTCCAACGCCCAAAAAATCATCAGCTCCTATGACAATATAATATTGGAAACTACAATGCGATGCGGCTGTTTCGTGCAACATATGGAGCTTGCTGCCAGAAAGGAATGACATAAAATGCTAAATATCTTTGTATGTGAGGACAATGACGTACAACGGCGCAATGTCGTGAAAATCATTCAAAATACCGTATTAATGGAAGAACTGGACATGCAGCTTGTATTAGATGCCAAAGACCCTTACGTGCTATTAGAAAAAGTCAAGACCAGTCAGGACACCGGCATTTATTTCCTTGATATCGACTTGAGCAGCAACATGAACGGAATGAAACTGGCACAACAAATCAGATTGTTTGACCCCCGTGGTTTCATCATATTCATAACCGCACATTCCGAACTAAGCTACATGACCTTTCAGTATCGGGTGGAAGCGATGGACTTTGTATTAAAAGACAACCCTGCCGAGATGAAAGTGAAAATCAGAGAATGTCTGTTAAATGCGATGGAACGCTATACGCTCCAGACAAACAAGATACACAAGGTCTATACGATTGAAACCGGTGGACGGAAAATCAGCATAGATTATGATGATATTTTCTTTTTTGAAACTTCCGGTAATATCCATAAAGTCATTCTCCACGCGAAAGACCGTCAAATCGAATTTACCGGTACCATAAAGGAACTGGCAAGCACGCTGGACGGTAACTTTGTGCGTTGCCATCGGTCATTTCTAGTAAATAAAAATAACATAAAAGAAGTAGACGCCAAAGGCCGAATCATCCATTTTAGCAACGGAGAAACCTGCCTGACGTCCACACGCATGATGAAGGGACTTTAAAGTATGATGAAAGGATTCAAAAAATGGCATGGAGCAAACCATTTCTCAAATCAGCCATACCGGCACGTACCAGTTTTTTTCATCGATGGGCAATAGGTCAGCCGCCATGCAAACGACACTTCCGGTTCCTATTTCCACCTTAAGCGTTTCCAATCCGCCAAAAGCGTCCGCCGCGCAAACCGGATTCAAGACATGGAAATTCTTAATCGCCGTTTTTCCGGGCGAGGCAGCTTTTTTAACCTCGATCGGAGACAGTATTCCGTCCTGATAAATCAGCAGGTCAATCTCCCTCTGGTCTTTATCTCTATAATAAAAAATCGGCGGCTCCTTTCCCGCATTCAAATAGCTTTTATAAATTTCCGAAAACACGTAGCTCTCAAAAATGGCACCGGACATCGCACCCCTCTCCAACGTCTGCGGGCTTCCCCACTTTAGGAGATAGACCGCCAGCCCCGTGTCCAGGAAATGTAAAAGCGGCATTTTCACGACACGTTTCAACGCATTGTTGTGATACGGCTGTACGAGCGCGATAATATGAGACGACACCAAAATTGACAGCCATTTTTTTGCCGTTGGCGCCGATATGCCCGCCGCACTTGCCAACTCCTCATATGCAACCGGTTTCGAAGTATGTGCCGCGACGACCGTCATGAAGTTATAAAACTGCATTTCATCGGCAACCTGCGTCAAATCCCGAATATCCCTCTGCAAATACGTATTCACATAAGAACGATAATACGTTTCCCAGTCCACATTTTCATCCGCGTAAAGTTCCGGCATGGAGCCTCTGAATATACGCTGATAAATTTCGTTCAGCCCGCGCGGCTTTGCGACAGACAAACGCTTCATCAGGCGATCCGCATCCGCAGAAAACGGTTCACTTGGCACCTGATATATTTCCGCATCAGATAGTCCCAACAAATTCACAATGCCGACACGCCCCGCAAGGCTTTCACTTACATTTTCCATTAGCCGGAAAACCTGAGAACCCGTGAGCCAGAAATCTCCTTTTTGTCTTGAGCGATCTACGCTCATTTTAATATAAGGAAACAATTCGGTCGCATACTGAATCTCATCAATCAACACCGGCGGAGAATATCTTTGTAAAAATAACGCGGGGTCGGTCTTTGCAAGGTATCTCGCGTCAGGATCATCCAATGTCACGTATTTCCGCTCTATACCGGCTTTCTTTTGTACCTCGGCCAACTTTTGCAACAACGTTGTTTTCCCGACCTGCCTCGGCCCGGTTACCAAAAGCACCGGGAACATCTTCGAAATCTTCAGAATCGTATCTTCGGCGGCTCTCTTAATATACGTCATGATCATCTCCCCTTTCAAATCCGACCCGTTTTTCCGCAAAACATCCGTCTAATCCAAATCATGCTTTTATTTTAGACGGATATCTTGAATTTGTCAACCGTGAAATTCGGTTACAGTTCACGGCCTAACCGCCGTGGATTGTAACGGCATCATATTGACAGCTTTTCAAAAAACGCGTTATAATCCACCTGAAATAGTTCCGCAAGTGCGATTAACTCCGACACGCGAACATTATACGTCCCACATTCTATTTGCGAATAACTGCTTCTGGAAATTTCAATTCCCTTTAGTTGCAAGCGCGCGACAACTTGCTCCTGCGTAAGGTGAGACAGCTTTCTAAGTCTACGAATGTTGCCACCAATAGAAATGTCTTGTCTTATTTTCTGAGCCATGATTACGCCTCCATTCATGTCATTGACCGGAAACCGTGCATCCTCCGGGCCAGTCGGCTCGGAGCTGAACAGCAACCTCCATACGTTACAGTTCAGACAAGTCTGAACTGTAACGGCATATGGCCATTAAAATCGCTCTGCGATGAGCCATATGCCTTTTTTTCACTACGTTTTTGCACGGTCAGCGCAGTAAATGCGCAGACCTATCTGAACAGTTACCTTCATACATCTTTGCAATGAATATATTGCATTTTATGTTGATTTTAATTTCTTTTCGCGCTATAATTGCAATGTATAGATTGCAAATCCAGATTTTATACAGACAAAAACATGAATAGTAACGAACGGAGGAGAACATGAAATACTTTCACTTAACCACGCCACAAAAAAATATTTGGAATCTTCAAAAATATTACGAAGACACGGCCATTGGCAATCAATGTGGTGCCATTATCTTTAACGAAGAAAGAAATATCGCATTATTACAACAAGCAATTTGTCAATTCATACAATCTCAAAGCAGCCTTCGTCTCCGTTTTTATGAAGAAAGCGAACCAATGCAATATATATCCGATGAAATTGACACTTCCATTCCGTTTATGTCATTTTCATCCATGGATGAACTTGACCGATATGCAGAAAGCTTTGCCCAAACATCCATTGGACTTTTGGACACCCCCATGTATCGCTTTGTAGTATTTCAAATCGGGCAAAAAAGTGGCATATTGGTCACGTTAAGTCACCTGATTTCCGATGCTTGGACATTTGGACTAATGGCAAATCAAATTGACGTGGCATATCGCCAACTGGCCGGAGAAGCAAACTCGTCACCCGCCAAGACAAATGACGTACTTTTAAAGGCAGATTACATGGATTATGTACAGTTCGAAAACACTTATCTGTCCTCCGAGCGATATATAAAGGACAAAAAGTATTGGGAAGAGAAATATGCCCTTTGCCCCGAAAGAAGCTTGATAAAGTCACATGTTGTCGCAACGCCATCCGTTGAGGCGAAAAGAATGGTTGAAACGTTGCCCAGGAGTTTAAAGCGAAAGATTGAAGACTATTGCAAGACACACTCCATAACCCCTGCCGTTTTATTTGAAACGGCAATCACAACGTACCTTTCCAAAATCAATCCAGAAAACAAGTCCATAACCATCGGCGTTTTAGTATTAAATCGCAGTAATGCCAAACAAAAAAACATTGCCGGAATGTTTATTTCCACCATGCCGCTTACGATAACGTTACCAAAATCGATAACCGTGTCAGAACTTGCAATACAAATCACCAGGGAACACATAAGCATATTCCGACATCAAAAATATCCTTTTTCCAATATTTTGACGTTTCTACGAGAAGAACAAAATTTCACGGAAAATTTATATGACGTAATATTTAGTTTCCAAAATGCAAAAACAAATACCAATGCAGAGACAAGGTGGTACTCTAATGGCTCTAGCGAGGTTCCTCTTGCCATACATATAGATGACCGCGATGGAGACGACAAATATACTATGACAATAGATTACCAGACCGCTATATTTAAAGAAAATACAGAAATCAAACTTATCATAGACCGCCTGGAATACATTCTTGAGCAGATAACGGAGGATTCCGTACGACCAATCAAGGATATTTGTATCGTTCCAAAGCAAGAATTACAAAAACTGATTTATGAATTTAACGATACGCACATAGATTTTTCAAGAAAAAAATGTATGCATGAGCTTTTTTCCGAACAAGTACGAGAAACGCCGGACAAACTCGCCCTAATATTTGAAGATAAAGAATTTAGCTATCGGCAATTAAACGAAATGACAAATTCACTGGCGCACTTTCTACGGAAAGCGGGCGTAAGGCCAAACGACGTGGTTCCCATCCTCGCAAGACGAAGTTGGCATGTAATCGTTGCAATGCTTAGTATCCTAAAGGCTGGTGGTGCTTTTATGTCCATCGACGTAACACATCCAACAGAAAGAATCAAATATATATTAGAAAGCACAAAATCAAAAATAGTCCTTGTTTCCAACATGGGAGTACAGACGGAGGCCATAGATAAATTGGATCCCGACAAAAACACAATCATTGACTTGTCAAAGTTTGATTTTTCTGATAATTGTGAAAATCTCGAAAGTGTAAATCATCCTGATGATTTGTGTTATGTCATATATACATCTGGAAGTACCGGTACCCCAAAAGGATTGTCCATATGCCACCGAAACGGGGTGAATTTTTGTAACAAAAATCATTTTAACGTAAATGATAAAATAATCAGCCCCGCCGACACGATATTTTTATCGATTACGAACACAATTTTTGACATGTTTATTACCGAACTGTTCATCCCTTTGACAAGCGGAATGACCATTTTATTTGCAAACGAGCAGGAGGCCTCAATGGGTGAACCATTGGAATTGTTATGCCAAAAAAGGCACCCGAATATCATTGAAACGACTCCGACAAAGCTAAAAATGCTTCTTTCGAGCGGTAACTTTACGAGTATTGCCAATTTTAAAGCAATTATTTTAGGCGGCGAGCCTTTAACAAGCACCTTTTATAAACACTTAAGGAAACAAACCACTGCAAAAATATTTAATAATTATGGTCCGGCAGAAACGACCGTATGGTCCACGATTTCAGAGGTGACTGACAAAGACATTAACATTGGCAAGCCAATTGCCAACACCCAAATTTACATAATTGACAAAAATAACGCGCCTCTTCCTATTGGCGTGGCAGGCGAACTTTGCCTTTCTGGAGACGGCGTGGGAAAAGGCTATCTTAACCGCCCTGATTTGACGGCGGAGAAATTCGTTCCCAACCCTTTCTCAACGAAGGAAAACCGTCACGGCAAGACCATGTACCATACCGGGGATCTGGCCCGTTGGCGCACGGACGGGAACATAGAATACCTTGGAAGAATTGATACGCAAGTCAAAATTCGTGGACTGCGCATCGAACTTGAAGAAATAGAAAACGTTATGAGCAGTATGGACGGAATAAGCCTGACGGCGGTCACGGACAAACGTGATGAAAATAACCGACAATATCTTGTGGGCTATTATACTTCTAATGTCGTAATTGATGAAAGAAATTTGCGCGGACATTTATCTGCAAAACTACCAAAATATATGGTTCCAAACTATTTTATGCGTTTGGATGCCATGCCAATGACATCGGGCGGAAAAATGGATAGGAAAAATCTACCGACGCCAAATTTTGCCATTCGGATAAACGAATATGTAAAACCGGTAACGGAGCAAGAATGTAAATTGTGCCACTTATCAGAAACACTTTTACATATAAAGCAAGTTGGTACGACCGACGACTTTTTTGAACTTGGCGGGGACAGTCTGACGGCCATCGAATTTGTTGCACAAGCACATGCCATGGGTATTCATTTTACCCTGCAAAATGTATTCGATTATCCCACGATACAGTCGTTATGTGATTTTATAAGACAAGGTGAAAAAGTGAGCGTCCATTATAAGCCCTCTGATTTTAACAAATATCAAAATTTACTTTCGAAAAATATCGTTGCCGAAACATTTGTACCAACCCAAAAGCCTTTCGGGAACGTCCTGCTGACCGGTGCCACGGGATTTTTAGGCGCCCATGTTCTGGAACAATTACTACAAACAGAAACCGGCAAAATATACTGTTTAATTCGGAATCGTCAACGGTTACACGATATCCTAAGATACTATTTTGACAGTAAATACAATCCCGAATTGAATCACCGAATCATACCACTCGTGGGCGATATAGAGCAGGAAAATCTGGCAAATGGCATGCCAACAGACGTACAAGCCGTAATCCACACTGCCGCCAGCGTCAAACATTATGGTTCATATGATTATTTCCATCGTGCCAACACGCAAGGAACCAAAAATGTCGCAAATTATGCCAAAACAATCGGGGCAAAATTGATTCATATTTCAACCCTAAGCGTTAGTGGAAATAGTATGGCGGACGATTTTTCAGTATATTATTCTGGAAAGGAAAAACAGTTTTGCGAGACATCCTTCTATATCGGACAGCCTTTGGACAATGTGTATATCCGTAGTAAATTTGAAGCGGAAAAGGCAGTTTACGATGCCATGCTAGACGGACTGGAAGCCAAAATCATCCGCGTGGGCAACCTGACCAATCGTACCACGGATTTTAAATTTCAACCAAATTACGCGCAAAACGCCTTTCTTACAAGGCTAAAGGCAATGTTGGAATTTGGCCTGTTTCCCGATTACCTGAGGCCGCTATACGCTGAATTTTCACCGGTGGATTTGACCGCTAAAGGAATCATCAAAATTGCGCAGTTTGCAGATGAACCATGTATATTCCACTTGAACAGCAATCGAACCATTTATTTCGACCGTTTCCTTGAAATCATGCATGAACTTGGAATATCCATGAAAATTGTTAACGCTACTACATTTCACAATGCATTGCAGGAAACACTTAAAAATGGCGATACCTCATATATTTTTAAAGCGTTTCAAAACGACATGGACGAACACGGACGGTTAGTATACGACAGCAATATCCATATCAAAAATGACTTTACGGTTTGGTTCTTAAAACGACTGGATTTTGAATGGAATAAAATTGATGCAAAATATTTAAGCGGATATATAAATTATTTTCGAAAGCTTGATTATTTTAAGGTATAATAGAAAAAGCCACTTAATCGATCAAGAAAATGAGGACGGAATCGAGTAGGGGAGATTATTCCCCTACTCGTCGCGCCGGGGCAGGCTACATAAGCTGCATATACCTTTCTGTCCCGTGTACACAAAAATCTCGTCGGTTCGAGGGGTGGAGATAAAACACATATCCATTTTAATTTGCCTCTACTCTAAGCCATAGCGGGCTTTCGTGCTTCGATATATAGGTCAATATCCTCAATGATATAGTTCATACCCGTTGTGTGCAGGGCTTCATAGCATGAGTAGATATACTCCCATACCCGATAACGGGTGAAAAGCTCGGCAAGTTGTTTGCCCGTCAAGTGTTTTGCCATTTTGTACTGTTCAGCGCAGAATATCATAAAATTGCCTTGAATACTCATAATCAAGCCTCCTCCGGCAGTTCAAAGCTGCCCGTCTTTTTTTCTTCATCAAACATATTGAAAAGTGTAAGCGGGCTAAAATGCCAAATTTTCGTGTCCTCCTGCTCCAATAGGGCATACAGATTAGACCCATAAAATTCATTTGCGACGGAACCAAAAATGAAATTGTAGGATTCTCCCGTGTAATTGCCAGAACGGTTCTCCGATACTTTATCTGCAATCGTTTTTTCCTCCTGCAAAGATTTCACCATTGCCTCAATGTGCCGCCGCTTTTCTACAAGTGCACGCACCTTTTCTGCTTGACTGTATGCAATATCAAGTTCAATCCGATTACCTGCCTATTTTTATTATACGCAACATAGCGAATAATCTCAATGGATTGTTGCTCAAATTCAACGAAAAGTCAATTTTTTTGTTACTTACTCCCCAAAATAGATTTCATACCACACGAGGAACGTGTATATCGTCCACACTTTCCGCCAGTTGTCCGAGTTCCCGCCCAGATAATCGTCCAAAATGGCGTTGATTTCCTCCAGATGGAAGAATTTTTCCGCCGCCTTGCTCTGGAACTTTTTATGCACGTCCTGGTTGTACCGTTCGTCCGCCATCCAGATGCGAATCGGCACGATAAAGCCGAGTTTTTTACGGAACGCGATTTCCTCCGGCAACACCTTCGCCGCCGCCGTGCGCAGCGCCACCTTGTTTTGCTCCTCGTTTACCTTATATCTGGCGGGCATGCGCGACGCGATGTCAAATATCCGCAAATCGGTGAGCGGCATGCGAATCTCCAAACCGGCCGCCGTGCTCATTTTGTCCACGTTCAAGTAAATGTCGCCCTCCAGCCAAATCTGGATGTCCACGTCGGACATTTTCGTCAGCGGGTCAAGCCCTTCCGTCTCCTCATATATGCCGCGCACAAGCTCGATTGGCAACACGTCCGGGTCATATTTTTTGAGGATTTTCTGCTTTTCATCCTCTTTCATGATATTGGTATTGCCCACGTAAAACGTCTTCAAATTTTCCCCATATCGTTCGGCGTTGCGGTACATATTATACCCGCCGAAAAATTCGTCCGCCCCCTCGCCGGAATAGCAAAGCTTCGTGTGCTTCGCCGTCTCCCTGCAGGCAATGGCAAACGCGATTGCCGACGCGTCCCCGAGCGGCTGTTCCATATTGTACATCACATAAGGCACGACTTCAAAATATTCCTCCGGCGTAATCAGACAACGTGAATTTTCTCGTCCCAGGATTTCTGCCGTCCGCGCCGCCAATCCCGACTCATCAAAGCGAGCCTCCTCGTAACCGCAGGAATCCGTCATTCGCACGTCGGACATCGCCAATACATAGGAAGAATCCACGCCGCCGGAAAGGAACGACTCCGCCGTCTCGTCCGCCGTCTTCACCTCGGGCATGACCTGCGCAAGCGTGGTATGGATTTCCTCCGCCCAATCCTCAAGCGACTTGTCTTCATCCGGACAAAATGTCGGTGTCCAGTAGCGCGTAATCGAAAGCCGACCATCCTGCCACACCAGATAACGCCCCGGCAACAGTTTTTTCAGTCCCCTAAAAAACGTGTTCTCGCCCGCCACGTAAGTCAGGCTCAAGTACAATTGCAACATTTCCTCGTTCAATTGCTTTTCAAATCCCGGCTGCGCCATGATGTCGCGGATGCTCGTCCCAAAAAGCAATTTTCCGTCCGCCGTCTCATAGTAATAAAACGGCTTCGTGCCGAACTGGTCGCGCAGGCAGAACAACTTTTGTTCCTCCTCGTCCCAAATGGCAAAGGCGAACATGCCGTAAATATGGCTCGCCATGTCATATCCCCACCGCTCATAAGCACAGAGTAAAATCTCGCACTCCCGCTCCTTCCTCGGAAGCGCCTTGTCCACCCCCAACTCCTCGCATAATGCCGCCCAGTTGCGGATATGCCCCTTGTACTCCTGAATCGTAATCATTTGTGTCGTCTCCTTTCTATATTTGCCAGTAAGCATTTATTCAACGCCAAAATTCATTGACCTTTTTAACCCATACGTTTTCTATGATATTCTCGTCATCTCCCGCTTCCAATCCATACTATCAACTACCCGTCAACTAAAATCTTCAAACCAGAATCTCGCTTAAATGTTGCATTACATGAGATTCCATATAGCTTATCGCCATCAAATAATAAATTTAAATCTACTACCCATCAACTAAAATCATGCCCAATATGGAACATACCTTCTCATTTTGGGAGAAGCATTTTCGTCTGATAATTTTATATATCCTGCTTCCCTTGTATCTTTGATGATTCTAGAAACAATCGCTTTATTCTTTTCCTCCTGCGGGATCAATGTCATAATATAATCTGTAATATCATCAAACTGAATAGCATATCCCTTTGTAAATATTTGTTCCCGGATTGCATTTGTCCGTCCGTTTCCTTTATATCTGATTACTCGAATTGCTTTCCTCTTCAAATGTGTAAAGGCGTTCAAATCTTTTGCCAATAGCAATGCTCCCATGTTTGTAATGGCGTAATTTCCATTATCCATTTCCTTGATGAACTGCTCATCCATCATATTGTGGATAATTGCGTCCCGATTACTTGGCAATGGTAGTTTCATCAAAGTATAATAAGACGCACAATCCAAAAGTTCCGTCACCTTGGCAGCAGTGACATTTTCTATTGCAGAACGTAATTCAAACGGTTTTTGCTCAAAAGAAAGCCATAATTTTCGTTCCTTTTCTGGAAAATCCTTTAACTTCTTTTTGTATGAGCCAACACGAATATATTCTGTCCCCTTAAAGCTAATAGGGCTATTGACCGCTGCCAGAATCTCCATAATAACAACTTTTCCTCTATCTGTTTCAACTTCAATAAATTTAAAATCCACCCTTGGCTTCAGTCCTCCAGCCAGCCAATTTTCTATTTCCTCGTTTCCTTTTTTAACTTTCTTAGGTGCGAAAGTCGTCCCCTTAATCTCATGTGTCTTGTCATCAATTCCCCACAAGATATATGCTTTCTCTTTATCACAAATAGCCGCCGAATTGCTTAATGCCGAAATATACTCTCCAATCAATTCCGGCTCATAATTATTCACTTTGTATTCCAACCATTCATTTTCTTCTGGTAAAAGTCGTAAGCGTTCAATTAATCTTATATAGTATTCTTGTTCCGCTTCCATAGCTTCACCCACTTTCTATTTCATATTTCTTCAAAACTTCTTTTACGCCTTACCTTTCCCCATTTATCATCCCCGCCAACCTCTCGATTTCCTCCTCGTCCTCTCTCGTTCCGATTTTCATCAGGTGCTTTACGTCGACCAATATGCCATGCACGGTCTCGTAAGTATGATTGCCGCTTTTCCAGTCCGCATGAGCCTCGCCGATTTTTACCACCGGGCACGTTTCATCCTCCGCTGCAAACGGCATCAGAAAAGCATTATATACCTTGAACCCTTCCCCGTGAAGTTCCTTGAATTTTTCCTGCGTGGCCACATATTCCCCATAAGTAATCTGTTTGTTGATGGATGCCGACTGCGGAAGATCCAAAGGTCGCCTCGTCGCCCCATACTTATAATACTTGGCATCCAAAATGTACACGGCTCCGAAACAAATCATAATCGTGTCCGGCTCCAGATGGGAGTTGGCGTATTCCGTATTTTTGATTTTCCACCTCGTCTTCGGGAAATACACTGACTTCTCTTCGATTCCGTACACCCGGTCAATCAACGCCTCCCAAACGTACTCAAAACGCCACGTCCCATAACGGTAATCCCTGCCGCCGTCCGAATTCCCCTCATATTCAAGGATTGCCAGCATGCTGCGAAACAATGCCCGATTCCTATCATTGAACGTATTTCGCAACTTGTCACGGACGACTCTCTTGAACAACGTTTCATTATACTTGATTCCCGGCTTTGCGGGCATGCCGTTTGCATACAGCCACCCTATTTTCTCAAAACTTTCATACACGCAATATTTGTGTATGAGCGTAATCAACTCATTCTCCTTTATCGCGCTTTTTCGCATCACAAAATCCAAGTAAAACGCCGCCTGTAACGTCCCTTTTCCACGCGTCTCTCCAAATTTCACACTGTCTTCGTCTACAAAACACCCCGGCCTGGAATTACTTTCGGCACCGCTTACATATACTTTTTGCGTCTTTATCGTCCGGTTCCAGTCAATCTTTCCCCGACCGGCCACGGCATGCCTCGTTTCCTGCTCCTTATAATAGCCTCTGGCATAATAATCCGAAATCACATGCATATAGGCCTGAATGGGAAACGCCGTCTGGTCATATGTCTGCCCCGGCTTCAAAACTTGCGAATCCCTACGGGCCGTCGTCGATTGAATCGTACGAATCAACAACAGAATGTCTTTTCGCAAGCCCCTCTCATCCTCGGAAATGCGAAAACCAAGGGGAAAATTCACGCTGATGTCACCATGCTCGCACATGATGCCGACAAACATGTCCGAGTCCCGATTCGTGTTTACCCTGCATTTTTCCCTGATTCCATGTCTCTCCAAACGTCCTTCCTCCAACACGTCCCTTGCGAACGGACGCTCCATGCCCTACGCCGCATTCCTTCCCGCGTCATCCCCTCATTTTCCGGTAAACCTCCGGTCGCAGCACCGCTTCCAGCGCGTCCCGCGACGCATCCGACACGTCCCATACGACATCCTCAAACGCCTCGATCACCTGGTCCAATGACTTGAATTTTTCGTCAAACACCGCCTCGCGCTCCATCTTGAAAGCGTCCTCCCACAAATATTTCAATACTTTTTCCGGGAATTTGTCTTCCAAAAGTTCTCTCTTCCTAACGAAATACGCCCCCAGCCTCTTGTCCTCGAAGCCGCCCACGTCGGCACCCAATTCCAATATCATGTCGTTAATCACTGTCGCGAAATTGCCCCAGGTCACTTCGGAGCCCTCGATTCTCTCACCCGCATGCAAAGCCGCGTGCACGTCATTCTTAATATGGCGCATGTTCCACCTGCGCCAAAATGCCGTGTCCATCGTGAACACGTTCTGATCCGCAGTATTCATCGTGGCCAGAACCCACATGTTGGACGGAATGCGAACCTCCCGCCGCCCGTCCCCGTACACGATGCCCGCCACCTCCTCGTTAGAAATCCCATACTCGCTCTCGCCGAATTCAGACTCATCATACTTGCCATCGTCCTCCGTCTTTCTGTCGAGCAATTGAAAGATTTCCCCGAAAATGGCCGGGGCGTTGCCCCGATTGATTTCCTCGATAATCAGATAATGTTCCTCCCCCGGATTCTCCCACGCCTTTTTCAGCATTCGGGTAAACGGTCCCGGCGTGAAGACGTACTTCAGCTGTCCGTCCCTCACCTTTGGCAAAATCTGCCCCACGAAATCCGAATACGTGTAATCCGGATGAAACACGACCCGTTCCATTTTTGTGGAGTCATCACAATAATTCGTCCGAATCTCATGGCTCTTGCCCGCGCCCGGCACGCCGTAGAGAAGCACGTTTTCCGCCCCCGTGACCCGTGGTATCGTCTCCCACGGCGTTTGCCCCGCCTTCTCCTCTTGTCCTTTCGCGTCCGCCGTCTCTTCCGTCTCCAAATCGCTTTTCACAAACTCCTCAATCAACGCCCGGCAAATTTTCTCGTAAACAGCATCCGTAATCTCTACCAGCACGTCTTTTTCAAAGTCCCCGTCGATTTCTTCCTCGTCCTTGGCGGTTATTTCATATCCCTTCGCCACTCCCAGCTTCTTCTGGAACTTAATCTGCTTCCCGCTAACCCCCATGACTTCAAGCACGACATGAATCCCCGCGCACGGTTTCCTTCGGTACACGAGCACGCGATCCCCCTCCCAGAGGGCAGAAAAATACGATTCCCAAAGACCTTTCTCCTTCTTTTGCATCTCCATGGAAAAAGAAATCGTCTGGGACTCGTCCAGCACCGAAAACGTATCGACAAACGAGTCTATTGACATAATATAGTTTTTCCCCTCGTCACTTTTCATGTATCTTCCTCCGTCCCGAATACATATTTTTTCCAACCATAAAAGGGCGTTACCACGATTTTATGGTTCTGTACGACGATTTCCCCCAAACTATTTCCGGAAAAAGAACCCATAAGGCTTTTCCCCGACACGATTATGTCATAAAATGATGTTGCCTCCGGTGAATCGTTCCGTTTCTTTTTTGTATTGAGAAAACGAATTTCCAGGCTCTCGCCCGAATCCGTCACAATATTTTGAAACCTGGAAATCCGCTCCGGCGTCAATATCTCAAAACCATTTTTTGATTTCTGAAACGCCAATACATCTTCATTCTTTTTCACACTGATAAAATGTCTCGCCCTTTTCCCAACTACCCGCCGCTCAAACAAGATTTCATCCCCGGCGGACAAGTCATGGCTTCGATAATACTGGCCCAGACCGACGATCCGCTTTTCCCGGCCATACGTGCTTCGAACGACCACTTCCTCCGCCGTGCTTTTGTCAACAAACGTGACCGGTTCGTTCAGCTTCACGAACAAATCCGTAATGTCCAATTCGCTGGGAACTAAAACATAGGAGTCATGCGTACCGCCCTTCCCCAACTCGGTATTGTTCAATTTCTTTATCACTTGTACGACCTTCATGTAAGCCCTCGCCTTCTATCACTCTATTACCAACGCCCCCTCCAACACGCCCGTCATACCATTCTTTACCATCCGTATTCTCTTGTGCGGAATCCTCATTTCCTCACCCACATTCAAAAACATCTGATTCTTTTCCCATTCATCCGTAACAGGATTCCTCGCAGGCCGACCTAAAGATGGCATCATCATCCTTGGATTCGTACCATTATTGATATCGCCAAATCGCTCTTCCTCATACGTGGTATAAGCTATCACTTCAGAAATCCGAATTCCCAAAAAACTCGCTATCGCCAACGCCGTAAAATAGCTTGTCCGAACTTTTGGCTTGATAGATTCTTGCCACGTCTTACACCCGACTCCACTTTTCATTTCTATCAGATGCAACCTCCAATCGTCCGACCATTTTTCAAACAGAATATGGTCAACGCTTTTTTGCATGCCAAACTTTTTGTCCGGTCTGAGAAAGCCACACCTTTTCTTGTCGTCGAAATCATAAATGCAAAGATTCTCATTTTCAATGGTCACGTTCAGGTCACTTTTACCCGACTCCCTTTCCTCCCGCAAATGATATTGCCTGCTCATCGGCAGAAAATATTGCTCCATGATAAAATGATCTATTGCATACTGGATTCTCTTACTGTACATTATCAGTCCTCCTGAAACGCATACACTTCCCTTACAATGTTTTCCAATGCGTCATTAAAAGTCGGTACGACAAATCCATATTTCGTAGATCCCAATTGCTCCAATTGCGACTTTCCTGCTTTGCAGGGCATAAATTGATACATGGATACTTCATCGGGATCCAGTAAGTCCACTTTTGAATATCCATATTCTTTCATTAATTCAACCGCATTTCCATGTCTTTTCAACTTCAGCATATTATTTATATGCTGAAGAATCGTGTCACTGTGGGTCGTAATCCATACCGGGATTCCATATTTGACCAGGTTAATCATCAACCTCGCCATTTTCTGTTGCAACTCTGGATGCAAATGTGCCTCCGGTTCTTCAATGATTAGTGTTTTGAAATTAATATCTGACTTAAGCAACAATAACAATGGCGATATTTCCGCAACAATGGAAGAAGCCACATGCAGCGGAATCTCTTTTTCCATCCCGCTTGGTTGGTACTTGATGATAGGAATCATGTCTTTCTTTATGGACACGCTTCCTTTCGTCATCTCTTCTTCCATATATTGAACCACTTCCTTTTTCCACTTACTCAATTTCCCCCTCGTCTCAAACTTCGTAATTAGTTGAAGAAAATCAACATAAGGCAGTGTAAGCGCGCTGGCATTTTCCCTTGATGCCGGTGCAAAACTAACTTGTAAAGAATTTTCAATTAATTGTGGATATGTCAGCATAAAACCAGTGCGCGAAGCAGGCAAATACACCGGTTCTCCCATCCGTCTTCCTTTTACAATCGGCGTATAAAGCGGTTCAGCAATTCCCTCCATCAAAATGTTCCAGCAAATATAGGCATTCATTCTAAGAAGTTGTTCCCGACTATAGATTTCCTGCTTGGGAAATTTCACATACGTTTCCGTCACGGAATAGCGTTCGGCCACCTCTTCCCAACAAATTTCAAATTTTTTCTTGCGACGATAACTTAAAATTTCAATTCTTTCAGCATCAACATCATAATTGAAAATTTTATTCAAAAGTTCTTTTTTATTATTTGCCAAAAGCTCGTTAAACCACGAAATATAGTTTGTAATGATTTCACTGGACAACTCCGTATTTTTATTTATATTCTCACTCAACCACTTTTCACATTTTTTATAGGATTTCGCCTCGGACGGAAATTTCGGAAAGATCTCCTTCCCCAGCGTCAAAACCCCCCACAATAGGCTCATGAGATAACTCTTTCCACTATTATTTTCACCAACGAAGCATATTAATGGCGCTATTTTGACATCTGCCGTTTTTATTTTTGCAAAATTCTCGACATGTAACACCCATTCTTTATTCATATTCGCACCTCGCCTTCTTTTATACTATACCTAAACCAACAAGTCACCTATCATCCCCCTCACTCCAAACATTCCTTAATCACCCGTGCAATCCCCCTGGCCATCCTCGTCGGAACCGCGTTGCCAATCTGCATGTATGTCTTCAAATACGCCCCCCAAAATAGATAATCGTCGGGAAACGACTGCACCCTCGCGGCCTCCCTCGGCGTGAGTGCCCGTACCTGGTACGGATGTATATGGGAATGGCAGTCCATTTTCAGGTGCGCGGTAATCGTCCTGCACGGCTTGTTGGCAATCAGCTTGTAATACTTGTCCTTAAAACAATGATTTCGATGGGCATAGGGCATGATGTCTTTGATTTTTTCGTCCGTCGCGTCATCTCCCTGCGAAAGCCGCTTATAAATCTCATAATTCACGTCGCTCAAATACCTGGCCTTATGGTTAAGCACATAGGGAATGGCCCGTTCCCCGTTAATCAGCCTCAAATATTCGTTTTCATTCTCCGCATAAGCATTAACGTCTATCTTCTTCCCCGTCGTATCACTGTCCACCTCGTTCATATTCTTGATTCTGGGGGCTTCCAGCGGCTTGATGTCATGCAAAGCATCCATCAAAACAAACGTCCGATTGCCCTCGCACGTCTCTTTTATCCGTTCAAATACATCCTCCGGCCGCACGCCCTTTTCTTCCGTCACGTCATTTCTCACGGCAATGTATATCAATCTTTCCCGGCTTTGGGCAACAGAAAAATCCAAGGAGTTCAAAATCTGGTATTTTACCTTGTAGGAATACACCTTCTCCCCCCTATGGATTCGCAGGCATTCATAATCCTCCACCACCTGGTCGGCCACCTTAAGCATCCCCTTCACGTTTTCCATGACAACGATTTTGGGGGCAATGATTTCCACGGCCCGCACGAAATATTTGTATAGTTCATTACGCGGGTCGTCAATCACCCGCTGCCGGTTCGCCTCGCTAAACCCCTGACAAGGCGGACCGCCCGTCACCACGTCGACGTCCTCCCATGCTTCTTTATCAACATAGTCCGCCAAATGCTTCACGAGTTCCCGTATGTCCCCCGTGACCACCTTGTCCGTTGGCAGTTCGGGATGATTATACTTATACGTTTGAATGCAAACATCCTCAATGTCATTGGCCAACTTGACCTGAAAGCCTTCTTGCACGAATCCCAGGCTCAAACCACCTGCACCGCAAAAAAAATCCACCAGGGTCAGGCCATGCCTCTTGGCCGCCGATTCTTGAATTTCCTTCCTCTTCGAATTATAAAGTTTGCCAAGCAAATCGCCGGCTTCACCCGGGCGTGCTTCCCCCTCGAAGATTTCCGCCTTATGAGTGATAACAAAATTTACCGCTTCCGCAAACTTTCCATATTCCTTTCCCAGCACCGACTTTAACTCTGGCAGCTCCGCCTCATCCGCAATCACGCCAATCGCTTTTAATTCCGACACGAACTCCGACGACACGACATCTGCATGCGTCCTTGCCCCATGCCTCTCGCAAAACACTTCCACCAACCTTCGGTATACTTGTATCTGTTCCAAAAAAAATGACTTTTCTGCCTTGCCGTTCAAACTGCTGACTGATTTAAAAATCATTTTCCTCCTCCGTCATTTCCAGGGAATCCAGCTTTTCCTTCAAGCATTTGGCAATGGCCTCCGCGAACAACGGCGGCACCGCGTTACCGACCTGCTTGAACTGCTCCGTCCGCGGCCCCTCAAATATAAAATCATCCGGAAACGATTGAAGCCTGGCGGCCTCCCTCACCGTGAAGGTTCTCCCCTGCGAGCTGTCCGGATGTATAAACTGGTTCCCGTCCTTATATAAATGCGCGATAATGGTCTTGGATGGCAAATCCCACCACTGCACCACGTAACTGTTTCCAAACACCCGCTGCTTTACATGCCGAAGGTCCGGCCTCCTCTCCAAAAGTTCCTGAAACGTCCAGTGATTCGCGCTCATGGCCGTATACCGCTCCACGTCACGCTCGTTATGGTTGCGGGCAACATGATCTCTTAGTACCTTGTCCTCTTCCTTCCTGATTCTTTTCAAAAATTCATTATCCCTCTTTGACTCAAACGTGACAATCGCCTCGCCTTGTCCCGGACGCAGCGCGGGCAATTCTCCAATCGCGTCTTGCACCGTGACAAACCTCTTCAGCTTTTCTTCGCCCTCGTGTGAACCGTCCAAACTACAAACTCCGTCAGCTCCATTCTCACAAGCCGACTCCTCTTCCGGGCCATAATGCGTCTTTAGGATGCCCGCGTACAATTCCTCGGGTTCCAAGCCAACGTCCCTTCGCACGCCCATGATGATGACCCTCTTGCGAATCTGCGGCACCCCATAATTGACGGAATTAAGCACCATCATTTTCGGATCGAACTTCACCTTGTAGTTTTCCCCCAATGCCGCCACGATTCGATTGACAATATGCTTCCCGTTCACCCGCGCGTTCAGCATGCCCGTGACATTTTCAAAGACAAAAAACTTCGGCCTATAATGATTCAATACCTTGACATAACTCTCAAACAAATAATTTCTCGGATCATCCTGCATGCCATTGTCGTCCTTCGCCCTGCCGAGGCTGGAATAGGCCTGACAAGGGGGACCTCCTATGATCAGATCCACCTCGCGCCCCCGCACCGCTTCCTCTATTTTTTCAATGACGTCGTCACGCGTGATGTCCATCTCAAGTACCGCCGCGTCCGCGTCTCCATATCCGTAATGCTTCATCCTCGTCCTTAACGTCCGACAAGCGGTCGGGTCAATCTCGACATGGGCGAGCGCATGAAACCCTTGACGGTAAAACCCCTCGCTCAACCCGCCGCAACCCGCGAACAAATCTATGAAATTATATACGTTCATTCCATGACACTCCTGAAAACATGAGGGACGCTTGCCGCTCAGCCACAAGCGATAAAGTACGCTCCCTTCGCTTTCTCACTCTCTTAACAAATACTCTGCCAACGTGCCAATTAACACGTCCTTCTCCACCGGCTTCGTCAAATGCTCGTTCATCCCAGCCATCCGGGTCTTCTTCACGTCCGCATCCAGCGCGTTGGCCGACAAGGCAATGATCGGCACCGTCTTCGCGTCTTCCCTACCCAGGCCTCGAATCGTCTTCGCGGCCTCGATTCCATCCATGACCGGCATCAAAATGTCCATCAATATAAAATCAATCTCGCCCTCCGCGGAATCCTCAAAACCTTTCACCGCGGCCTGCCCATTCTTCGCACATGACACGATGATGCCCGCATCCTCCAAAATATATTTCGCAATTTCCATGTTGATTTCATTGTCTTCCGCGAGCAACACCTTTTTGCCGGCCAGGCTTTCCCGGTGTGCGGCTACTTGCCCGTTCGGATACCTTCTGTCCGCCGCCTCCTGCGCAAGCAGCCGCTTCGCGCCATTCAGGCTTTCAGCCCCCATGTCCTTCACGGTTTTTAGCGGAAGCGTCAAAAAAACTTTCGTCCCTTCGCCCAACCTGCTCTCAATCGAAATGTCACCGCCCAGCACCTCGACAATCCTCTTCGCGATCGACATGCCAAGGCCGCTGCCCTGATACTCGGTCCGCGCGCCATTATGCTCCTGCTCAAACGGTTCAAAAATCCTCTTTACGAACTCCTCGCTCATGCCAAAACCGGTATCCTCAATCACAAATTCATAAATGCTGACCGCGCGGCCGTTCGAAAGCTCCCGTCCCATGACGCGCACGCTCCCGCCATCCTTGTTATAACGAACCGCGTTGGATAGGACGGTGGCAAAAATCTCCCTGATATATTTCTCGCTCCCCCGCACGTACGGGTGTACGAACTCCTCCAACTCCACCTCGTAAGAAACACCGGATTCCCGCGCCTGCTTTCGAATGTCCAAAAATCCGTCTTGTATCATGTCCACGAGGCTAAAATTCTCCTCGGTGAATTCCACCGTGCCCGAAGTCAGGCTCTGCATGTCCAAAATGTCATTGATTAATTCAACCAGATTTCTGCAAGACAGCATAATCTTATCATGACATTCCCTCACCTTGAAAGCGTTTTCCAGATTGCCATTTGCCATCTCGACCATGCCAATGATGCCGTTTAGCGGAGTACGCATGTCATGGGACATCCTGGACAGAAATTCATTTTTCAGACTGATGATTTCCTTCGCCTTTTGCAGGGAATTGGCCATGAGCTGGTTCTCGTCCAACTTTCTTCTTGTCTCGTCATCCACGTCGCGGAACGTGATAATGACATGCCCCGTGTCCATCTCGCTATTTCCGTTAAAAAGCACCTGCAGCTCGTTCCAACGGCATCCTTCCCGTTCCGTCATCATTTTGTAATTTGCCACGTACCTCGTCCCGTCATTGATCTTTCCTTGAGGGAGGTTTCGCACCTTTTCCACAAGGTTCGTAAACGCGGTGTCGTCCGGATGGACGTAAATCTCCCGATAACGCGCCAACGCCTGAAAGATTTCCTCATACGAACCGCTCTCATGCGAATCACTTAACACCCCGCCTTTTTTAATCCACCTATACTTTTTTCCATCCTCCTCCAGATAGAGTATGCTCCTATATTCCTTCGACAATGCGGCCAAAAGCTGGTTCTCACGCCTCTTAATGCCATCCACCACCCGAATGGAGGCCATCCGAAGCCTGCGTCCGTCAGCAGAAATCATCCTCTGCCGATGCGAACTCATCCACATATAATTTCCTTTTTTACCAATCACGCGAAACTCTCGGTGTTTTGGCATCTCCCCATCATACTCCTGCAAAAAGGCATCCTTGTCCTTCTCGTAAACCAAATTTATAAAATACCCGCCCGTCTTTTCCATCAGCTCATCAAAGGAATAGCCAAGGCTTGTCAAGGCAAAGTTGGACATACAATAAATGGGATATCCTTCCTCCTCAAACACCCCGCACAATCCGACCGCGTCATTCGCCTCAAGCAATTGAAGGAACAAATTCTGGTCGCTGTCGGAAATCTCCGTATGATTGTCATAAAAATGTAATTCTTCGTAATACTTCGCAGTCTCTCTCATATCCAATCTCCCGTATAAACTTCAACGCTTGTATATCTACTTATCTTATCACGAAATTGGACACTTGACAATTAATTTTGGGTACCTTCCTCAAAAATTAATTTGACCCTTCCTCATTTCCCTTTAAAAGATAGCGCAGACGCACGATGTCAAAAACTTTTGACATGAAAATACAAGCACTTTATTCCATGTCATAGACATTTGACGGTAAATAGATGGACAAAGCATGGCGTTTCATGTAAAATGTCCTCATACACATCAGGGAGGTGAACAATGAATATTGGCCAATCATGAACATTGGAAGTAAGATAAAGGAATGCAGAGAAAAGCATGGCTTGTCCCAAGACGAACTGGCCTCAAAGGTTTTTGTCTCCAGACAAACCATCTCCAACTGGGAAAACAACAAAAATTGTCCCGACATCAAAAGTTTGACCCTGCTTGGCAACGTCTTCCACATAACTTTGGACGAGCTTGTGAAAGACGATGTCGAGAAAATGAAAGCGAATATTGATGAAAACGAAATTAAAAAATTTAACCTGCTGGGATATATCTACTTTTTAGAGCTGGTTCTCGTGGTCGTCAGCGCATATCCTCTGGCCAAATTTGCGGACTCGCTCGGAATTGTCATTTGGATATCACTTGTCATCGCGGCTTTCGCAACCGCCCATTATGCGGAAAAGCTCAAGAAACGTAACAACATTTGGACTTACAAAGAAATTCTTGCGTTTACCGAAAAACGGCAATTAACTCATGACGAATCCCAGCAAGAACTTGGGAAGCGTGTGTATCAGCAGATTTTAATTGCAATCCTGGCCGCCGTACTTGGATTCGCCGCTTGTCTTGTCATAATATTCGTTTTTGACAAGCTATGGTAGGCAAAGGATAACATGCAAGGCAATGGCAAATAAAACGACAAGCGACACACAAAGCAACAGCAAACAAAACAACACGCGGAAACAACTGTTAAGGAGGTTGAAAGCATGGAACTAATTATTGAAAACCTGAAAAAGAACTTTGAAAAGAAGGAGGTTTTAAAAGGCCTCAATTTTCGATTTGAAAAGGGGAAAATCTACGGATTGCTAGGCCGAAACGGGGCGGGAAAGACGACGCTGTTTAATTGCCTGAACCAGGATTTGGAGTTGGACGGGGGGACGTTTTACATCCATGACGGAAAGGAGAGGCCGCTGGAAGCGAATGACATCGGCTACGTGCTGTCCATTCCCAACGTTCCAGAATTTTTAACGGGCAGGGAATTTCTGAAATTTTTCCTTGAAATCAATAAAAAGCAGGTCAAAACCCCGAAAACGATTGACGAATACTTTGATTTCATGAATATTGAAACAAGCGACCGCGATAAACTGCTGAAAGATTACTCGCACGGAATGAAAAACAAGATGCAGATGCTTGTCAACATCATCGCAAACCCAAACATTTTGTTGCTGGACGAACCTTTGACGTCGTTCGACGTGGTAGTCGCCGAGGAAATGAAGGAGATGCTCAAAAGCATCAAGAGCGACCACATCATCATCTTTTCCACCCACATCATGGAACTGGCCCTTGATTTGTGCGACGAAATCGTCGTCTTAAACAAAGGCGTGCTGGAAGAGATTACAAAGTCCGATTTGGATGACAAGGAATTCAAAGACAAAATCATTGACACCTTGAGGGAGGCATAATATGTTAGAATCATTTATCATTTCCTTTCGATTAAAAAACACCTATATGGCAAACAGCATCATTTACTCCATAAAAGGATTGCCGGTGCTAAACAAAATCCTGCCGAACCGCCTATATAAAAGCGGCGGACTAAAGGTTTTTGCCAATATCGTCAGCATTTTATGGGAAATTGTCAACACGTTTTTGGGGAAATTTCTTTACGTGCTTTTGATGCTGTTTCTCATGACCACTCTCTATGACACGAATCAAGCGGATACATTTTTACATATATTTACCTTTTTGACCCTGATCGGCGCCATTTCAAATACATACATGTTCAACCCTACCAAGGACAAATACTACGCTATCATTTTAATGAACATGGACGCGGGAAAATACGCCATTTCCAACTATGCTTATTCCATGCTGAAGGTCGTCGTTGGCTTCCTGCCATTTACGATTCTTTTCGGGCTTGGCATCGACGTGCCGCTCTGGCTGTGCATCCTGATGCCATTCTTCGTCGTCGCGGTGAAAATTTGCGCCATCTTTTACGATATCTGGAAATATAAAAGAACCGGAATCGTCACCAACGAAAACTCTCTGGACAAACTGCGTTGGGCCCTCATCGCCCTTTTGCTGGCACTTGCATACGGACTTCCGGTGGTTCACGTCACCCTCACGCGAACCATTTTTGCCATCCTGCTCGCGGCTTGCCTCCTATTTGGCATTTATAGCCTGACTCAAATCCTGGCGTTTAAGGACTACAAAAAACTGTACAAGAAACTTTTGACGCCGGATAACGTCTATATGGTGAAAAAGGCCACCAGCACGGAGACTGTCAAGAAAAACATTGCCAAGTCGATCGAATATGACGGTTCATTTACCAGCAACAAGGAAGGTTTCGCCTATTTCCATGAACTCTTCGTAAAAAGACACCGCAAGTTATTGACGAAGTCGGCCGAAAAGCAGTCGTTTTTCCTTATTGCCGTGGTGGCCCTTGTGTTGATGATTGTCCACTTTGTGCCGGAATCAAAAGAACCGCTGAACTATATCACGCTTACTTTTTTGCCTTACTTTGTCTTTATCATGTATATGCTAAACCGGGGTACCACGATTACACAAGCAATGTTCATGAACTGCGACCATTCCATGCTGACGTATCGTATTTATCGAACGCCGCAAGTCTTGCTGGGCGTCTTCAAGGAACGGTTAAAGACGATGATTTCCATCAATTTGATGCCGGCAAGCATCATCGGGCTCGGACTCGCGCTGATTCTTTATGCGACGGGCGGCACCGACAATCCGCTGAACTACCTTGTATTATTTATTTCCATCAATGCCATGAGCATCTTTTTCTCCGTCCACTATCTGGTCATGTATTATTTGCTGCAACCGTATACGGTAAGCACGGAACTAAAAAGCGGCACTTATAAGGCAGCTCAACTACTTACCTACCTCGTCTGCTATGTCATGATATACTTAAGGCTGCCAACGATACAATTTGGAATCGCGACCATCGTATTCTGCGTGGCGTATACCGCCATTTCGTTGGTGCTGGTATATCGTTACGCTCCGAAGACGTTTAAAATCAGGTTATAGCGTGTACCATTCGGCACACGGCTTCCGTCCGATAAAGCGGCGGTGCGGATTGGGCATTTCGGCCATCGCGTAAGCGATTTTAAATGGCCGAATGCCGTTACGTCAAGCAGCCTTCTAAAGGCTCGCCTTCAATTTCTCCACCGCTTGTTTCCCTTTGGGATACCTGATCAGTTTTTCATATTGCGTTTCTTCCTCCAATCCTTTTAACAACAACTTCCGCAGTTCCTTTCTGGATGCCGGCGATGCTTCTTTGACATCAAGTCCCGGTGTAAAAAAGCTTTGCTTTGGCAGGGTGAGCGGGCGAAGGAGCGCGTCGACGTACCGCGCAAGGCAGTCGGCGGCTTCTTCCAAGCGATTCATGCGCAGATACACTTCCAGAAACAGTCCGTCGTACATGCCGCCAAGGCCGAACAAGACATCCAACGTCTTGTAAGCTTCACAGATTTCCAGTTGTAATTCGTTATCGGAAATGATTTCCCGGTTCATCATGTTGGTTAGGCAGCCTTGTACCTGCCGAACGAGGGAAAATAAGCGTTTTTGCGTTATCTTCAAGGCCTCTGTCGGCTCTTCTTTTTTTAAGTAATACAAAGACCAGGTGAGGGTGGAATCCGCGTTATGCTCCGGCAATTCCTTTAAGAGCCGTTCAGCCCGTTCCAAGTTTTCTTCCTTGATTGCGATGTTGGCAAGCTGCAAGGTCGCCGTCTGCCAGTAAGCGGCGTTTCCTGACGCGCGCACTTCGGTGAGCAGTTCTTTCTTTCGATTGCACCACCGTTCTTTTTCTTCCTTGCCGGCCGTGGGGAAGTATACTTGAAAGACATCCCACACCACGGCGGCGTTAAATTTCAGCGCGACGGAGTTTGGAAATTCACGCAGGAGCCTGGACAACATTTCTTCACCCGTCTCGTATCCTTCTTTCATGGACGTTTCCACGATCGCGTTTACTTTTTTCACGGCCTCGTCATCCGGCAATGTCGCTTCAAATTGAAGCAACGTGTCTACGTTCGTGTCCAATGCCCTCGCAAGCGGACACAGCAGCGTGATATCCGGATACGAATTGTCCGTTTCCCATTTGCTGACGGCCGGGGCGGACACGCCGAGTCGTTCCGCCAACTGGTCTTGCGTCAGCCCCTTCTTTTTTCGAAGCTCCAGAAGCCTGGCACCTATTTTCATGTTCATTTTTTGTCTCCTTTCGAGATTACAATTCACGGCCGGTTGAGCCGCAAATTGCATCCTTTCGAAAATGTTTTATAAGATATCTTATGGAAATATTATAGACAATGGAGGCCTGCCTTTCAAGAGAGGCAAAATTAAGAAAAGGACAAGATTTATTAACTATTGGTTAACAAGCATGAACGGTTTATCAAACACCTCGCTTCCAATCTCGGTTGAAAAAAAGATACCATCACTTTATCGAACGGAGGCCGTGCGGCGGGGCGCACAGCCCCGTGAACAGTAACCTGCAATGTTACCTTTTCAATCTTCCCGCAAGGCTTTCATGGATTCCTTTCTTATAAACAAACAACGGAACGATGATGCAAATCACATATAGAACGACCAACGCCGCCAACAAGGCCGCCATCGGATATTCGTACCGGAAGTACGCCAACCGCCCTTTCATCACAACGGCCACTCCCTGCCAGATCACACTGCCGAAAACAAAAGTCAAGACGCCAATCATGCTCCCGTATAATATTCCCTCCCAAAATATCATGCGCCTCATCTGCGCACGACTCATTCCAACACTCTCCATCACTGCGAATTCCCGCTTCCGCAATGAAAAGTTTGTAATCATCACGTTAAAATAATTCGTCACTCCCATCACAAGCAGCATCAGGCATCCCGCCGTCATAATAATGCGGCTTGAAGCGATATACTCCTTTTCTTTCTGCAACAAGTCCGACTTCGCCGTAAGAGAGAGACTCCTATTATCCGTCACATAGAAGGGTTGGGGCTCTTCCGGGCGAAACTGAGCGTTATACTCCTCCACCATCTGATTTAACGAAGCCTTAATCACCGATTCACGCACCGGTTCCACCTCGAACGACAAGGAAAATGTCTGCGGCTTGACCCGCATATGTTCCAACCCCTTTTCACTTACCAGGAAATATACGACATTTGTACTGTTCCATGTCGTGTCCAGCTTCGGAAACCCTTCCTCGTCAAAATTCAAATAACCGGAAAAAGACATGTCGCCCGCCTGCTCTTCATTCATCGTATACACCAAAAACGGTACGCCAACATAATCCTTTCCCTCTTCTTCCTCCTGTTTAGAAAATATATTCCGATGCAGCATGATTGCACCCGTACCATCAAGAACGGACTCCATGTCAAGCGGCAGTCCCTTTTGTTCCGCAAAATCGCTCAGTTCCTCCAAATATCCCTCGCCAACGCTTTGTACGACAAAGTCATAAAATCCGCCTTCCATTTCCTCCGGGTCTGTCAAATCCTCCGCCCGCAGCCTCAATATTTCCTCATCAGTCCGTATTTTTCCAAAACCGCCGGTGACACTGGAAACTTCTTTAATTCCATCCAAACCACTTAGCTTCATCACCAATTTTGAGGGAAATATTTCATCCACGTCCGGGTACATGTCAATCACGTATACGGACATGTTGCTAATTATCGTAAAATCATGATTTTCATAGTCTATCTGGTTCGTATAGTCCGTCCCTTTCGAAATGACTACCCCCCCGATGGAAACGCAAATCCCCAAAGCCAGAGAAATCATGGGCAAGAAACCTCTTCTTTTAAACCTGGCGACATTTTCCCAAGCCATCTGAATCGGAGAAAACGTCTTCGACAAACGGTTGCGGCAAACATGCGCGAAACGCGTCCGATACGGGGTGTCCGAACGTGCATATTTCACGGATTCAATCGGGGACAATCTTGCCAACCGCCAAATTACCGGGATGCCGCTAAAAAACGTAACCACGAAACCGAACACGACTGCCCCCGCCAGTATCCAACCGCGAAACGCAATCAAGGCGGAAGCTTTCCCTAGTTTATACAAAGACATTTTGGCTAAAATTTCCGGCAATACCGTGACCGTCAGCGTCATCCCCACCGCCGCACCCACAAGGCATCCCATAACCGTGATTCTCAATATTTGCCGATAAAAAACTCCCCTTATTTGTCTTTTTGTCATCCCCAAAATCTTCATCATCCCATAGCTTCTAACATCTTGCTCATGGGAAATATGCAAAACATTGTAGACCAACGACCAAACCGCCCCAAAAAGAGCCGCGCAAAACAAAACCGCCGTATCATAGCCTCCGGCCAGGCTCTTTACCGCCTCCAGACTCATGGAATTCCCACCGATAAACTGTTGGCTCTTGTCATTCATCTCGACGTCCCGGTATAACATGTCTTCTGCCTTTGCCCCGGTCAGACCATCATCCTGACAAATTAACAATTTCATTCGCGTGTTTGATGGTAATGCCGCCTCTTCCAGATACCGTTTTGAGAAATACCCTTGCGGCTCTCGCCTCGCTTCATCCACGTAATCCGTGTAATAACCGCTTAGCCTAAAAATTTCTTCACCTTCCCCGACGTTCATTTCCAACAAAATTTCCATGCCAAGCTCCGGCTGATGAATTCCCATGCTCTCCAAAGTGAAACATGAAAGCATCACCTCTTCCCTTTCCTCAGGGTAACTGCCATGAATATTCGAATACGCAGGCGATTGCATCTGGTTCCATGCCACCTCGTCGAGAACCACGCACTGGAAATGGTCCGTATTTCCAAATTCCAGTTCTTTTCCAACTGCCTTGATATAGGATAAAGATTGAATTCGCAAATACTGCTCCTCGTCGGCTTCCCTCAATATGACGCTGGCCGCGGTTCCCTCGTTTCTAACATACATCAAATAATCCGCCTCAATTTTTCCAACCACAAGGCTCATCACGCAAAAAATGGTCATGACCGCAATAGCAACCGCGGATAACAAAATCCTATTTCTCACCTTGTTGTTTTGATATTCCCGTCGTGCAAGCAAACGAATAATTTCCCCATTATTATTTTTCATACGAATCACCCACAATCTTTCCATCCTCAACACGGATGATTCGATCCGACATTTGCGCGATTTCATCATTGTGCGTGACTAGCAAAATCGTCTGGTGAAATTTCTTGGCGCTTGATTTCAACAAGCCAATTACCTCCGTCCCGGTAACCGAATCCAGGTTTCCCGTCGGCTCGTCCGCGAGAATCACGGCCGGCTTTGTCGACAACGCCCTCGCAATCGCCACCCTCTGCTGCTGCCCGCCGGACAGCATATGCGGCATGTTCTCCAACTTTTCCCCCAACCTTAAAACATCCACCACTTCCCGCAAGAACGGCGCGTCTAGCGAAACGCCGTCCAGTCTAAGGGGAAACGTCATATTCTCCCAAACATTCAACGTTGGAAGCAAGTTGTAATTCTGAAATACAAATCCAATGTTCCTTCTCCGAAAAACCGTCAAATCTTCATTATTCAACGCGCCTAAAACCTTTCCGCGAACTATGATTTCCCCTTTCGTCGGATAGTCCAGCCCCCCAAGCAGGTTCAAAAGCGTCGTCTTCCCACTTCCAGAGGAACCCACGACGGACACGAATTCTCCATCTTCGATTTCTAAGGAAACGCCATCCAACGCCCGCACCGTCCCAGCCGCCGTCTCATAATATTTTTTCACATTCTTCATTTGCAATACGTTCATCGCATTCCCGCCTTTCTTCCATATTCATGGCCTCCTTGTACGGATGCCGTCTTGATGATCCCAAGAATAAAAAGTCATGCTTTCTCATGCAAGCATGAATCGCACGACCTTGAACCCCCGGTATCACCATCTTAGCAGGAGATACTTACAATTTACTTACATTTTTCCCTTCATGGCAAAAACTTATGTGGGAAGAAAAATGCACATGTCCAATCCCTTCTCCTTTCTCTTGCATTTCATAAAGCCTCCATGCAGCGTCACGATTTCCCTGGCCAAGTATAATCCCAGTCCTAATCCCGGCTGTCTCTGCACGTCCTTCCCCCGATAAAAACGTTGGAAGATTTTTCCTTCCTCCTCCTTGCCAATGCCAATTCCTTGATCCGAAACCAAAATCCGGGTATATAGTTCGTCTTGTTTCACGGCAATTTGAATGACGGAACCATTTTCAGAATATTTGACACTATTGTCCAGCAAATTGTAAATGGCCTCGCCAAGCCATGCGAAATCATGCCAAACACTCACCTTGTCATCCATTTCAAGCCAAATGTCAATCTGCTTTTGCTCCGCGCCGCCTTGAACCATCAAAACGCTGGAAAGAATCGTTTCCTGCAGGCTCTCCGACTCTTTTCTTATCTGAATGATTCCGTTTTCGAGACGTGACATTTTAATAAAATTTTCAACCAAGAAATGAAGTTTCTCTTCCGCCTTTTCCAAGGCGGTAAAATATCCGTTTCTTTTATCTGCATTTGCGGATTGCGCAAGAAGCGTGTAGCTTTCTATATTTGCCAACGGAGTCCTCATTTGATGCGCGATTTCCGAAATAAGCTTTCTCGTTTCGTCTCGTTCCTTTCCAACACGCGCCTCTGTTCCCTTCATTTTCTCGGATAAGCGGATTACCTGATGCCTTATTTTGTCGGGAAGCGTGTCGCCATACGTGAGGTCAGCGACCTTTAGCTCTTCACCATTTAACAGTTTTTCAAGCATCCGCGAAATCTCTTCCATCGCCATTTCATCTTTTTTCTTACCAAACATCACCATTCTCCCAACGTGTACCCCAGTCCAAAGACATTCCTTATATAGGTCGGCCGCGTGACGTCCGGCTCGATTTTCTTCCTTAATCGGCTTAACGTGACGTTGAACGTATTTTCCTCCACAAAGCTGCCCATGTCGTCCCACACTTGCTCCAGAATCATCGTTTTCGTCATCACCTTTCCCCGATTCCTTGCCAATAATTCCAATAAAAGATACTCCTTCGGCGACAACCTTGCCGCCTCCTCGTTTACTGTCACCCGTTTTGCATCATAATGAATCACCAAGCCTTTATACTGGAAGAAGCCCTTGTCACCAGCCGGAAGCCTCCGCAAAACCGCCTTTATATGCTTTTCCAGAACAATCAGCGAGACCGGCTTTACCAAATAATCATCGGCTCCGCAATCAAATGCCGTCACGATGTCCTCCTCGTCATCTTTCGCGGTCAAAAAAATAATGGGAACACGCGTGTTCCCCCTAATTTCTTTTCCGACTTTCAGCCCGTCCCCGTCCGGAAGACCGATGTCCAGCAGAACCAAATCAATCGAACCATCCAGCAAACCGATACCTTCCGTAGCCGAAAACGCGCTCCTGACGTTGTACCCGCCATGAGAAAGCATCTGCCTCAACGCCTCGTTTAACGCCAGGTCGTCTTCAATTATCAATATTGTATACATACACTCCCTCCGCCCTCTCCATTTTCTGTCAGCAAGCATGAATGTTTTGTCAACGTGATTGTACCAAGCCGCTAGCGCGGCGGCTAGCCCCAGGCACGTAAATCTACAACTTTTTTCAAAAAAAGGTAGCAGTTTTTAAATTTATGATGTATTGTTAAGTTCCCACACCAAACAACCTCATAACTTTAAGAACTGCTATGTATAGTTTACCATGGATTTTCAAACTCATCAACTACACATCGGAAATTTTTTACCATCCGCCTCCGAAAATGTTGGCCTGCCACTTTATTCCACCTATGTCCGCGTTTACCTGGGCTACCTTTCCGACACCCTGCACAAGATGCCGGAAGATGTCTCGTGGGGGGGACTGCGTGACTTCACCTAAAACCAGTATTCCCCTCCCGCCAATGCATGTTCCTCCCCATTTGGTAACGTCAGATGTGCCATCGTCCCTCCGGGAACGATGCAATGATAATGGAACGTCTCACCCTCGACCTTCCACTCGGAAACAATCACGCCATACTTCGTCTTATACCGCGCCTTGGCATGGGTAAGCGTCCCGCCAACTATCGGCTTTAACTCAAACTCCTCAAATCCCGGATGTGAAAAATCTGGACAAATCCCAGCCACGTACTCGAACAAGAACTGGCACACCGCCCCAAAGCTATAATGATTGAAGCTGTCGCGAAACGTATCCATTCCGTCCCAGTTTTCCAGCATGGTCGTCGCCCCCAGCATAATCGGATGCAGCCATCCCGGCGCGTCAGTCTGTTCCAGTATCCGAAACGCCTCATCCACGAGCCCGTTGTCACAGAGTGTCGGCAACAAGTATACCGTGCTCAAAAAGCCCGTGTTCAAGTGATAATTTGCCGCCTCCAGCTCCTTTTTCAACTGCGCCACGACGAGCGGCCTTTTCGCCTCACTTACCATGCCGAGTGCCAACGCCCGCACGTAGGCCGCCTGATGTCCCTTCTGAATTTCTCCGTCCCCGGCAATCAGGTACTTGTCATAGCACTCCTTGATTTTCGCCGAAAGCCCTTGGAAATATTTCGCGTCCTCGGTTTTGCCCAAAATTTCCGCCATGTGCGCCATGTTGTCGCAGCTTCGCTTCGTGTAGGCGGTCGCCACCTCGGGCTTTCCAAACTTCGCCATGTACTCCACATATTCCGAAGCACTCTTGCCCGATTTAAAAAACTCGATGACCTCCGGACTCGGCGGCAACGGCTCGTTCCATTCCCCATAGTGGAACTTTGTGTCATAAATATAATTGCCGTCCACATTTGTATACATTGACGAACCCGGAGGGTTCGCTGGCGCGAAGCGCATCTGATGCGGGATGCCCGGATGGGTATACCACGGCTTATCCGCATACATGGGATTTTTCTCCCGCATGCAGGCGAGCGAATACTCCACCCAACGACGCGCCGTCTCGTACTGATTTTCCAAAACCGTTCTATCGCCGTACATCAAATATAATTGGTAAGGAAGCCATACTGCAGAATCCCCCCAACCGACACTGTCCTCACCGATATTGCCGTTGCCGGTCGGCCCTGCCAACGCCATGCGTGGATCTTTCTCCCTTATCCGTGCAAATTCCTCTGGATTGTGGACGCTGGAAGTTGACGGGAACGTGATTCCCACCTTTCCGCTTTCATACTGCTCTATGGTCTGGTCTTTCAGCCATTTCTTAAAAAAGTCAGAAACGTCCATGAAATAAGCCGCCGTCCGCACGTAAATCTGTGCGTCCCCGGTCCACGCATTCCGCTCACGAGTCGGGCAGTCCACCGGCACGTCCAGGAAATTCCCTTTCTGGCTCCATCTCGCATTTTCCACCAACTTGTTGATAAGCTCGTTGGAGCAACGAAAATCTCCCGTCTCCTCCATATCGGAATACACGGCGACCGCCTCGAACGCGGCAAGTTTCCCTACCCTTTCCGCGAATACCTCCACATCCGCCACCTCGGTACCCACCTCATTCCCGGCTCGCATGGATTCATTCCCTGCATCCGCATCAAGCAAAAGCCCTTCCACCAGCACGTAGCGAAATCCCGAATAGGCAAAATGCGGCGTATATTCTTCCACCTCGGCACCTTTACAAATGTAAGTAATTTCCTGGAATTCTTCCATTCCCCCGTCACAATTCGCAGTGGAAAATTTTCCTTCCAAGTCCAATGCCTCGCCATGCTTCAAATGTATCACCTGACCGGGCTTTGTATCATAAAGCTTCATGTTCACATATCCGGCAATATTTTGCCCAAAATCCACAATCAGATTTTGTGCACTGTCACGCAGAACTTTCCCAGAAAAACGCTCCTTTTCGCGTACCGGCACGCCCTCAGTCTTAATAAGCCGCGCGTCCGTATGTTCCGTCTCAAGAATGGCCGCCACCCAGTCCGATTCTACAAGTCTTGCGTCATACGTCTCGCCTTTCTGCAAGTCCGTCTTCACCACGGGACCCGTTCCGACCTCGAACCCTTCATCCGTCGCTACCACGGTCGTTCCATCCTCATATGCAAGTTCCAGCCAGCCAAGTATGGCCAGACGGTAACCATAATTATTATGCCACCGCCACCAGCCATCGCCCACCGTGGTCTGCCACGTATTTTCCCCCTCCGTGAGCAAATCCGTCACGTCATATTCCTGCACTTGTACCCGATAATAATAACTGGTAAGCCCCGGCGTGAACTTATCCTCCGTCACGGCCTTTCCATTTATTTTTGCCTCGTAAATTCCATGCGCGGTAATATAAAGTTTCGCCGACGCAAGGCCGTCGCCAACCTCAAATTTTTTACAAAACACCGGCACCAGAGGCGTTTCCCGCCCATCGTTCGGATGGCAAATCCATTTCGCGTTTGTTTTCATCTTTGTCTCCATTTCCGTGTCGCCGTGCACCAATGCCTACCTCTTCCCGCTTACGCTTCCCCTTCCGCGCTCTGCTCAGCATGGCGACGCTCCAGTTCTTTCGTCATCTCCTCCCGAACCTCCGGCGTAATCTTATAGAAAAATTTGTAAATCAAGAAGGAAGCCGCCGCCATGATGGCCGGAACCAAGGCCAATACCAACGATAGCCCGCTCACCATGCTCGGTAGAGATGCCAAGTCACCCGTGTAAGCCCCCGTCGCCTCATTCACGCTATAGCCAACCGCCACCAAAAGGATTCCCGGCACCGCCGCGCCAATCGCGCTGGCCGCCTTCTGCGTCAGGCCATACAAGGAATTCGTAATGGCCGTCATGTTGCGTCCGATGGTATATTCCGCATAGTCCGCACACTCCACGGTCAGAAGAGTGGAAAATATCGCCGTCATACCAGACGGTATCATCACGATAAAGAACAAGACGAACAGCAGTGCCGGAACCGCCCTCATAATGCCGGTCACATTCAATACATAAATTACCCCGTACCCGCAGGCCATAATCAGCATGCAGCCCGACATGCCGCGATCCACGGTTTTAAAAATCTTCAAAACCAACGTCGTCAAAAATGGGCAAAGAAAGTTCGGAATCAGCGCCGTCAAAGAGTAAATGCCGGACAATGCGGCAAATTTCGCCAAATTCACCTCGCCGGTCGCCATGTCGGCGCAAAAATACCATTTGATGAAGTACAGCATCACGCCTGCAGCCAGACCATAACTCATGTTTCCAATCAAGAAGCCAAGGCTGTGTATCCACAATGGTTTATCCTTTTTCACCAGATTGAGGATGTCCGATGCGCCAACCGCGCCTTTCTTTTCCTCATTCGCCCTCTCCAGATATGGCTCCTTTAACAGCAAGATTCCCAGAATCGTCACCGCGCAAGCTATCAGGCAGAAAATCACGGCAGTACTTGTCGCCGTCTTTCCCAAATTACCGTCCTTTCCCAAGGCAGTCACGATGGCCACGAAAAAAGCAGACGGAATCGCGGCAATTACGGCCGCCATCCGAATTACGGACAAAATTTTTGCGCGAATGCGGGGAACCGTCGTGCTTTTCTGAACCAACGGAGCCGTAATCGCAGACAACGCGCTTCCCATGTCAAACATCAAATAGCCAACCACGGCCCACACCCACAAAAGAAGGGCATTTCCCTTCACACCCTGCGGCATGGCAAACAACATAATCAACCCCACTGCCAATACAAGCGTTCCAATGATTCCGAACTTACGGTATTTTCCAAATTTCTGCTCTTTCGCACTGTCCACGATCCAGCCCTGCACCGGATCGTCAACCGCGTCGATGATTCTCGTGACCAACAAAAACAGCGTACCAAAGCCAGCAGCATAGCCCACCTTTCCCATTGCCGAGTCAATGCCGGAATAGTCCGTCAAAAATATCATGAAAATGCCCAATACCGTTGCCGCAAATGCATTTGCAAACATTGTCATAAAGAATCCCGCCAAACTGCGGAAATTTTCCGGATACTGTTTCTTTCCTTTTGTCTTTCCCATTTTTACCCTTCTCCTTCATTTCATCAAATTTGTTCATCATTGGCCACGAATGGCCATGTTTCCATTTGCATCCAAAATAGATGTCTTATCGTAATTCAAATCCATGGAAGTCAACACTGCCACTGCCGCGATACGTGAAATACAAAGACTGTTTTCCTTGCAGTTCCACCTCCTCGCCCTCAAACGTTCGTTTCTCGCCCTCGACTCGCAGCGCGATTTTACAAATCGGCTTGCGCAAGGCCGCTTCCATTCCGTGTGTTTCCATGCCGCACGCTTCCTCCAATTTTGTCCACACTTCCATCACGCCTTCGCCATGTCCGCTTACCTCAATGCCTATCTTCGTCTTGCCCGTGAACTCAAAATACTTGAATCCCGCCAATGCGCCATCCTGCATGTCCGCGATATACTGGTCGCCGTTTTCTTCCCGGTCTTCCCCCGTCTGGGTCAAATACGGATGTCCCTCTGCCTCGGGGGTTGCCGCCGTTCCATAGTGGAGCGCCCCCGACTTTGACATCAGGTTGCAGGCAATATACGCCGGATATGAGCCCTTTCCGACAAGTGCCCCTCCGTTTAGGCCACAACTCGTAACTTCCACCTGAGCGATTGAACCGTCCTCCGCGAAGGAAATCGGCTCCGCACACGCCTGCCGCGAATAATTGTGCTTGTTTGTCTGCCGATGGTAAAATACATACCATTGCCCATGCACGCATGCAAGGCTCCCATGCGTGTTTCCCGTGTAATTCAAAGGCTCCGTCCTTCCCTGAAATCCGACATCCCCGTTGCTTACGATGGTTCCGCCAAACCGAAATCCCCGATCCGGATAATCGCTCACCGCATAACACAATTCATGCGACAAGATGGATGAGTAAATAAAATAATATTTTCCATTTATCTTGCGCATGGAACTTGCCTCGAAAAACTCGTGCCCCTCAAAACCAGTCCCCTCTGAATGTCCAACCTTCGGCAAAATCAGCCTGCCCTCTTCCTTTATGGTGAGCATGTCTTTTTCCAGGCGAAATACATACGCGCCCTCCATCTGGTATTTCTGGCAAACCGCGCCAAACATCCCGTCCTCCTCCGGACCGAAACCACAATACAGATAGCATTCGCCGTCGTCATCCATGAAAAGTCCCGGGTCGAACATGAACACGTCCTTCTCTCCCAAGCCAACCGCCGTTCCATTTTCTCGATGCACCACGCCATAATAAGCAAATGATCCGGCAGGCTCGTCGGCAACCGCCACGCACACGAACGGTGCCAGCCCCAAAGCATAATACAAATAGTACCTTCCATCATAGCCTTGCACCACGTCCGGCGCCTGCATGATGCCATCCTCTTTTGCATGTGGATCCTGCGTCTTCCGATAAATAACCCCTTCCATCCTCCAATCTGACAAATCATCGAGCGAGGCAGACCAACATACATAATCATTCATGCAAAACTGTGTCCCGTTGAACTTGTCGTGGGAGCCATATACATACAAACGATTTTCGAAAACATGCGGCTCTCCGTCCGGTATGTACTCCCAACTGGGAAGATAGGGGTTATACGCCTGCTTTTTCATCCCTTCCTCTCCTCCAACCTATTCACCATGCCATGCAATGCCTTGTCTATTTCCACTATGGCATCCGCATCTACTTGTACTATCTCCATAATTTCCCGAATGGTATTATTACCAACTGCATCCATCAATTTCTCCATGTCAAAACCTCTTGCCTCCGCCACTATCCGTATTCCGTCATACATTGGCTTCAACAGCGTCTGCACTTCCTCGGACTGCTTGCGGATATGCTTAAGCGAGCAAGATACCGCCAACACCGGAGCCGTATCCCCATTCTTGCTGACCGCGATGTTCGGTTCCGTAAAACCTTTATAAGTCAATGCCCCGAAAATTTCCTTCAGCCACCCGATACTGTCCGGCACCCAGTCCGGCACCCGCTCTGAAACACTGTTCGTCACTACCCACTGCTCCGCCGTGGAAAATCCATGTCCGCCGTAAGAATAAATATGACTCTCGAAGGGAATTCCTTTTTCCGCCAACGCAAGTTCCATCATCAGACTATTCTTAATATCTACCGTTCGGTCGTCCCTTGCCGCCACCAAAAAGCACGGACAAGTGTCTTTCCCCACATGTTCGTTCGGATATGGCATGCCCGGCTGACACAAATCACAGATTTCCTTTAATATGGCCGGATAAACAAGAATTGCCGCTGCCGGCTTATGCTCTGCCACGGTCGCCGCGCATGCACAGAGATGTCCCCCCGCCGAAAATCCGACGGCGGCAATTTTATCCTGATCAACATGCCATGCCTCGGCATTCTTCACAATTAATTCCATCGCTTCCTCATAATCCTCCAAAGGCAACGGCCATTTTCCTTTCGAGGTCACCGTATAACGAAGGACGAATGTCTGAAATCCCGCTTTTGAATAAGCCAACGCCACCGGATCCGCCTCCCGGTCGGAGCACATGGCATATCCGCCGCCCGGAAGCACCAGCATGGCCGGACGTTTCGTAAATCCAAACTCACCTTCCGCTTCCTGGATGTATGCCGTTAAAGTTACGTCTCGCTTCTCATGTAATACGATTGTTTCCGCTCTCATTTTATTACGCCTACCTTCCTTATCAATTCTCATCTACCGTTTCCATTGCCGTCTCGTCAATTTTCATCCGCTCTTTCCGTTACCGCCTCGTCAATTTTCATCCGCTCTTTCCATTGCCGTCCCATCCGCATCCTCCACACCGCTATGCCGATTCATAAACGCGATAATATGTTCAAAACATTCCCGCGCATGCGGATTCGTCTTCACCATGTTTAAATATCCGTGTGGAAGTTCGCAGGTTTCTCTCGGCACGAAAAAATATTCATGTTCCACGCCATGTTCCTTCAACCTTTTTGCAAATGCCTCCATGTCCCTCGGAAAACCGTCCGTATTCCCCGCCGTCAAAAACGTGGGACGATATCCTTCGGAAATGTAGGCATAAGCATTGTATTTCCTTGCCGTTTCCTCCGTAATCTTCCTCATGCCGAAATAACTTTGCATCAAAAGTTTCAACTTCCCCCTGAACTCTTCGACGATAAACGGCGCATCGTCTATTACCAACGCCTTTACCGCTTCTGGCGCAATTGCCGGCCTCACGTCCAAAAGCTTCGCATGCTCAGGATTACATAAAAGCGCGCCAAACTGACCCGTAAGTACCGCGCCCGCCGACTGCCCGAAAATCGTCACGTTCTCCATGTCAAGTCCATAGTTCTTCCCATTTTTCACCAGAAAATCAATGGCCTGGTTCATTTGGATAAACGGCACCGGAAAATGACAGTCCGGAACGAGGGCATAATTTACATTTACAAAATTATATCCATTCGCGACAATCTCCTCAAAAAGTCGGTTCGCATCGTCGTCCACCGCCAATGGGTCGCCCATGGACTTGTCCCCGCCAAAAAAACCACCGCCGTGAAAATAAATGACCGTCGGACGCTTCTTTTTCGTATTCTCCGTCGGATATGTAATGTCCAGATAGCTGTTCGGATACTCCACACCGTACTGAATCTCCGTGACATAATACTGCCCGTTTTCCTTGACCACCTGCTTCGGTTCGGCAAACGGCTCGAAAGAATTGATGGGCTTTCCTTTGTAAATCGCCTTTTGAATCCTCCCCACGATAAACGTTGCCAACATCTACTCGTCCCCTTTCTTACATTCTTATCCTTACATTCTTTCCCTTACCCTTTTTTCTAAGTTGTCCAAACCTTGTTCCTTTCTCTGTAGCCATTATACGTAGTTCCTCTATTATTTTCTAACTTGTTCTTATGATTTTTATCTCAATATTGCTATTTTCTTGAAATTTATGTATAATGATGCCAAAGCCAAAAAGTCACGTATGGCATGTCTACATGAAATGCATGACCTTTTCATCGTGATAATAATAGAATGACAATAGGTGAAAAACAATGATTACCGAACAACAATTAGAGACACTTTTAGACTTAAACAAATTTCAGCAGGGTGAAAACCAGTTTCAACGAATCCCCCTCGAAGCAGAAGCAGAATTGATGAAAAAGATTCGGCAGGGAGATTATAAGAACATTCGAATTGCCCCGTTCACCCGGATGGATGACAACCTGGGCTCCATGGCCTTGAACAAAAAGACCGGCTACATTTACCTTACCGTTACCGCAATCGCCTTGTCCTCCCGTACCGCCATCGACTGCGGAGTTTCTCCAGATGAAGCCTTTGACCTCTCCGACGCCTTGCTTTATGCTCTTTCCGGCTGTAACACCGTGGAAGAAATCCACAATATTTTCCAGCTTACCGCCGTCATGTTTGCCAAGCGGGTGGCCAAATTACACGAATCGCCTCGTTCCTATCAGGTAGAGCAGGCGCGCAACTACATAAGCCGCAATATTTTTCAAAAAATCACCCTAAAGGAACTCGCGGATTACACGGGATTGACCGAGACTTATCTATGCCATCTCTTTTCTAAAGAAGTGGGGATGACCATCCATAATTATATTCAACGTGAAAAGGTGAATGTCGCCTGCAATCTGCTGGAACACACGCCCCGTTCCATCAGCGAGATTTCCACCTATTTGGGTTTTCAAAGCCAGAGCAACTTTGCCGCCATCTTCCGCAAGTGGAAATATATGACCCCGTCGCAATACCGTAAAAAAAATTATCGGGAGGTTTATTAAAAAACTCCCGATAATTTTTTTAGTTCCATTTTACATCATAAAAGAAGACATCTACATCTGACAAGTCACCGCGCCTTGGTAATCACGGCCTTAAAATCACCAACAAAATCCTTGTACTCCACCTCCAAAGTATAAGTATCCGCCGTCTCCAACGTAAGATAATCCACCAGTTCCTTCGCCTTGTCAAATTCGTACACCACATCTCCCGTAGAATCGTATAACGCGACGTGCATTTCCCCGGCCCTTATGTCGGACGAAAAGTAAAATCTTAATTTTTGACCCGCTTCCCCTTCAAACGAAATATCAGAGGTACTTGTTTCCGCTTCCGTGCTACTATGACTCATGTTGCCTAATTTTTCGGGACGAGTGATAAACCAAATACATGATAAGGTAAAAATTACAACAAAAATTCCGATTATGAGACGTTTCTTTTTCATTATCTTTTCTCCCATCGCATTTTTATTACCATGCTATCATGCTCATCTAAAAAAATAACGACATAACACTTAAAAATTCCTTAAATCACCCCGGTATCACGTTATCTGACAGACAACAGCCATGCCATGATGTGAATCGCTTGTTGGAACTCTCCCTTCACAATCATATCCTCTATCTCTTGTGCTGAAAACTTTTCCACATTCAAAAATTCCGTTTCATCAAGGGACTGCCCGGCCACCTTCCGGCAATTTCTCGCGGCGAAAAGATGCGCGTAATTATCTGCAATCGTGGCATTTGATGGCACCGTGAGCAGGTGCTTCCACTCATCCGAATCGTAACCGGTCTCTTCCAACAGTTCTCGCTTCGCCGCCGCAAGCGCGTCCTCCGCAGACAAGTCACCGTCCCCGCCATATTCTTTTCCGTCCTTCCGCTCTATCCCGCCTGCCGGAAATTCTGTAGTCACTTTTTTAATTCCTTGTCTGAACTGACGGACGCACAAATAATGCCCATCCGTGTCCGAAGCCACGATTACCACGTAATCCCTACGGCTATAACTATAATACGGTTCAAATACGCTTCCGTCAGGGAAACGATATACGGATCTCCGAAAGTCTATCCATTCGTCTTGTATGATATGCTCCGTACTGATTTCCTTCCATGTAAGTTCATCGTCATCTCCTGCCGGTTCTGGCGTTTCCTCTTTTGCGGAAGCAGCCTTTCCCTCATCCTCATACGTAAAACCGCGAGCCTTGCACCATTCTATCGCGATTTTCCGATATGCCTCTTCTTGGTAGTCATACCAGATTTGCTCGATTCCATAGCGAATAATGGCATCTTTGAATCTACGGAACGCTCCCCTCCCCTTGATGGCATTTTCCAGAGAATCCTGCATCCGTCCTTCCGGCAACCCCCATATAAAATGTTCCATGATACTGTACTCATGGATATCAAACTTGGATGGCAATCCAAAAAAACGAACATTCCACTCTTCCTCAATCAACTCGGAAAGTTCCTTGTCTTCCTCATCATAATCATATGAATCCTCCATCAAACTGACAACTTCCATCTTCTCTATATCAAGATACTGCTTCCACATATCGTCTGCCATCTCAATGGCATCAACAATCAACTTCAACGGTACTTTCACTTTTGCACGTTTCATAATCCACACCTATCCCCTTCCAAATTCATGATGTCGGAAGCAAAACCCGTTCATTCTGACGCTTCCAGCTTACATTATATATGGCATGGAATTTTGTGTCAATCATTCCACATGTTAATTTTATCGCTCATCCTTCCGTGAAAAATAATTTCGCCCTTTGCAGTTAATCGCTGTTTGAGCCATGCGTTGCACCACCTGCCCTCTGCAGTTCGCCACTCGCCTTCACTTTGTTATAAATCTCCAGCCCGCCCTTTCTCCCAAACAAGCGCAAACTGTCAAGGTATATAATCTTCGCGCTTTTTTCTTTCCCTTCAAGCATACCTTGAATCTCTCCTATTCTTCCCGCATACTCTGTGTCCGCGAACAGATTTTGCAAAACCGCCTTTATCCTCATCCGTTCCGTATAAGCACAATAATAGCTCCCAATGGCGCACTTTTCACGCAACCGCCGCAATTCTTTCGTGCGACCATTATTTTCATTTCCCATTACAATCCCGTCTTCGATGCTATGCGACAGCAGGATTCGCCTTTTGTGAACCGCTCGCTTCTCCCAATAATCCCGCGCCGCGCCAAATCCGCCGTCCCTGCTCACGATGACCGCGATGCCGTCATAGCCACCGCCAATTAATTCACCAAGCCTCGACGTAATATAAAAATCCAGGGCATTTTTCCCGGATTTACAAAGCTTGCACGCCTCGAACTTGCACCCAGAAGTCGATAAATGCTCTAGCGTCCTTCTCTCCATGTTCGACTTGGCCTCGCTGTAAAACACAATCACATGATCCCCCGCGTCCAGATAAACACTGCCCTTCATCCCTTCATTTCCCACGTTTTCATAATCCACCAAAAACAACACAAAACCACCCTCTTGACATCCCCTGACACTCTATACCTCTTCCTACTAGAATGTTACTATTCACGGCCTGCGGCCGCGATAGTAACGGCATTCGGCCATTTAAAATCGCCTACGGCGGTCCTAAGTGCCAGTGGCACTTGTTTAGGACGGACCGAAGCGGAGCGAAGAAGGCCGAAATGCCCAATCGGCACCATCACCTTAGCGGACGGTGGCCGTGCGGCAGAGCGCACAGCCCCGTGAATAGTGACATTAGAATAACATCATTCTCACAATCTGTCATTGACGGCGTAGTTGAATTTCCACAAACATAGAGCCACAAAAAACGGGCTTCAAAACCCTTAAAGACTTTAAAACCCGTTTCTGCTATATCGCAGGAAGCAAAAACACAAACTTCTTACACTACCGAGACGTTGTGCCAGTTTTCCTGACCCAATCTATCGCCTCGTCCTTGCTCATCTGATATCTTTCTACTAATTGTGCTTCTATCGTCTCATCTGGAATTGATAACGACCTGAGACTTTCAACCAACTTACGAATACCCACCTTTATTCCTTCACTTATCCCTTCACTTATTCCTTCGTTTTTCAATTTACGCGCACTCGTTTCAATCAATGCTCCACCCATGACTTCACCTATCCCTTTCTGCACGTTCTCATGTTTCTTTGCAATTTCCTTCACCACGTCATCGGATAGTTCTATAATCGTCCGCTTGTCAAACGCCCCTATCACTTCCTGACGCTCCAATTCGTCAAGTCTTTCCAAGATGTCCTTATACTCCATTTTCAACTCTGCCAACTTCCGCTCATCGTCATTATACTCAAAAAAACACTTCTCATGTAAGAAAATATAAAACGGAATCAGAAGCAATAACCGCTTTTCAAAAATGTCATCAATCGTATACGACTGTACCTTCATAATTGGTATGTCATATGCCACGGTTCCTCCCGGGGTAATTATCACGTACTTCATTTTATCCGGTGTCTTCTTATATGTTCGCAAATACAAAACGGCCGTGTTCGGAAACGTCACCGTCAGCGTTTCTTCCTCCACCTCGCCCTCATCTAAGGCGATTTGGGCATCATACTCCATGAGGCGAATCGTAATCCTTCCATCCGGCAGGCTACTTTCACATTCTAGATGATATTTCTTAATTTCCTTGCCGATAATTCTAAAATTCGTGTCTGTTATCCGCTCTTTGTCCGCCATATTTTGCTGGTCAAGGAAATGTTCATTCGGGAAAAACTCAACCTTCTCGTCCCCAGTATATCCTTCCTCAAAAATTTCGTTAATTACCGGAAGTATCAGTTTCCTGCAGTCATTTAAAATCGTCCGAAACACCCCGTCATATATATTCCCCATCCTTATTTTTCCCCTTCATAATATCATTTCTCCGTTACAAATTCAAGCTTCCCCTGCTTATTTTGAAACTTTCTTCATTTGTATTTTAATTCTTTTTTCATGCCTTGTCATTGACGGCGTAGTTGAATTTCCACAAGTATAAACCCACTAAAATGGACTCCAAAACCCTTGCGGATTTCAAAGTCCATCTCATTTTCACCATATGACGACCTTCGCCAAACCACATGCCACGTTGTTGCTCTATTGTTACTATCGTGGCCTATTTGCATATTGCGCGCACAACTTATAATATCTTTCCAGCCTCTTCGCCTGGTATTCCCGCATCCTTTCCATCAGAATCATGCTTTGCATTTCCCAGACACCTGATGCCAATCGACGCTTCTCGTTACAATCTCCAGTATCATTTTCACAATTCGCACCAATACTCTCGTGCATGCCGACAATATCCTCCACGCTCGCCCCATACAGCTCCATGAGTGCGAACATCGTGTCCACTGGCGGATAACTTTTCCCGCCCTCGTACTTGTACACGGCTTGTACGGAACCCATGCAAAGATATTTGCGCACGTCATCCACCGAAAGGCCTTTCGCCTTACGCAGCCGCCGCAAATTACGCCCTATCAATTTCATGTCATATTCCGGTCTCTGTCTCAATGCCCCACTTCCCATTCACTCTCTTCCAAATTCACGTACACTTTATCAATACAATGACAGCGTCATTATTATACTCGCAGCCAATGAAATCTGCCGTGAGTATCACTCTAAGTATGTTTCTTATGAGATTGACAAACGCATGTCCCATTGTCGCCATGATCCAAGTCAATCCACAAAATATTAAAAACAGATTCCTTCATATACCCATAAATTCGATGCGCGCCCGTCAACCGCAAGGATACCAACGACTCTGCCTCAACATACAATTCGACAAGCCTTTTGGATGCCTTTTTATTCAGCTTCGTAACATCTATGGAATGATTCTGCTTTTTTGAATCAAGCAGAATTTCTTTCCACGTCTGCGTCTCCCATCCCTGAATATGCGGCAATATCTCATCCCAAAATATTTCTCGCACCTCGTCAGAATATATGCTCCAATTTTCCTTATCGCAACTCGCAAAGTTCCATGCCGGATGCCCTGAATAATATTGGTCAGGATTTCCGCCCTGACCAATACTATTCCCCTTGGGTTTTTCTATTTGTCTGACTTGTTTTACCCTCTTTTTAGATTCCGCCATAATAAAGTGCCATGCTTTCTTTTGTTATGATTCGATTGCAACCCACGCCGGCTGGAACACCGATACGGGCATTATTCCATGGCTCCTCCATATGTGTTAGCTGACTAAGCCACTGGGCATTGTGCTCCCCATAATGTTCCAACACCTTATCAATCGTGTCCTTTTCATCCTCGGTCAAATCACCGTTCCCACCTGTCTCGTCTTCAGCCGAAACAGAATATCGTCCCTGTGTTTTCAAAAAGAGCTCGCGACATACCGGCCCGTTCGCCCATGCCTCAAACTCCTCATCAAACAAAGGTTCGTCATCCCAGACTAACGCCCAGGCTTGTGCGTAATAGCACAACTTTTGTAGCTTCATCGTGGACATCGTTCCCCTTTTTTCCAAAATATATTTTGCCACGTCGAAAATATTCGCCATCTCGCTTCCTCCTTACATTCGCGCCGTCAGACATGAACGTATGTTTTCTTTTATTATAAAATGTCTCCACCAAAATGTCAATCCTCTATCGCCCTCCGATTTATTCGTTCCACGAGCCTTCCCACCTTTTCCATGTCGGGATTGTCCGGCAAAACCGAACGACGCGTCGCCCTTTCCAAGTGCCGCATTCTTCCGCATAAAATCGTCCAGCGCGTTTTTCACGGAATTGTATATGTGCCGCTCCCGCTCCGACTGCGACACCGAATCCCGAGCCACGGCATTTTGCAGCCGCCGAAGCTGCGCACTCGCATATCCGCCAAAGGACTTCGCCGCCCGCTTTGACAAAAACAACGCCCGATTGTCCAAAAGCTCCTGCCCTGGCGCGGTCTTTATCAAGTATTGTTCCTCGTCCAGTCCCAACAGCTCAATTGTGTTCGGGTTGCATTCCAAAAGAAGCCAGATGATTTTGTTAAACGAATAAATGACCGTATCCGTATGTGCGTCCTCAAATTGTTCAAACCTCGTCAGCCCCAGCAAGTCCGAGGGAAGATTTAACGTGATCCCCCGAATGTCAACATCACTGTTCTCATTATTCGTTCCATAGGCATGGCTTCCTCCGATCCCCAAGAGAATCACACGCCCGCCAAGCCTCGGATTTTTCCGCAAAAAATCATATTCCGGCGAATTTATAAGCTTGATAAAATCCATTTCACACACCCCGTTTCTTTTCCATAACAGTTCTGACAATGTTAAACCAATGCTCTTTTATCATTGTATCCAAAATCCACCTGATATTCAGCCATTAAAAATCCAACCGAGACAAAAACACACCGAAAAAACAAATGTCACCCCTTCTGCCAACACGACCGCCAGCCACACCCCCATTTCCCCCAAAACGGGCGGCAACAAAAATAAGAAAAGCAAAAGAAACACGAACGTCCGCAAGATGGAAATGATTGCCGACACTTTTCCATTTGACAATGCCGTAAATGCCGCGGACGCAAACATATTGATTCCGCAGAACAAAAAACTAATCGGAACGATTAAAAATCCCCTCCGCGCGATGTCATAAACCGGCGTACCTTCGGGCGAAAAGACTTTGACAAGCGCACTTCCAAATAGCATCGACAAAAGAAATACCGAAACCGATACGGCAAGGACGAAGCCGATACAAACCCGAAATATCCTTTTCAGCCGAACGCCGTCCCTCCGCCCGTAATTATAGCTGATGACCGGGGCGACCCCCATCGAAAATCCAATGTACAAGGTCGTCAGCATGAACTGGGCGTATATGATAATCGTGATGGCGGCGACACCGTTTTCTCCTGACAAGTGCATCATAATTGCATTAAAAAAGAACGTGGTGACCGCCGTCGCCATCTGGCTCACCATTTCGGAAGCACCGTTCAAACAGCTTTCCGCCAGCACGGAAAAGTCCACTTTGGGTCTGCAAAATTTCAGACCGCTTTTTTTCCCCGCGAAAAAAGCGAGTCCAATCAACGTGGGAATCAAATAACCGATTCCCGTGCCAAGTGCCGCGCCGCGAATCCCCATCTGCAAAGGAACCATGAAAATATAATCCAACAAAATATTGGCCGCCCCCGCGCCAATTGACAACGCCATCCCAAACCCCGGCCGTCCCGCCGTGACGATTAGATTTTGAAACAAAACCTGAAGCATGCTCGCCGGGGTAAAAAGCAGGAGGACGAACAAATATTCCTCACAATAAGGAAACAAAATCTCGCTTGCCCCAAGTCCCCAGATGATTTTATCCATAAAAAAAATTCCCGCGATGGAAATCAGTAATCCCAAAACAGTTCCCGTACAAACAATAAACGTAAAATCCCGCGCGGCACGTTTTTCTTCCCCCTCCCCCATTTTTCGCGCAATGATGGCGTTTCCCCCGGTCGCGAGCATGGTTCCAAGTCCCACGATGAGATTGATGACGGGACAAACAATATTCAAGGCCGACAACGCGTTCGTGTTTACAAAACGCGCCACGAAAATGGTGTCCACAATGGTATAAAGCCCCATAAACATCATCATGATGATGGTCGGCAACGCGAAAAACACCAATGTCTTAATATCAAAGTCCCTCGCCAAAGGATTTCCCGGCATTTGCCCGTCGCATTTTCCCATCACCTGCATGCCGGAACTCTCTGACATCTGCCCGTCAAAGTTTTCCGTCACTTTTTTCTGATTTGCCATCTCCTTCATCTCCCTTCCAACTTTCCCCCTGCAGCACAAGACGCTGGGTAGGATAGCCAAACTCCACAAGCAATTCCGCCTCGGCAAATCCAAGCCGTTGAAACATTTCGCGATACCCCGTGTCCGCCTTGTCACCGTCCCGAAACGTCGTGACCGTGACGATGCCCTTGCCATTCCAATTATCCGCATTCGAGGTTCCGTCCCCGGGCGCATTCTTCACGTTCCGTTTTTCATCCCCAAGCATCCCATCCGCACGCTTGGCCCCGCTCGTCATTTCCCACAATTTTGCCAAAAATGCCTCTGTTATCCCTTGCTTTTTATATTGTGGATGCACACCCAGAAAATCCACTACCCGATTACACGCGGCAGAACCGTCGCTGCCCGACTGCTCCGACTGCGAACGAGTCCGCACCGCGGGCGAATGACATTCCTTTTCTTCATGAAACGCCATGATGCCAATCGCGGTGTCCCCGTCTTTTAAAATCAACGCCTGACCACGCCCGATGTACTCCCGCAGCCGCGCGACATATTGTTCCTCATCCAAATAAGGAAATCCGTCAATAACCAGGCGCACCAACTCCATCCACCCGGAAACGTCGTTTTCTTCCGCCACGGTAATTCGCCGCTTCCAGTCAGACGCCTCGCCAAATTTCGCGGGATTTTCATTCAAAACAAATCTCAGCTGCAACGGATAAAACACCTCGTCCTCCCGATATTGCCCCGGTGTCTTCTTATACATTTCCTTAAATATGGACGTGAACGCCTGCTGGCTCTCATAGCCGGCGAGCAGGGCGATTTCCAGAATAGGCTTGTCTGAAAAGACCAGAAGCCGCGCGGCTTCCGTCAATCGCCTGCGCTGCACGTAGTCGTGTATCGTAAGTCCGACCTCATTTACAAACAGCCGGTGGAGGTGATATTTTGAATAGTGAACCGCATCGGCAACCATGTCCAAATCCAAGTCCTCCGTCAAATGCCCTTCGATAAAATCAATGACCTCGCCACAAATGGCGGGACATGTCTCTTTCCCACTCTCCTTTTGCGTTCGCATGACATCCTCCTTGTTTATTTTGTCCAATTTGCCCCTCCGCGCATACCAGGTTTACATGCACGTTTTTCCCCACTTTTGCCTTTTCGATTCCACTCACAAAATATTAGGGCAAAGCCCCTCGAAAAGACTTTACCCTAACAAACATCCTAACATGCCCACCAGGATTAAAGAGCCTCACCAAGTGTTCATATTATATCAAAAATATTCCTCATGTTTTCATGAATCTTGCTATTTTTCATCCTTTTCCACTTTACACGTTCGCTCACCCGCCGCAGTAAATCCGAATGGCCTCAGCCGTGAACTTTGCCGTTCCCGCCCCGCCAACGCCGTCAATGTTGGTCGTAAATTCCCCGCCGCCGGCATACATCTGCCCCAATCCCAAAAGGACGTCTTTGGAGCAGTGATAAAAATTCTGCGTGATATAATCCTGCAATTTCCGAACCTGATTTTGAACCTCGGCAGATTGCGGCTCTCTCTCCTTTAATCTTCCAAATTCCACAAACAACTGCAAAAAGTTCTCCATGACGTTTCGTTCCTCATCCTTGCTTCTTCCCTGGGATTTTTGCGCATACTCCTCATATTCGGCCGTCTGCCCCCATTGCTCTTTCGCCTGCCTCGCATACTCGTCCATTTTCTTTGTGTCAAATACTGAAAAATCCATTTTATTCACTCCTGAAAATTTTATTCCACGGGCAAAATCAATCAAATCCTCCAAATGCTCCTTTTTCATTGTAAGCAACGTAATCTGCTGCTCCAACGCCCGATTTCTGTCAAAATCCGGACTGGACAAAATTTGCTTGATTTCCTTTAAAGGGAATTCCAATTCTCGAAACAGTAAAATCTGCTGCAGCGTTTCCAAGGCCGTATCGTCATACAGCCGATATCTGGATTCTGTATAACCCGTCGGTTTTAGTAATCCGATTTTGTCGTAATATTGCAGAGCGCGTATACTCACCCCGGTCAACTTACTTACCTCATTTACCGTCATCATCGGTGGTTCCCCCTTCCGTGTAATTACACTATAAACCATTACGCAACGTAGGAGTCAATACCCTTTTTTACAAAAATTCAAGAATGCCGGACTACCTTCTGTTTTCATTCCCCCAATCGCACAGTTTGTCGAGTACCTTTACAAGGGAATTCCCCCGTTCACTTAAAGAGTATTCAACTTTTGGCGGTATCTGAGGATAAACCTCGCGGACAATCAAGCCATCGGCCTCCAACTCTTTCAAATTCTGGCTAAGCGTTTTATCGGCGACTTTCTTTAAATATCGCTGCATTTCATTGAAACGCACCGGCTCATACTCCATCAGGCAATACAGTATAATAGGCTTGTACTTTCCACTGATCAGAGAAAGCGTATAGCTATATCCCGTGTCATAAAAATCCGCGTCTTCAATCTTTTTTCTTTTCATTGCTTTCCTGTTACTTTTCACGGGGTGGGGAAATAAGACACGATAATAAGGGACTCTTGTGGG
>CAOKHZ010000012.1 GCA_948468385.1 uncultured Faecalicatena sp. | reverse complement strand
TAAAGTATTGATTTTTCAAGGTTCAATGCACCAAAACGGTGTGGGAAGTTTGAGTTATTTAATTTGTCTTTTCTTTTTTCATATGCCGTGCCCACGTCCGCGATTTGGGGAATTTCATCCTTGGCAATTCCGACACCTTGATCAATAATCCTGATCAAAACGCCATATTCCCATGTCCTCTTACTCGCAAAATCCGTTTCGCTTTCTTTTATTTGCTCCAAATCGCGCTGTGTGTCCAGACATTTATACTTATTACCATCTTTTGCTTTTCGTGCCAAATGCAACTCGATTTCTATCGGATAGGACAGCGGGGAAATATGACTTCCTATATGGTCAATCGTATACGATTCGGCATCTTGTTCCTCGTCAAACCACTGGCTTCCTTTCCAATCCATCCAATACTGCAACTTTGACGCGTCAATCGCGTTCTGGATGATTTCACGGAGGAACACGGTCGTGCCTTTCGTATAAAAATTACCGCCCTGAAGTAATTCAAACGCCTTTTTCTGCTGAATTTGAAATTTTGAATTTACCACGCTTTCATCAATTTCCTGGTCATTTAAAAACAAACGAACTTTCTCAAATTCTGGAATTCGGGCAGTCAGTTCCGGTGGGCAAATTGCCGACCAATGAAACGCCGCATTTCGGAGAATGTCCCTGATACCATTACATTCCTGGTAAACCAGACGTAAGACCTCTGCAGAATCGCTTCGTGCCACGATACTTATTTTGCTTGGACTGATTCTCAGCCGACGAATGGCCGCATGTTTTTTCATATGTACCATTGATTCATGGGGCAGCTTACCTAAAAACTCCATCACAATCGGATGGAATCGGTCATTATCCAAATCTAGCGCGTCTCCCAACTGCAGCATGATGGCCGCAAAACGTGGATGCATATAGTCATGAGCAAAACCACTATCCTCTTTACTCAAATTCATTACATTCTGAAAATCCCAACTTGTATGCGTACTTGCACAAGAGGCTATCGTGTGGAAAAACCGACTCGGAATCCCGGACGTGCTAAAGCCAATCCCCAGTTTTTCCGGCTTATCCACCCAATCGTCCAATAGGTTCTTTGACTTTATGCCATGTTCCCCCCGCTCAAAATCAGATATAAGATACATAATTGCATAATAAATGTTTAATTTGATTCCAAGTAACATTTCATCCGAAGTGATTTCAGGCATCTCCTCACAGTATGTCAAGAGCAACTCCGCATATCGTTTTGTCAAACCATTGTTACTTCTTGCCCTTTCTCTCAAAAAACATATAAATTCCGTACTTTTCACCAACTTTAAGCGGTCGTCATACGTAATGCACATTCCTATGTCATGAATATATGCCAGATGCAAAATCAAAAAACAATCCGATGCCGAAAGTAACCGTATCTGGCTCTCCCCTAACAGCATTTCGATATTTTGCAAAATGGACATGGAATGGCTTTCATCATGCTGACTATAATGAGGATATGATATCAAAATCCACTGTTGTAATTGTCTCAACCAGTGTTTATTATGATTCCATGCATGCCATAGAATTTCATGACGCTCTGTCTTTTGCTTGTCATCTGTATACCTTTTCAGTTGTTGCTCAATCGTCAGGGATATCCTGCACCTTTCCTCTTCGTTTCTCATCTCACGGGTCTCCTTTCCTTGGTACACTACTCTTCATTTGCTATTTTTAAAAGTCATCATCCATTCTTCATGCGTCTCGGACATGCTCTCCTCTATTTCAGCCACCAGTTCTTCCGATGTTTGATTCTTACGTTTCGCAAGAATGCTTTTTAAATTTTCCACCTCATTACGATATATCGCCCACTTTTTTCTGCAATCAAACATGACCAGAAATGCAGCAGACACACTGGCCACACTAGTAAAAATAATCCCCAAACATCGAAACGGCAACGATGACAACTCAGCATCTACAATCGAAAAAACGCTGGAAATTATTGGACAAATTATTGTTAAAGAAGTTAAAATATAAAAATAATACTTATTTTGAACCGCCTTTCGTATGTACCACTTAAAATTTGACGTTACAAAGTTTTTGACAAACTCATCCTGAATCTCATCCACTAAAAATTTATTGTCTTCAAATTCCTTTTCACTTACTTTTTTTATCACTTTGCGTACCTCCCCTGCACATCTTTGGCAAATTTGACCATAAAAAAGACGACAAATTCCTTAAGCAAATCCTACCTAAGAAATTTATCGCCACACAAGTAGAGTACCATAATTTTGCTCTTAATGCAACAAATTTCGATTCTAATTTCCCACTTTTTTCATCTTATAAAAACCCCTTTAATTTCAATTCGTAATCATCCGGGGTTAATTCCAGACCGCAAAAAACTGTTGTCCGTTCATTATACTTTTCCTTCATAAACCGACACCAAACTCTTTGTCATTTGGACAGAGCAAGATTTTGACACATTAGCATAGCAACAACAATCTGTTGACATTTGCAGATTTAATGTATTCTTCGAAAAAGACAAGCAAGTCATTTTTGGCTGAATTGGCAGAATCGTGGCAAGAAGTAAGTATTCCGGAGCCACCGCAGAATATTCAGTGCCGGGGAATGAAGAATATCGCCCGATATGGGATGGCATTTTGGGAGAAAGAATGTATGGTGGTTATGGCATAAAGAAAATGGGCGTTTATAGAGACAAAGAGTGGATAGATATTGTGGTTTATCACAAAGACTGCTTTTCCCACACCCCGTAAAGAGTGACCGCCCTCACAGCGAGAAACAAAAGCCCTTGAAAAAGACGATATGCACTAAAAGTGCACCGTTTAAATCGAGCAAATCATCACACAACTTTCCGTCTCCCATATGGCATTCCTTCACACCTTTTTCACGTCCCTACCCGTCTGCTTTTTATTGTATTAATATGAAATACATGTACCCATACATTCAGTTACTTTAATACCGGCAAATGATACTTTCGATTATAATATTCATCATAGTACTCATTATGGAAAAGGGACATATTTGATACATCCTCCCAAAGTCCTTTTTGAAAAATATTATCACACAACTTTAAATTCATGGAAGCATCCAAAGACTCAACACTTTCTATGTAAGTATAAAGGTAACTTAGAATCCCTTGTTGTGCCTCTTTTATTTCCGCAATAATATTCTCATCCATTTTATAATCACTGTATACCGGCTTTATATTCAAGTCAAAATACAGCAAAGAAGGAGTCGTCTCCGATACAAGTAACTCCAATACCGGATAAGCGGCATAAAGCGCGGAATTGTCATCTGCATATTCTGAAACAGAATAGAGCGACCTTATATTGGATGGCGAACACAATGAAGAAACCTCTTCCTCTTTAATAAAAATAAAATAATACCCCTCAAATTCCTTGCCTAAAAGTTGCTCTAATTTTGTCTGACAAGTTCCCTTTGCCACAAAATCAACTATAAGTATCTTCTCGCGTTCATATTCATGTCTTTTTAAATATTTCATATAATTCTGAAGATGGAAAATATCACCAAGGATTTTGCGAGAAGTTAATAAATAAACAAATTCCGTTTGGCATCCAAATTCATTTTTTATAACGTCTAAACATTGTTTGATAATATATCCATCCCTTGATAGTAGCCACACCTTATCGAATAAATTGTTTTTTATATATTGAAATAGTTGAACACAAAACGACACAATAACCGGTGCAACAAAGGTATATGCAAATTGCCTGATAGTTTTATCCGTTTTCCAATGACTGTATGCCTTTTCAAAAACACGAAGTACCGCATCATCAGTAGGGGACTTCCCGTATTTTATAAAGTGATTCGTAGAAAAATATTTTTTCATATCACTTAAATTTTTTCCATAAATATCAAATAATTGGATGCTTTCTCTTGAACATATATTTATAATTTGATTTCTGATAATAATCATGGAACTTTTTCGTGCTACGATAATAATGCTTTTTATTCCATATAACCATGTTTGTTCTATTGATATGACAGGTATCCCACAAAGCACGTTTTGTGGATAATTACTATCAATTATTGCAACAATATTATTTTCATGATAATGTTCAAGCAAAATTTGGGTCATATTTCCAGTTCCATAGAGAGCGATACCCTTCCTTGGCAATGATTTAAGGGTATTCGTAAAGCTTTGAATTATAGAATCATACATGTTCACTCACCCCACTCATGTAAACTCAATTTTCATGTAATAATATGATGGATTTTAAAATGCCTTTTATATTTTTGTGAAAAAGCATTCAAAATTTCTTCTATTTCATCAGCATATTGTTCCGTGGCAATAATGACGTCGTCAAATTCATAGTTCTGTAAATTATCGATATTTATAATGGAATGGGATAAATACCGTTCTCCTGCTTTTCCTTTATCAACGATACAGACAATTTTAATTTGATACTCTTGTAACTTTTCCAGTAAGATTTTTCCCTGATATCCACAACCATATACGACCACCCGGCGGTAATTTTGAGCTTCGGAGTCACTCTTTATTGACGAATAAAACAGCCTGCTTCCTTGTACCCAATGGGATGCCTTATGCGACCGGATATCAATATCCGTTTGCGGCAATGGGACAAGCGGCGTTTTATGCTCAAGCATAAATCGCTGAGGAGTGGAAAAAATAGAATCTTCATATTCAAACCAACCAAGATTTGTTGCTTCTTCTATAAACGGCGCGTCTATGAATCGGCAAAAAGTCCCCATTCCACATGTCAGCAAGGTTGACAAATCATACACTTTTTTTAATTTATACTTTAATAATACATATTTTTTACAAAAGTCTAAAATCCCCTCTTGTATCACGTTTACAGATTTTCCAACACGGACGGAATATCTACTTTTTCCATAGATTGGATGAATCATTCCGATATTGTCTTTTTTATAACTGGTAACAGTTCCCATTGCCAAGTTCCCCATCGTAAAGGTTTCAAAAAAGTGCTTAGAAACTTTTGACAGAAAAAGTTGTGTCACTTGGGATGAATCGTCAAACCCGCTAAAAAGAAAGCGTATATCGTGTCCTCGGGAAAGTCTTTCCAGCACTTGAAAATTTGCGGCCAAAAATAAATGTATTATTTTAATGTCTTGCATGGAACAATTATCGATTGCTTGTGGTATTGTTCCCAGACTTCCCGAATCCAATGTGATAAAATTTTTATCTCCCCCGTTTTGCAATAAATATTCGCCCAATAACTTTTTGGAGGTCGTTATACCTGCGTTTATTCTTGTATCCAGTCCATGTTCCATAATTATATTGTAAATAGTATCAAGTTCGGAAGTTCTTTTCCTTCGAATTGCCAAATCAAAACGGGGCAGGTCGTGTTCATAAATGTCCCGGGCATCGCTTATCCCGAGTCTGCGAAAGCATTCCTCTATTCCGCCGCTTCCGGCACAAATTTCATAAAAAAACTCTTTGTCAAAACAGTTGTAGCACAAGGCAAGGCATGAAGACTTTCTTGAAACAAAGAGGGGATTTACATCAATGTCAAAATCGGAGTATTCTATGATTAGCTTCAACAGTCTGGCATATAAAGCCCCCTCCCGCATTAACGGAAATATTAGCTTTATATTTTCTTCTTTTGCAATCTGAACCGCCCATTCACAAAAAAATGTAAATAGAGGACCGCATATGGCACCACCGAAGCTATAATAAAAAGAATCTTGTCTTTTGTAATCGGATTTGCTAAAAAAAGCCGCACGGATGTCATCAATTTGTCCTGGATATAGTGTATCAAATAAATTTTTTTCTTTCTGTTGTATGTCTTTAAAATTATACATGATTTATTCCAACTCCCAGAGTAAAATCCGTTCCCTCCGCGAATCCCGCGTTCAGAAGAATCTGCGCTATTTCATGATATGCCGCTCCGGCACAAACGAAAATAAAGCTATTGTTTTTAACCAATTCCGGTGTAAACTTTACAATGGGAAATCCGTGGTTCGTGCCGGATGCATAAGAATCGAACACCATTCGAATTTTGCATGTGGCACGTAATTTATGTAGGAGACTAAAAGTCCTTTTATTTGTCCTTGCCGTTCCCCAAATGTAAATATTATCGACATTTTTAATCAATGCTTCTATTTCGGTTTCCTGCTCTGTTAATCTGAAACAACCTTCAACAATAGAAAAGTGACGGATATCAAACATATCATTGGTATAATCTGCCAGTGTTCTATTGCAATCAATGATGATATCACCTTCACGCGCATCTTGCGTTTCCGTAAATTGAGGTAGCGCGATGCCCAATATCAGCCTTGATATATCCGCGCTGGAATTGTCAGCATTAAAATAATATTTCCCACTCTTTTTTTTTGAAGAAACTAATGCGCAATCCATTTGCAGTCTAAATGATCGAATTTCCAAGATATCATCAATGTTTTTCTCTTTTAATACTTTTTCCGCATGTTCCCATAAATTATCATCCGTAGAATAGCAAACATCTGCTGTGCAAGATGAAAACTCATCAATTTTACTTACAAACTTTATTTCTATTCCATACTTTTGAGCAAACTTTTTCAAAATCAGATTTGTAATGTCCGAATTTAAATAAGTACGTTCTATATCCGAATATTTATCAAGTATTGGTTCCACGCAAATACATTTAAAGGCGTAATTTCCAAAAAGCAGGGCCAGATTTGCCGGAGCAAAGGAATTGTAAATAAGATATATGTCCTTCTCCGTTTCGGCTACATCCCCCTTTTGAACATCTCCAATCTGGTAAATATCTTTTTTCCGCATATTTTCCAAGACATGGTTCAAATAAATCAGCTCCCATGGCACATCATCCTCGATTACGTGAACGTTGTCCAACCCCCTATATTTCATCGCATAGTTTTGGTCATACGGATGTTTTTTTATGGTAATATTTCCTCCTGCGCCGTAATAAATGGCTTGTGTCAAAAATTCTTCAGTTTCCACGTCTCGTACAAAGCTGCTGTATTTTGCCAAATACCGATCCATGAACAAGACATGATGTTTCAGCGGACGATATTCGTAATCGAATACGGCGTTTAGGCACTTGCAGATTTCAAAAAGTTCCATTTGCGTCATTTGATTTATGGATATGGAAAATTCCTTGCATTTTGGTAAGTATTCCTTGTCAAGGAGTAATTCAACATCAGGAAACCAAAATTCGTCAATATCCTCGTGTAAGTCAAAACGCTTTGATGAATCCCCGGCACTCCAATGATTTAACTGATATGACGTAATTCCCTCGTAAACCAGAACTAGCTTTTCATGATCCAGTGATTTTAGGTAATTGTGGCAGGCGCAGTATAGAGAATAAAACATGACGTTTTCAAACTTATAGCTCTTGCCCTTTTCATCCATCTCATTTTCCAAAAAAACGACATCACAAAATCCGCAATTCAATAATGCGTCTCGATTGGCATCGCGCCTGCCTAGCGGGGTGACGATATAAATCACAGCGTCACTGTCGGCAAAATATTTCTGCCGAAGCAGGACGGACAAAAAAATATGAAATAATGTTACACAATAGAATCCTACCATTCTTGCTTTTCTCCATTTTCCGTATAGTTTAATGGATATTCTTGCTCCCCAGCCGGTATCATGGGGCTTTTATAACGAATCGGCGCGTTGCAGTAATCGCAGACATCGAAATACTCGGCATTGTAAAACTCTATGATTTTCTTTCTCAGTTCATCTTCTGAATGCTCATGTATTCGTAAAGCGTCATTTGATTTTGGAATCAGGCCGTTTCGTTGCCCGTGTTTATGAACCGCGCAAGTATGCAGTTCACCCTCCATCAAGGATTTACATACGGCATAGCCACAATTTGCAAAGTTCTCCTTTAGTTCGGATTCGGGTAATGCCTTCTTTTTCAAATCTCCAAAGTCATACCAGTGCCTATCCGAATCTGTATGGTACATAATTCCGAATTCGTCCAGTTTTTCTTCCAGTTTCGATATGTTGGGCGAAACGCCATAATCATTTATAAAAACATAAAATTTTTCATTTTGCAACAACCGGCATATACTGTCTGCCGGAATTATCGTGCCATTCGTAACAATATTAAAACATCCCACATTTTCATAGGCTAGTAACCGTGTTAATAATTCATCCAGATGCCGATATAGGAATGGTTCTCCGCCCAGAATATTTATCTTCACTATAAAATCGACGCTGGAAAGCAACTTGTCCAAATCTGTTAAAATTGTTTGCAATTCCACGTCAAAGGGACTTCTGCCGTCCTTGGCGTAAGTCGGAATCAGGTGAAAGCACTTTTTACATCGCAGAGTGCATCTTGTCGTAATTACCAAATCAATCAACGGTAATGTGACATTTTCATTTAATATAAATTGACGAATGAATGACCATGTAGATTTTAAGGTATCTACCGAAAACTGTTTTTGGGAGTTCGCCCGTCTTGCCATATAATTTAAAAACTCGTTTACAGACGCCTCCCAGCATTTCCTGCTTATTCCATATCCGTTGAAAGAATGTTCGTATTCCTTTTGAAATTCCTTTTTTAATTCATCCTTTATATCCTGCGTCCATTCCCTATTCCAAAAATGAAATTCTGCCTTTAACAAATCATCAATAAGGATAATTCTCGCGGTGCTATTTTCCAAAGCATGCCGTATTTTCTGTTCGTCAAACCCGGGGGTTATAATTATGATGTCGATTGGCTCCATTTCTGACAGCTTTTCCGGCTTTATGCAAGGAAGATCCCGATATTCAGCAATTTTGCCGTCAATAAAATATTTTACGGAGACAACGTCCTTTAATGCGTCATATAATTCACCGCCGAGGACACCCGCGCCATAAATGGCACAAGTTTTGTAGCCAAATACTTCAAAATAGTCGCTTATGTTTCCGCCATTTTCTGCAATTCGAACCCATTTTCGGAATCTAGAAATATTATAAGCATCATTCGTCCGTCCATAATCCTTGAGCACGATAGACTGTGCCAGCTCATAATCTTCGCGGTAATCAATATCCACAGCCTCCATTTCGCTAACTTCTGTAAAATATGGTTTAAACCCCGTACGCCGGTTATAGTTTTGAATCAAATCCTTTGTGTAGATATAAAATCCGCCCGTTTCCTGGTAAAGGATTTCCAAATCCTGCGTTCTGGCAATATCCACCGGATTGTAATTAAATGGTTTTTCATCCTTCCAAAGAAAATCATGCAATACTTTTACGGACAGCGCAGAATCGTATTCCCCGCTTAGGACGGCGTTCAGTCCCCTCTCTATCGTTTCCTTTTTCAGAAACGGCGACGTGACTTGTGCATAGACATAAACGTCTGCATCTATGACGTTGGAAAAAGCCAGAATCACGTCGTTAATCTTAGTTGAGAATGAATTGAGCGTTTCGCTCCGAGGAATTCTCGTAACTTCCTTCTGGATATAATTTTCCAATTCTTGCTCGCTGCAAAACGCATATACGCCGTCTATCTCGTCCAGTTTTAGAAGCTCGCCAAGCACGTGTTGGCACAAGGGTTTTCCTGCCAAAGGAAGAATGTTCTTTCCAGGCAGACGTTCATTGTTCATTTTAATCGGAACCCATGCTACAATCTTCATATGAAACCTCCTCAAAATCAAATAAACTTATTTTCCTTTAACCAAAGCTGCAGCATCAAAATGCTGTAAGAAATATTTTCCACTGGCAGTTTTTCTCCCAAAGCCAGATTCTGTTGAATGCGCGCTTTTGTAAAAGAAACGTCGAACATCCCGCTTAAGGATAATGTTTTTTCGTTGAACGCCCAGTCCCGCAGATCCTTGAATGACTCGCTTAGAAGGTATCGGTTTACGGGAATATGGAACCCGCGTTTGGGAATGTCAAACAAAGTACGTGGAAGGTAATGGGCTAAAAGTTCTTTGAGTAGCCATTTTTGGCTACCGCTATTATACTTATACTCTTCTGGAAGGGTAAATGCGAATTCCACGATTTCCGGATCCAGGAAGGGTTCCCTGACTTCCAAGCTGTTGGCCATGCTTGCCCGATCCACCTTGACAAGCGTTTCGCTCTCCATAAAGGTAACCGCTTCAAAGTGTAATGCCTTATTAAGGTCATTTAGCAGCTTCCTGGAACCAAACCTGCGGAAATGGCGTTCGTCCGATGGAGAAAAACTGACGATATTATCATGAAATCCCCCTACACGGAACATCGCATACTGCAAGTAGTCATATAAATCCGAGAACCGTTTCCCTTCCTTCGGTTTTGCGCAAGTTAGATATTTATACATGGCAGGACATTGAACATCTCTTTTGTATCCGGCAAACATTTCATCCCCCCCGTCGCCGGAAATGACGACTGTCACATCCCGTCTTGCCATTTTAGACACAATGTAAGTGGGAATGGCACTTGCCTGGGCAAATGGCTCATCATAAATTCGGGGAATTTTAAATAAAATCTCCATGCATTCCTTGTCATTCAGGTAATATTCATGATGGTCGGTTCCCAGAATATGGGCGTATTCCTTGGCCGTTTCCGCCTCGTTCAATTTCTCATCATAGGAACCTATGGAATAGGTTTTTAGTTTTCCGTTCGATACCTTCTGGGCAATTGCCGATGTCAGGGATGAATCAATCCCGCTTGAAAGAAACAATCCAACGGGAACGTCCGCCTTCAGTTGACGCGATATAACGTTCGTAAGAATCCGCTCTAACTCTCCAACGCATTCTTCAGGCGACAAGTTCGTGATGTTTTTTTCACCCTCACGTGCCACGTCTTCTAGGTTATAATAGGTTTGCTTAGAAATAGCGTTGGTTGTCAAATCCAGCGTGACGATTTGCCCGGGTAAAAGCTTGTAGATTTCTTTATAAATGCTCCACGGTGCCTTCACATATTTGTATTTTAAATAAAGGTATATCGAATCCATGTCAATTTCGGGTTGGAAAAAGTCTAGTGCCTTAAAAGCCTTTAATTCCGAACCAAATAAGAAACGTCCCCGATGCCATCCATAGTAGACGGATTTTTCACCAAACCGATCCCTTGCCAGATACAGTTTCCGTGCCTCCCTATCATATACCACGACCCCGAACATTCCGATTGCCTTTTGTATCGCTTGATAAAAGCCATAACAGTCAATGCTTTCTAACAACACCTCCGTATCACAGGTGGATTTAAGTTTTATCCCTTTCAATTCCACATCCGTTCGCATTTCCGAAAAATTGTAGATTTCCCCGTTAAACGAAATGACATACCTTTGGGATTGGGAAATCATGGGTTGTTTTCCGTTTTGGGACAAATCATGGATTGATAGCCGCCTATGTCCCATGACGATTTTTTGACGCATGTCAATCCAGTGTCCTGAACCGTCAGGACCACGGTGTTGTAATGAGTCCGACATCCTCGTGATGACGGATAATGCATGTTCATAGGTATCAAAATCTTGTCGTAGTCCAATCATGCCGCATATTCCGCACATAACTACCCCCTCCTCTCAAGGGTGCCGCTTATAATTTTAAGTTGGTCAAACACACGGGAAGAGTAGCCCCACTCATTGTCATACCATAATATCATTTTTAGAATTTTTCCTCTTGCAACCTGAATCCATCGGGCATCTACGATGGCCGAATATTCGCAGCCCTTGAAATCAAGGGAGACGAGGGGGTCATAATTCAGTTTTATTATTTTATGTGTTTGCCTTTCCATGTACTCGGAAAAAAGACGCTCAACCGTTTCCTTCATAATGGCACTCTCCAAAAAAAGCGTAATATCCGCACTGGCAACAATAGTATTAGGTGTCCGATAAGAAAACTGCGCAATACTTGACGCGTCTATGTCCAAAATTTTGCAGGCGGCTTCAATGGCGGTTGTCGGTTTCGGTATAATATTATCAAATACGGATCTTCCCAACGCATAATGTGTGTATGTTTGCGATGGATCAAACCACGAAACGGACGCACCATCGAGCACGTTCTGATAGCTTAACAATGGATGTACCGTCGTAATCGCGCCTCCGTACACATCAAAATTCTCATATAAAAGCTTTAGTACCGGTGCTAGGGCGGTCGCATCACAAATGCTTGATGAAATAACGTCATACTCTATTTTCAGCTTGTCTTCGTTCGCCCCGATAACCATTGTGAAATCGACTTCATCAGGAGAATGTGTCACAATTACTTTTTTTACGGAAGCATTTTTTTCAATGACGCTTTTGGCTCTTAGTAGATTTTCCTTTTTTCCACTGGCATCCACCACGATTTCCACACCGTGTCGATTCCAATCTACCTCGTCAATATGATGATGGTTTGTGACAAGGAAGGAAGTGTGAGAATTGGAAAGCAAATTTTGTTCCGCATGAAAAGAATCCTGCAAGTTTCCGTATGTCGTGTCGTAATTGAGTTGATAAGCTACATTTGTACTATCTGGATTAATATCATTTATGATTGGAATATCAAAATAGTAGTTATTCTTCATATTGACACGATAAACGCATCGACCAATCCTGCCAAACCCATTAATTCCTATTTTCATTGTTTCCTTCCTCACTTCTTTATTTGTCCCCATATAGAACGGCATCTATTCCCGCAATATGGGCTCCGTTAAAATCACCGCGTACATTGTCCCCAGTATGAACAATGCGGCTTTTATCGATTTCCGAGTAACGCTCAAGCACCTTTTCAAATAATTTTCCGGTTCTTTTTCGGCAACTGTATTCCGAAGAGACAAATATATCCGAGAATAGGGCTAAGTCAATCCCCGCATTTACTAGTAATTCCTCTATTACTTTTCGGGAATGATACATATCTGAAACTAAAACGATTTTTTTCCCGAGACGTTTCAAGTAACAAATAAATGAATATACGGAAAAATTTCGATAAACCATCTCTCGTTCCGTTTCTATTTCTGTCACTTTGAGAAAATGAATCAACTCCGGTTCAAAGTCCATTTCATCAAAAATAAGGTCGAAGCCGTGTCGTGGAGCGTTTTTTCTACCCATCTCCAATTCTGCATCCCTGCGCAAGTTTAAATATTCTTCGGACGTGAGCGTTTGAGCTGGAAACGCTTTCAAGGCCTTGTCCCAAACTTTTGGAAACACGTCGACCGGGCGTTTACATCTCCGAAATATAAGAGTGTCAAATATGTCAAAACAAAACAATTCGTAGTCATCCAGCTTGTCTACAATCGGTTTCAAATACTCGTCTGCCAAGCGAAAACCTTCTACGATGAAAAAGCGTCCATAGTCAATGGCATTCGATGAATAGTCAATTAAACTTCCATTACAATCAATTACAATATCACAATTTCCTTCTTTGGTCTCAACGAAACCAGGAAGTGCGATTTGTAATATTTTCCGCAACATCCATGTACAATAATTGTCTTCATTAAAACGATAGCATCCAGTATCCTTTCTTAAAGAAATTAGTGCGCAGTCTATTTGTAGCAGGAGGCTTCTTACCCTCAGGAGCATGCTGGTACTTTGATCCTCCAAAGCCTTTTCTGCGCAGTTCCATGAATCCTTGTTAACGTAATGAGATTCATGCTTTATAGAAAACAAATTTCCTTTCTGCCGGGCAAGAGTAAACACATCGGCAAGATTCTCGGGAAAATATACGGGAATACCCGTTGATTGCTGTAAGCTTGACAATATTTTTTTTGTGTGCACAAACGATACAAGAGTGTTTTCCACGCCAACACCATATCGATTTAGCAAATCGCCGAGACAGATGATGGAAAAGTTTTTATTCCCAAAAAGTGCGTAACGGTTAATTGCCGCCGCCGAGTTATACATAAGATAAATACAGTCCTTATTTTGTATTTGGTTTTCCAGTAGCATATTAGCATATATCAATTCGTTTGGCATTTTGTCACTGATTGCGTCAAAACCCATGTCATCAAAATAATAATTCATGGATTCATAAGGGTGTAGCTTTACTAATAGATCGTTTTCAAAAGCATACGCGCAAAATAACGTTATAAGTCTATGAGCTGTATGTTGAAATATTTTTGGACAGAATCGTTCAAAATCTCTGTCGAAAAAGACAATATCGTGGGATTTTTCAAGTATTGACAATTTCGGATTATAATTCCAAATTTTGTTTGCTGAATTCACGAACATTTTCAAATGTTTTGCCTCTGCAAACCACGATACACAATCCAATACTACATATTTGCTAGCTAATGGGTTTTCCACCAGTTCGGGCATCGGCACGAGAACCTCGTCAAATTCCTCGATATTCCATCCCGCTTGTGCAAGCCAGTGCTCAGTATAATAAGTTGTTAATCCTTCATAAACTAATATTTTTTTCTTGCATTTTAATTTTTGAAAAGTTTCATGTGGAGGATAGGCATATGAAAAAACATATACCCTATCATACTCATCCTCTTCAATCGTTTCTTTAAAAGTAAAATACTTTTGAACCTCTTCCATGTTCATCTGATTGCTGGTCGGCGGCATTCCGATGTACAATATCGTATTTTCTTTACAAAGCTCCAATATTTGAGAAAGCAAAAGAGCCATTAATAGTTGAAAATTCGTATTATTTATAAAAATTGCATCTTTTCTAATATTCACCCAGTTATCCTCTCTTTCCAGGTTTCAATTGCCAGGTTCGGGGATTTACCAAATACTCCATGTTGACACAATTTTTTAAAGGTTTTCCTGATGCTAAATCCGCCAGTGTCTGCGCGGCTTTTTTTCGCATTTCTTCTTGGGATTCTTGTGCATAAAATGCCGCATGCGGTGTCAGTATAACTTTATCACATATTACCGCCTCTTTTTCCTGCAGTGCCTTTATTAACTTATGGTTGTCACTCGGCGGTTCGATTTCTAACACATCGGCGGCAAAAAATTTCATCGTGCCATTTAAAAGTGCCTCATAAACATCGTCGAGCACCACGATTCCCCCACGTGCCGTATTAATTAATGTAAACGGTTTTTCCGAGCAACAAAAAAGGGATTGTCCGATCATTCCTTTCGTCTCCGGCGTTAAGGGCGTATGAATCGTAATATAATCACAAGACACAAAAAGCTCTTCAAGAGTATCTACTCGTTTTATCTGATAAGATTTGTCATATCCGTCCGGCAAATAAGGGTCATAATAGCATACATTCATTCCAAAGGCTTTTGCACGTACCGCAACCGCGTGACCGATCCGTCCCAATCCGATGATTCCGATTGTCGCATTTGTCAGACGATGAATTTCACCTCCGATTTCAGGTTTCCAATTTTGACATACATTTTCATGTAAAGCCTTGTTATATGCGGGAAGAGAGCGGCAGGCCGCCAGTAAAAGGGCAAAACAGTGGTCGGCGACATCGTTCGTTCCATAATCTGGAACATTGCACACGGCAATGCCCCGTTTTCCTGCCGCCTCAATGTCAACTGAGTCATACCCAACACCAATTCGGACAATTGCCTTACAGTTCTTTAGTTTGTTCAACGTATGTTCCGAAACATGTACGTAATGCCAGACCAGGCATCCGTCAAGCTCCTCTATTTCATCCGGGAGTTCTTTCTCGTCTCTCGCCTCATAACAAATCAGTTCATTTTTACCCAAAATCTGTTTCTCAATATCCGCATCACAAAAACTGTCAAGAATTGCAAACTTCATGATTAAACCTCCTCGCTTTCTATAATATATTTGTGTATTTTTTCACCAATTGTCCCATATCTTTCATCTTGGATTAATTCTTTTTTATCCTGAAATAGTCTTATGTCCGTATAATTAGCTTTAATAAATTGAATCCATTCATCGCTGGCCGGTTTCATTGGAACATCCAGTGGAAAGTATTCTATCCTTTCGGTTATCGTATTTAGCCTTAGCATTACATTTCCTTTGCCGTGAAAAGCAAATATGTCATCATGATGTTGCAATGCCATGAAAAAATGCAATTCCTTTCTTTTGCCATACGGATATTCACGAATGCTCGTGGGAATATACGCGACGGAATAATTATCAATATCAATCTTGGCAATTTCATCCGAATATCGATGTAATACCCATATATACCCATTCATACAGAAACAAAATGCATTGCATGAATAAGGAACGTTTTTCGGCAGTTTTGAACGCATTTTCTCCAAACATATTATTTCAAGCTTTTGGGTGGTTTGCCGCATAAGCACGGTTCCATCGCATGATGCCAGCCAAAGCCCCATTTTGCCACCGTATATCGTACTGATGCCATGAGGCATATTTTTTAGTGTGATAACAAATATCTGGTCATTCGAAAACGAATATTCCACAAAAAAAGCTTGAAAGGCGACTGGCATGATGATTTTGTCATCCTTTAAAATCGGCGGCCCGTATTTATACAAATTTTTTGTGGCTCTTTCTTTTCCCGCCTTCGATTCCAACGCCATATCCCATCCTTCCATGTACCGTACTGTATGGTCAGCCAAAAGAATTTTGACCAATGATTTCCCGGAGTGGGATGGAACAAAACAAAGCTGATTCTCAAACACAACACAGTACGACAAGCCAGATGAAGCATCATTTTTTTCGCATGTTTTTTCAAAATCGATATCTATTATCTGATATGAATTCTCGAATCGGTCATATATGATGACTCCGCAAATGTCATTGTTTCTGGCAAAAAAGTAAATATTATTGGAAATGACCGCCATTTGTGAAATCTGGCTGACTTCGTTTTGGCCGTCGAAAATTTTGTTGAAGTCAAATAGAAACTCCGTCCTTCTGCTTATTGGATCCGTGCAATACAACATGTTTTCCGAGAAAAAATATAAATTTTCATTTTCGTCACAACAGAAGACTTTCTGAGGGGACAATGTCATTTTATTTTGTAAAAACAATTCTTCATCATTGGATGAGGTGTCCTGAATCATGACACCCTTACCAGTAGCTTGAAACACATCGACAACGCTGCTGGGATCCCCATAGCAAAAGTCAGAGACGTGAACCGCCCGTGCAAACTGATCACTGTCATCAAAAATCCCCCAGTGCATTTTGTTGTACATCTCAATCAGTTTCCGATATTTGCTTTCCAAATCCGGGCGCATTGACTGTAAAGTGGTAAGAAACAATGGATGAGGCCGCCAAAGAAGTACGACATCCTCGCGAATATTCTGAAATATTCGAAACACTCTCTCCATTTTCAGTATCACTTTGTCATTTTCCCTTAAAAGCACTGCCAGGCTGGCATTATAAAAAACTACGTTTTTCCGATGTCCATTTGCTTTATAAATTAAATTCACCCATTCCGGTGGAATGCTTTCGTTTTTTACACTTGAAAAAGAGCGTGCCTTGTCATATTTAGGACTTCCAAGAGCGATGATCCTCTCATCAATATTTTTAACTTTGATTATCCGGTTCTCCTTTTCAGCTTTTTTCAATTCATTAATATAAACCTGCCTGACCGGTTCTGATTGCACGATAACTTTATCGGCTAAAATGGTAACAGGTAAGACGCATAAATGCGAATCCACCCGATTCTTGGCCGCCGTGAAATAGGGAATATAAACAAGTCTGCCAACATTTTTTTTCAACCTTGTGGCAAAAAAATCCGGATGAATGGATGTCACGTAATTCCAATCATCATAGGGATTATGCACATAAGCAATATCGGGACGATGTTCCTCTATGTGATATTCGTTCCAAGAAATAACAGGTACATAATCGGGATAAGCCTCCCGTTCATCATGCATGGCGCCAAGTGAGCCGTCAGCACTTTTGTCAAAATAAGGAATGGGAATCACATAGGCATTACAGCTTTCATCCTTTCGTGCGGCCTGCCATATGCTTTCCAGGCTGTCCCACATGGCCGCCTTGTAGGGTAGGAATATAATTTCTTTTTTCCCTGCTGGTAAATCATATTTTATGGCATTCTTTACTTGATTCAAAAGCTTGTTTATTTTTTTACATAATTTCCTACATGAGGAAGCGTCATTTATATGTTCGCTTTGCTGGTACAGCGTCTCGCAGTAATCTTCTAATAATTCTACAATGGGTCTGGTATCTATGTCCAACGTTTCCAAATAGGTTCCCAAATCAATTGCGATGGACTGACACTCGATAAATTCATTTCTCATCAATTCCAGCATGTCTGTATCAGCAGTTTTCGTTCTCTGATTCGTTTCCTCAAGTATGGCTATCATTTGTATTAGATCTTTTTTTCGATATCTCATGAAGTTCCCTCTATTTTTCATGTACTGTATATTTCCAATAAGACTTGTCCTGAATTTTGTCAGGATCCGTTTCCGTTCTGTCCCATATAATATCCTGACGTATAATTCTTGCAGGATAACCCATAAGCATACAGTTATTGGGATAATTACTACCTAAAACAGAACGTGGAGACACGATGCTGCCAAATCCAATTACCGTGTTTCCAAGCAAAACCACGCCATCCCCTACCCAAACCTTTTCCCCAATTTCTATTTTATTTTTCGCAGAATATCTTTGTGGAGAATCGACATGGTAGATTGGATGACTATCCCCGCTCAACATGGTTACATGTTTTGAAATTCCACAGTTTTTTCCTATGGTAATGCTGCTTTCATGATTCGCGCGCATGTAAAAATCTTTATGGAAGTGGCAATTTACATCAATCTTGATGAAACAAGTATATTCACAAGAGATTTGTCCGTTTCCATAAGTGGTTAGCTTTTTTATTTGTACTTTCGATCCACTTCCAGATAATACATCATAACCCCCTCCAAATTTACACTCTGAAAAATCCAATAATGAATGATCTTTACAATTTATACGGCTATTTTCATAAAGAAAAAGCGTCGTAAAACTTACGCTTGAATTCTTTTCTACATGGATGCTTGTTTTTTTACCAAAAACCACATGTTTTAACATACATATGGATTTATCTGCCACGCAGAGCAGAAACTTCTTTTCAAATAGCGAGTTTAAGACAATGAAATTTGCATGCCTATCAACGATAACCTTGGCATCCGCGCTCATACGGATGGAACGCAGTTCCACCCTACTTTTCATTGTTGCGCGAATCATCCCGCTGATATCGGAAGTTTCACAGAGAAGCTTCGAATTTTGAAATACCTCCGCACAAAAATCAGTTAACCGCGTGCATTTGCATGTCATGATTGCATTGGATACGGCATTGAGCCTTGTATCCTTCAATTGCATTTCATCCGACAAGGTAACCTTCCCATTATCAGAATTGATATTGCATTCCCCGAAAAACAAGGTATCTGTGACACAAATCCGGGCATTGTTCCTCAATTGAATATTTACTTGTCCCAGACAATATGCATTTCTAATTTTTAAATCATTTTTTTGCCCATAGATACGTATGGACAAGCTTTCCATGCCAGACGTGCTTTCTATATTGACTTCATTTTCAAAATCATCCTTGTAATAGCCGTTTGCCAATTCGGGAATAATAGCCGTTCTGTTGTACCAGAAAAAATCATCCACTTCCGTGTAGCCCTCTTCGGACAAAAAGTCCTCGATTTCGGGATAAAATCTGTCTGTGGCTACAACAACAAAATATTTGTCACTCTGTCCGGAAAGATATGTAAAGGGATTCACCTTTCGATGATTTACTGGTTTTTCTGCAAAGGCTTCTGCATTAGAATCCACAAAACATTCTATTTCCAAATTGTATCGTTCCAATATGACCAAAATTTGTTGTCCTCGTTTTCCCGCTCCCCAGATTATGACGTTTCTGTCTGCAATTTTGCTTTTGTTTAAAAAACAATTCATGGTTTCTGTTTCCACGTTAAGCTCCTTATAATTATATTCCAAAGATTTGCTGTCCCTCTATCGCTTCATACAATGCCCTAAAAATATAAAAATCAGCAGGCTCGGTAATTTTTATATTATTTTTAGTGCTTTTTACCATGTGCATTGGCACCTTGTATATATTACAAAGATGTGACGAATCAATAGTTTTTAAACCATCTTCTTGTGCCATGTCGTAAAGCCTTAAAATATCTCCGAAGTAAAAAGCCTGCGGCGCTTTTGCAACATACATTTGTTCTCTGGGGGGGACTTCCGCGATATTTTGCCCGTCAATACAACGGATCACACTTTCTCTCACGGCCTCTACAGTGATTGCATTCCCAAACCGATTTACAGTATCAATGTTTTTACTGATTAATTCTGCATTAATCAATGGCCGCACACCATCATGAATTAATATGATTTCATTGTCGGACGTTACCGGACGCATGGCACTAAGGCCAAGGTAAATGGAATCATGTCCAGTATTTCCACCTTCGGTAATCAGGGATACTTTTGTGATACCATATTTTTTAAGTTGCTTTCTAAGTTCTTCCACCCAGCCTTTGATACATACGACCGTGATATCGTCAATATCCTTATGCTGTTCAAAATGTTCTATCGTATAAATGATAATGGGTTTTCCATACATCTCCAAAAATTGTTTTGGCTTGGAACGGGTATTCATGCGTTGTCCCGAGCCACCTGCAAATATCAATGCCTTTGCCATTTTATTTTTGCTCTTTCTTCTGAATTTCCATGAGTAACAATTTCTCAATCGCATTTATGCTCTCAAAATTTTCAGGCAAAATGATATCCCTTGGAAATTTCATATCGAAACATTCTTCTAATCTGGTTACAAGATCCAAGATATCAAATGAACTTAATAACTCCTCGGAAAGCAAGTTATATTCATGAATGAAATATTCACCCTTTACCGCCTTTATACATTCCCTGATTTTCCCATTGATTTCTTCCTTGATTTCTGCCTTCATTTTTTTCTTCTCCAAAATAATGATGATTTATGATAAATAATGATGATTTATGATAAATATTGAGGAACTCGTTTACGCATTTCGTTTCGATTGATTTTCCCATTTGGATTTCTCGGTAATTTTTTTATCTTTACCACACGGTCTGGTATCATATATTTGGGAAGCAATTTTCTGATATCCTCGATAAGTGCAATTTCATTTATATTTCCGCAAAAAAACAATATAAGTTTTTGCAAATCAGGTGCATATACACAACAACACTCTGTCACATCCCGAATTGTCGTAACACAAAATTCGATTTCTTCCAGCTCGATTCTGTATCCATGCCGTTTAATTTGAAAATCTTTTCGTCCCACGTATACAAGTTCATCATGCGCGTTTTGGAAAACCAAATCGCCGGTTCTATATATGCGCTCTTCTTCCGAACAATTTTTGAAATTTTTAACAAATTTATGACTTGTTTCTTGCGTGTTTTCAATGTAACCGTTTGCCAATGTTGAACTTCTAATAAACAGTTCTCCTATTTCACCCTTTTTTACTTTTTTCCCGTATTCGTTCAAAATGAATGCATCTGTATGTTCAAACGGAATTCCCATAGGTAATGGTTCAAATTCCGATATAGGCGTTTTAACAATATGGTAGAATCCTCCAAGCGTTGTCTCCGTCGTACCATATATGTTGACGAACATTGTCTGTGGACACGCTTCCACCCATTTTTTTAGCGTCGGCATTTGTATTGGCTCACCCACAAATAATATTTTCCGTATTTTATGAGAGTCTAATGTTTCAAGCACGTTATAATTCGCAACCAACCGTAATAGTGATGGTGCCCAGACAAGGACGGTTACTTCCTTTTCAACAATATAGTCAATTAATTTTTGGGGAGAATACAACAATTTTGGGGGAATAAAACAAACAGTTGCGCCGACCTTTAATGCACCAAAAACATCTACGATAGAAGCTATAAAATATAATGGAAACTGGTTTGCAAAAACATCATTATTCTTGAATCTCAGTGTTTTCACCAAAGTATCAATTTCGTCCATCATAGCTCGATGCGAGGTTATAACTCCTTTGGGCATCCCCGTGGAACCAGATGTAAATGTAACGCATAGTATGTCTGAATCCCGAATACCGTCCAAAATTCTCTGAATAGAAATTTCGCCCGACTTATTTTTTTGAAGATGTTGATAATGTACTGTTTCCATGCTGTTGTAACTAGACAAAATGTCATAATCGTGCTTCTCGTTCGTGATAAGCATTTTAGGTCGTAAGGTATTTAATATCTTTTTTGTTCTTTCCTGTGGCATGTCCGCATCAAGTATTATGTAAAAATTTCCGCTATATGCAATCCCCAAAAGACAGACAATACATTCTATTTTCTCTTCAAGGCATATTGCAATTGGGCTTTTTTTTATATTTCTCTGAATCAACGCTTGTGCCACGCATAATACTTTATTTCTCAAAGTTTGAAATGTAAGAGTTTGATGTCCATCCATGTAAGCTATTTTTTGAGGGAATTGTCGTGCTACCGTTTCTAAATAATTTACAATGATTTCTGCCATACCTTTTCTCCCATACATCCTATGATGGAAATAACGAACAACATCTTGAGGCATCTGCAAGGCCTCTGAAATAATTAACGCCCTTGACGGATACGGTAACTGTTGAATCAGCATAAGTTATATTTCCACCTGCGAGCATCTCCTTGCCTTCCAATTTACAGCGGTAACTCCATTGGCTTTTTTGTCCTCGGTTCCCAAATTAGCGGGAATTTCAAGTGCCGTATCTGGCGTTCCACTTTTAACAGTATATTCGTATTTGCTTGAAGTAGTATTGTAAGTGGTCTCATAATTATTTGCATTTCCTGCAAGTCCCACGGTGACGGTTGCCTCTGTACCTCCAGTCGCCTGATTCTACCAAGTTATCCACCCTTGCGTCCTCCGAAACGGCATCACCTTTTGAGAAATGCCATTCTGTATTCATATTGACCGTGTAATATCCCGGTTCCACGAATTCCGCCTCGTCCATTTCGGCGATGTTTTCTTCTTCGCATTTTTCTATTGCTTTTTTGCCTTACTGGACACGTTTCGGTACCTCCATTATTTTCTATTGCTTTTCATCTACAATAATAAACCATAAGCATTGTTTACCCTGCCTCTTCCTCCAGCAGCCATGCCACTTTCTGATATGCCGGACTGCTTTTCAAAGCGGCGACCGTCGGATTATCTGGCTCATAGTTTGCCAAAATCATCTTTACTTGTTCTGCAAGTGCGAGCAGTTCTGCCGATGCTTCCTCTTTCCTCCGTTTTCTTTCTTGAAGTTGGGGAGTATGATTTACTAAATATTCCACCATGTCGCTCATGTTCGGATTCTCCTCAAGGCTTTCTCGAAGTTCCCTCACGTATTTCGTAAAATCTCCCGTTTCCAATGCCTCAAACGCGCGAACACAATGCCATCCGAACCGGTGTTTGCTTTGCAACAACGGCAAGTTTTCTTTTTTAAGCGTTTCCTGACCCAATTCTTTTTCCAAAAGTGCTTTTTCTGACTTCACAAAAAATCTCGCCACCGCCATACCGTCACCGTCCGCTTTCCAGTCAAACATACTCACCAAGGCAGACATTTCTTCCTGGCTAAAGTCAATCCCCTCTACGGGAAAATCCAATCCTAGGGAAATCGCATGGAATAACGCCTCCATAGGGAATCGTGACCATTCTTCCACTTTTACAAGCCATTTCTTAATCTCATTTAAGTCACCCGTCTCCAATACCGCGGCGGCACGTCCCAAATCACACTCCTCTGAAAGCGGAAGAAACAACGTGTATGCGGGATGATAATAATATTTTGCACCTTGTTCCTTTTCCCTATATTCCCTTGAAAACAACCGCATACCTTCCTGCATAAACATGCTCTGGAAATGTTCGGCCGCCCGTTCCACTTTCATTTGACTTTGTTCCAAATTCGAGCTGTCATTCCCACAAATACATTGGTTACCAGTCGTCAAACCACTGTCCGAACGACTTGGAACGGCGTTTAGATACACATTTTGACAGTCACTTTTGAAAATGCGTCTTATCACAATCGAAGTATCACATGTACTCTCTGCCTGGATACGGGACAGTGCGGACAACAAATGTTTCGCATGCGTCTCGTCCGTCAAGATACCGTCAAGCCTTTCCAAAAGCTGCAAAGCCTTTTGATGTTCTCCTTCCTCCACCCACGCCCGAGCCATATAAATCCGTATCTGCTGCTCATCATGAACAGAGCCAAACAACAAGGCACTGCTCATCAGTGTCAGCCGTTCTCCCCGGTTATTACGATAATCCTTCATCGCCTGCAAGTAACGTTTCCCTCGCCGCACGCAATCCGCATAATCCTTTTTCTCCCAGCTATGCCCACAAGCAAGATACTCCACATCAATACGAGTGAAGAACGAATTTGGAAACCATGTTTCAGAACGGGCAATCCACTCCTCGAACTCGGGGAGCTTCCGTTCAAAAGCGTCCATCACGGCATGACGGAAAATCACGGGACCATCGTAATCCCATAAAGGGCATTTTCGTTCCACCAATTCCACTGCCTTTTTTAGCACATCATACCAATCCGATGTGTCCCTGCCGCTTTCCATGTACTGCAATAAAACATTCAAATCTTCCGGGGCATCTTCTAGCTCCTTCCGCAAAAGCGTCAGATTTCGTTCCAGCTTTTCCTCCCCATGCCCCTCGTTCAGACATACATAACCGTCATGATGCAATACGGTTCGGCCAAGAGTCGTGATGTTCCACCCGCGCCCAGCCGGTGGAACAAACCTCTCGTGAATCCTTCCTTCAAACTTCGTCCACGGCATGCGTCTTACCAAGCGAAGTCCTTGAATGTCCGCATACTCCGAATCAGAGTCCGAAAGATAATAATTACGCACAATCAGGGAAACGATTTCCCCGCTTTTTGCATAAGAACCATGAAAGAACCCAGCCAACTCCGAAATATCCTTATCCAACCATTCATCCGCGTCAATGCTTAGATACCATTCTCCCGTGGCTTTTTTCAACACGGCATTTCTTGCCGCCGAAAAATCATCCACCCACGGAAAATCAAATAAAACATCCGCATGGCGGGCGGCAATCTCCCTGCTCCCGTCCTCGGATCCGGTATCTGCCATAATCAACTCACACGGGACTCGCTTACGCAAGGGAGCAAGGGACGAAAGACATCGTTCCAGACAACGAATCTCATTTTTATATATAATTCCAATCGACAATGTTGGTCGAGCCAGCTTCTTTTTTGCCATAATTCACAATTCTGCCTTTTTAATGAACTACAAAACATCCACGGTTCGTAAATAATTCTATTCTTTACTTATCCGTAGACAAAAGCCAAGGCCGTCAAAACCACCTCGGCTTTTGTCTACGGACAATCCCGCCATTTTTAATGGGAAACGATAAAACCGTTTCCGTCTTATCGTTTCCCCTAAGATTCTCAACCATTTGACCACATTTTCATGTGGCACTATATGACGTTTGCTTACTGAAGAAGCTGCAATACGCCCTGCGGAATCTGATTGGCCTGAGCCAACATGGCCTGAGATGCCTGCACGAGAATGTTGTTCTTCGTGTAAGCCATCATTTCCTCTGCCATGTCCACGTCACGGATACGGCTCTCGGCAGCGGTCATGTTCTCGGCCGTCACACTCAGGTTGTTAATCGTATGCTCCAGACGGTTCTGAAGGGCACCCAAGTCACCACGAGCAGAAGATACATAATTGATGGCATCCTTAATCCTCTTAACCGCGTCGGACGCTCCCTGCTGGGTACTGATATCAACATTGCCGATACCCATTGCCTTCGTGTGCATGTCGCTCACGGATACACGCATCTTATTGAAGGAATCGGACGTGTCACCAATCTGGAGTTCAAGACCGCCCTTGTCGCTCTTCGGGTCGATGCTGATACGGATACCTGCACCCGGGGCTATACCATTGCTGTTAGTTGTTTCAGCGACAGCATCCGTCACTTTCAAGCCAGTAACCTCGGCAATCTTGTCGATGTTCTGCTGGAAGTTCTTATCTGTCTGTTCCAACCCATGTTTCCCGCTTTCTGCGACCAGAACCGTGACATCCTCTCCAACCCCGGACGCCGCGTTCATGTCCGTGCCGTTAGCTCCAAGACTTGCTCCGTTCAAACCTCCGGTCGCGATTACAAATTTATGGCCATTAATGGTGAACACGGCATCGTCGTAGTTCTTGCCGTTATACAGCACAACGTCTGCTGCCGCAATTTCACGGCCAACATCCCTAGGCTCTGTCGTCATTGTAACACCAATATCTTCTGCAGTAGTCGCATTATTCTCTACTCCCGCTACCGTCCAATCGGCATCTACCGTCTTGATTCTGGGTGTCGTGGTTCCCTCGTTAATAGCTGTGAACGTGAATTTCCCGCTGTTACTCGAAATGTTATAGTCCTTTGCAATAAAACTCTTATTCAACTCTGTAAGAACCGCCGAGTCAATTTCAGCAACAGTTGCTGCCGCCTTACCATTCGGCGTGGTCGCGTTGTCTTGTGTAACCTGATACTTCTGTCCGCTCTCTCCAACAAGCCATATTTCATTCTGTTCATTCTTTTCGGCCTTCAATGTAACTGTATGCGCTCTTCCGTCATCCAGTGCCACTGTATATCGGAATTCATCACCGTTTACGAAAGCAAAAGGAGCCGTGCCGTTTGCATCATATGACTGGCTGCTTTCAAACACACCCTTTACACCTTCCGACTTCTTGCTCGGCACGCCATTAACCGTCACCGAACCAGCTCCGCCCTTAGAAGACAAGGAGCCGTCCAACAGATTGATTCCGTTGAAGTTCGTGCTGTCAGCGATACGGTTAATTTCATCCTGCAGAGACTTCACTTCCTTCTGCAGGTTCTCACGGTCTACTTCGTCCTGATAGGTTCCATTCGCGGACTGGTCAGCCAGTTCCACCATACGATTCAGCATGGAGTGAACTTCCGTCAACGCACCCTCGGCCGTCTGTACCAAAGAAATACCGTCGTTGGCATTCTTCTGGGCGGTCTTCAGACCGGTGATCTGTGCGCGCATCTTCTCGGAAATAGCCAAGCCTGCCGCGTCGTCGCCCGCGCGATTGATTCTGTAGCCAGAGGACAGTTTCTCCAGGTTCTTGGAAACCGCGCTATTGTTTACTGTTAAGTTTCTGTAAGAATTTAATGCTGCGATGTTGTGTTGAATTCTCATAATTATACCTCCTTGAATTTGTGTTTAGAGTGCTTTCACATCCTATTACGGCACTTCACTTCTTGTTTCACGTTATTGTTTTTGGTTTTGGTTTTCCTTTTTGTCTTCCGTCCTTGTTGTTTGCCGTTTCACGGCACGTTTCTTACTTCCCGCGCCCCTTCAAGTTCCGACCGCCATGGCCATCTTGTCCGAAACTCTCGGCGGCCACCTTTCACAAGGTGTCCCGGCGCAAATCTATTTCAACCGGTTCGCGATACCGGGTGAAACCAAATCGTCACATCTTCTCATGCGCTTTCTGCATTGCCGTCATTTCCTTTTTTCTGCTTTCTGCCTGCATTGTTGATTCCGTCATTTAGGCTTTCCCAAATCTGCGCCAGTTCCCTCACCTGCGTCCGCACAAGTTCCAGTTCCCGCCGCCGCAATTTGTGGTTTGGATCATCCAGTATCTCGCCCAACTGATATAAGACTCCGGCATAAATTTCCTGGCCGCTGTGATAATCCTCCTGCCGCTTTTCCACTTTCTGGAGATATTGCGCGTAGCGTTTCTTATCCGATGGCGAACGTTTCGGCTTTCGGTCTAACAAGCCTTCGGGACGCTGCTCTCCATCACGCTCCAATACTTTTCCCCGCATAATCGAAACTTCCTTCGGTGCCTTGATGGAAATGCGAAACTGTGGTCCTGACTCCTTAAACACCTGCACCACCACGTCTTCCCCGATGGTGACATACTCTCCCGACTTCATCTGCAATGAAAGCATAATAGAAACCTCCTTGTTGCTATTTATGAGGAGTAACCCCTCTGCCGTACGGTCTCCAACCGATATGGTAACGATGCCTGCCGGCATGACCCTCGACCAGTAAGATGACGATGCCTACAAGCATCCTGGTTCAGAAAGTGTACTTTTTGAACCAACAGAAAAAAAATAATTTTTTTCACAAAAACAACTTAATTCCAACGGGATTTTGCCGATAATAGAAGATGTAAGATGATATGTAGTAAAAATAAGATTTTATTGGTCTGGTTCAAAAAGTACACTTTGCGAACCAGCCTTTTTGTTTTTAGAATCCTTTTCACAACATCCCGCCATATGTTCTATATAGGCGGATTTATTTTTTACCCTTCTTAGGAATGTCTGATGGGAAATGCCCAGATTTCTGGCCGCGCCCCGGGCAGAAATTTGTCCTTGGCTCCACATTTCCATCTGCTTGTTAAATTCTTCCGTCACCGCCATTGGCCTTCGTCCAAATTGAACGCCTCTTGACTTCGCCGCCTCGATTCCCTCTCTTTGCCGCCGCCTGATATTTTCCCGTTCATTCTGCGCGACATAGGATAAAAGCTGAAGCACGATATCCGAAATCAACGTTCCCGTCAAATCACGGTGGACGCTCGTGTCCAAAAGCGGCATGTCCAGCACCCGGATATCCGCATGGATTTCTTTTGTAATAATTCTCCATTGCCGCAAAATTTCCTCATAATTTCGGCCAAGCCGGTCGATGCTCATGACAATAAGCAAATCCCCGGGCTGCAGTTTTTTCATCAACGCCTTATATGCCGGACGGTCAAAATTTTTCCCGCTTCGCTTATCCATAAAAAGATTTTTCTTCGGAATTTCGCATGCGGATAATGCCGCCACTTGCCTGGCCTCGTTTTGATCACGGCTCGACACGCGAATATAGCCGTAAATCTGTTTTTCTTCCATAACATCCTCCTCGTTTCGTAAAAATATTTCATAAAATAAAAATCAATACCAAATATTTTATCACATCATTTTTAAAACCAAAAAAAGAAGGCGAATCCTTTTCGATTCACCTTCTCTTCAAACTGATTACCATTTCATAATTCACCCAAATGCTTCTTCATCTTTTCCATGTCATAATCAGGTGCATATACTTTAGCCGTCTCATAGATTCTTCGGATAACATGTTCATCCTCCTCCAACCATAAATTTTTCTTTCTTCCATAATGATTTCCTCCTTGGTAAAAAATTTCTTCTTACGCTTATAAAACTGTCACACAAAATATTTTACCATGTCTGCCATTATGGACAAGTATATCCGTTCTTCATAAAAAACGGAAAATCGAAATAGGCATGGAGGATTACCTATAATTTATGGTTATCATTTTTCGGGTGTCTCTCCTTCCCTCATCTAGCGTTATGCAAGCAAGCTTGCAACGCTTGATTCCTTGTTTCTCCACTCCGTGATAAGTAACCGTTGTATTTTCATAACAGATACATTATAATATCTTCAACAGGAGGTAATGCGATGAACACACTGAAGCAAGAACAAACTTATATGCTAGAGGATATTTACGCGTTACCAGACGGCGAACGCGCCGAACTAATGGATGGCAATATTTATTATATGGCTCCGCCAAGCAGGAAGCACCAAGATATCCTTTTTTCATTATCACGAAAAATAGCCGATTATATTGATTCCAAAAATGGCGGCTGCAAGATATATTTAGCTCCATTCGCCGTGTTCCTAAATGCGGATGATAAAACTTACGTCGAGCCGGACATCAGCGTTATTTGCGATTCAAGCAAACTGAATGACAAGGGCTGTGTCGGCGCACCAGATTGGATTATTGAGATTGTCTCGCCAAGCAGCCGAAAGATGGATTGCTATAAAAAACTATTCAAGTACCATGCGGCGGGCGTTCGTAATTATTGGATTGTTGACCCGGATAAAAGAATCGTGACGGTATATGACTTTGAACATGACAATATGGAAGAATATTCCTTTGGCGATGACGTGCCAGTAGGAATTTATGAGGGATTTTTCCTGAACATCAAGTGATATCATGTGACAAACGACGTGCGCCCTTTCGGACGCACGCTTCGTAAATCAGTTCCACAATTTCATACCTTTTTACTTTAAGGAAGTTCTTTTCACTAAGTTGCTTTCGGTCAAAATTTCAACACCAGGTCATTCGCGCCCCAGATCACGCTGTCCACCACCACTTCCACTTCGCCGTCCTTCGTCTCCAACACGATGCTCTTCTCTTTGATTTCCTTCGTCTTGCTCTCCAAGTACACCGCCACCTTCTGCCCTACTTGTTCCTGATTCATCAGGTAAGATATCGCGTCAATCGCCCTCTCCGCACCCGGAATTTGTAGCCGCCTCGGTGATTTCGCGCCGGTTGCAATGACAATTTCGTCCGCCGCAAGTCCGTTTAAATCGGTCACTTCCGTATTCATATGGACGCTCACATCGGTCTTTTTAAGCTCCCGCGCATACCATTCCAACAGTTCCTTGTCCTTTTCCTTGAACGAAAGAGCCGCTGCCGCGATGAACGCCCCACCAAGTTTATCGCTCTTTTCGTACAAATCCACCTTGTGGCCGCGTTTTGCCGCCTGAATGGCCGTCTCCATGCCTCCCCCGACGCATTTACCAGAATACTGATTCCCTCACAGCAGCAGGCGGCCGCACGCTGGATGGAATTGGGGCTTAGCGAGGAACAGACGAGATGGATTTTCCTCCTCATGATTGGCGGACTCGCGGAATTGCAGAAGGAATGGAGACGGAACGGATTTGATTGGGATGTCAAAGCCATGGCAAAGACCATAGGACAGATGCTGTCCCATGGCCTGATGTCATTTTTCACATGATGACAACTCACCGCCCTCTAAACGTTTCTCTTCACAACCGTTGGACTATTTTCAGCCGCCCAGTTCCACCATGCGGCGCAGGCAGCGCGCCGCCCCTTCCTGTATTCCTTCCGGCAAGCTCATCTCCTCCCCGCCGTCGCCTTGCAGGCAATGATAAACATCCATCAGCGTGCAGACGCGCATGTCCATGCAAGACAAGGCAACCGACAAGGGATAGAACTGTTTATCCGGGCATTCGAAGGACAAATGCTCCACGATGCTGTTCTCCGTGGCAATGATGAACTGCCTTGCGTTTGATTTTTTCGCGTACGCCATGATGCCGGTCGTCGAACCCACGTAATCTGCCTGGCTCGTCACCTCGGGCAGGCATTCCGGATGCGCGAGTAACAAGGCTTTCGGATGCGCCCCGCGTGCCTTATTAACGTCGGCGGCCGTCGCCGCCATGTGCCTCGGGCAACCGCCGTCATAAAACGCGAACGTCTTGTGCGGAAGTTGCCGCGCCACGAAATGCCCCAAGTTCGGATCCGGCACGAACAGAATGCTGTCATTTTCCAAATTGGCGCAAATCTGCACCGCGCTCGACGAGGTCACGCAAACGTCGCAAGCCGTTTTCAACTCGGAAGTCGTGTTGATGTAGGCGACCACCGCGTATCCGGGATATTGTTTCTTAAGCGCCTCCAAAGCGGCAAGGTCAAGCTGTTCCGCCATCGGGCAACCGGCCAACGGATTGGCCAACCACACCGTTTTATGCGGATTTAATATTTTACACGTCTCTGCCATGAAACGTACCCCGCACATGATAATCCCTTGCCGCTCATCCTTCACCGCCTGCTCGCTAAGGCCGTAGGAATCACCAACGTAGTCGGCAACCTCCAACACGTCCTGGCTTTGGTAGGCGTGGGCAAGGATGCACACGTCCTTCTCGCGCTTCATGCGCAATATCTCGTTTTGAATCTCATGAACCGTCATCATATCGTATCCCCTCTTGTAATCCTATCATTTTGAGAACGCTTCGGTGCTACGCGGGTCAGCCTGCTGACAACAACGACTCCGCGCACCTGCCGTCAAACCGCTTCGGCGACATTTCACCCATCCGTCTGCTCCGGCTTCTCCCACGGTTGCAAGGGGGCGAGAAATCCCGCTTCCTGCAATGCGTCCCCGATTAAGTCCAACCGCTCCTTTGTGGCCGCCTCGACCAAATGGTAGTGATAGCCGCCCGTCGCGGTGGAAAGCTCCGTCGACGTGCCACCCTGAATTGCCTGAAGGAATTCCCTCACGTCCTGGCGTGAATAAACGTCCATCTCGGCCGTGATGCGCCCGTACACGCGATGACAGATGCTGATATTCTTAACGTGGCCGCCATAATCCACGATCAAGTTCAATTCTTCCTCGGTCCGCTCCGGCAGATGGCATACCTTGAACTCCCGCAAGGGCCCTGATTCCGCTTGTTGCAGCACATATCCATAATTCGTGGAGACAATGTTCGGATGCGACGCGCGAATGACCGCCATGTCCTGCACGATGACCTGCCGGCTGACCCCGCACCGTGCCGCAAGTTCCCGTGCGGGCACCGCCCTTTTGGCGGCACACAACGTGTGGTAAATTTCCTCACGCCGCTCCACCGCCGTCACGAGACCACCTCCCCGTCCATGGGACGCAAATGTTTCATGGAAATGTCCAGGATGGGAGCCGAATGGGTCAGTGCCCCGCTAGAGACGTAATCCACGCCAATCTCCCGCAGCCGCAAAATATTCTCGCGCGTGACGTTACCCGAACACTCCGTCTTGGCGCGCCCGGCAATCCACTTGACCGCCGCTTTCATATCCTCGTCGCCCATGTTGTCCAACATGATGATGTCCGCCCCCGCTTCCACGGCTTCATGCACCTGCTCCAATGTTTCGACTTCGACCTCGATTTTACGCACGAAAGACGCGTATGCCTTCGCCATCCTGACGGCATTTGCGACACCGCCTGCCGCACCGATGTGATTGTCCTTCAAAAGTACCCCGTCCGAAAGGTTATCCCGATGGTTCGCGCCGCCGCCCACGCGCACCGCGTATTTCTCAAAAACACGATTGTTCGGGCTCGTCTTACGGGTATCCAACAAAGTAATGCCGCTACCCTCAAGCAGCTTGACCGTCTCACGAGTATACGTGGCGATGCCGCTCATGCGCTGCAAATAGTTGAGGGCGACCCGTTCACCGGACAAGAGCACGCGGATGTCGCCCCGCACGACGGCCAGCTTCTGCCCCGGCTCCACGACGTCGCCGTCCTTACATAGTCGCTCGACCTCCGTGGCCGAATCAAGCAGCGTAAAGACCCTCGCGAACACGTCCACCCCGGCAATGATGCCGTCCTGCTTGGCAATCAAGTCCACCATTCCAGGACGAGCGATTGGCATTACCGCGTTGGTCGAGACGTCCTCGCCGGGCATGTCCTCCCGCAATGCCTGCAAAATTAACGGATCCACGTTCAAAAGACGCATAATTTCATTCATGACTCTTCCTCCTGAAAATAGATTTCTCATTCAAAACAATTTGGCGCTGCCCACAAAAATGATTATTCAATCCCATTATTAATAATCAACAATACCCCCCATGGCCTTTCGCACCTCTTCGTGATACGCCGCGAACAAAGGCTCCCGCTCCCGGTACGGCGCCAAATCCGGCTTATTTCCCTTATATGTAGATGGCTTCGCAAATATGATGTCGTCGGCGGCACGCTGGGCGAACACGAGTGATTCCAAAAGCGAGTTGCTTGCCAGACGGTTTCGCCCATGCACACCGTTGCAGCACGTCTCGCCGCAAGCATACAACCGTGGCAAATTCGTACGACCGCTCAAATCAACCTTGATTCCCCCCATGAAATAATGTTGCGCCGGGACCACCGGGACAGGCTCGCAAAGCGGGTCGTACCCCGCCTCTTCGCAGCGACGGCATATGTTCGGGAAATGCTGATGCAGAACGGTCGCGCCCAAAGGCCGCATGTCTTCCCACACATGTGCCGCCTTGTCCTTTTCCATCTGCTTTCTAATGGCCGCGCTAACCACATCCCTCGGCTGCAACTCGTCAGTAAAACGTTGTCCGTCTTTGTCCAGTAGCACGGCCCCTTCCCCACGCACCGATTCTGAAATGAGGAACCGTCGTCCTGGCTTGTCGGAATAAAGCGTGGTCGGGTGAATCTGCACATAATCCAAATGCTCGCAAGCCACGCCGTGACGCAACGCCATGGCAATGGCATCGCCGGTTATGTGTGGAAAATTGGTCGAATGCTCGTACAATCCACCAATGCCGCCGCAGGCCAGCACGACCGCCCCCGCCCCAATCACGCGTGGCTCTTCATCCCCTACTGACGCGACGACTCCCCCGCAGGCATCCGCGTCTTGAAAGAAATCCAGCAACGTCGTCTTTTCCCTAAGCTCGATGTTCGGGTGCCGACGTGCCGCGTTCAATAGCGTCTGGGCAATCTCACGGCCGGTCACGTCCTCGTGGAACAAGATACGCGCCCTCGAATGCGCGCCCTCCCTCGTAAAGCACAACCGCCCGGCCTCGTCCCGGTCAAACCGCACACCCTGACGTACTAAATCACGGACAACCATGTTGGACGAGCGAATCATCAAATCCACCGCCTCCCGGTCATTTTCATAATGTCCTGCGCGCATCGTGTCATCAAAATAGGGACGATAATCGTCCTCACCCCTCTGCATGCATATCCCGCCTTGTGCCAAAAACGAATCGCTCTCATCCGCCTTTTCCTTGGACAACAACAACACGCGGTAACGCGTTGGAAGGCTCAAGGCACAATACAGACCGGCCACGCCCGTTCCAACTACCACGACGTCATAAAACTCATCCATCCCCATCAAATCCATGTCATTCTCCTCGCTTCCGCCCCGCATATCATGATGAAAACCTCAAAGGTACTTTGACGCTTGTGTCAAATGTAGCACTTCGTTTCAACGCGCCCTCTTCTTTGCACTTTGCCAGTATAACACCAGGCATGTCAGATGTCAAGACACCTGACATGGCAATTTTGAATCTTCATTGACACGCGTTACCGTTTACACCCTGGCCAATTATTACACTGATTGGACGGGAGGATGAACATAAATCCAGCCGATGCACCACCGTCACCTCCTATACACAAGAAAAAACCGCCGTGAAGCAATGTCATTTACATTCTACCTCACAGCGGTTCTTTTGTCCTAACCTATCTTTTAATCACAAGTCACCTCCACGCCAACGTGGCGCGACCCATATCCTTTTTACTCTTCCCCGTACAGCGCAATCAGCTTCTTCAGGTAGCTGTACCTCTCGGCCGCTTCCTTCTCGTTCTGAGCAAACAATCTCTCGGCCTTCTCCGGATTTGCCCTCTTCAGCGCGTTGTAACGTACCTCGCCGTCCAAGAACTCCTGATAGCCTTCCATCTTCGGCTCTTTGCTGTCAAGCGTGAACTTGTTGCCTTCCGCCGCCGGATTGTAGCGGAAGTTGTTCCAGTAACCACACTCTACCGCCAACTGCTCCTCCGTCATGGCCTTGCTCATGCCCTTCTTGATGCCATGGTTGATACACGGAGCGTACGCGATAATCAACGACGGTCCCGGATAAGCCTCGGCCTCTGCCAATGCCTTCACGGTCTGGTTGAAGTCAGCACCCATGGCAATCTGTGCCACGTATACATAACCGTAGCTCATCGCAATGCTCGCCAGGTCTTTCTTCTTCGTCTCTTTTCCGCCTGCAGCGAACTGTGCGGTCGCGCCGGTCTTAGTCGCCTTGGAGGACTGTCCGCCGGTATTGGAGTAAACCTCGGTGTCAAATACCATCACGTTGATATCCTTGCCGCTGGCCAATACGTGGTCAACACCGCCAAAACCGATGTCGTACGCCCATCCGTCACCACCAAATACCCACTGGGACTTCTTTGCCAAGAAATCTTTCATCTTCAAAAGCTCCGCTCTCTCCGGGCATCCGCAGCCGCAAGCTTCCAGAGCCGCCACCAACTTGTCCGTTGCGGTTCCGTTCGTCGCGCCACATCCATAGGTGTCAATATATTCCTTCGCCGCAGCCTTGACATCTTCATTGTCTCCGCTCTCGGCCAATTTTTCCACTTTCGCTTTCAACCTCTCACGAATCGTGTTCTGCGCAAGCAACATGCCGTAACCAAACTCTGCATTATCCTCAAACAAGGAGTTTGACCAAGCCGGTCCCTTGCCGTCCGGCGTTACCGTGTAAGGCGTGGACGGTGAGGAGTTGCCCCAGATGGAGGAACATCCCGTCGCGTTCGCAATATACATCCTATCGCCAAACAACTGCGTAATCAACTTTGCATACGGTGTCTCGCCACAGCCCGCACATGCGCCTGAGAACTCAAGCAACGGTTGCTTGAACTGGCTTCCCTTCACGGTGGCTTCTTTGAACTTCGCAACCACTTCTGGCTTCACCGGAATCTCTTTTCCGAAATCGAAGCCCTTCTGTGCACCCATGTTCTCCGCCAAGTTGCCCATCACGAGTGCCTTCTCGCCCTTCTTGCCCGGGCATACGTTCGCACAAGAGCCACATCCGGTACAATCCAACGCGGACACGGTGATGGCAAACTTCATGTCCGGCATGCCGGTCATCGGCAAGGTAGCCTGTCCTTCCGGAACCTTGGCCGCCTCTTCTTCCGTCAAGGCAACCGGACGGATGACCGCGTGCGGACATACATATGCACAACGGTTACACTGGATACAGTTCTCCGGCTTCCATACCGGGATGTCCACCGCGATACCACGTTTCTCGTAAGCGGAAGAACCTGACGGCGTGGAACCGTCCGCGTAATCCACAAACGCGGATACCGGAAGCGTGTTTCCTTCTTGTGCGTTTACCTTTGCCTGAATATTCTTTACGAAATCAACAACGTCTTTTCTGCCGCCCTCTTCTACGTGCGGAGTGGTCAGACCCTCGTCAGCGGCATTCTTCCAGCTTTCCGGAACTGCCACTTCGACAACCTGCTTCGCGCCGGCATCAATGGCATCGTAGTTCATCTGAACAATCTTGTCGCCCTTCCTGCCGTAGGTGTTCTTCGCCGCCGTCTTCATCAACTCGATGGCTTCTTCCTCCGGAATGATGGCCGCCAGCTTGAAGAATGCGGACTGCAATACGGTATTGATACGGCCGCCAAGCCCGATTTCCTTACCAATCTTGATACCGTCAATCGTATAGAACTTGATACCATGGTTTGCAATATAAGCCTTTACCTGACCCGGCAAATGTGCTTCCAAACCTTCCATGTCCCACGGGCAGTTCAAAAGGAACGTGCCGCCGTCAACCAATTCTTGAACCATGTTGTACTTGTCAATATAGGACGGATTGTGGCAGGCCACGAAGTTCGCCCTATGAATCAGGTACGTGGACTTGATCGGCTTCTTACCGAAACGTAAGTGGGACATCGTCACGCCGCCGGACTTCTTGGAATCATAGTCAAAGTAAGCCTGCGCGTACATGTCAGTGTTGTCACCGATAATCTTGATGGAGTTCTTGTTTGCACCAACGGTACCGTCAGCTCCCAGACCCCAGAACTTACAGTTAATCGTTCCCTCCGGCGTGGTAACGAGAGCGGCCCCCGTCTTCAAAGACAAGTTCGTCACGTCGTCCTCGATACCGATGGTGAACGTCTTCTTTTCCTTATTGTCAAATACAGCCACGATCTGTGCCGGAGTCGTATCTTTGGAACCCAAGCCATAACGTCCGGAATTAACCGGAACCGCGTCAAACTTGGAACCCTTGAGGGCCGCCACGACGTCAAGGTAAAGCGGCTCGCCAATTGCTCCCGGCTCCTTCGTCCTATCAAGAACGTTAATCTGCTTCACGGTATCCGGAATCGCGTCAATCAGCGCCTGCGCGCAGAACGGCCTATAAAGGCGAACCTTCACGACACCAACCTTCGCGCCGGAAGCCATCATATAGTCAATCGTCTCCTCGATGGTGTCACATGCGGAACCCATCGCCACGATGACGCTCTCCGCGTCCTCTGCTCCATAGTAGTTGAACAATTTATAATCCGTGCCAATCTTTGCGTTTACCTTGTCCATATATTTCTGGACGATGGCCGGCATCGCGTCATAATATGGGTTGCAGGCCTCCCTCGCCTGGAAGAAGATGTCCGGATTCTGCGCGGAACCTCTCTGGCATGGATGATTCGGATTCAGCGCGTGCGCGCGGAACTCGTCAATGGCATCCATGTTTACAAGGTCTTTCAAATCCTCATAATCCCATGTCTCAATCTTCTGAATCTCGTGAGATGTCCTAAATCCGTCAAAGAAGTTAATGAACGGAAGCTTGCCCTCAAGTGCCGCGCAATGTGCGACCGCCGTCAAATCCATGACTTCCTGCACGCTCGACTCGCAGAGCATCGCCGCTCCCGTCTGACGACAAGCGTAAACGTCAGAATGGTCACCGAAAATGGAAAGCGCATGGCTTGCCAACGCGCGCGCGGATACGTTGAACACGCCCGGCAACTGCTCGCCTGCCACTTTATACAAGTTCGGGATCATCAAAAGCAACCCTTGTGATGCCGTGAACGTCGTCGTCAAGGCACCTGCGGACAAAGAACCGTGCACGGCTCCGGCCGCTCCCGCCTCGGACTGCATCTCCGTCACTTGTACGGTTTGTCCGAAAATGTTCTCCCTGCCCTCTGTTGCCCACTCATCGACATGCTCAGGCATGACGGATGACGGAGTGATAGGATAGATGGCCGCAACCTCGGTATACGCATAGGAAACGTGAGCCGCAGCCTGGTTACCATCCATGGTCTTCATTTTTCTTGCCATTTGTTGTTCCTCCTTGTTTAAAGACATTGTAAAATGGTATTTTTTCACATGTGAATCTATTATATCGCCAAAACGAAGAAAAGTCCATAGGACCTATGGACTTTTTTTGTTTCTTTTTCTGTACAAAGGGCAACGCACACTACAAGTGGACGTTTTCGCAGCTGTTTGGACGTCCCCCGTGAAAAATAACGTACAAAGTCATTCCCCCGCCAGCACGTCCGCGATGGAGCGATCGTTCAAAAACGTGTCCATGTTATATAAAAACAACACGTCCGTGACCTTTTTATTGGAAACAAGCATCTGGACGTTGTCATAATAATACCTCGGATCCACCATGACAATCTCGTCATAATAAGGAAGCAAAAACGGCACGAAACAGTTCGCATAAGAATCCTTGAACAATAGCAACGTCCTATTCGTCCGATTGGTCGTCCTAATGTCCACGAGGGCATGATTCCCGCCAAAAAACACCTGGTACTGGTCTTTTCCATTCAACGCGTCCTTGTCATACACCGTCGGCCTCTCCTTTATGTCATCCGAATCCGTTACCAGGTATTTTACCTCCGTCCCCTTCGGCGCGTAGACCTCGATGGAATCCTTGACCTTGTGGTATCCGCTCCTGGAAGACAACGTCCCGGAAAAATCATTCGTGACCGTGTAAATCTCATAATCGGTGAGCGGGCTTTCAATTCCCAGGCCTTCCGCCGCCGCTTCAAACGCCCGCAACGCGCCCTTGCTCGTCCAATGATGATCCGTCTTGTAATACAATCCCTCCTGTACATGCTCCCGCATATATGCCGTCACGTCAATGTAACTTATATTCGCCGCAAGTTGCTCTTTCAACTCCTTCGCGTCCTTCTCCTGGTCACGCACCGGCGCTCCTTTGGGTAAGTAATCCTCCATCACGCAGACCGCGTTTGGAACGATCATCATGCAAATCCGAAGCTCCTGATTCTGCTCCGCGAACAAATTGATCGCCTGCAAATTTTTCGCGACCTCCGCCTCGGCTGGAGTCTCGGGAATCTGCATCAGGTACTTGTCCTTTCCCAGATAAACCCCGTTAAACTCCCGCTTTCCCATCAACAAGTCACACTGCACCTTGAAGCGAATCCACATATCCCGCAATACGAACTGATCCGAAACATATGCTTCTAAGTCCTCCATGTAATCCTTGTTTTGAATCCCGTCCCAGCTCGCCTTGGGAAAAGAAGCCAACACGCGTTTCTCCTCCTCGGAATAATCCCTGTCTGGCAACAAAAGTCCCGCAAGAGCCAGCAGCAAAATACTCCCGGCAAATGCCGCCGCCATGATTCGACAAAACAGCCGCCCGCCCTTTTTCCTTTTTTTCCTCATCGGCTCCTGCCGCAATTGTTCTTTCTCGCTCATCTTTCTTACCCTTAACTTCATTCAAGAACATCCCGTTCTATCACAAAACACACCCATTTACGCCGCGCCGCCATCAGAACCTGAAATATAAAAACGGATTATACGTCGCATTCACAAGGTACGCCGTGGAAACCACGAATATGCCAATATAAATCATCGCCCCAGCCACCTGCTTGTACCACTCCCTGGCCCTCGTAATTCGAGGAATCCGCCTATATATCAGCGGCGTACACAAAATCGCCGAAATGATGCCAGGCACCAAGCACGTACCAAGAAAATACAAGCCGGTCGCGTCCGCCACCCCGCTGCCGCCAATGCCAAACATCGTGCCGACATACGCCAAGGCCCGTCCCAACGTCGGAGCCGAAAACAACACCCATCCCAGCATGACCAACAACATGGTATATGCATGCTGGCAGACAATCGGCAATTTGCCCAATCTCTCTTTTAATATATATTTCTCAACGCATAGAATTATGCCATAATAAAGCCCCCAAAATATAAAATTCCACGCCGCGCCATGCCACAGCCCGGTCAACGCCCAGACCACCAGGAGGTTCCTGACCGCCTTTTTCGTCCCGCCCCGATTTCCGCCCAGCGGAATGTAGACATATTCCTTGAACCAGCTGCTTAAAGAAATGTGCCACCTGCGCCAAAATTCCGTGACGCTTTTTGCCGTGTAAGGATAATCAAAGTTCTTCATGAACTCAAATCCCAGCATTTTCCCCAGTCCGACCGCCATGTCGGAATATCCGCCAAAGTCAAAATAAATCTGCATCGTATAGGCGAAACAGCCAATCCACGCCGTCAAAACAGACGTATCTGCCGCCCCCAACGCCATGATGGAATCAAAGACGCTCCCCATGGTGTTTGCCAACAAAACTTTCTTTCCCAATCCCCGCAAAAACCACATCGCCCCGTCGCCAAACTTTTCCAGGGACAACGTCCTTTTTGAGAGCTGCTTTTCCACGTCGCTATAACGCACGATGGGGCCGGCAATCAATTGCGGAAACATGCACACATAGGCACCGAACGTGATAACACTATGCTGCGCCTCCACCTTCTGCCGATACACGTCGATGATATAGGATATCGTCTGAAACGTATAAAAAGAAATTCCTATCGGCAACGCAAGTTCATGGTAAGGAATGTCAATTGGCAGAATCGCGTTGATATTCTCAAGGACGAAGCCGTAATATTTGTAAAAGCCAAGCACGGCCAAATCCACTGCCACGATGCTGATGCACGCCACTTTCGCGTTCCGTTCCCTGCCCGCCTGCAAATACCCTTCAATCTCCACCCCGCCCACATAATTAATGCCGATGCCAAGCAACATCAAAATCACGTAGATCGGCTCACCCCACGCGTAAAATACGAGGCTCGCCAATAAAAGCACCAGATTTTTCAACTGATAGCGAAACGGAACCAAATAATAAATTGCCAACACCACCGGCAAAAAAACGAAAATGAAAAATATACTGCTAAAAATCATGATTCTTCCCCCCGCGCCACGCGGCTTCCCGCCTATCGAAATGACTTCTCGAACGCCGCGCCCGCCTCGGCCGCGCGTTCATGAACGATGTAGAACACGTAATTTCCCTTCACCCGCAACACGTGCGCCTCCAGAAGCGCCGTTTGTTCCGCCCCATACCCTTCAAAGCTTTTAAGCTGCGTATCAAGTCTTCCTTGTATCGCGGCCTCCACTTCCGCCCTCTGCGAAGACTCTTTCAACTTTACAACCAACAATTCCTGCACGTCCATATTGTCGGCCGGGGCATAGAGCACCACGCTCTCATAATCGCCCGGATTCAGGCCGTAAAAACGCTTCACCATCCTTGCCTCGGCAGGCTGGCTTCCCTCCATCCCGGCCGCCTGGGTCACCGCTTTCACCACTGACTCCATGTCTGCGTCGGCCACGCGCCCGCCCCACAAATCAAAAAGGATGAACACGGCCAGCAAAACGACCAAGCCAATCCGAACATAACCCCACTTTTTTAAACTCCATTTCTCCCTCATTCTTTCCATCATTTGTCAATCCACCTCTGTCAGCATGTTGGCCGCCCAATACTTATAGAAGTTCCGATCCACGTGCAAGCCATCCTCAGCGTATAAATCCGCATGCTCCTCCGCCACCGGCGTGTTGTCTATAAAATGATACCCTTTCTCCTCACACATTGCGCGTAACGCCTCGTTATACTCGCCAATCCGCGGGTAATCCGAATCCCTTTCCAAGCCGACTCCCACCGCCGGGAGGATGGAGTTCAAATAAATCGTCGCATTTGGCAATTCCCTCTGCAATAATTGAATTTTCTCATCACAGACCACGGCGTAATCCTCCGCATTCGGCCAGAACCCTATACCCACGTCATTGAGGCCGAAACACAAAAAGACATGCTTCGGACCCACGGCCCTTATCTGCTCCAATTCGTCATCCACGTCGGTAATCTTTCCACCCCCGTGCGCCAGAACCCGTTCCTCTGCCACGAACTCATGGTAAGAAAAACCGACCGCACGGGAATCGCCCAAAATCATGACGTTCAATTCGGCAAGTACCGCCCAGACCGCCTCCTCGTTTGCATCTGCCAGATTCAAAAGGCGCGCGTCCCTTATCGTCTTGATGTTGCCGGAAATCTCTTCCATGTCCTGCTGCTCCAGTTCTTCCAGATAACGAATTCCGGCATTTATCTCTTCCTCCTCTTGCATCGACTTTCTCCAATAAGTTACGGACACGACAATAGCGGCAACCAAAACCGTTGCCGCCACGATGCCTATCACGACTTTATAAACCAATCCCGGCTCCTTTGCCTTATTTATCGCCTTGTTTTTCACCTTGTTCTTCGTCTCGTTCTTCATCGCGTTCTTCACCGTGTTCTTCTTGATGTTCTTCGCCGTTATGCCTTACGTCCTTTCTCTTCCTCATCCGTATCAAAATCATCGCCGCCGTTGTCACCACGACGATTACCGCCGCCAGAAGCTGCGACACTGGAAATCCGATGCCCGGAAGCAACAACTGGTCGGTACGGATTCCCTCGATCCAAAAACGCCCCAACCCGTACCCAAACATATATAACAGGAAAATCTCGCCGTCATATTTCTTATGTCGGCGGTAAGCCACGAGGAAAATCAATAACGCCGCGCACCACAAGGATTCATAAAGAAACGTCGGCTCCACCTGAATGTAACTGACTCCCTCGATTTCCACCATATGCTGGCGCATCAAGTCCGACACGTCCTGCGGGCGAACCGCGTCTAATGGAAGTCGCATGGCCAGAAGCGAGTCAGTATAGTCACCGAATACCTCCCGGTTGAAAAAATTGCCCCAACGCCCCAGCATCTGCCCGTTCAAAATGAGCACGGCCATCATGTCAAACACCACGCCCACTTTCATCCTTTTCATTTTTACGCCAATCAACACGGCAATCACCGCGCCAATGACGCCGCCGTAAATGGCCAAACCGCCCTCGCGCAAGTTAAACACGTTCAGGATGTTATCTTTGTACATGTCCCACGAAAAAACAACGTAATAAATTCTCGCCCCGACAATCCCGCAAATGATTCCCGCCAGCCCCAGATCCAAATAATCGTCTGGGTTCTGCCCGGTCTTTTTCGCGTCGTGAAACGCCCAAAGAAACCCGATTAACATCGCGCTGCCGATGATGATTCCATAATATGCAATCTCAAAGCCAAATATAGAGATGGACTTCCCGACATGTTCCAGGTAAATCCCCAGATTTGGAAAGCTGATGTCATAATGCATAACCTAATTGCTCCTTTTTACACGTTAAACCGAAATAAAATAATGTCTCCGTCTTGTACCACGTAGTCCTTCCCCTCCAGGCGCACCAGCCCTTTCTCCTTGGCCGCCGCGTGCGTCCCGCAGGCCATCAAATCGTCATAGCTTACAATCTCCGCGCGGATGAATCCCCTCTCGAAATCCGAGTGAATCTTTCCGGCCGCCTGTGGTGCCTTCGTGCCTGCCTTGATCGTCCACGCGCGCACCTCCGGCTCGCCCGCCGTCAAATAACTAATCAGCCCCAACAACCGATAGCTGGCCTTGATCAGCTTTTCCAGTCCCGACTCGGACAACCCCAGATCCTCCAGAAACATCTTCTTCTCGTCATCCTCCAGCTCGGCAATTTCCTGCTCAATCTGGGCACAGACCACGAACACCTCGCACCCTTCCTTCGCCGCGTACTCGCGCACCGCCTGCACGCCCACATTGGTGGACGCGTCGTCCGCCAGGTCATCCTCCGTCACGTTCGCCGCAAAAATCACCGGCTTGGCAGTCAGCAAATTATAATCCGCCATCCAGGCAATCTCGTCCTCGTCGTCGGTCGTAAAGCTCTTCGCCATCCGCCCCTCTTCCAGATGCGCCTTGATACGCTTCTGCAACTCCAGTTCCTTGGCGGCCGCCTTGTCATTCCTCGACACTTTCGTCGTCTTGGCGATGCGTCTCTCCAAAATCTCCAAATCCGAGAAAATCAACTCCAGATTAATCGTCTCAATGTCTCGAAGCGGGTCGATACTGCCGTCCACGTGCACGATGTTCCCGTCTTCGAAACAGCGCACCACGTGCACGATCGCGTCCACCTCACGAATATTGGCTAAAAACTGATTGCCCAGACCCTCGCCCTTGGACGCGCCCTTCACCAACCCCGCGATATCCACAAACTCAATCGCCGCCGGAACGATGCGCCGCGTATGGTACATTTCCCCCAACACGTCCAGACGCTTGTCCGGCACGGCAACCACTCCCACGTTCGGGTCGATGGTGCAGAACGGATAATTTGCCGACTCCGCGCCAGCCTTTGTCAAAGAATTAAATAGTGTGCTCTTGCCGACGTTCGGCAAACCGACAATACCCAATTTCATATCTATCTTTACCTCTCTCATAATCTTTTATTATAAAACCTTTATGCGCTACCATTCCACATTCTTTAGTCCCGCGTCTCCATCAACACGACGACGTTGCCCAGCATCTCCGGGAACGTGATTTCCACTTGCTCGCCCGCGAATTCATTACTCACGCACAAACTATCATATGGCGTCAGGGCGTGATCCGTAAGAGGGTACTTCGCCCCCTTAATGGAGAAATATTCCACCGTCGCCCCCAACGGAAACACGGAAAAGTATGGCCCGAACGCAGTGTCCCACTTCAGGGTAATCCCCCGGTTCAAAAGTCGGATCCGATTGTGGGAATCCAAAAGGAAAGCCTCGGCCCCGGCATCCAAGGCAATTTTTAATGTCTGCACGTTGCTCCAGACATGATCAATACGGCTACCCGTCCCGCCAAGAATCACAATCCGCTTCCGTCCAAGGCTCAGGCACAGCCGAAGTGCGATCTCCGTGTCGGAAAAATCCTTGATTGGATTGTACTGCCGAATCGGCACGTTCGTCTGCTCCCGGTAATATGACACCACCTCGGAAGGCGCGCTGTCAAAATCCCCGACAATATAATTTGGCTCAATTTGATGCTTATGAAGAAACAAAAGCCCGCTGTCCGCCGCGATAATAAATTCCACATGCTCATCATTTAAAATCCGCAGAGCGAAATCCTCGTCGAGTGCCCCACCGCTTACTATCACCGTATACTTGTCCATCGCCACCTCCATCAAAAACAAAACTTGTCCCCTGGCTGCCAGATTTGCATACACCCTCACAGCCAATCAACGTATAATTGCTCAAAGTTTGAAAGACAACCTCACGCTTCCCGAAACAATTCCAAATAACCCGTGACGTTCTTCGCGATATCTCCGTGAAATATCGTGGAACCGCTTACTATCACGTTGGCACCCGCGTCAAGCACCGCCTTTACGTTCGCATGACAAATGCCGCCGTCCACCTCAATGTCCGTCTCCACCCCCTGCACATTCAACATCTCGCGCAACGTACGTATTTTATCAAAAGAATGCGGGATAAACGCTTGTCCGCCAAACCCCGGCTCCACCGACATCAAAAGGAACATCTCGGCCTGATGGAGATACGGTCTCAAAACTTCCACGTCAGTCGCCGGATTGATGACAATGCCCGCCTTTACGCCGCAAGCGTGAATTGCGTCCAACGTGGCCTGCAAATCCTTGCAAGCCTCGTAATGAACCGTCAGGATATCCGCGCCCGCCCTTGCAAATTCCTCAACGTAGCGAATCGGCTCCACGATCATCAAATGCACGTCCAACGTAAGATTCGTCGCGCCTTTAAGCGACTCCAACACGGGCAATCCAAAGGAAATGCTCGGCACGAACATGCCGTCCATCACGTCAAAATGTAAATACTCGGCCCCATTTTCCTGACATGTCCTGATTTGTTCCCCCAGCACTTTAAAATCTGCCGCCAAAATCGACGGTGACAAGATCCTCTTCATCTTTCAATACCTCTTCCCAATCTCAGTACTTTTTTCGGTTTTTCAATTCCGCGTACATTTCCTGATAGTCACGATAACGTATCTTATGAATCTTCCCGTGATCCACCGCTTGCTTTACCGCACAATCCGGCTCGCTTAAATGCATGCACCCCTGGAAACGGCATCGCCCCTCAAAAGGCGCGAACTCACGAAAATAATACTTTAATTCCTCTTTCTCCACGTCCCCGGCATACAACGAGCTAAATCCCGGCGTGTCCATGATATAGGACTCCCCGTCTATGGCAATCAATTCTGAATGCCTCGTCGTGTGCTTCCCGCGGGCAATTTTCCTACTGATGTCACCCGTCTCCATCTGCACGGTCGGCTGTAACCGATTAATCAAAGAGGACTTTCCCACACCGGAAGGCCCGGCAATCACCGTCGTCTTCCCCGCAAGCAGCCGCTTTACTTTTTCGATATGGATTCCTTCCGTTGCACTGGTAAACACGACCGGATATCCGCAAACCTGATAAATCTCCGCCAATTCTTCCGTCTGTGCCTTCGTGGCAATATCTTCCTTGTTAAAACAAAGCACCGTCGGAATTTCTTTTTGCTCCATCATCACGAGGAACCGGTTCAACAAATTAAAATGCGGCTCCGGCTCCGTCACCGCGAAGACGACCAAAGCCTGATCCACATTGGCCACGGCCGGACGAACAAGCGCATTTTTGCGGGGCAGTACCGCCGTAATGTTCCCCGTCTTTTCCGTCTCGTCAAGGACTTCCATTTCCACCTCGTCCCCCACGAGCGGCTTCGTCTTCTCCTTGCGAAAGACCCCCCGCGCCTTACATTCATAAAGACCGGATTCCACCACGTTCACGTAGTAGAATCCGGCAATCCCTTTTATAATCTTACCCCGCATGAAAGCCTACTCTCCGTCATTTTTTAAGTCTCCGACCGCCGCGCCGACGCGATGGCTTTTAACTACTCTCCCGAATCCTTCTCTTTTGAATCATCCGGATTTTCTGAATCCCCCGGGTCTTCTTGTGACGGATCCGACCTCGGTCCCGAACTGATGATGACCCGTACAGAAGAGCCTTTCTCCAACTGGCTTCCACTTGCATACTCTTGCTCAATTACGAGACCTGCCGCCTCACCGTTGTCCGACGGCTGCGAAGTCACCGTGCCCAGTTTCAGGCCGCGTGCTTCCAACGCCTGCCTTGCCTGGTCTTCCGTCATCTTGTAAAGCGATGGAACTTCCGCATACTCGGTCTTCTTTCCCAAGCTCACGGTCACTTCGACCGTGCTGCCTTTCGCCACGCGCGCGCCAACCCCCGGAGTCTGACGAATCACCATGCCTTCCGCAATCGTATCATGATTTTCTTCCTTCGTGCTGACGTTAAAACCTGAATCACTCAAAATCCTTCTCGCGTCATCCAGACTACGGCCTTCCACGGACGGTACTTCCGCGTTCTCCGTACCAAGGCTGACATAAATCTTTATATGTGTACCTTCCTCTACCTCGCTGCCCTCTATCGGATCCGAGCTTATCACCTTGCCCGCCTCGACATAATCATCATACTTCGCTTCCGAGTCGACAACCAGGTTCTTCTCGGCCAAAGCTTTTTCCGCATCAGCCTCAGTCATGCCAACCACGTTGGGAACGAAAGTGGTTTTAATCTCTTCCCCGGTACTCACCACCACTTCAATCGTCGTGTTTTTATCGACTTTTTTATTGGCATCCACGCTCTGCTCCATAATCTGACCTTCCTCGTATCTGTCCGAAGGCTTGCGTTCTGACACGTCATAGCCCAGATTCTTGTCATTGAGCGCTTTCCTTGCCTGTGCCTCCGTCATGCCGAGGAGATTCGGCACCTGCACCTTGTCGTCAACTTCCATATTGGCTTGCGGATCCTTCGATGACGGACTGTTAACCAGCTGTGTCGCGGCCAAAATCAGAATCAACGCCACGACAAGTCCCGCCCCAACAACAATCAGCCTCGTGACCATCTTTTGCCTGGCCTCTTCCTGACTGCGGCGGGCGGCGGCACTTCTGCGTCGCTCCTCCTGCCTGCGCCGCTCCCTTATGCGCGCATCCTCTTCGTAATCGTCCTCGTAACCGTCGTCTCCGTCATAATCATCTTCGTAGTCGTCATCATAATCTTCATCGTCATAAGCACTGGCACGTACCCTCTCCCTTGAAGTCCTGCGGGGGGCTTCATAGTCGTCCCGTGATTTCGCGCTCCGCCTTTTGAGCTGCTCCACCTCGTCTTCCGACATCAAGACCGTCTCCGTGTCCCGCATCGGACGACGTCCGGACAAGGCTCCCATAGTCACAAAGTCACCTTCCGGATCCACGAGGGAACGCTTCAAGTCCGTGATGACCTCCTGACAATCCTGATAACGATCCTCCGTATTCTTTTGCGTACATTTCAAAATAATGCACTCCAGGCTATGCGGAATGTCCGGCACCTCCTCGGAAGGCGGTACCATCGCTTCCTTCAAATGCTTGACGGCCACCGTCACCGTAGAATCCCCGTCAAACGGCACATGCCCGGTAATCATCTCGTACATCGTGATGCCGGCCGAATAAATGTCGCTCTTCTCGTCCACGGCGCTGCCGCGCGCCTGCTCCGGCGACGTGTAATGCACCGATCCCATCACGTTGGTGCTGATGGTGCTCGTGGAGGTCGTGGCCCTGGCGATGCCAAAATCCGTCACCTTGACCTTGCCGTCATGCGAAATGATGATGTTTTGCGGCTTGATGTCCCGATGTATGATATGGTGGTCATGCGCCGCCTGAATCCCCGTCATCATCTGAATCGCGATACTAATCGTCTCCTTCGCGGTCAGACGCTCTTTCTTTTCAATATAATCCTTCAGCGTGATGCCCTCGACCAACTCCATGACCATGTAATATAGCCCGCGATCCTGCCCCACGTCATAAACGTTGACCACGTTCGGGTGCATCAGCCCGGCCGCCGCCTGCGCCTCGCTTACGAACTTCTGTATGAACACCTCGTCGTTGCGATAATCACTCTTCAGCACCTTCACTGCCACGAAACGATTCAGCTTATGATCCTTGCTCTTATATACGTCCGCCATGCCCCCGGCACCGACGCGTTCCAAAATCTCATAACGCTTCCCTAAAAAAATACCCTCTTTTAACATACGATACTCACCTCGTCAGTAAATGGTTCTACCAGGACAACCCCGATATTGTCCGTGCCGCCATTCTCTTTCGCCGCGGACACGAGTGCCGTTCCGGCCTCCACGATGTCCCGTCCCCCTTGCACGATGTGGAAAAGCTCTTCATCCTCCACCATGTTGCTCAACCCGTCCGTACACATCAATATGATGTCTCCCCGTTTCAGACGGTGCTCATAAAAGTCCACTTCCACCGCGTCCTTCGCCCCGATTGCCCGAGTGATGATGTTTTTGTCCGGATGATGCTTGGCCTCCTCCGGCTTGATGCCGCCAAGGCGCACCATCTCCTCCACCAACGAATGATCCTTGGTAAGCTGGGTAATGCCCTGATTAATCAAATACAAGCGGCTGTCCCCTACGTTTGCAAAATACATCATCTGCCGGACGATGGTCGCCACCACGATGGTCGTGCCCATCCCTTTCAGATGAACGTCCTCCGAAGCCTTCTTGATAATCTCCTTGTTCGCCTTCTTGATGGCGCGGATCAGCGCCTTCTCCACGTCCGTCTCGCCGCACTGCTTCAATTCCTGCCGCACGACCTCGACCGTGTACTTCGAGGCAAAATCGCCCGCCTGGTGTCCTCCCATGCCGTCCGCCACCACGAACAAGTTCGGCAAAGGTCCCAACGGAACGTCCGACGTATACACATAATCCTGATTCACTTGTCTTACCATTCCCACGTCAGTGATCGAAAACGTCTTCATAAGAATCTCCTTTAATACGCACTCCCGCAATCATAAAACATTTTAGCACAACAGGAAGAAAAGGACAAGTGATAAATCGCCACGTTTTCAATTTTCCACGTTTTCAATTTTTGCCCAATCGCTGGTTACTTTTCACGGGGTGCGGGTGGATGCTCTAAAAGAGCATCCACCTCACGCCTCCGCCTTAACTGTCCACACGCCCCGTCGACGTCCGCACCCATCTCCCGCCGTATCGTGGCGTTGACCCCGGCCTTTATAAGCCTATGCTGAAAGTCCAAGGCCGCCTTTTTGCCTGGTTTTTCAAATCCACGCTCCCGGACGGGATTGACCGGAATCAGATTGACATGACAATTGCGCGGCTTCGCGATGGCTACTAGCTCGCGCGCGTCCTCGACGGTATCATTTACCCCGCCCACCAGACTATACTCGAACGTGATGCGCCGCCCCGTTTTTTCAAAATAAGCATCACACGCCTCCAACACCTCTGACAGTTCATAGCGGTTCGCCACCGGCATCAATTCTTTTCGTTTCTCCTGCGTGGAACCATGCAAAGAAAGCGCAAGCGTAATCTGCAGATTTTCTTCCGCCAACTCATAGATTTTCGGCACGATGCCACAAGTGGACACCGTGACATTCCGCTGGCTCAAATGCAGTCCATGCCCGTCCGTCAGCATGCGGACGAATTTGAGAAAATTATCATAATTGTCCAGCGGCTCCCCCATTCCCATCACGACCACATGGGAAATGCGTTCGCCGATGATTTCCCCTATCACGTATACTTGCGACAACATCTCGGCGGTGGACAAATCACGCTCTAACCCGCCCAGCGTGGACGCGCAAAACCGGCATCCCATGCGGCACCCCACCTGCGAGGAAATACAGACCGACGCCCCATGCTTATAGCGCATCAGCACGCTCTCCACCGTGTTGCCATCGTGCAGGCGAAATAGGAACTTGTTCGTCCCGTCCAGCTTGGACTGCTGCCGTTCCACCAACGACACCGTGCAAATATCGAACTCTTCCGCCAGTTTTTCCCGCAAATCTTTGGAAAGGTTGCTCATCCTCGCGAAATCGCCCGCATGTTTGACATGAAGCCACTCGTAAATCTGCCCCGCCCGAAATGATTTCTCGCCCATCAACGTGATTTCATTCTGCAATTCCTCATATGTATAAGAAAGAATATCCTTCTTCATGCCTTCTCCCATCCATTATCGTTCGCGGTCACTTCGGCCATTGATTTTTTGCACTTCCTAAACACCGCGATGAAAAATCCGTCGCATGCGTGCACGCCCGGAAGCAACTGCAAACATTTCTCCGCCAAAGCATCGCGCGACTCGCCACGCGGTTTATTCGATTTTCTACCCAATAACCCGCTTGCCGTCACCTCCGCCGATTCGCCCCGTAATTTCCCCGCAAGCTCCGCCGGCAACCTTTCCCAAACGTTTGCCAACTCAAATTCGGGGAAATTCTCCAAAAACCAACGCACGTTTCCGATATTTTCCACCTGGCTTATCGTACAAGTGCTATACACGAGCGTACCGCCATATTTTACATAGCATCCTATGTTTTTTAAAATGTTCCTCTGCAGTTTTGCCAACTCTTCAACGTCTTCTAACGTCACCCGATATTTCAAGTCCGCCTTTTTTCCAAGCACGCCCAGTCCCGAACATGGCAAGTCCGCCAACACGATGTCGGCACTCTCGATGGCAGATTCATCCAACGAAAGCGCGTCCCAGACCCGCGCACTGACATTCTCAAGCCCCGAACGTGCAATATTATCCTCTATCAATTCCACTTTATAGGATGTCAAATCCCGCGCCTCCACGCATCCCGTCCCGTCCAGCTTCTCAGCCAGGTGCAGGCTCTTCCCGCCCGGCGCGGCGCACACGTCAATCACCACGTCGCCCGCCCGCGCGCCAACCGCCTCGCCGACCAGCATGGAGCTTACGTCCTGCACGTAAAAGTCCCCGTCCGCGAAACCGGAAAGCCTCTCCAAATAATCATAGCCGGAGATTATAAATGCATACGACAAATATGGATGACGTTTTACTTTCACGCCATCCTTTTCCAGCTTTTTCCGAAGCCCATCCGGGTCAATCCTCTTTAAATTACAACGAATGGTAAGCGGCCGCTCCGTCTGGAACGCCGCCAACATTTTCTCAACCGTTTTCTTGTCATGTTCTTCCAACCACAGCTTTAAAATCCATTCCGGCATGGAATACGAAACGGACAGACGTTGCAATTCATCCTCCGGATACGTTATACTTCCAAGCCCTCGCGCCACGTTTCTCAAAACACCGTTTACAAAACCACGCAAATTTCCAAAACCCTTTTTGACCGCCAGTAAAACCGCCTCATTGCAGACCGCCGAGTCCGGCACGGTGTCCATATACTTCAACTGGTACACCGCACTGCGCAAAATATTGCGGATGACCGGCTTCATTTTCCTCACCCTCACCTTGGAAAACTGATCCAAAATATAATCCAGTTCCAGTACGCGTTCTATCGTCCCCTCGCTCACACGGGTAATAAAGGCACGTTCCCTTTTGTCCAAATACTGGTACTTGGAAAGGACGTTTCGCAACACAATATGACCGTACGCCCCTTTCTCCAGCACTTCCAACAAAATTTCCAACACCAGTTCACGCTCACCGACCGACTTAGTCATCTCGCCTTCCTCCGGCAATAATCAAGATACGCAGAAGCTGCAAAACCGCGGTGGCCGCTCCGGCCACGTAAGTCATGGCGGCGGCACCTAGTACCTTTTTCGTGCCTTTGAGCTCATCGATGGAAAGCATTCCGCTAGATTCCAGTATCTTTAACGCCCGCCCGGAAGCGTTAAACTCCACCGGAAGGGTCACCAATTGAAAAATGACCGCCGCCGAAAACAGAATAATCCCCAGATTAATCAAAAGCACGGAAAAATCCCCGCTAATGAATAATCCAATCAAAATGAGCGGCCATGAAATCTGAGAACCAAAATTGGCCACCGGCACCAACGCCCCACGAATCTTAAGCGGCACGTAACCATTCTCATGCTGCAACACATGTCCGCATTCATGCGCCGCCACGCCAATCGCGGCCACCGAGGCCGAATCATAAACGGCGTCGGAAAGATTCACTGTCTGATTACGCGGGTCATAATGGTCGGTCAGTTCCCCCGCCACCCGGCGCACGGTCACTCCTTGAACGCCGTTCATACGCAAAATCCGTTCTGCCGCCTCCCTCCCCGTCAGCCCGGAACGACTAAATTCACGCGCGTATTTGTGGTACGTACTTTTGACGCGGGCCGAGGCCGCCAGAGAAAGCACGACTCCAATCAACACCAAAACATAAGTTGGATCCCAATAGTAATGCAACATACGAATATCCCTCCGTTCATATTTTAGGAAGTGTAAATCTTAGGAACTGTAAATCCTAGGAACTGTAAATCCTAGGAACTGTAAATCTTAGGAACTGAAAAAAAGTGAATCTTCATAACTCATACAGTATTTTGGACGAACCTCGTCCCCACGGGCAAGGCATACCCTCGTAAAAACGCTCCCGTCTCCATCCGTTTCTTTCCCGGAACCTGTACTTCTTCCACCTGCAAAAGCCCGCTCCCCGTCCTCACGTAAAAAGCGTCCCGCTCCACGAAGGCCACGTATCCCGGCAACGTCACTCGTGCCGCATCCGTTTCCGTCATGTCCAGACCTGCTTTTCGCGCCTTTTCCTCTTCCGCCACACGCGCCTTCCAGATTTTCAACACCTTGCCATCCCAGTTCGTGTACGCGCCGGGCCAGGAATTCAAGCCCCGCACCAACCGCTCAATCTCCGCCGCAGGCCTCGTCCAGTCAATGTCGCCAAGCTGTTTCGTCAACATTTTCGCATAGGCCGTCGGACTCTCTCCTTGCTTTTCCGGCACGACGGTTCCCTCTTCCAGACCTTTTAACGTCTCCACGCAAAGCATGGCACCGGCAGCAGCCAGCTTGTCATGCAAACTTTCCCCCGTCTCCTGCGGGGAAATCTCCACTTCGGTTTTTTTCAGCATGTCGCCGGTATCTATTCCCTCGTCCATCTGCATGGTCGTAACGCCGGTGACACTTTCCCCATTTAAAATTGCCCACTGAATCGGTGCCGCCCCGCGATATTTCGGCAAAAGCGAAGCATGCACGTTGACGCAACCGTACGGAGCCATCTGCAAGATTTCCTTCGGCAAAATCTGACCAAATGCCACGACGACAATGACATCGGCCTGATAACCTCTCAGCTTTTCCACGTTCTTTGGCTCGCGAACCTTTCGCGGCTGAAACACCTCGATTCCATGCAAAAGCGCCGCTTCCTTGACCGGCGGAAACTGCATCTCCTTCCCGCGTCCCTTTGGTTTGTCCGGCTGCGTCACCGCCAGGCACACCTCATGTCCGGCCGCGATTAACGCTTCCAACGTACCCACGGAAAAGTCCGGGGTTCCCATGAATATGATTTTCATTCTTACATCACTCCTTAAACCTCACGTCCACGTTTGTTCGCCCTCGTCGGCTTCACTTCCACGCGACTACGCTTACTCTTCCTCATCCTCGTATACCGCGTCATGCAGCGGTCCTTCGGCCAGGTCGGAATACAAGATTCCCTTCAAATGGTCAATCTCATGGCAAAACGCGCGTGCCAAGAGTTCCTCACCCTCGTACGTCACTTCCTCCATATTCTCGTCGAGACACCGCACTTTCACATAATTCGGCCTTGTCACGGTTCCGGCCTTGCCCGGCAGGCTTAAGCACCCTTCGTCCCCGGTCTGCTCTCCCGAAGACTCGATAATCTCCGGGTTAATCAGCACGTACGCACCTTCGCCGACGTCCACCACCGCGACCTGCTTGAGGATGCCGACCTGCGGTGCCGCCAGGCCGACCCCGTTCGCCTCGTACATCGTGTCCAGCATGTCGTTAATCAAAATCTTCGTGCGCAACGTCATCTTCGTCAACGGCTTGCTTTGCTTCCTTAAAATGTCGTCTCCCACTTCACGAACTTGTCTGATTGCCATTTTTCGTTTCTCCCTTATCGTTTTTTAGTTCAATGCCAGTTGCTTACGGCTAAATTGTATTCATTGGATTAAAGTCGAACTGTATCCGCATTTTGTCAAATCCGCGGTTCAGCTCAATGTATTGTTCCAACCAATTTTTCACAACTATCAGTGTATCATATTTTTCCGATTTCAGATAGAGCACTTTGCGAAAAATATCATTGATTTTTCCGATTCCCGGACTCGCCGGGCCAATCACCTCGATTTTCGTACCACTTTCGTTTCTATTTTTACAAATCCGCAGCGCGTATTCTTTGAGATAATGGCATCCCTTCCCTAAAAGCGCCTCGTCCTCGCAGCTTATAAGCACCGCCAGCAAATTTTCCACGGGAGGGTAGCCCATCAGCATCCGGTAGCGGATTTCCTCCTCATAAAATGCCGCGTAGTCCTGCCTGGCCGCGGTCTCTATCGCATAATGTTCGGGGCTGTAAGTCTGTATCACGGCCTCGCCAGGCTTATTGCCCCGCCCGGCGCGCCCCGCCGCCTGCACAAGCAACTGGAACGTCCGTTCCCCGCAGCGGTAATCGTCGCCATAAAGGGACATGTCCGCCGCCAATATGCCGACCAGGGTGACGTTGGGGAAATCATGTCCCTTGACTATCATTTGCGTCCCCACCAAAACGTCCGCCTCCTCATTGGCAAACGCCGCCAGAATTTTTTCATGCCCGTCCTTTTCCCGCGTCGTGTCCATGTCCATGCGAAGCACCCGCGCCATCGGAAACCTTGCCTTCACAATCTCCTCGATTTGCTGGGTGCCGGCCCGAAATTCCCCAACGTGCCGAGAGCCGCACTCCGGACAGACCGTCGGCCGCGTCTCTTCATGCCCGCAATAATGGCACACCAACTTCCCTCCCTTGTGCGAGGAAAGGGAGACATCACAGTGCGGGCATTTTATGACGTGCCCGCATTCACGGCAGGAAACGAATCCGGCATAACCGCGCCGGTTTAAAAACAGCATGGTTTGTTCCTTTTTTTGCAAGCGGTTCTCCATCAATTCCACCAGCTTGCCGCTCAAAATCGAACGATTGCCATTTTTTAATTCCTCCCGCAAATCCACGACGTGCACATCTGCCATTTCTTGCCGCATCGAACGCCGCCTTAGCTCCAACAGCTTGTATTCTCCCCGTCTCGCCCGGTACATCGCCTCCAGCGACGGGGTCGCCGAGCCTAAAACGACGCTCGCCCCTTCCATGTCAGCCCTCGCGACGGCCGTCTCCCGTGCGTGATAGCGCGGTACCTGCTCGCTTTTGTAAGTATTTTCATGCTCCTCGTCAATGACGACCAGCCCAAGGTCATTAAACGGCGTGAACAACGCGGAGCGCGGGCCTATCATCACGTCAATTTCGCCCTCCTTCGCGCGCATCATCTGGTCATAGCGTTCCCCGGCCGAGAGCCGGGAATGCATGATGGACACCCGTTCCCCAAAACATCGGTAAAACCGCATCACGGTCTGGAACGTCAGGGCAATTTCCGGGATCAGGACAATCGCCTGCCGCCCGCCTGCCACCACCCGGCGAATCATCTCGATGTAAACTTCCGTCTTGCCGCTCCCGGTCACGCCATGCAGCAAATACGTCCCATACCGCCCTTCTTCATAGTCTTGCCAAAATATCTCTATCGCAGTACACTGTTCATCCGTAAAATGAAACGATTCCTTTTTATGGCAACCTTGTGCCGCGCCTTCTTGATTCCCGCCTCGCGCCGCGCCCTCTTGTCCGCGCTCCTGAAACTGCAAATGGACGGGATTACGAAACACCCTCTCGGACTCCAACGCCAGGATGCCTTGTTCCTCCAGAGCCCGCACGACGCTCAAGGTAATGTTCAGCTTCTTATTCACCAACTCGTAATCAAGCACGTTGTCATCCAGAAGCGCAGACAAAAGCCTGGCCCTCGCCCGTTGGTTTTTCTCCAGATAAAAGGACAGCCTCTCCCTGCCCTCTTCCTCGCTTAACAACAAACGGATTTTCTTGCGTACCTTTTCCCGCTCCTTCTGCTTGATTGGAAGCACGGTCTTTAACGCCTGGATCATCGCGCCGCCATAATGCTCCTTCATCCATGCCGCCAGGGCCACCAGCTTTCCCTCGATGGCTATTCCTTTGCGGGAAACGTCCTCAACCTCCTTGACCTTCGACAAGTCATAGTCACAAGTTTCACAAAACCCGATCACATATCCCTTGGTGCGGCGGTTCCCCCTCCCGAACGGCACGGCCACTTCCATACCGACACAAAGCTCCCCTTCCAAACGGGAGGGGACTTTATATTGAAATATTTTATCCAGTTTTTCATGCGTGATGTCCACGATGATGTTTGCAAACATGAAACCTTTCTCCCCTCGGCACGCACATGGGGCCGTTCGAAAGCCGTCCTTGTCATAAACGGCCTGCACACCACACGCGCACGTTATACGCGGGCATTCGACAATTCTTCCAGCACTTCCGAAATCAGCACCCTCTCGTCCATCGGGTACTTGACGCCCTTGATTTCCTGATAATCCTCGTGTCCCTTCCCGGCAAGGACGATCACGTCCCCCCGTCTTCCGTGCTCGATCACGTAGCGAATGGCCTCCTTGCGGTCACAAATCTCCACATATTTTCCGTCCGTCAGTCCCATACCCACCTTAATGTCCTCGATGATGGCCTGCGGCTCCTCGAAACGCGGATTATCCGAGGTAATGACGGTCAAATCCGCCAATCTCCCCGACGTCTCACCCATCTCGTAGCGTCTGTCTTTTGAGCGGTTGCCCCCGCAGCCAAACAAGCAGACCAGGCGGGTCGGCTCGTACTCCCGAAGCGTCGTCAAAAGGCTCTCCAGGCTCATGGCATTGTGCGCGTAATCAATCATCAACGTAAATTCGTCCGACACCTTGACCATCTCGACACGCCCCTTGACCTTCGCCACCTTCAACGCCTTTTTAATCGCCTCCACCGGCACGCCGAAATGACGGCACACTGCAATCGCCGTCAAGGAATTGTACACGCTGAACGTCCCCGGAATGTCAATTTCCACGTCAAAATCCATCATGCCCGCCACATGGTAAGCGACACCTAGGTATCCCGGCCTGGAAACCAAGTGCGTGTCCACGGCACGCAAGTCCGCTTTTTTAGAAAATCCGAACGTCTCCACCCGGCAGGTCGCCCTGGCAAAAACGTCTTCAAAATGGATGTCGTCCACGTTGGCAATGCCCAACTTGCACTGTCGGAACAATACCGCCTTGCAATGCATGTAATCCTCGAAGTCCTTATGCTCGTTCGGCCCGATATGATCCCGCCCCAAATTTGTGAAAATGCCGATTTCAAAGGGGATGCCCGCCGTGCGATTGAGCATCAGGCCTTGAGAGGACACTTCCATCACCACGCAGTCGCACCCCGCCTCCACCATCTCGGCAAAATATTTATGAATCGTATAAGACTCCGGCGTCGTGTTGGCCGCCGGAATATGCTTGTCACCGATAATCGCCTCAATCGTGCCAATCAATCCGACCTTGTATCCCACGTCATCCAAAATGGACTTAATCATGTAGGTAGTCGTCGTCTTGCCCTTCGTTCCAGTGATGCCGATGACTTTCAGCTTCTCCGCCGGATATCCGAAGTAGGCCGCCGACATCAGCGCCAACGCGTAACGGGTGTCCCTCACCCGGATGATCGTCAGCCCGTGTAAAATCTCCTCGGGAATCTGCAATTGTGCCATGCTTTGCTCCACCACGACCGCCGTCGCGCCTTTTTCCGCCACCTCGGCAATAAATTTATGCCCGTCAAAGGCCGCGCCGCTGATGCAGACGAACACGCTCCCCGCCTCCACCTTGCGCGAATCATTGGTCAGGGTGGAAATTTCTTGTTCATCCGTCCCTTGTACCACCTCGTATGTCAACCGCTCTAATAATTGTTTTAAAACCATGTCGATACCTCCATACAAATATGTTTCTTTTATATACCCATGCACTTATACCCATGCGCTTTCAACAACCGAACGAACATCACCTACACCCAAAATATGCATGCCGTCAGTACATTGCAACTCTCTATAGAATACCACAAATAACACGGGCTTGCAAACCCAGAAAAAAAGTTTATAATAATGCATAGGCAAATTGGACACATGAATGCTGTGCGCCTCCTTGCACGAGACGTTTCGATGAGCCTGTTAAAACAAAAGAAAGGATTCGTTATATATTATGAAAAATTCCATTCCCATGAAACACGATATTTTATTTTTTATAAAGCCTCTCTCCGTCTTGCCCGCCTTGTTCATGTTGTCAATTATTTTCGGCTTTTCGGCGCAAACCGGCGAGACTTCGGGGAGCTTGAGCTATAACATCAGTTATCAAATCGTGGAAACCTGCGATAAATTATTTCATCTGGAAATGAACGAGACAGAACTTGACAGCCATGCACGTGCCATCGAGGTTCCCTTGCGCAAGGCCGCACACATGGCCGAATATTTTGTGCTGACGCTGACCATTTTATTCCCGTTATACGTTTACGGGCGACGGGGTTCCTCGCTTTTCGTAACCGCCGCGCTGCTTGGCGTGGGATTTGCCTGCACCGACGAGTTTCACCAGTATTTCGTGTCGGAACGCAGCGCGTCGATAATCGACGTGGGAATCGACGGCATCGGAGTCATGTGCGCCGTGGTTGCCACGCGGGTCGGCGGGTGGATAAAACAGACATATTCTCGCGTGGTCACACCATCTCGCTCCCCTTGACCACGGCCCTCTCCCCGTACCTTTTTCGTATCGCCTCCATGGCCACGTTGAGTTTCTTGTGTTTCTCGTCCGGTTCTTTCGGAAATTCTATGTCAAACAGCGTCAATTGCTGCGGCGCGTCGGCTTCTACAAGCTTCGACGTGCGAACGCCCAAAAGCCGCACGGGTTCCCCGTTCCACGACTCCGTAAACAGCTTGCAGGCCGTCTCATGGATGAGCCCGCATTCGTCCGTCGCCCGCTCCAACTGCGTCTGATGGGACATCGTCTGAAAATCATGATACTTGATTTCCATACTGACCATCCGTGCTTTCTGCCCGGCCTTTTTAAGCCGCCGCGACACGCTTTCGGCTAATTCGTGAAATACCTCGCGTGCACCCTCGTAGGTGGTCACGTCCTCGGAAAGCGTCGTGGAATTGCCGATTCCCTTGGCCGCCTCCTGCTCCGTGTGCACCGTCTCACTTCCGATGCCATTGGCAAACTCCCAAAGGGTGCGCCCGTGACTTTTCAAATGTAACGTAATCAAGTTCACGTCCGCGTTAGCCAGATCACCAATCGTGTAAATCTCCAATTTATTCAACGTTTCCACACTTGAACGCCCCGCCATGAACAAGTCGCTTACTGGCAACGGCCACATTTTCAAGGGCACTTCTTCCATAAACAAGGTGTGCACCTTGTCCGGCTTTTCAAAGTCGGATGCCATCTTGGCCAACAGTTTATTTGATGAGATGCCGATATTGACGGTAAATCCGAAACGCCGCTTCACCTCGTTCTTCATCTCCACCGCCGCCGCGACCGGCGACGCATACCCCGCCGCAATCTGCGTGAAATTCATGTAGCACTCGTCCACGCTGACCTGCTCGATTTCCGACGTGTAGGTACGAAGAAAATCCATCAATTGGCGGCTTTTTTCCCGATACATCTTGTGGTCGGGCGGTGCCGTCACCAGATTCGGACACTTGCGAAAGGCATTCGCCACCGGCTCCCCGGTACGAATGCCATATTTTTTCGCGGGAACGGACTTCGCCAGCACCACGCCGTGGCGCGACTTCTGGTCGCCGCCGATGATGGCCGGAATCTCGCGAATGTCCGTCTTCGCCCCGTTTTTCAATTGCTCCACCGCCGTCCAGCTAAGGAAGGCGGAATTCACGTCAATATGGAAGATGATGGACTGCATGTGTATTCCTCCCATTGGCAAAAAATTCCCACGGAAATCACGCCCCCTGCGGTAGGTGTTTCACGTCCGCGTTCAGTTCGCCGTCCACCACGTCAATCAGAATCGTATCGCCCCGCGAGACATTTCCCCCGAGAATCAGCCTCGCCGCCAGCGTTTCCACATGCTTCTGCAAGTAACGCTTCAAAGGCCTCGCCCCATACATCGGGTCAAATCCGCCCTCAACGACGTAACGCTTCCCCGCCTCGGAAAGTTCCACGCATAACTCCCGTTCCGAAAGACGCGCGTTGACATCCTTCAGTAACAAGTCAATAATGCCACAAATATTGTCTTTCGTCAATGGCTTGAACATGACGATTTCATCCAGACGGTTTAAAAATTCCGGTCTAAAATGCGCCCGCAGCTCATTCATCACCATCTCCTGGCTATCTTGTGAAATGGAGCCGTCCTCCTTGATGCCCTCCAACAGATAATGCGCACCGATATTAGACGTCATGATCAAAATGGTATTTTTAAAGTCCACGGTACGTCCCTGCGAATCCGTGATGCGTCCGTCATCAAGCACCTGCAAAAGCACGTTGAACACGTCCGGATGCGCTTTCTCCACCTCGTCGAAGAGCACCACCGAATACGGCTTCCTGCGCACCGCTTCAGTCAACTGCCCGCCCTCGTCGTAACCGACGTATCCCGGAGGCGCCCCAATCAGCCTGGACACGGAATGCTTCTCCATATATTCACTCATGTCGATACGCACCATGTTGCTCTCATCGTCAAACAAGCTCTGCGCCAAGGCCTTGGCCAGTTCCGTCTTGCCCACGCCGGTCGGTCCCATGAACAAAAACGACCCTATCGGCTTATCCGGATCCTTGATGCCCGCCTTGGAGCGGATGATGGCCTCCGTCACCATCTCCACGCCTTCGTCCTGGCCAATGACCCGCTTGTGCAGCTCATCGGCCAGATGCAGCGTCTTGTTGCGCTCGCTCTCATTCAACTTCGCCACCGGAATCCCCGTCCAACGGGAAACGATGCGGGCAATCTCCTCGTCCGTCACGGCCTCGTGCACGAGAGACATCTCCTTTTCCCGCACGCGCTCCTCTTCCTCGTCCAACTGCTTCATCAACTGCGGGAGGCGGCCATATTGCAATTCCGCAGCCTTGTTCAAATCGTACTTCTGCTGCGCCATCTGGATATCCTTGTTGACCTGCTCTATCTCCTCGCGAATCTTCTGCACGCGCTCCACGGAAGCCTTTTCATTGTCCCACTGCGCCTTACGCCCGGCAAAATCCTCCCGAAGTCCTGCCAACTCTTCCTGCAAGTGCGTGAGCCGCTCGCGGCTTAGGCGATCCTCCTCCTTTTTCAAGGCTTCCTCCTCGATTTCCAACTGCATGATACGGCGGCTTAACTCGTCAAGCTCGGTCGGCATGGAATCCAGTTCCGTCTTGATCAACGCGCACGCCTCGTCCACCAAGTCGATGGCCTTGTCCGGCAGGAAGCGATCCGAAATATAACGATGGGAAAGGGTCGCCGCCGCCACCAGCGCGCTGTCGGTAATCTTCACGCCATGGTAGACCTCGTAACGTTCCTTTAAGCCCCGCAAAATGGAAATCGCGTCTTCCACTGTCGGCTCATCCACCAACACCGGTTGGAACCGCCGCTCCAATGCCGCGTCCTTCTCAATGTACTGCCGGTACTCGTCCAGCGTCGTCGCCCCGATACAATGCAACTCGCCCCGCGCCAACATCGGCTTTAACATGTTGCCCGCGTCCATTGCCCCGTCCGACTTGCCCGCGCCGACAATCGTATGCAGCTCGTCAATGAAAAGAATGATTTTCCCGTCACTGTTTTTCACGTCCTCCAGAACGGCCTTCAACCGTTCCTCGAACTCGCCCCGGTACTTCGCGCCTGCCACCAAGGCCCCCATGTCCAGGGAAAACACCGTCTTGTCCTTCAGGCCCTGCGGCACGTCACCGCGCACGATACGCTGTGCCAGACCTTCCACGACCGCCGTCTTACCCACGCCCGGCTCGCCGATCAACACCGGGTTGTTCTTCGTCTTCCGCGACAAAATGCGGATAATGTTGCGGATTTCCTCGTCACGGCCGATAACCGGATCCAACTTCTGCTCTCTGGCCCGCTCGACCAAGTCCTGCCCGTACTTGTTCAAGGTGTCATACGTCGCTTCCGGGTTGTCGCTGGTCACGCGCTGGTTGCCCCGCACCGTGGACAACACCTGCAAAAACGAGTCACGGTCAATGGCAAACTCTTTAAATAATGCCTTAACTTCCCGGCTGGCATATTTTATCAAAGCCAAAAACAAGTGCTCGACGGACACGTACTCGTCCCCCATCTGCTTCGCCTCGTCCTCGGCATGAATCAGCACGTTGTTCAAATCCTGCCCGACATACACCTGCCCGCCCTGCACCTTGGTGCGCTTCGCAAGCGCCTCCTCCACGCGGTTGACAAACAGCGTCCCCTGAATGCCCATCTTTTCGAGCAACTTCAAAATCAGGCCGTCCTCCTGCGTCACCAACGCGTACAACAAATGCTCCTGCGCAATCTCCTGGTTGCCATATTCATAGGCAATCTTCTCGCAGGACTGCACCGCCTGGATGGAATTCTGTGTAAACTTCTGAATGTTCATATGCCACGCCCTCCTTTATTCTTCCACATTGACTACGCCCACGTAATCCAAACCAATACCCAAATACAAATCACATGGTAACCGCGAATCACTTCATAATAGCAACGACGACTCACGGATTTGTTCTATGTCCGCTATAACATTACCACAAGTTGTTAGCCACGTCAAGACTCGAGTGCTATTTTGTTTCGAAAATTTTTTAAAAGGTCAGTTCCCCTCACGCTAGCGTGGTGGGTACTATAACCATTAAAACAAGGGGCAGGCCGTCCGCCTACCCCTTGATGCTCTCCACGTAGCTTCTCATCTCTTCCCTGCTTTTCACTTGCCTCGCGCCCTCCACGATTGCGTCCTGCCGCTCCTTTGAAAGCGACGCGAACCGGTTCAAAACGTCCGAATGCATGGCAAGCTCCATGGTAAAGCCAATCGGGAGATCTTCATTATGAATCATATCACCTTGAATCATACCATCACCTCGTGAATAGTATGGTTGATTTTCACCATTCTATTCATTCAGCAGCCCAACACCATCTGTCTCACGCTTTTTACATAACGCTCTGCCACTTGTTCGTCAAAGGAAATGACCCGCGACCACATTCTCAGCCCCTGGTAATAATATAAAATCATGTCTGAAACCTGTTCGGCATCCATCCTTTTAAATTCTTTCGTCTCCATCCCATAATTCAGCAAGCTCATCCAACGCTTTTTTGCCCGTTCGTTGACATCGGCAAAAAAATCCTCGTTTCCCAAATTCGCATATTCATAGATGGCAAGGCTTAACGACAACTCCTTGTCCATAATTTCGTACTTGATTGCCTCGAGCATGTCCTCCAAAATGGCCTTTGCATTTTCCCCCTTCTCAATTCGGTCCGCTATCACGTACTCCTCGGATAGGATTTCCGAAAAAATCTGCGCCGTCCCGGAATAATAACGATAGAGTCCCCCTCTGCTCAATCCCGTCCTTTCACAAATATCGGTCATCGTCACCTCTTTAAACCCTTTTTCGGCAAACAGCCGGTATGCTTCCTGGCGGATTTTTTCTTTCGTTTTCACCCCTTTATCTCCCATACCGAACCTCCCTGTCAAATTCCATTTCCAAATTCCCCGTTTCCAATTCTTCGTTTCCAATTCTCCGTTTCAGATTTCCATTTCCCCCCGTAGGACGGAGTACATGCAATACGAATGAATCTCCCCGTTTTTATATACGCCGTCGCGCATCGTTCCCTCGCACGTAAAGCCAGCCTTTTCTAAAACGCCCCTCGATCCCGCGTTATCCGCAAAAGGTTCGGCAAATATGCGCACGATGTCAAGCGTCTCGAACGCCTCTTTGCAAATTTTCACGACGGCTCTTGACATAATGCCCTGCCGCCAATGCTCCTTTGCAAGCCAATACCCCAATTCCGCAGATTTTTCATACACGTCCTCTTTCACAGTTATCCCGATGCCCCCGGCGGCCTTTCCATCCACCTCGATTGCGTAATTAAACTGCTTCTTGCCCTCGCCGGAAATGCCGTCATTCGAAGCACGGTTACCCAAAGTACCTCCATTTGAAAGACAGTCGTTGATAAACCAGATGGCATCCTCCAGCGTATATGGGTTCGGGAAGACGTTCCGCAAATTCCTGGCAATATGAGGATTGTTCGCCGCCCGCGCCAACGACTCTGCATCCTCCGGTTTCCATGTTCTCAGCACAAACTCTTTCATCATTTTCTCCTTTCAAAAGCGACATCTTTGTCTTTTTTGATTATACGACACGATTGTCGCTTTTGTCAAGTGCCAAGCGCTAATTATTTTTATGACAAAAATTTCTTCTATGGATTTAAATGGATTTAAAATATAAAGGGACTAATCTTCAAAGTTAAAGCAACCTTTCTCAAAAATATGTATATCCAAGCTCGACACACGAATTTATAAAATCACTCTATCCCCACATTTCCGCTGTTTAATCCTTTTGACCCTTCATCCAAGGGCAACCATTCTAGCACCCGATGGATATAGGTATCCCAGAAATCCCATTCATGGCCACCAAGGCCTTCTTCATATACCACGTCGACCCCTTCCGCCTTTAGAAAATCCCGATACCTTCTATTGGCATCAGCCAGAAAATCCTCCGTCCCACAGCAAAGGTACAGTTTCGGAATTTCTGCACCTTTTTCCTTTAGATTAAGAATCAGTGCCTCGTAATCCATGTCACTTCCTTTAAACTTGCTCAAATCGCCCAACACGGACTCATAGTAGCTTCTTTTCATAAAAGGCATCGGCGCGTCATTGTCCGACTTTAATATGTCATCCATCAACAATCCACTGGAAAGCCCTGCAATGTGCGAAAATGTCTCGTGATACTTCAGTCCGTTCCGAATTGCACCATAACCGCCCATGGAAAGCCCCGCAATAAACGTATTCTCCCTTTTATCGGACAACGGAAACATTTTTCTTGTCATTTCCACCAGCTCTCTTCCAATATATTCGCCAAAATAAGCCCCTTCCCTTGGATTATCTACATAAAACCGGTTCTCTCCTGCCGGCATCACGACTGCCAGATTCCTTTCTTGCGCCCACCGCTGAATCCTCGTTCCGTCTATCCAGTCCGAATGATTCCCCAGCATGCCATGCAAAAGATAAAGCGTTTTGAATTTTTCCGGCGTGTAGGGCATTTCCCCGTTCATTTTCGCTATCTTGTCCACCGGAAGAATTACCTTGATTGTAACCGTCCTCATCAAACACTGTGATACAAAATCCACTTGCAATACCGCCATAATTTCCCTCCTGTTTTCTTTGTTGCCTGGACGCAATCTGGCAAGCAGTACCGAGACTACACGACACCGCTCACCATGCCTGCCTAAAAAATGATTCTAAAAATAATCTATCATTTTTACATATTTATTTCTTTACAAAATGTATCCTTTTTCATACCGATTTGTGACTCGATTTCCATGAACAAAGCATTTCACCAGCGAAACTCTCGCGCCAAGCTTAGTCGCTTGTTTCTCAAAGGAAATTACCCCGTGCCGCCGCACGGCCATACGCCGTCACTCCTTATACATGCATTGCCCCACCGCCGCTTTCCATCCCTTTTGCTTCTTTTCCCTCGTCTCTGCATCCATCTGCGGCAAGTACTTCGTCCGTCCCATTTTTTGCAAAACATCCATGTCATAGATTCCAGTGGCGATTCCCGCCACATAAGCGGCTCCGGCGGCCGACATTTCCTCCGCATGCGAAACCATGACGCCCGCATCCAATATGTCGCTTTGAAACTGCATCAGGTAACGGTTTTTCGTCGGTCCGCCATCCACCCGCAATTCCAATTCTCTCGCCAAAACATCCGCGTCCTGCAAAAACGCCTCCACCACGTCGGCAATCTGCCACGCGATGCTTTCCACGGCGGCGCGCACGATTTCGTTCCGTCCCGTCGTGCGGGTGATTCCGCTCAAAATCCCCTTCGCCTGGCTGTTCCAATGCGGCGCGCCCAGGCCGGAAAACGCCGGAACCAAATACAATTCATCATCCGGCAACGCCTCCCGACACAAGTTTTCCGTCTCGTTTGGCGAATCAATCAGCCGCACTTCGTCCTTAAGCCAGCTGATGACCGCCCCCGTATAATTGATATTGCCCTCCAGCACGTAGTTTACCTCGCCACGCAATTTCCACGCCAAGGAAGTCACCACGCCATGCGTGCTGTCAATTCCCTTCATCCCCGTATTCATCATGATTGAAGAGCCCGTGCCGTAAGTCGCTTTCACCATTCCCGGCTTCGTGCACCCCTGCGCGAACAATGCCGCGTGGGAGTCCCCCAGCATGCCATGAATCGGTATCGGCCGCGGGAACGTCCCTTCAAAGTCGCTTTCCCCGAAGCAGGAATCGGAATCGCACACCTCGGCCAGGCAGCCTGCGTTCACGCCGAACAGACGGCAAATTTCCTCGTCCCATCGAAGCGTGTGTATGTTGAAAAGCTGCGTACGGGAGGCGTTGGAGTAATCCGTCTTATATGCCGCCCCCTTGGTCAGACAGTACAAGAGCCAGGTGTCTATCGTCCCCATGCAAAGCCGCCCCTGCGCCTGCAATCTTCTCGCCGCCTCCACGTTTTCCAAAAGCCATGCCAACTTGGCCGCGGGAAAATACGCGGACAACGTAAGCCCCGTCCTCCTACGAATCCATTCGCCGACGGCGACATGCCCTTGCAAGCCACCATTTTCCCTCGCATCTACATTTTTCCATTCCTCCGCGCCGCGCCTTTCTAAGCGCGCGCAAATATCTTCCGCGCGGGAGCATTGCCACACAATCGCGTCGGCAACCGGCTTCCCCGTCACCTTGTCCCACGCCAGGCACGTTTCCCGCTGGTTGCTTATGCCGACCGCGCGCACGCTTTCCACCCCTATGCCGGAACGCTCCACCAGACGTCTTACGACATCGAGGGTATTTCGATAAATCTCTTCCGCGTCATGGGAAACCCATCCCTTTTCGTTGACAATCTGGCGGTGCGAAATGTCCTCCCGCCTCACGACCGCCCCCGACGAATCAAACAACAACGCCTTCGTCCCCTGGGTACTCTGGTCAATGCTGACAATATAATTTTCCGCCATCTTCACCGCTCCCCTTTCCTCGCCATTCGCGCCATGGTTCATACCGTGAATCCACAATGTATCACGCATCCTCTTATCACGCGATTTCCAACGCCTCTTTCACCTTCGCGGCGATTCCCTCGGCGTTCAATCCATACGTGTCAAACACTTCCTTCGACGTACCCGTCACTACCGGGGCGTCCGGCAAGGTCATATTAAACACCTTCTTCGGGCATTCCCGGCAAACCACCTGTGCCACCATCGAGCCCAGGCCGCCAAACGGCGCGTGCTCTTCCACCGTCACCACGGCCTTCGCGTGCGTCGCCGCCTCCACGATTGCCGCCTCGTCAAGCGGTTTCACGCAATACATGTCAAGCACCGTGGCACGGATTCCTTCTTTTTCCAGAAGTTTTGCCGCCGCCTTTGCCGGGCCTACCATCTCCCCGCAGGCAATGATGGCCGCATCCTCACCCTTGGCAACAAACGTCGCCTTGTCCATTGCGAACGGCACGTTTCCTTCCTCGTATACCGGGTCGACCGCATTTCTGCCGACGCGGATATAAGCCGGTTTCTCGTCCTTTAGCAATGCCCTGACAAGCTCCCGCGTCTGCAAATGGTCGCTCGGAATATACACCCGCATGTTGGGAATGGCACTCATCGCCGCGACGTCCTGCGCGGAATGGTGGCTCATGCCCAGCGCGCCATAGCTGACCCCGCCGCTGATGCCGATTAATTTTACGTTCGTATTGGAATATGCCGCGTCAATTTTACACTGCTCATAGCTTCTGGTCGACAAAAAACATGCCGGGGAAACCGCATATGCCTTCTTCCCGCATTTCGCCAGCCCGGCGGCAATGCTCACCAGATTCTGCTCGGCGATTCCCGTCTCCACGAATTGCTCCGGATACGCGTCCGCAAATGGGGTAAACGAGCCGCTCCCCCGCGAATCGCTGCAAAGCGCCACGATGTCCTTGTCCGTCTTCGCCGCCTCCATCAACACTTCACATATCATCTGCTTATTTGCCGTCTTCGCCATTATGCATACACCTCCTCGTTCGCATTCATCCGCGCCGCCTCATTTGCCTTCATCACATCATTCGCCCTTGCCTCGCAGTTTGCCCGCGCCACGTCATTTGTGTCCCTTGCGCCATTTACTAGCGCCACTTCTTCCGCCTTTGCCAAATCAATACAAATCTGCGCGTATTCCTCGTCCGACGGCACCTTGTGATGCCAGCCCGCCTTGTTTTCCATGACCGGGGAACCTTTGCCCTTGACCGTATTGGCAATCAGCACCGTCGGTTTCCCCTTGACCGTCTTCGCCTCCTCAAACGCCGCATGAAGCTGGTCGACGTCATTTCCGTCCGCCACGTCAATCACATGCCAACCAAAGCTATTAAAGCGTTCGTGCAAATCGTCGTGCGCCATGACCTCTTCCGTGCCGCCCGAAATTTGTAAGCGGTTCCGGTCAACGACCGCGCAGAGATTGTCAAGCTTGTAATGGCTGGCCGCCATCGCGCCCTCCCAAACCGACCCTTCGGCCAATTCCCCGTCTCCCATGACGGTATAGACTCGATACGACCTATGATCCATTTTCCCGGCTTTCGCCATCCCGACACAAACCGGAAGCCCGTGCCCAAGCGACCCGGAATTCATTTCGATGCCCGGAAGCTTGTTGTTCGGATGTCCAATGAACCGGGAACCATATTTACTGAATTCCTTATGTAACTGCTCCTTCGTGAAAAAGCCCTTTTTTGCCAATACGGAATAATATGCCTCCACGGAATGCCCCTTGCTTAACACGAACAAATCCCGTTCAGGAGAATCCATGTTTTCCGGGGAAATGTTCATCTGCCGAAAATATAATTCGACCAAAATTTCCATCACGCTCATGTCCCCGCCGATGTGCCCCGCCTTTCCGGCGCGAATCAAGTCCACCGTGTCACGCCTAAGTTCATACGCCAACGCTTTCAAATTCATCTCCATCCTGCTCCTTTCCATCATCCCTCGCACGAATATGCCGTGTTTCCCCTCATTTCCACCGCGTGGAAATTCTACGCTTCGGCCTCACTCACCGTATGTGTACATGGCCGCGACACAACCTTGCCCACCGTGTGTACATGGCCGCTCCTTGTCCTCACTCGCCGCGCAAATATGCCTTGACTTCCTCTTCAATCGGGTCATACAAGTCCGGCTTAACGCCTATGTATTTACAAGCCTCGTACAACACCGGCACCACGTCCGCGTGAATTCCCACGCAATGGTGGATGTACGGCCCTTCCACGATTTTGGCCTCCAACCGCTTGATATTCTCCACTTCCACCCAGAGGTAGGTTCCCATGCCTTTTGGCCCGTCCACGCCCTTGGCTCGGCCAAGCAACATGGAATACTCGCCATTGTCCCCGTCAAAGCGGCACAAGGTCACGTCGCCGTGCTTGGCTTCCGCCGTCAGGCTTCCCGGATGGTCAAAGGCCAACGGGTAGGTAAGCAGCGGCTTTTCCTTGGCCACGGAAACCGGCCATGGACCGCAGTGCTGCAACAATTCCCCGTTCTCGATATCCGGATGGCGAATCGTCCAGTCCGCAAAAAATCCCCGCTTCTCTCCCATGCCTGCCGCCTCGACCAACAACGCGGTGATTGCGCCGTGAATGTCCGTCTCGCAGACGACCGGGATACCCTCGTCATTTAAAATGGCGTTGGCCGCGCAGGGCATGATGCCAATCTCCGTCTGCAGCGCGTTCCAACACTGGATTGCCGCCGCCTTGCATCCATATTTTTCGACCAGGTTCTTCATGGCGGCCGCCAATGCCGCCACGTTTTCCACCTCGTCGTCCTTGATTTTGATTTCCATGTTCACGTGAATGTAGCCAAGCATTTCCGACATTTGCGCCGCGTCTTGCTTCACGTTCTTGATTTCCTCCGTAAGTTCCGTCATCGGAATCGGCGCCAGTTGAACGTTGAATTTCTCCAACAACTCGCCTTCGTTGCACATCGTCGTCCAAAAGTCAAACGGCCGCGTCGAAATCTGCAGGATGCGGATGTTTTTAAATGTCTTCACGATATTGCAGACGGTGAGGAAGTCCTTCACTCCGCGCTCAAACACCGGGTCGCTTAAGCGGCAATTCGTCAAGTATGTAAACGGAATCCGGAACCGCCGCAACACCTTTCCGGTCGCGAACAAGCCACACTGGGTGTCGCGTAGCCTCGTCCCGTCGGCCTCTGGCCTCTCGTCCAACGGCCCCCACAAAAGCACCGGCACGCCCAGGCGTTTCGCCAGCCTCGCGCAGACATACTCCGTACCAAAATTGCAATGCGCAAGTAGCAAGCCGTCCACGCCCGCCGCCTGAAACTTCGCGGCAATTTTTTCCACGTCGTTGTCATCATAAAGCAAACCTTCCTCGTTGACGTCCGTGATGTCCACGAACTCCACTCCCATCTCCGTAAGCCGCTTCGCCGTCAGCCCTCGGAACTTAATCGCGTCCGGCGCGCTAAAAATACTCCTCCTCGTCGGGGCGTACCCCAATTTCACAACCGTCCTTGCCATTTTGATAACCTCCTTACCATGAACTTGTTATGAGCACTTGACACCTATATTTTAGGTGCTTACATGCGATACATGTCGTCGCCGTTAGTGAGGTTCTTTCGAACCCAGTGTCTTGTTTCCTCTTTCATGTTCATTTTTATTTCTGACTAAATCATATAAATTTTTCTCCTGAATTTCATCAACTTATTAAGCATTTTTCACTTAATTTTTAACTTAATACTTGCACTTATTCAAAGAATTCATTATACTAGAAAAACAAGGCAACGAATTGCAAAGTTGATGTTAAATACTGCCGCATGACTTTCACTCTTGCCATGCACTTAGAATAAATAAGGAAGGAAGTATCCCCCATGTCCATCACCGCCAAGGAACTGGCAAAAAAACTAAATCTCTCCGCCGCCGCCGTCTCCATGGCGCTAAACGGCAAGCCTGGCGTGAGCACCGAGACCCGCCGCCTGGTACGGGAAGCCGCCGAAACATACGGCTATGACTTTACCCGCATTTCCGAAAAGCACCAGACCACGGGCAGCATTTATTTCATCATCTATAAAAAGCATGGCGCGGTCGTGGACGACACGCCCTTCTTCTCCCAATTATCGGAGGGCATCGCCGACACCTGCAAAAAAGAGGGTTACAAACTCATCATCAGTTATATTTACGGGAACGATTCCGATTTCGATGAGCAGCTGAAAAATGTTCAGTATTCAGATTGTATCGGCATCATCTTGTTAGGAACGGAAATGACACCGGAAGATGTAAAGCACTTTCAGAAACTACCGCTTCCGCTGGTACTTCTAGACACTTATTTTGAGACGGTCACTTGCAATTACGTCTTGATTAACAACGTGCAAGGAGCTTACCTGGCCACCAGCCACCTGATTCAAAAAACCAAAAAGCAGCCGGGGTATTTGCGCTCCTCTTACCCCATCGGCAATTTCGCCGAACGCAACTCCGGTTTTTTCAAGGCCGTACGCGCCTATGGGATGTCTTCCTCCAAGAGCATCGTTCACATGCTGACCCCGTCCATCGACGGTGCTTATGCCGACATGAAGGATATTCTGGAAAATAATGAAGAACTGGCCCCATGCTATTTTGCCGACAACGACCTGATTGCCGTCGGTGCCATGAAGGCCTTGAAAGAATATGGCTACTCCATCCCAAAAGATATCGCCGTCGTCGGATTTGACAACGTGCCTTTGAGCCGGTTAATCGAACCGTCCCTTTCCACCATCAACGTGCCAAAGCAATATATGGGAGAGATGGCGGTAAAACGGCTGATTACGCTGATCACGGAAAAAGGGGCGCAGCCAATTAAGATTGAGATTTCCACGCAGCTCGTCGAGCGGAGATCCGTATAACCCCCTCTTATCTATGCCCAAGGCCCCCATTAATACAAGCCTTTATGGGGCCAAGGTATGTTTTACCGTCTTAACATGACGGAAAACTTACAATATTGATAGTTTATCTTAAGAATTTTTTTCGAATTTTATGTCTCCTCATTTAAGATTTCCCCCCTATCCTATAAAATGACACAAGCGACAAGGATTTCGCGTGTGCGCTGGCACGGAACAAACCGTGCATCGTAAAGGAAGAAAGAAATGAGGAGACAAATAATATGAATCAAAAGAAATGCATTACTTTTGCCGTTCCATGTTATAATTCCCAGGATTACATGAGGCGGTGCATCGATTCCCTGCTGCCGGGCGGCGACGAGGTGGAAATCCTCATCATCAACGATGGCTCCACGGATGCCACCGCCGAGATTGCTAACGAATATGAAACATTATACCCGAACATCGTGAAAGCCGTACATAAAGAGAACGGCGGGCATGGTTCCGGTGTCAATAAAGGATTGGAATTGGCCACCGGCCTTTATTACAAGGTCGTGGATTCGGACGACTGGCTGGATAAGGACGCTTACCAGACGTTCCTCGCCAAGGTGAAAGAATTTTGCCGGAACGACGCTTCCACCGATAACATGCCAGATCTCTTTGTCTGTAACTACCTTTATGACCATTTGGACGAGGGCACCTCGCGTGAAATGGCCTACCGCAACATATTTCCGGCGCAAAAAACGTGCACATGGAAGGAAATAGGACATTTCTCCCCTTCCCAGTACCTGATTATGCACGCATTATATTACCGCACGGAAGTGCTTCGAGAGACGGGCATCGTGTTGCCGGAACACACTTTCTACGTGGACAATATTTTCGCCTACCAGCCACTGCCGCTTGTCAAGAGCATCTATTACATGGATTTGCCCTTGTACCATTATTATCTTGGCCGGGAAGACCAGTCCGTCAATGAGAAAGTGCTGATGAAACGAATTGACCAGCAAATCAAAGTCACGGAAATCGTGGCAAAATGCACCGACTTGGACGAGGTTGCAAAAGAATACCCGAAGCTTGCGGTGTACATGCGGCGCAATATCTCGATTATGATGGCGATTTCCTCCATCCACCTACTGCTGATTGGCTCCCAGAACGCCTGGCAAAAGAGGACGGATTTGTGGAATCGAATCAAGACCGAAAATCCGAATTTATATTTCCGCCTGAAATACCAGACCATCAGCGGACTGACCTACCTTCCCGGCAGGCTCGGCGGAAAAATCACCGTGAATGGATACCGGCTGGCGAAAAAAATTTACCAGTTCCAGTAAACAAGGCAGATGACCGTTTTACGGTTGGAAACGGCGGTCTGGGAGTTTACTGTAAAAGTCCCGGACAGCGGCTATGTTATGGTGGATGCTTGCATCCGTAATAACATAGACATTGGACGGGCCAACCGGCCGCCAAGCATAGTAAGAAAGAAAGGAAACAACAATGGCACATATTTATCTGGCATTTGTGGATACACCGGGAATTTTTGCATCTTTGATCCGATGTTTCCTGAAACAAAAATATATACACGTCGTAATTTCACTTGACCCCGATCTGGAGGAAGCCTACAGCTTCGGACGGCGCAATCCGTTTATCCCGCTTATCTCCGGATTCGAAAAGGAAGATAAACGAAAAATACTTCGGGCGTTCCCTTCCGCAGATTACATGATTTGCGAAATAGATTGTACAAAAGAGCAAAAAGAACGGATTCGGCAAAAGCTGCATCAAGACATGGACATGCGTTTTCATTATCACTACGCCGTTTCCAGCCTGCCGTTCATCGCCCTGGGAAATGCATTTTACCAGGAAAATCATTATACGTGCTCTTCCTATATCGCACGGCTTCTGGGAGAAATCGGCATCTGCGTCGCGCCGAAACATTTCTCCCTGGTAACGCCAAAGGACTTTTATGAATATCCCAATAAACGCGTGGTATTCGAAGGTTCGCTCGCGGAAATCGTGGAAAAGAACACAAACTACGACCATTATAGAACTGACACGGACTATAGCCGACACGGAAAAGACAGACGTTGGAGCCATAGGAGAACGGAGGCCGCTTGTGGATATTAAAAACGAGTATTCTATAAATATTAAAAATAAACATTCCATGAATATTAGAAGTGGACATTCCTCCACTGTTAAAAATGAACCACAAGAAAAGAAAAAGGGCTTAAGCATCGGCAATCTGCTTTTGTTTGCGGCAATCACCGGACTGACCCTTTATGCCGTATTTCGCGAACAAGATTTCGCGCAGATTGCCGGGGCGCTTCAAAAACTCACCGCCCCTTACCTGATACTGGCCGTCTTTCTGGCACTGTTTTTTGTCTGCATGGAGGGTGCCATGATTTGGTATCTGCTCGGGGCGTTGGGACGGCGAAAAAGCGGATTGCTTCGCTGCATCTCCTATTCCTTCATCGGATTTTTTTATTCGGGAATCACGCCCTCGGCCACCGGCGGACAGCCCATGCAGCTTTACTATATGAACAAGGACAAAAATACTTTGGCGGACAGTTCCGTCGTACTGATGACGGTCGCCATCATCTATAAATTCGTACTGGCAATCATCGGAATTTTGATGCTCGTGTTCTGGTTCCATCCGCTGCAGGATTATATGAAAAAATATTTCGGCCTTTTCTTTCTCGGGCTCGCCTTAAACGTCATCCTCGTGGTAATTCTTTTGGCGGTCATGTTCGCCCCTAGCTGGATGAAGCAAATCATCCGCAAGGCGGAAGGCCTTTTAGTGAAACTGCGGCTGTTTAAGCCCTCAAACAAGCGGCTGACGAAAATCGACACTTTTATTGACGGTTATCAGGACGCGGTACAGTTTTTATTCCAGCACAAGGACAAGGTGGGCATTGTCATTCTGCTTACATTTTTACAGCGGTGCAGCGTGTTTTTCCTGACCGCCGTCATCTACAAGGGCTTTTCCCAGACCGGAACGCCGTTTTTGACGGTCATGCTGCTACAGGCCGCCGTGATCATCGCCGTGGACATGTTGCCATTGCCGGGCGCGCAAGGCATCTCCGAGCTTTTGTACTGCCGCATCTTTGCCGGGGTGTTCAGCACGGTCAACCTAATGCCGTCACTGTACGTGACGCGCGGAATCACGTTTTACTTCTTGTTACTGATAAGCCTCTTAGTCGTGGCCGGAAACTCGGTTTACCGGAATCACGAAGCGAGATGAATCCAAGAGACAAGGAAGGACTGCGAACCAGGTTTCCTTAGTTCGCCGCCCTTCCTTGTTTTCCAATAGACGCTTTCCATTTTAACACACGCATCATTCACAGACACTTTATGGCTCAAATGTTCATGCGCCTTTCGCCGTCCTTCAACTCTATTTCTTCGAGCCTTTCTTAAACACCTTCTTCAACGCATACGCGCCGATTTCCTTGAATTTGTCCTCGCTCTTCACCATGTGCGTGCACTCTGGATGTGTACGGTGCAGCTTGATGGCATCAAACTCGCACTTCGTCGTACAGACACCGCAGCCGATACATTTATTCTCGTCCACCACGGACGCGCCGCAACCCAGGCACCTTGAAGCCTCCGCGTGTACCTGCTCCTCAGTCAGCGTCTTGTGCGCGTCACGGAACGAATGATGATAATCAATGCTCTCGTCCATGCCCGGCTCGTTCCTGCCCGCCGTGTCATAACTGTCAATCACCACGCCGTCCTTATCCAATTCAATGAAGTCGCGGCGGTTCTTACCAATCGTCATGGACGTTCCCGGCTGCACGAAACGATGCAGGGAATCGGCCGCGCACTTGCCCGCCTCGATGGCCTCGATGGCGAACTTCGGCCCGCTGTAAACGTCGCCGCCCACAAAGATGTCCGGCTGCGCGGTCTGGTAGGTCAGCGCGTCCGCCACCGGATAATTGCCGTGCCAGAACTCTACCTTCTCGCCCTCAAGCAGGTTGCCCCACTCAATACCCTGGCCGATGGCAAACACGATGTTCTTGCACTCCACCGTGACCGTCTCATTCTCGTCATACGTCGGGTTGAACTTGCCACTTGCGTCAAACACGGAAATACATTTCTTAAATACGATGCCTGCCACGTTGCCCTCGGCATCCTTTAGCACTTCCTTCGGTCCCCAGCCGTTATTTATGGCAATGTCCTCTTCCAGACACTCCCGAATCTCATCGTTGGAAGCCGGCATCGTGTCCCGTGACTCCAGGCAGAACATCTGCGGGTTTGTCGCCCCGAAGCGGTATGCCGTCCTTACGCAGTCCACCGCCACGTTTCCGCCGCCGACCACGACCACGTCACCGTCCATCGTCTGTCCCTGGTCTTCCGTTGCCCGGTGCAAAAAGCTGACCGCGATGTCGATTCCCTTCGCGTCATTGCCCGGAATCGGCGGAATCTTGCCGCCCTGACAGCCAATCGCCACGTAAAATGCCTTGTAGCCTTGTTCCCTCAACTGCTGCAGGGTAACGTCCTTGCCCACTTCCGTGTTGCAGCGAATATCCACGCCGAGCGAACGAATCACGTCAATCTCCGCCTCCACGACGTCCTTCTCCAACTTGTAGGAAGGAATACCGTAAGTCATCATGCCGCCCGGGCGCGCGTTCTTCTCAAACACGGTCGGCTTGTAGCCCTTCGTCGCCAGATAGTACGCGCAAGAAAGTCCGGCCGGTCCGGCTCCGATAATGGCAATCTTTTCCTCCCATTGTTTCTTCACGCTGGACGGGATCACGACTGGCGGAATGTATCTCGTCTCCGCGCGCAAATCCTGCTCCGCAATAAACTTCTTGATGGAATCAATCGCCACCGGATCGTCAATCGTGCCGCGCGTACAAGCCAGCTCGCACCGCTTGTTGCAGACACGGCCGCAAACCGCCGGGAACGGATTGTCCTTCTTAATCAATGCCAGCGCTTCCTGATATTTTCCTTCCTTGGCCTTCTTAATATAGCCCTGCACCGCGATATGTGCCGGACATGCCACCTTGCACGGCGCGGTACCGGTGTCATAACAATTCTTCCGGTTGTTGTCACGATAGTTTTCATCGTACTTATCTTTTCCCCAACGTAAGCCCTCCGGCAACTCGTGTTTCGGATACTCGACCTCCCCGTTCTTGGTGCAAAGCTTCTGCCCCAACTTCACGGCACCTGCCGGACAATACTCCACGCACTTGCCGCAGGCCACGCAGTTTTCCTTCTCCACCTTGGCCGTATAGGCACTGCGGGACATGTTCGGCGTGTTGAACAGCTGCGACGTGCGCAACCCATTACAAATATTCACGTTACAATTACAGATTCCGAAAATCTTGTTCTCGCCGTCAATGTTCGTAATCTGGTGCACGAACCCGTTGTCCTCGGCCTTTTGGAGGATTTCCATCGCCTCTTCGTATGTAATGTCATGCCCCTTGCCCGTCTCACGGCAGTAATCCGCGAAATCGCCGACGCCGATGCACCAGTTCAGCTCGTCGTCACCGCATCCCTCTCCCAGCACTGCCCGGCTGACACGGCATGAACACTGGCCGACGCCGATATGACCCTCGTATTTTTTCAGCCAATAAGAAAGATGCTCCAAATCGACGGACCGATTCTCCATCTCGATGGCCTTCTCCACTGGGATGACGTGCATGCCGATACCCGCTCCGCCCGGCGGCACCAGGTGCGTCAAGCCGTCCAGCGGAATGAACGTCATCCGCTCAAAGAACGAGGCCAGCTCCGGATGGTCTTTCAAACGCTGGTTGCCGTTCGGCCCTTCCTCCATGTTAAACAGCTCCGCGCTGCCCGGCACGAACAACGGCAGACAATACCTGCGCTCACTCTGCGGTGCCGTGCGCCCGTTATGGTCATAATGGTTGCCATAATCATATTCCAAAAGGCCGATATAGCTCATTTCGTCAAGCAGCTTCTGGAACTTTTCTTCGTCCTCCTTCTTCACGTCATTCATCTTCACCATTTCTGCAAAGGTATAATGATGGCGCACCTTCATCTTCAACGCCACGTCCGCCATCTCGTTCGTGACAATCGACGCCAAGCCCCAGTACTCCGGGTCGTCGGACGTAATCCCCTTAATCTTGTGCATCGCCACGTCCGTAATCTTCTGACCCAGCTTCAAAATCTTTTCTCTCGGTTGCTTATCCCCTTTATTCGGTGGGATGACCGCCTTGCTCATCTCTGGCATAACCTACCTCCATTTCCGCCTCAATCGGCTGTGATTTCCTCTGCTGCTTCCCTTGTTGCTTCCACTGTTACTTCTTCTGTGTCTTCATCCCGGCCTTTCGCTTCTGCATCCTTTGTATCTTCGCCCCGGCCTTCCGCTTCTGCGTCCTCCACGCAAATTTCCTTGATGCTGACTTCGTTTCCGACTAACAGCCATGTATGATCGCTTCCGCAATATGGACAAATCTTCCCGTGCGCCACCGTCTCATACTGCTGCCCGCAATCGTCACAATGGGTGACGGCCTTCACCGTCTCGATAATCAGCTCACATCCATTCAGGATTTCCGACTTTTTCGCGTTCCAGTTCCAGCAATCAATCAGATAATCCCCTATCACGGTGGACACCTCGCCAATCTCCAACGTAACGCTTAGCACCTTTGAAACGCCGTTCTCCCTGGCAATGTTTTCCACGCTGTCCGCGATGTGAAACACAATTCCTAACTCATGCATAATGTTTTGTCATCCTTTACCCTTTTATAACCGTTTATCTCTCTTTCTCATATCATATATCTTCTGCATCAAATTGTAAAGTACCGCCGAAAATTTCATGTCCAGATTAAAGAAATAAATAATCCAGCTCAAGATAAACAAGGTCAAAAACACGGCCAAAAGATTCCTTATAATCGAAATAAACTTCCTCATATTTCTTTCCTTTCTTCCTTAATGAACATCTATCGCGCCATCCGATTTAGCATCCAATCCGCAACTGGTTCAGCGTCGGATTTGAACCTGCTTCTCGACCGACGCGTTCCACCGCACCCTTTTACCATGCTTCCCCGTCATTGATCGATTCCAGGCTCGGATCAAGCGGCTCCTCGTGCAAAATCGTATGCATGTACTGGTTCACGCTCTGACGCATTTCCTCCCGGCTCACCGTGCGCGGATCCATCAAATCATGCGGCACCCAGATAATATGTACGCCGTGCTTGCGGCCTTCTTCCTCGAACAACCCATGATATCCCGTCATTGCCTTGCATGCTATATGTTCGTACATAATCACGATGTCCGCCCGAAATTCCTCGCAGAACCGCCACAAATCCTCCACGCCGACCTGGTAGCCGCCCTCGGAACGGTTGCGCATGTTTTCCTTCGCGTACAAATCGGCCAAATCGTACATCGCCTGCTCCTTGTCATCCTCCGAATAAATCTCGGTCGAAGTCAAAGACAGCATGTCAATCAACGGCTGAATGCCCCAGCAGTTTTGCAGCCATGCCGGAAATGCCGAATAATACTGTGCCTGCACGCCCCAAAGGATGGCTCGATGGCGCACCTCGGAGACAATCGGCGTTTTCGCCTCATACGCCTTGTGCATAATCTCCGTGATTTCCTGCTCATTTTTCAGGAAAGAAGGATCGCGGCCTCCCGCCACCTGATAATACGCGTCGCGATAAAGTGCCACATTGTTTCCTACCACCTGAGGATAATCCGTCTTGCTGACATCCAGCCACTCAAGGAACAGCTTCGTCTCTTCATTAAAGACATGCATCGCCTTAAAATACGCGTCCCAGTCAAACTTTTCTCCCGTCACGTCCTCGATGAACTTGATGCAGTTTCGAATCTCCTGCGCCGCGTAATCCTTCGTCTCATCATCCGTATACCGAATCGGCACCGCCACCTCGAAGGTCGGCACGTCAAACCGTCTATCCTCGATGCCATTTCCCATCAGGGAACCGTCACACGTCGTATTGCAGTGGATAATGCAGCATCCCACCTGCGGATAATCGTCTTCAATCGCCAGGCCAAGCTCGCCCGCCGGCATCGGACAGACGTCGGACGGCACACCGTATTCCTCCGCCACGTCCAGATAATGCAAGATTCCGTCCTGCCGCATCACGGAACCCATGTAAATCGGCGGAATCTCACGTGTGACCGCCGTCAAATTCGGGAATCCGTTGATAACATGCGTCATCATATTTTCATCAAAAATGACCACCTTTTTACTCCACTCCGGGTCGCCCCCAATGTTGGCATCGCCCTTGAACAGATTGGCAATCGTTCCCGTCGCGTGCGCCACGATAAAGTCAAACTCCTTGTGCGCTATTCGAAGCTGCGGCCCGCGCAACCCCTCCGTATGACGATCCACGAAATCCGGCACGGAAAGGAAGTTCGACATCCAGCGATAACGGAAAAATCCTTTCAGGTTCTGGACGTTGAGCATGAACTTTGCCATCGTCCCCCAGTTGCCAAGCCACCTCGTATAGTCATACCACGTATCTTTTACGCCTCTCCACTCTCGGCGCTTCTTCGTCACGCCGCCGTTATACAAAGTACCAAGGGGCTCACTATTCATTTTCTTTCCCATTATCTGGCACCTCCCTGAATCTTCTTAATCTCTATGCTTTCCACAAATGCCTGCACCCGCGTCCGAAGCTGCCCGGAATTGGCCGCCACGTACGGCCTATCAAGCGAAAGCACCGGCCAACCGTATTCGTCCCGCATGATATGGGAACAAGCCGCCCGCTCGTAGCCCCAAAAATTGCAGAATTTCATCTGCTGGTAAATGAGTCCGTCCGCCTTGTATTCTTTCGCCAGCTTATCCACGTAATCCTTGCGCGACTTTATTTTTTGCTGTCCCATATAGCGCGGACATTGATTTTCCATCACGTTCTGACGGCATACCTGCGTCAACACGTCCTCGTCGTCATTCAAAATAATTTCGTTCCGTCCCGGATTTTGCCCGAAGCAATAGCGGTCGCAAATCACCAACGCCCCCGCCTCCTCAATACACTTTATGTATTCTGGGTCATCCATCTCAGAACCGGCCACCAACACCCTTGCACGGTACTTCTTCTTATAATTTTCGTCCGGTTCCCTTGTCTTTATCTCCTTCAGCGTCTCCTTTAATTTCTTCACCAGCTTATCCTTCGGGCAAGTATAGGTCGCAAGCGTCAGCACCGCAAACTCATAGCCGGTAATCGGCGGGTTGTCAAGCTTCCTGTACTCTCCGATGGCATTGAGCAGCCTGCACACCTCGTTGTGCTCCTCGACCGCCTTGCGCAACGCCGCGTCACTCGTGTCAATCCCATAATTTTCCTTAAGCGGCTTAAAAATCCGCTTCTCACAAATCGTCTTGATAAGGTTCACCGCGTTTTCGTCCGACTTCATCGGCGTATCTACGTGCTCGATAAAAAAGCCTTCCTTGTCGGTAATTCCATGCTTCTCCATGTTTTCATGCGCATCCGCAAGCTGCGAGCAGGACGCCGCCGCGACGATCCCGTCCAAAAACTGGTAACCGCCTTCCAAGTTTCGCTCCACCAACGCCCGGCAATACTCACAGGTCATCGATGTCATGTAATACGTCCCCATCTCGATGCCGCCCACGCGCGGAGCCGACAGCCGAAGCGAGAAACATCCGGGGAGGTTCATGACCGGCTCCGGAATCTGGTAACAAGTGTAGCCGATGGCCTTGCGCCCTTCACCCTGCGCTTCCCGCACCAAGTCATTGTTCGTTTCCTGCAGGAGATTTTCAAAATACTCCAAATGCTTTAAATCCTTCATACGCACACCTTTCTTTCGTTTACTATTTACCATAATTCTTCTTAATTTCCATGCTAACATATGACATTTCCACAAAAAAGGAACGAATTTTCCAAATCGTCTCTTTTTGAAACCTTTTGGCAAATTCGTCCCATTTAGTTAGTTATGAGTAACTCATTTTCCTATTCAGAACATTCACAAAACCATTTGCAAATATTTTTTACGCCCTATTGACGCACGTATTTTTTACGTATACAATGACAATATAAAACTAAGAGAGGAAATCGAAATGGCGAAATATATTTACCCGGCAATATTTACCCCGGAAGAAAACGGAAAATTTTCTATTAATTTCCCCGACATTGATGGATGTTATACGTGTGGGGACGATCTTGCAGACGGAATAGAGATGGCACAAGACGCTCTTGCTCTCATGCTCACACATTTGGAAGATGAAAAAAAGGAAATCCCCGCCGCATCTCCCATTAATGATATTATTGTATCAAACGATGAATTTACAAATTATATTTCATGCGACACTACCATGTACCGTCGACTCATGAATAGTACGGCCGTGAAAAAAACGCTTTCCATTCCCTCATGGCTCAACGATTCCGCCGTCGCCGCCGGATTAAATTTTTCGCAAGTCCTTCAGGATGCGTTAAAAGAGAAACTAAGTCTTGGATAAGCACTTCTTCACACGGCTATCGCCAAATCACACAAAACTCGTTTGCGGAATGTAAGAAACATCCCTTTTGAATACATTTCGCAAATGGGTTTCTTTTTAAGTCACTTGATATTCTTTTCCCCACGCTTGTACAATAAAAGTAACCTTTCGGCTACTTCTGAGAAACCAGTTTTTCTTCCCACTCTTTTTCCTTGAACCCCGTCAGCACCACGTCATCCGCGATGACAAGCGGGCGTTTCACCAGCATTCCGTCCGTCGCAAGCAATTCCAACTGTTCCTCCTCGCTCATTTCGGGCAAACGGTCTTTCAACTTCATTTCCTTATAGAGCATGCCGCTGGTATTGAAAAAACGCTTCAACGGAAGGCCGCTCGCTTTATACCACTTTGTCAACTCCTCCTTCGTCGGATTTTGCTCCTTGATATTTCTTTCCTCGTAGGAAATCTTCTTTTCGTCCAACCACCTCTTTGCCTTTTGGCAAGTGGAACACTTTGGATAATAAATTAGTAACATAACACATAACCTCCCGTCATTCTCCATTCATCTCAAATTCTCTACAAAACACCTTAATCAAAATCGTTTTTTATAATTTCCGCCACCTAAAAAATCAATAAAACCTTTATCCCTTAAAAATTGTAATTGCTGGCGAATTTTCGCTTCAATATTATGATTATCCACATGCCTTTCCTGCAAAATAGCAATGTAGGCATATACTTCTTGTAAACAAAATTCGTCCGACTCTATATCATTTACACAATTAAGTACATCTAATAACCACGACCGCAATTTCACATTTCGAGTTTCTAAATCTTTTATCCGTACATAGTCAGCCACTACTTCCTTCCCGGGTCTTACCACGCTATTTTTTATTATATTTATTTTTCCTTGTTCCGGGATTTCAGAATATAAAATATTACATCCAATCCATCCCCCGCGTCGTGCCGTTGGGGCAAGTGGCTTCCTTTTTTCTATTATTGAAGGAACGAAGAAAAATTTTGGAATTAAAGTCAAATCCGTCACAGCATAATCCGAAGAATATTGCATGACAAATAACTCTGGATTAGTGGTGCTTGTCACCCTTTCAAGCATTGTTGAATATGCGCCATCATTAATTTTTTTCCCAAATTTCCCTTGCTTGCTCTTCAATTCAAATATCTCGCCGCAATTCTCACATTTCATATCCGCAACTGGTTCATTATTTTTTAATTTACAAATGCGTGAATTCCCACAACAAGGACAAAACATATTATTTTCAACCCAACATTCACTCATCACACGTATTTTTTGCGCCTTGCTTTTATACCTTTCCCCCAATGCCTCATCAAAATATAAATTCATTAAAATTCCATCCAGCCCTCCCTGAACTTAAAATCTTCCACCATCTATCATCCTTCATCCGGCACAAACTGATCTGGATATTCCTCACTTCCTTCATACCCGCAGACACCCATTCTCGGAGAATTACATACTGGTAACAGTATCTCATAAAATTCACTGCCATCCATCTCGTCCTCATCCCAATCATCTAATTCTTCCGGTTCAACCCCCTCTTTTTTCCTTTTTTCTATACATTCTTCACACCAAAACGGAGCTTCGTCGTAAACACAATCCGACAACACCCATTGTGCCTTGTTCTTTCCACAATGGTTGCAAAGTATTTTTATCGGATTATTACGAGATAAGAGCGTTATCTTTTCCTTCTTCTGCCCTCCTACATAATAATCCTGAACCTTTAACACCAAATCCGTCGAAGAGCCAAAATCATACTCATACTTTATGGTTTGACCAACTTTAAATATCTTTTTTAATTTATGGCTCATATCCTCCGGAGGTTCTCCCCAAAAGAAATCCCCCGGCATGGCTTCATAACTCACACCGTCAATCTCAAACGCGCTGAGGTGTCCGCAGCATTCCACCCAAATGTCCCTGATAAACTGATCCAAGTCAATCAAGGTGGCGTTTTCATTTATTTCAATAATTAACCAATAGTCTTTATTATATTTGTCAGAAATAATTACCTGGAAATAACCGCACTTTGTTTTTTCAGCCGTTTTTTCCAATTTTGCCTTTCTCGCCTTGCAGGACGGTAAATGACGCATCATCCCGCTTTTTGCATATTCTTTTCCACAATACTTGCAGAAGCCTTTTGTTTGAGTTGCCATGGTTCCTCCTATTTGTCCTTTGAACATAACCCCAGTTATAAACTTTAACTCATCTATTCATCCGGCTAATAGAAAGGCCGCAAGCCCGCATGCATGCGAATATACCATTTTGCAATGAACCGAACCTGCGGTCATTCTTTACTTGCCTTTTCTACACCAGACTCAGGCTCCGCTTTCGTCACGTTGCTGTCGGTCGGTTACTATTCACAGTCAAAAAATCCCCAGTAACTGGCTATATGCCGTCAGTGCTCCTTCTGTATCCTTTGCAAGCACTTTCTTTGCAAGTACCTTTCCTAATTGCACGCCTTCCTGGTCGAAGCTGTTCAGGTTCCATACAAACCCTTGATACATAACCTTGTTCTCAAAATGTGCGAGGAGTGCGCCCAGGGATTCCGGGGTAAGCCGTTCTCCAACAATGATGCTCGACGGTCTGCCGCCCGCAAAATATTTATTCGGATCTTCCGCCTCTTTCCCGCAGGCAAAGGCCATAATCTGCGCCGCTACATTGGCACAAAGTTTCTGCTGGCTTGTGCTATCCTGGATTACCACGTCATTTTCCATCTGATTTTTCTTAAACCCGATAAACTGTAACGGGACAATGTTGGTTCCCTGATGCAGCAATTGATAGAATGAATGCTGACCGTTCGTCCCCGGCTCACCAAAAATAACCGATCCGGTCTCATAGGAAACCGGCTCGCCAAAACGGTTTACGCTCTTGCCGTTCGACTCCATGTCAAGCTGTTGCAAATGCGCCGGGAAACGGCTCAATCCCTGAGAGTACGGCAGCACCGCGGTTTCCCCATATCCGAGGAAATTGCGCTCGTACACGCCAATCAGTGCATCCAGCATGGACGGGTTCTTTCGAATGTCCGCGTTCTTCGCCAGTTCGTCTTCTTCCGCCGCACCGTTAAGAATGCGGGCAAATACATCCGGCCCAAATGCGAGGGAAAGGATCACTCCGCCTACCGCCGACGTGGAAGAATATCTTCCGCCAATATAGTCATCCATATAGAAGGAATCCAGATAATCCGGGTTGCCCGCCAATGGTGAAGTCTCACTCGTCACCGCAACCATGTGTTTTGACGGTTCCAGACCTGCGGCAACGATTGCATTCTTTACAAAGGACTCATTCGTCAAAGTCTCAAGCGTCGTTCCCGATTTGGATACCAGCACAAAAATCGTATGAGCCACGTCGATAGATGCCAAAACGGCTGACGCGTCATCCGGGTCAACATTGCTGATGAACTTCGCGTCCATCTTCAACGTGCCGTTTACCCTCGCCCAGTTTTCCAGACTTAAGTACAACGCGCGGGGACCAAGGTCGCTCCCGCCGATTCCAATCTGCACTGCCGTCGTAAACTTCTCACCGGCCTCATTCACAATCTCGCCGGCATGTACCTTGTTTGCAAACTCTGCCGCCCTGGTCTGCTGGCTTACATAGAATTCTCTCTTATTTACGCCGTCCGCGATTACCTCTTCCCCGAGTTGCCCACGGGTCAGCTGATGAAGAACCAGTCTCTTCTCGCCCGTATTAATCACCGCGCCGTTATAAAGCTGGGCGTACTTCTCGTTCAGTGCCGCCTCGTCGGCAAGTGCCTGCAATGCATCCAACACGTCGTCATCCACGGACTTCGCCGCAAAACTATAAACCATGCCGCCTGCCATCGGCACTTTATACTCCTCTACCCGTTTTGCGCCGTTTTCCCCTGCCATCACTGTTTTAAGATCTACCGGTGCCATACCGTCCAGTTTCGCATAAGCTTCTAATTGGTCAAAATTCTTCCATTCCATTGTCTTCTCTCTCCTTCTTCTGGCACTTGAAAATGAATTAGTGCCGCCTATAAAAAGCGGACTTTTCCTTTCTGAACATAAGTATACTAAAATCCGCTTTATTTTTCAATGAAATAGGAAAAAGATTTCCAAATATCTTCCAAGACAAGAGGCAAATCGCAATCCCGCTTTGTGCTCCATCCCGATCGTCTCTTCACTTCCAATAAAATCACGGATATTCGTTCTTCCACCATGTCGGAGTATGTATTTTAAACCCAATCCTTTTCCCAAAAATATTTTTCTTTTGCTTAGCGTCAGTGTAAGATGCTATCACAAGAAATCAACACGGTTTTCACAAATGCCGGAGATTTTTACGGTAGCTTCGCAGTTCTTCCTCGCTCACGCCCGCAATGATTTCATCCAACACGGACAGAATTTTCTCCTTGTCCCTCGGAAGCATTCCTTGAATCGCTATCGGATTGGAAGCCCCCATTGCGCCAAACCATGTCGAAATGTCCAGATGTTCCACCAATGCCCGCATCTCCTGATATTTTTCCAACTCTGCCTCCTCGTGCCAGTTTCCTTTTTGTATTTCCTTATAAAGCTCCGAGTTCGGGTAAATCGTCAACATGTTCGCCCCGATGATTTTGGGGTGTAATTGATTGCAGATTCGCGCTGTAGCCACCGCCCCCCGCTCTCCTTTTCCCGCACCGGAAATGCCGACGAGATAGAAAAAATTGTAATACATGTCCACTTGGTGCAAACGTTTACACGCCGAGAGAATCTCTTCCGCACGATATCCCTTGTGCATGAATTCCAACGCCTCGTCGTCCCCCGTCTCAATGCCAATCGTCAATCCGTCATACCCAGCCAGACGGAGTGCCGACAATTCGTCATCCGTCTTCCGAACAACATCCGTTATCCGCGCAAAACAACCGATGGTCTGATTCTCCGGAAAATATTTTCGGATAAGTGCCGCGATTGCCAACAACCGTTCCGTTTTCAAAGCGAACGGGTTCGCCCCGGTCAAAAAGGTTCGCGACACGCGCCTTCCCTCCCACAGCCGCGACCGCGCACCGGCCTCCTTTAAATCCTCCTCTATATCCTCGAACGGCGACATTCGAAATGAAAACGGCAAGTCCTCATACAAGGCACAAAACTTACATTTGTGGTGGGTGCAGCCCGCCGTGACTTCCAAAAGCAACGCTGAAGCCTCGTAAGGCGGCCTCCATATCGTTCCCGTGTAACGCATAAACACACTTCCCTTCCTTTTATATATTCCAATGAGGCAGTATCTGATGTCATGGTCATCATATCCCAACATTTCATCACGTTCAAGTACTGTCTTTTTTTATACATAGTCGTTTTTTTGAGATGATAATTTTTTATGAGATGGTAGTTTTTTATAAGATGGAATCTTTTTATAAGATGATAGCTTTTATGTGATAACGGCTTTTTATGCGATAGCAGCTTTTTATAAGATGGAATCTTTTTATAAGATGATAGCTTTTATGTGATAGCGGCTTTTTATGTGATAGCAGCTTTTTATGTGATAGTAGCTTTTAGGATACTAAGTACACTTTAAATCCGTATCTTGTTTTTGTCGCCGCTTTGGGATATACTTTTACGAAAGGAGTGTATTTGACATGGCTGAAAATAAATTTTGTGACAAGGACGCGATTGCCCGCTGCGTTCCCATGAGCAAGCTGCAATCGGTCATTGGCGGGAAATGGAAAATATTAATCTTATGGTACGTCGCCTTTTACAAAGTACAACGCTTCGGGGAATTGATGCGCCGCCTGGATGGCATTACCCAGTCCACGCTGACAAAACAATTGCGCGAACTGGAATACGACGGATTTTTGCACCGGGAAATTTATAAGGAAATTCCCCCGAGGGTAGAATATTCCTTGACGGAATTGGGGGCAAGCTTCGTGCCCGTTCTGCAGGACATGATGGCATGGAGCGAGGCACACTTGTGTCCAGATTATGTAAATCCATATCAAACATCGACCCCTACCAGTTCTGAGGGACGAGCCTCATCGAAGCGCCCGTCCAACAGTAATCCTTGTGCCTGAAGTTTGCATTTGGATATTTCGCTTTCAAAGTATATAAATATTTGTTCTTTTTTCGCCTATGTCCTTCCTCAATCAGTCATATGCAATTCAAAATCCTTTGCACCAACAAAGTCCGTGTGCATAGTGGCAACATTTGTACCGCCAAACATATTGTTTGCACCAATGGCAATGTGAAACGAGTTTGCCATTTTTTCGTCTAACACAGTATAACCGCACAAGCTATCCACATTGGGATTCATGCCAAACCCCAACTCACAGACAACGGCATTTTCTGCCGGAAGGCTTTGAATGTAGCAAGTGACTTCGTCATTATCGCTTTGTGTCAACCTGCCATTTTCGACATGCAAGGTAACATCGTCAAACCAGCCAACATCTTCAATAAATAATCTATGAAAAAAGACGGTTCCGTTTGTAGCAGATTCATTTGGCGCAATGTAGATTTCACCACACGGCCAATCTCCATCCCCCGCGTCAATATTCCATGTTCTTCCCGTCAAATCGAAAGAAAGTTTACAGTTTTCGCCACTACACAGAGTAATCAGACTTTTGCCTTCCAGTTTGTCTTTTGCCTTGATGCAAGCGTCTAATAATTCATCGTAATCAGTATTATAGGCTCGTTCCATTCTATTGACATATTCGTCCGGCTCTAATCCCGATTCGACTGCATTTTCCTTTGTTGGAATTCGAATTTGTGAAAATCGTTTTGCCTGCATCAAAGAAGAAAATAGCCGCGCCATAAACCTACGGTACCTCTCAAGCTTCTCTTCTCCAATTTCATATCCCAAAACAATAGGTTGATACGCAAATATATCAAGCACCGCATCAAATTTTGTGAACATGGAAAAATACTTTTCATCAAAGCAACTATCAGATGCATTTAGAAAAATATCTCGATTGACAGATCTGGCTTCTTGTAAGAGAACCGGGGTCGCGCCGAGTGCGGCAACCGCAACGACGAATTCATTTGCAATCCACTTCTCTGCATCTTCTCCCCAAAAATGAATCAATACCAGCTCTCCCGCCACAACACCACTGGCTTTGACGATTTTTTGCGCATAGTCCTTAAGCATCTTTTTCATTCCCCCTATCCGGATTACTGCGAATACAAGAGACAACCTCCACTACACTTCGTTCCGCGTCGTTCTTCTCTTGGATTTTCTATACATAATTATCTGCGGAATCCAAGAGATGAACCTCGATTCCGCTTCGCTCCATCTCGGTCATCTCTTGGATTCCAATGGAATTGCGGATATAAAAAGGAACACAACCACAAGTAAACTTGTGTTGTGTCCTTTCCATATCCACATTCCGCAGATAATCCTTATCTCTTGGAAAACTGTGGCGCCCTACGTGCGGCTTTGAGACCGTACTTCTTACGTTCTTTCATACGCGGGTCACGTGTTAAGAACCCAGCCTTCTTCAACACCGGCCTATACTCTCCGTCCGCTTCAAGCAGCGCCCTGGCAATTCCGTGACGGATGGCTCCGGCCTGTCCGGTATATCCACCACCCTTTACGTTCACCAATACGTCAAATTTATCAAGCGTGTCCGTCGCCACGAGCGGCTGGCGCACGACGACCTTCAGCGTCTCCAGTCCAAGATATTCGTCAATGTCTCTTTTATTAATCGTAATCTTGCCCGTTCCCGGTACAAGGTACACTCTTGCGATTGATTTTTTTCTTCTTCCTGTTCCGTAATATTTTGTATTAGCCACGGTTATGTCCTCCCTTCAACCTTTCCTTAAAATGTCAGTGCTTCCGGCTTCTGAGCCTGCTGTTTGTGCTCCGGTCCGGCGTATACATGAAGCTTCTTAATCATTTCCCGTCCCAGAGGTCCCTTCGGGAGCATGCCCTTCACGGCGAGTTCCACGACCCTTTCCGGTTTCTTCTGCATCATGTCTGACAACGTCGTCTCCCTCATGCCACCAACATAATCGGAATGATTGTAATAAATCTTCTGTTTCAGTTTCTTACCTGTGACCTTTACCTTCTCGGCGTTTACAATCACCACGTAATCGCCAGTATCGATATGCGGCGTAAACTCCGGCTTGTTCTTGCCTCTCAGCACCTTCGCGACTTCGGATGCCATGCGTCCCAACGTGAGTCCCTGCGCGTCAACCACGTACCATTTTCTCTCAATCTTGTCTGGGTTAGCCATATACGTTTTCATGGGGTGTTCCTCCTACTATTTTTAATCCAACTTACCTTGTTTCCATGTTTTATATGAAAGCAATATCCTCCGGGGCTATGGCGAATATTGTTTCTCCCTTTTGTCATGCTGTAATATTATAGTACACGGCTTTGTGGTTGTCAATTGTTTTTTTATTTTACCCTGAAAATTTTTGCTACAGTAAATTTTAGTAAATTTTTGTTACTATCGTTACTTTTCACGGGGTGGGAAACAAGGAATAAAGCATTGCAAGCTTGGCTCGTTGCCCGCGGGAATAAACTTCCCCCGCAGACTTACATCGCCACCCGCCGAAGCCTCGCTCCCAGACGGCTCAAAATCTCGTTCGTAATCGTGTCACACCGTGCGGCCACTTCCCCGGCGGTAATGCGCTCCTTGCCAGACTCCCCGATAAACACCGCCTCGTCCCCGGCGCGCACCTCCGGCACGTCGCTTACGTCGAGCATCAACTGATCCATGCAAATTCTGCCGATAATCGGCACGCGTTTCCCATGTACGAGCGCGGTGCCTCCATTGGAGAGTGAACGCGGCACACCGTCCGCGTAGCCAATGCAAACGGTCGCCACGTAAGTGTCTTTCGTCGCCTCGAATTGCATCCCATATCCCGCACATTCCCCCGCGTAAAGCTTCCGCACGGAAGACACCCGCGCCTTTAGCGACAATACCGGTTGCAATGACTCCTCCCAATCGGCGCCCTCTTCCGTACTCAAAAGCCCATAGAGCGCGATTCCGACCCGCGCGTACGCTCCGGCATACTGCGGATAGTTCATCACCCCATAGCTGGACAGCAAATGCGTCCCCTCACAGCGGCATCCCCGTTTTTCCAATTCTTTCAACACCTGCCCAAAGTCCTCCACCTGCCACTGGGTGTAAGTCTGCTCCCGCTCCGCAATCACGTCGGCCGCGCACAAATGACTGAAAATGCCGTCCACAATCAAATTTTTCATCCCGTAAATGGCACAAATGCGCTCGATGTTCTCACTTCGCTCTCCGAGACGATGCATTCCCGTATCAATTGCCACATGAACGTGAATCGGCTTTCCGTAACGATTCAATTCCCGCGCGTAACTATAATCCACGACCGTCTGCGTGAGACGATATTTTCCCAGCATGGCAAAACGGGAAGGATGCGTATAGCCCAGAATCAAAATCTCGCCTTTAATTTGCGCCCGCCGAAGCTCGATTCCCTCCTCGACGCTTGCCACGCAAAACGCGTCCACTCCCAGGCGGTTCAGCTCCCGTCCCAGAAGAACCGCCCCATGGCCATACGCGTTAGCCTTGATTGCCGGCATCAGGCGGCAATCCTTCGGAAGCCTGCCCCGTAAAAATTCCACGTTATGCCGCAACGCCCGATAATCCAGTTCAATCCAAGCCCTGTCACATGCTTCATTTTGTCTTTCTGCCGCCGACAAGCCCATTTCACTTCTCCGTCCCCACTTTCCTTCTCGTCTCGGTTGTTCTTGAGCGTATGCACTTTTTCGCTCCCGGCTTCCTCCGTCATCCTCTTGTTCTTCCTCTCCACGCTCCAGAAATCCTTCCACAAACGCCCGTACTGCCGGAAGAATTACGGATATCAACGCGGCTACGGCAAAGGACAACACAAGTACCGCCAGATAGTGCACCAGGTTATTTTCCACCAAAAGCTTTGTCAGCTTTAATACCTTTGCCATTCCCCGCACCGCCACGATGACACCCGGATGCAGCGCATACACCCACAAAGCAAAATCACGCACTTCCGGTTTTGCTTTCACGTCCCATTGCATCAGGTTCTGATAAAGACAAATCATGACTGGAATTAAAAACAAATACATGCTGTCATGCCGCTGCATTTTAAACTGCCTTAATAAAAATGCCTCCGCCGTCATCAATAGAAACATTGCCGCCAGCATGACCCACAGCAAGAGACGTATTTCCGCCTCCCGCGTCTTTGACCTTCTTCGGGCAAACATGGCAGAATTCGTCCCCAACATCGCTCCCAATGTCAAAAATACGGGAGCCATGAATACTCCGTTTCTTGTATGGGAAGACACGGCAAATATCCCTTCGTATATCGTCTTTAAAATCGGAACCGCTTCTACAACCCCATAATAACTGTCCCCCAAAAGACCAAATACATATAGGACGATGGACACTGCCAGCACCTGCCTTGCCGACAATATTTTCCGCAGGCCGTACACGATGAAAACACCCATGATGCATGCCGGAAAATACCATAGATGATAAAATGTCCCGTCAAACAAAAGATTCCGAATCCAGTCAAGCAACGTAAGCCCTTTATAATTTCCCGCATAAATCCCTACCGGCAAGTACAATATAATAAACACGGCATAGAGTAAAAGCATCTTGCGAACGTACTTCATCAGGTATCGACGCGCGCCTTCCTCAGAACGCCACAGTCTCGCCACCACGAATTGTCCCGTCACCATTAAGAAAAACGGCACCGCCACCCGCGCCAGTACGCGGGTCAGGAAAAAATCCGCCGCCTCGCCGATTCCCAAAAGCGGGGAGGTATGAATCGCCACCACCGATGCGGCGGCTATCACTCGAAACCAATCCAATCCCCCATATTCTCGTTTCTCACTCATCTTGCACCCCCTGCTTTTCTCTCTTGTATCCTTTCGTATTCTTGCACGCACTCGTGCCATTACTCTCATTTCCTTCATTAATCGGACGTGAACCGCATTTATATTCCGAAGAGCGCCCTCGCCTTTTCACGCACAAAAAAATCCCCCGTCACGATATAAAAACTATACCATGACAGAGGATTTTTTCCTTTGCGATTCTTTTGTGGTTTATTTATTATTTTTTGATGAAAATCTTGAGATTTTCTTAACCAGCATTTCCGGGCACGAAAATCGACCGCATCCCTTGCAATCCATTTCCTTTTACTCTTACAATGCCTTCAGCACTTCCTGCAGACTGTCAATACTTTCTCGTTCCACAAGGAAATATTCCTTTCCATTTACACTCACGCTCATAAATTGCTCATCGTATTTATAATAGCTTACTTCCACGTCCGACGCGCCCTCGACATTGCGGATAAACTGTATCGTCAAAACCGCGGTCCGCTCGCTCCCGATGCCTTCCGCACCTTTGTTATCCGCCGCTTTTACGCCGCCTGCCAACGTTCCTTGCATTTCCGTCCGTCCTTCTTTGGCAATTTCCCCGGAAATCATGATATCAAGTAATTTCCCATAAAGGCTTTTAAATTCCTTTTCCTCCACTGCTTTCCCGTCCACCTTGAAGCCATCCGCATCCTGCTCCATCAAAAACATTTGTTTTTCAGAAATGATTTGAACCTGCTCCACGGTATCGATGCCAATCACGACCGGCACTTTTAAAATGCATGAATACGCGTCCACGTTTAAAATCGCGTCAACCAACGTCCGGCTCACCAGCGCGACTTCGTCAGAGCCGTCCAACACTGCATAATAATGCCCGTTTCCATCTGCATCGCCAATCAGGATTCGCCTGCCCGCAGTCGGTTTTGCCTTCCCCTTTTCACCAGGCTTTTGCTCTTTGTCATAAGCCAGAAAAATCGAGGTTGCATCTTCCGCGTCTTTCGCCAGCCCCGCCTCTTTGCGACTCACACCGTCCGCCTTTTCCCAGCCCAATGAAAGCACCATGTCAAACAGATTGTACAAGCTTTCCGTATTTACCGATACCATCGACTCATATGGCACGGAAATGTCCCAATAATCAAAGCTCTCCTTTCCGACTCTAGGCTCATAGGATGCCGCAAACATAACCTCCCCGTCCTCTTGTATTACCAGCCCTCGTAAAGAGTTCGCATCCAGCACTTTATATTGCTCATCTTGTGGTAATTCCTCCTGCCAAGAATCAAGATGGTTGCTCGGCACTTGAATTTGCGGCTCTTTCATGTTCTCTTGTGCATAATTGCCACATCCCGCCAGGCTTCCCGCTGCCACGGCAAATATAACGGCAAGTATGACCGCGTTTTTTATCCATTTCCAACCCCCGCGGCATTTTCGTTTTTCACCCAATTTCTTCACCCGCATTTCTCATCTATTTCCTGATACACAAAATAGTCAAAATCCGCCGGAAGCTTTGTTCCCAGCCCGTCCGCGCTTATCATCCCCACAAACGCCCCGGTAAACGCCGCGTCATAGACCGCCTTGATATACTCGTCCGACAGCTTTGCCGAATCAAATACATAGGGCACGGCCTCCCACACATTTCCGTCAAAGGAATAAAAATACCTATAGGAAATCCCCCGTACTTCCACCTTTAGATATACATATTCCACATGCTCCGGCACCGGCACGGGATGTTCCTCATAGACGCTAAATGTTTTCCCCAAATCCGTATAAACCACGTCGAGTGCTCGCCCGTATTTCTCATGCCACGTCATCTGGATGCAAGACCAGTTCTGCGTATTATAATAGCATGTGAGTCCGGCAAATTGCTGGATTGTCCTTGGACGGTAATCCATCTTCACCTCCGCGTCAAAGGAAAATGCCTGCCACCTTCTGGCAACATGTGCCTGCGTGAACGTGGAGGCCAGCGAATGACGCCCATACAGCCGAAGGTGTCCCGGCCTGTCCCTCAAGGACATCACGTCTTCTCCCAGCGGCACCCGCAGGGTTTGAAAATGAATGTTCAATTCTTCACGGTCAAAATCATCCTTCCCAGGCCACGTCGGCTCCCATTTCTGCTCCTTTAAGCCAAGCGGTGCTTCCACCTCTTCCATGCCGCAATGTCCTCCCACGATGTGCGGCCAGCCTTCCTCGTCCCACACCACCTTCTGGATGCCGGTTTCCCTGCCCAAAGGACACCACCCACGCGGGTCTAAAATCGATTCCGTGCCGTGATGGAGCGGCCTGCCCATCAAATGTGTAAAATACCACTCTCCGCCTTGCGTCTGCACCAGCGAGCCGTGTCCCGCCTTTTGAATCGGATGATACGGCGCGTCCAGCGTCGTAAGGAACGCCTCTCCCGGCTGCGTTTCAAACTCTTCGGTCAGGGACTTCGCGCGAGCCACCCGCTCCTGATGCGCGTAAACCGTGCCGCCTTGTGCCACAAAAATATAATAATAACCATTTAACTTATAAATATGCGGCCCTTCGGTAAATTTGTCCTCCGTCCCCTTATAAATCACCCACGGTTCCCCAATCAGGCACCCCTCCTCTTCCGAAAATTCCGTACACATAATGCCATAAAACGGATGGTGGTAGCACCTTGGATCCCAATACTGGTTCACCAGGTACTTCCTCCCGTCATCATCATGGAACAGCGACGCGTCAAATCCCGCCGTATTTAACACGATGGGATCCGACCAAGGCCCCATGACATCTCTCGCCGTAATCAGATAATTGATGCAGTCCTTATATGCCCCGTCCGTGACCTTCACGTCCGTATAAACCAAATAAAACTTCCCGTCATGATAAGATAGGTCCGGTGCCCAGATTCCGCCTGAATCCAAATTTCCCGTCATGTCCAGCAGGCGTTTCTCGTTCAACGGATGCGTTATCAATTTCCAATTCACCAAGTCCTTCGACATGTGGATACAAACCCCCGGCCACCACTCAAAGGTAGAGGAGGCGATATAATATGTGTCGCCCACCCGCACGATACTCGGATCCGGATGAAACCCGGATAGGATTGGATTTTTAATTTTCATAGCAGCTCCTCCATTCACTTTTTCTGCAACGTCTCCCGATATTTCGTCGGTGACATTCCCGTATGTTTCTTAAACGCTAAAGAAAAATAATTCGTGTCATTATATCCTACCATCGCGGCAATCCGCCCCGCCTTGATGGTCGTAGTCTCCAAAAGCACCTTCGATTTCTCAATTCGTTTCCTCACGATATACTCATTGCACCCCTCGCCCGTCACCCGCTTAAACAAACGCGAAAAATAATTGGGCGACACATAAAACATCTCCGCCAGCCTCGTGACGGACAATTCCGACTCCAAATGTTCCTTGATATGACGTTTCGCGTCGGCAATGATTTTGTTTTGTTCCCCTTCCTCCTGAAATACCAGCTTTCGGATAAACATTTCCGTCATTTCCAACGACTCTTCTTTTCCCGCTCCCGCCAAAGCCTTCATCAGTGCTTCCACCCGGCCGTCCACCACGTCCCCCGTTTCCGTGACATAAGCAAAATACAAGCCTGACGCGATGTCAAAGCACCACTTCTGTACCTGCGCCTTTGACAAATTATATGATTTCGTCGCCTGGACGAATTTCTCGTAAACATACATGACCCGGGTTCCATTTGCCATGTTTTGAATCATCGTCTGTTTAAATTCCCGGTAAATGTCCTGAACCAGCCGTTCCTTGTTCTGCTCGTTCCCCCGCCGTACAATTTCCCGAAACCCCTTTCTCTCTTGTTCCAGCAAATATAACGCGTCATTGTAGGAGACAAACAGTGCATCCAGTCCATTTACCTCGCTACCAAGCACCACCCTCGGCTTGATATCACATTCGTTTTCCAAGATCTCGCCCAACTCCTCGACCCGCTCCGTCACGCTGCGCTCCATGTACGACGTATAAATCGCCGTGACAATTTTCCCGTCGTCATCGGAAAACGTGATTCCCGCGTGTCTGGCATCAATCAAATCCATACAGAGATTTTTAATCGTCAGCTTTTGAAAATCCTCCTCCGATTGCTTGCCATGGTTCATATACACTTCCGGAATCAAGATGGCGATTTCCATCGGTCTCTCCCGCATCGCCGCCAATTCCTCCGGATATATTCCGTCCTCTTTCTTTTCCAAACGCTGATGTACCAAATCCCGCATGAAACACTCCATCATCGTCTGGCGTTTTGCACCCTCGGTTCGCAGATTCGCCTGCTCGCGTTCCTTTTTTGCCCGCTCCGCCTCCAACGCGTCAATTTGCTTTCGAATATTCCCTTTTAGCTCGTCCTCGTCCACCGGCTTAAGCAAAAAATCCTGCACCCGCATCTGAAGACACTGGCGGGCATAATCAAACCGGTCGTATCCCGTCAGCACCAGGATTCTCATCTCCTCCTCGTCATATAATTCGCGCACCCTTTCCATCAATGCAAGCCCCGACATCTCCGTCATGCTGATGTCCGTCAGCATGATTTGCGGGTGCTCCTTTTCGATAATCTCCAGTGCCTCCAGCGCCGAGGCCGCCGTAAATACCTCGCTTACGCCTATCGTTTCCCACTCAATTCCGTTCTTTATTCCCATACGGATCATTTTCTCGTCATCGACGACTAACAATTTATACATCTAAATGACCCCCTTGTCTTCCGACTTTCCACCGCGCGGCAGACGTATCTCCACCGTGACACCTCCCTGCTCATTCCTAAAATACCGCAGGCCGTACTCCGTCCCAAACATCAATTCGATTCGTTTGTTCACATTCCTGACGCCATATCCAAATGTTTCATCATAGAGGGAAATCGATTGATTCATCTCGTCAATCTCTTCCTGCGTCATCCCCGTCCCGCTGTCACAAAGTGACAAGTAAATGTCTTCCCCGCAAGCCCGAATTTCCAAGACAATGGTACCCTTTCCCCCTTCTTTGATCCGAATTCCATGATAAATGGCATTTTCCACAAGCGGCTGCAACGTCATCTTGGGAATTTGCACGTTATAATATTCCTCGGAAATATGATCCACCAATTCAATAATATTGTCATAGCGCATATTCTGAATAATCAAATACGAACGAATATGCTCCAGTTCTTCCCGCAGGGCGATGACCTCCTTCCCCCTGCTCAAACAAATCCGATAATACTGCGCCATCGCCTTGACCATGGTAGAAATTTCCTTATTTCCGTCCACTACCGCCTGCCAGTGAATGCATTCCAGCGTATTGTACAGAAAATGCGGCTTAATCTGAGCCTGCAGCGCGTTAAACCGAATCTGCTCCATCTGGTGCTGTTCCATTTTCACCTGCTCCATCAGCATGTCAATCTCTTCCATCATGCTGTTGAACCCTTCGGCCAGCTTCCTGCTGTCAACGTCCATGCTCTCCATGTCAATCCGCTCGTCCAGCTTTCCCAGGGAAACGTCGTCCATCGCGCTTAATACCCGGTTCATTGGCTCATAAAAAGAATTTATCATCCTCCTCTGAAATACGATGGCAAACGCCGTCATTGCAATCGTCAGAACCATCATCAGAACCATGACGACAATACTCTCCCGATAGAATTCCAAAACGGGAATCTCATGAATCAGATAGTAATTCCATTTTCCAACCTTCTGGTAATTAATCAGCATCCCGTCCTTCTGGAAGCTGCCGCTGCCACCTTCCATCTGATCTAGATAGGAAACCGTCGTCCCGATTCGCCCCTCGTTGGAGATTGACACGATTCTTCCGTTACAATCCATCAAAAATAGCTCTAAATCCGTCTGATGGTTTTCCTCCTGCCGTAACTGCTCGACAAGGCTGTCATTAAAATTCAGAACCAGCATTCCTTTTACTTCATGAATCGTGGACGTGGAATAGACGGGATGGTACAAGGTCAACGTGTATCTCCCGTCCCGAAAATATGCATTTCCGAAACTCATGCGCACCGTGTTTCCCTCTTTTATCGGAATGCTCGCCTCATAATCCGTCTGGTATGCAACATCAAATTTTGCATCGACCACGCTGCTATTTCCTTTATAAACATAACGCCCTGAACTTTCCTTTTCCACGACGGCAAAATTCAGGTTACTCCTGACATTCTGCATATTCATAAGACAATTATAGACGCCGAGCGCCTCCTGCTCGTATCCCGTCCCTGCATTGTTCGCGCTCTTACAGTACTTTTGCACGCTGTCCTCTATCACCATGGCCACGGCAAGATCCTGGTACTGCTTTAACGTATCGTCATAATTGGATACAAGCATGTCCAACTGCCGCCTCGCCATGTCCTTGGACTGGTTCGTCATATGATAGGCCGCCGAAATGGTTGAAATCAACAAAATAACGACAGATGTCATCATCATGACAAGTGTCAGAAAAAATGTGATTTTCTTTTTCAGATTCCATTCACTCATCTGCTTTCTCAATTTCATTCCCACGGCCCTCCAGACATCTTGCCAGGGTTGCCACTCACGGACAATTCATCGCAAATCGTAACCCTCGTTATCCCTTCACCGCTCCCGCCGTCATTCCCTTGATTAATTTGTCTTGTGCAAAAACAAACAGAATAATCATCGGCAGAACCGTCAGTGTCAATACCGACATAATCATAGGCGTATTCATCGAGTATTGACCCTTGAACTCCCATACTGCTAAAGGTAGTGTACGATTTCCCTGGCTCTGTGTCAACGTGTAAGCAAAAATGAATTCATTCCACATGTTTACCCCGTTATAAATGGCCAATGTTGACAGACCCGGCTTTGCCATCGGTAAAATGATGGAAAAAAACATCCTGACTTTCCCGCATCCGTCAATTGCCGCGGCCTCCTCGATTTCCTTTGGAATCTGCTCCATGAAACTGGTCAAAATGAACACGGAAATCGGAATTCCCATCGCCACGTACGGACCGATTAACGCCCAGATGCTGTCATATAAGCGCATGCTCTGCGACATTTTAAAAATGGGAATCAACGTAATGTGCACCGGAATCGACATGCACGCCACAATCGCCGAATAAATAAGCCCCTTCATCCCAAACTGGAACCTGGAAAGCGGATAAGACGCAAACGCCGAAATCATAAGCAAAATAATCAATGACACCGCCAATACGAGCACGCTGTTCAAAAAATATCCAAAAAAATTTCCCTGAATCACTTCGATATAATTTGTAAAATCCAATTTATCCGGGAGGGCGAACACGCCCTTCGTCAACATTTCAAATTTTTCTTTGAAGGAGTTCATGACCATAAAGATAAATGGCGTAATCGCCACGATAGCCGCCGCCACCGCAAAAAACGTGGCAATCACCCAGGCAATCCGGCTTTTTATTTTTGTCATTTTATATCCATTCTCCATGTCCTAACGCCCCTCCTTCCTTCCGTTCAGTATCCGCATCGTAAATAGCGAGATAAATGAAATCAAAATAAACATGCCGCCCGCCACTGCCGAACCATAGCCCATGTTAAACTGGGCAAAGGATAATTTATACATGTAAGTCGCCATCAGCTCGGTCGCATTGCTCGGGCCGCCTCCCGTCATGACGTACACCAGGTCGAAATATTTCAGTGAACCCACCATGGAAAGTATCGCCGCACTCTTCAGTGTCGGTTTTAACAGCGGCAACGCGATATGCACAAAATACTGTCTCTTATTTGCCCCGTCGATGACAGATGCCTCATAAACATCCTTAGAAACATTCGTATACCCGGCCACACAATATACCATGTAAAAAGGGGTAAACTGCCAGGCTATGACACCGATCACCGTATAAAGAGCCGTGTCCGGATTCCCCAGCAGGTCTATATTCGTACCGCCAAAGAATTGAGAAATACTGCTGATAATTCCTCCGTTTGTCGCCAACGCATAAGTAAACAAAAAACCGATTGCGACAGACGACATCAACATGGGAATAAACCAAAGAATTTTAAATATGGTCGCCTTCTTTCCGGCAAACTCCACGAACGTTGCCATCGCGATGCCAAGCGGAATCTGAATCAAGATGGAAAGCACCATCACCTTCACATTATTTAAAAATGCCGTCCAAAACTTGTCATCGTGCAATAGCTTTACCCAATTCCCCAGTCCGATAAATTTCGGATTTGACGAAATTCCATTCCAATCAAACGCGCTCACACGAAACGTCTCCACAATCGGATAAAAAATATAAACAATCAATAATATGATAACCGGAGCCAAAAAGATGGCCGCCACGCAATTTGTATTTCTCTGTCGTTTTCTTGCCAGCGTAATGCCGTCCTTTTTCATTGTCAAGCCCCTCCTTTCCTTCCCATAAGCCTTCCGCGGGAATAAAGCAGCCTCAGCAAGACTGTCTGGGCTGCCTTATTAAAACCATGTTACTCGGCAAGATACTCTTCCATCGCCTGTTCAAATTTCGCGCCGGCTTCTTCTGGTGTCATGGTCAGGCCGAAAAGTTCCTGACATGTATCCAGATGTACCTGAGCCACTGCCGGCGGCAAATACTGGTCATACCATAACTGAACGGAAGAAGCGTCCGTGGCCGCGTCCAAAATCTGCTTTGTCACGTCATCCGTAATCAAATCTGCCGCATCCTTTGTCGGCGGAATTTTGCCCACCTCTACCATGACGTTCTTCGCGCCTTCCGATGCATAATAGGATGCACATTCAAATGCCGCCTCCAACTTTTCTCCGGTACAATTAAATGATACGAACTGGTCACCGATGGTTCCGATCTGGATGGACGCATCCGCGTCAGAGCCGTCTACCTTCGGGAAGGAAAACCAGCCAATCTTCTCATAAAATTCCGGGCTGTCTGACGGGAACGTTCCCGTATACCAAGAACCAATTACCATCATCGCGGCCGTTTCCTGATACATTAACTGTTTTGCCTGACCGTCGTCCTCACTTAAGGAATTTACGCCTTCTGGGAAATATCCCTTCTTCACCCATTCCTGAATCTTTTCACCCGCATAAATGAAGCATTCGTCTTCAAACGTTCCTTCCCCTGACACTGCCGACTGGAATGGCTCCAAACCGCCCTTCCTGGCCGCCAGACATTGGAAATACATGGAACCCGTCCACTTTGGCCCATTTGCCAAAGCGAATGGCGTAATGCCCTCTGCTTTCAGCTTGTCACACACCGCTTCCAACTCGGAAACCGTGGTCGGTACTTCCAATTCATACTTGGCAAACATTTCCTTGTTGTAGAACACGCCCGCAAGAGACACATTATACGTCGGCACCGCATAAAGCTTCCCGTCATAAGTGGCTTGTGCCAATGCCGCGTCCATAAACTCATCTTTCAAGCCATACTTTTCATACAAGTCATCCAAAGGCTGTGCAAAACCAGATTCAATATACTCGTTCATCGGACCTCCTGACCAACTCGTATACATGTCCGGGCATTCTCCGGAACTCATGGCAACTACCAACTTTTCCTTATAATTGTCATTCTGTGTCGGAACGTTTTCCACACGGTAGCCAGACTCCGTGTTCTTATTGAATTCATTTACCGCGTACTCCAGAGCTTCTTTATCCGCCCCTTCTGTTCCGATGTTCCAATATGTAATTACCTTGTCTTCTTCCGTTTTCGCGTCTCCCCCGGAGGCCTGGTCGTTGGAACTGTCGCCATTTCCGCCGTTGCCGCATGCCGCAAGGGATGCCACCATCGCCAACGACAATGTCAATGCCGCTAGCTTTAACATTCTTTTTTTCATCCTAATTCTTCCTCCTCTTATTTATGAAGCTCTACTAATGAACACCTACTAATGAAAACATAACAAAATCCATGGCTTTGTTTTGATGATGTTATCTTACCATGACAGAAGGAAAACTGGAATTTAATAAAATGTCCAAAATCTATAAAATTCTTACCTGACGTTAGCGTCGGTGTACAGATGGCACTGACAAAGCGGATAACACTTTGCACTAAAAAAGAATCATCCATCAACAGTACTCTCTGTTAATCGACGACTCTTTTGATACGATTCCATTCATTCACATAAGGTCACCAATGTAAAATCCACTATAAAGCGAAAAACGGGACAGCCACCCCTGCCATCACTTTCGCCGCTTGTACTGCGCAATCACGAACCCGTCCACGTTATTTCCTGACACGGACACTTCCGCCGTCTCGTCCACTTCGATTTCCGTCAGGCCGGAGGCTTCCGCCTTTTGAAACGAAACCACCGTCTCGCTCCCGTCCAGTTCCATTCTACAAGGGTTTTTCCCATGGACGAACCTTTTTAGATACGGAACATATTCCTCCATGACCATCCCTTCCTTTTGCATGAGGGAAGCGTGAACCGTGCCCACATAACGAAAATGCCATGGCTCATGACCAATCCCGGTGACCTTTTCCTTCCCCGCCGGGTAACGTTCCACAAAGCCATATTCCGCCGCGTTTTCCCGAAACGTCTGGCAAATGCCTTCATAGGGAAAATCCGGACGGATGAAGTCAATCTCCTCCTGCCTAAGTCCCAGGTCGATCGCCAGCCCGGTCTGGTGCTCGCTGTGTCCCGGCACCGCGACGTATTTTCTCGTAAATGCTTCCCCATTGTCACGCATGGACTCATCCCAGATTGCCTGCTGCTCTTCAAACGAACGCCAGCCGCTGACCGCCGCGATGCTCTCCCAACCATTCAGGCTTTGCATCGCCCGACGTAACGCGGCCGCCGCCTCCATGGCCAACGTCGTTCCTTCCATGTCCACCCTTTTCCGCCAGACGTTCCCGCGATATGCATAATCGGCATTTACCAAAATCAAATCTCCTTGAAAGACCTTGTCTTTTGTAAGCAAAATTCTCCTCATCGTCTTTAAGTACCTCCTCGTACCGGTCATTCAACGTGTGTGATTGACCGGATTTTGAACCGTAACTGAAAATTCCATCCAACTCCCGTGGCCTTCTCCTTACGCCCAAAGTGCCGCCTCGATGACGCGTTCCACGATTTCCGTGAATGAAATTCCGGCGGCCTTCATCATCCCCGGATAGCGGCTGTGTTCCGTAAATCCGGGAATCGTGTTCACCTCGTTGAAGACGATTTCCCCGCACGGCATCAAGAACATGTCCACCCGGGCAAAGCCCGTGCAGCCCAACGCCCGATAAATTTTCTTCGCCGCCTCCTTCACCTCTTTTGCCTTCTCCTTGGAAATCCGGGCCGGCACGTGGATTGCCGAGGTTTTCAGCGTATACTTTTCCGTGAAGTCAAAAAATCCGCCGGACAATTCAATCTCGTCCACCTCGCCGACTGTCAACTCCTTTGTTCCCAAAACCGCGCAGCCCACCTCGAAACCGTCAATATTTTCCTCAATGATGACTTGGTTATCATACGCGAAAGCCAATTTCAGGGCGGGTTCAAGCTGCCCTTCGTCCATCACCTTAGTCACCCCGTAAGACGAGCCGGCCTTGACAGGCTTGACAAAGAGCGGACATCCGATAAGTCCCGCGAAATCCCGCGCGGCCTGCACGTCATAAAATTCCCGTTTCGCTTTTCCATCCTGCAAATTTTGCCCCTCTGCGGCACGATTTTCAAAACCTTCCAAAACGATTGCCTGCGGCACGCGGATTCCCGCCATTTGCACCAACTTGTGCGCCCGATCCTTGTCCATGCAGAGCGCCGACGCCAACGTGTTGCAGCCGACAAGCGGAATCTGCGCCAACTCGGCCAACCCCTGCAACGTGCCATCCTCCCCGTTCTTTCCGTGCATCACCGGAAATAACGCGTCCACGGCCACCTCCGTCACGTCCTCCGGTCCAAATACCAGCAAGGCCTTTTTCTTCGGGTTCGGGGAAAGCACCGCCGGGAGGCAGTCCTTTTCATTACACCATGTGTCCGCGGCAATTTTTTCCACGTCCCCCGTAAAATAGAACCATTCCCCTTCCCGCGTGATTCCGATTAAGACCGGATGATACTTCTCACGGTTCAGATTCCGTATCACTGCCGATGACGACTCCAGTGAAACACCGTATTCCGAGGAACATCCCCCGAAAACAATTGCTATATTCTTTTTTGATTGATTGAATCCTGACATTTTATCCTTCTCTCCTTGTCCATCATTTCGGATTGCGGAAGCGCAAAGCGCGTAGCAATCCGTGGTATCATAGGGTCAAAATGCAATTTGCCCCCAGCATCTTGGCAACATTTCCCATGACATAAAAATCCCCCGCCACGATATAAAAACTATACCATGGCAGGGGATTTTTTCCTTTGCGATTCCCTTGTGGTTTATTTATTATTTTTTGATGAAAATATTGAGATTTTCTTAAATGCCAATCAACCGTGCGTTTCATGCCCGCGACGCAAGGCCAATCTTTTTGCCCATGGCCTATGTCTCCGACATCATATGCCTGGCCAGACACGTCCAGTCAAACACATCCAGTTTATGCGGCCCTTTGCGCAAATGATAACCAACCTTGCCGCTTACGACCATCTCGTCCTTTCCCGGCTTCTCTCTGGCAAATGGCTCGTTTCCATACAACTCCCATACTTTCGAGGCTAGGCACGTGGCTTGATATTCGCCGCTTGGATCCGCCCACGCATCTTCGCTTCCACTTCCCACCTGCAGCACACGCGGTGCCACGGCGGCCAGCAGGAAGTGCTGGTCAAACGGCAATTCACTTTCTCTCCCTATATATTGCCTGAACGCAGGGGCGAACCAATGCGGGAAAAATGCCTGGATACTTGCCAGGTTCTCTCCCGTCTTCCCGCGAGAGAGCGCGGCTCCGCAACACCCCGAACCATTGGGCATGACCGCCGCGAACCGCTCGTCGAGCGCGCCGCTCCAAAGTGCCGCCTTGCCGCAGCGGCTGTGCCCCGCGACGGCCACTCGCTTTTCGTCAATTTCCGCAATGGACGGCACACAATCCATCACGCACGAAGCCGCAAATGCCCATACGGCAAGAATGCCCCATTCCGATTCCGCCCGCTCCTCCTTCGTGCCGAAAATTTTTGCCAGGCCGCTCGGGTACGCAGACGCTTCGTCCTTCTCCACGTCATTTGCATAAAAGCCAATCAAGGCCATCCCTCGCTTCATCATTTCCCGCACCGGCCAGTGCCCGTTGTCATAATCATGATCGAGGTCAAGCGGTCTGGGCGCGGGCATGCCAAGACCCGTATTCCCTTCTGCTGCGGGTGCGCCATTTAACGATTTTCCCGCCATGCCCGCCAACATTTCCATAGGCGACTGCTCCATCACCACGCCGAACTGCTTTAACATGCCGGAAAACATCTCCACCATCTCAGGAACGGACTTGCCCTCCATCTGCACGGGCATCTTCATGGGTTCCGGCGACTTTGACTGGCTGCAGATTAATACCGCCGCCGGAACTTTTTCGTCGGAAACCGGTATGAATGCCGTCACCGGGAACGTCACGCCGCCAAGTTCCGTCTTCACGGTTATTTCCGCGCGAAGATGAATCGCGTCCAATTCCAAGGCCTCTTCCTTGACAAGCTCATTCCAAAAAACCTCATATGACAAATCCGGCCTTTTTCCATATTCAATTGCCGCAAAATCCGCCAGGACCTTTTCCCTTTTTTCTTTCCATTGCTCAGTCGAGCCGCTACCCTCCAAAACATCGGGAATCTTCATTTCCGTCTGATACACGTCCTATTCCTCCTGTCACTCCTTCTCTGCCAACTCATTCATTTTCACCGCGTTCGCCTCCACCTTGCTCCTCGTCAACGGATACATGAACACAAGCAACAAGAACGTGGCTAGCATAAACAAGGCTGGTATCAACAATGTCACGTTGAAAATGGAATTGCTCACGGCCTCGGTCTGCACGGCCGCCATATTGTCATAACCGATTCCCGAAAGTGCCCATGCGCCAATGCTGCCGGTCACTGCCCCCGCCAGCTTTTTTATGAAGCTGTACATGGCATAAATCGTCCCGTCCGCCCGCTCACCGTACTCAACATAATAATTGTCAATGCAGTCGCTAATCATTGCCCAGCTCACCATGGTAAAAAGCCCTAACCCAATATAGGCAATCAACATGGCCGCAATGTAAATAATCGGGTTTTTCGTCCTCGTGATAAATACCACGATATATACCGCGGACGCGGCTCCCATTCCCACCATGCTGATTTCTTTCTTTCCGAACTTCATACTCAGTTTGGTGGCAAACGGCGCAACCAATATCATCGAAACCAGCATGACCAGGCTTGCCAGCGAAAGGATGGACGTATTTTTAAAATAGTCCAAAAACAAATACTGGTTCAATGACTGAATGACCCCCATGGCGGCAAAAATACAGATGCTGATTAATATAATCGACAAAATCGCCCGGTCGCTACAAACTTGTTTTACGGACTCCCATAAGCCGCTCCCGCCATCTTCCGATTTCTTGTTTGGGACGTGGATGCGCTCCACCGACCACTTATAACATAGGTAATAACACAATATGGCCAGAAGTCCGAACACGATTGCCAGAATCGGAAAACGCGGTCCGTTGGCAATGTCGTTTCCCGCCGCGTCTTTGGTGTAGACGAACTGCGGAATCACGATGCCGATGACCATTCCCGCAAGCAACGCGCCAACGCTTCGAAACGTCGAAAGGCTGGCCTTGTCCTTCGGATTCGGTGACAGAACCGCAGCCATCGCCCCATACGGAATGTTGATTCCCGTGTAACAAACCGAGCCATAAATCAAATACACCACTGTCACATAGGCAATTTTCGCCCACATCGGCCAGCCCTCGATAAAAATGTTGTAAATCAGCACGCTCGCCACCACGACCGGAATCGCAAAACGACGAATCCATGGACGGAAACGGTCGCCATTCTTGTCCGTGTGCGTGTCGATGATGCGTCCCATCGCCGTGTCGGTAAACGCGTCCACGAACTTCGTGACCAGAAACATCGTTCCAATCACCGCCCCCGACACGCCCAACACCTTGGTGTAAAACACCAGCAAGTAGCTTTGCAACATCATCAGCGTCAGGTCGTTGCCCGCGTCGCCCAAGGCATAGCCAATCTTGTCCCGCAATCCAAAGTTTCTTGTCCCGTTTTTTTCATTCATTCCTTTGCACTTCCTCTCTTTTTGTTTTCAGTTCTCTCAAAGAACCGGTTACAGTCACATGACGGCTCAAAAGCCGCCTCTCACAAGCAGGCTCGGCAAATCCACTTCCGTACCTTCACATGACCATGAATGTTAATTTAAATATAGCATATTTCCACAAACGATTCTGGTATTTTCTTTGCATCTTTGTGTAAATTATGATAAGATAATACCAAGGTCAAAAGGTCATGGTTAGCACGAAGCAGTTCGTGCGTCATGGAATTTCATTGATGAAAAGGGAAAAGTAATTATGAAGCAAAACCAATTAGAATCGGAAAAAGAAAAATATATTCACAGCGATTATCACGAGGCGTTGATTTTTGAGCGTTACGCCTGCCAAAAAAAGCTCATAACCGCGCTCGAACTAGGCGATGCCAAACAAGCCTACGACATTTTGCAGACGCTATGGGCCGACATCCGCACGATTAACGCCCTTTACAGTCCTGAACGAGAAAATATCCGCGTACTCCACAACCAACTGGTCTCGATGAACACGTTCTGCATGATGTGCGCAATTAAATCCGACCCCAATCCGCTCTATCTTCATGCCATCAGCCGGCATTATGATACCATGATAGAAAAGGCCACCTCAAAAGAAAACGCGGATTTACTACTGAAAAACATGCTGGAGGATTACTGTTCTTTTTCCAATCACGCAGGACGTGAAAAATACAGCGACGTGGTACAAAAGGCCATCTGGCACATCACGGCCAGTCCCGAAGATAAACTGAACTTGGATGAACTGGCTCATATTCTGGGGATTTCCCCCGCAGGACTGTCACGAAAGTTTCATGCCGAAACTGGCCAAACGTTGTCACAGTACCATATCGCTTTCCGCATCCGCATGGCAGAACGCTATTTACAAGAAGGAGGATACTCCATCACCCAGGTCGCCCACCTTACGGGCTTTACCGATGCCAGCTACTTTTCAAAAGTTTTTATGAAACATGTGGGCGAAAGCCCTTCCGCCTACGTGCAAAGGGAGCATTAAACCTAATGCTCTCTTTGCTTCATGTTTCCTCTCAACCTTTGTTGCTCCACAAGAAAATTTTCCAAAAAATCCGTACTGTTTCATTTTTTTCCGTGATGATATCTTCTCCTGCGTCTTTTCTGCTTCCTTTTGTATCGAATTCCCCATCCAATCACGGCGCCTGACATCCCCATGAGAACCAAATACGGCATCCACACTTTTGCGTCCCCTGTCTTCACGACCGGAGGTGTTGGTTCTTCTGGTGTAATTGGTTCCTCTGGTTTTTCTGGATTATCCGGCTTCTTTGGTTCTTTCGGTTTCTTAGGCTCTTCCGGTTCCTTTGGCTCTTCCGGCTCTTCTGGTTCCTCCAATTCTTCTGGTTCTTCCGGCTCCTTTGGTTCTTCTGGCTCCTTTGGTTCTTCCGGCTCCTTTGGTTCTTTCGGCTCTTCTGGTTCTTTCGGCTCTTCTGGCTCTTCTGGTTCTTCTGGTTCATCTGGTTCTTCCGGCTCCTTTGGCTTTTCTGGTTCCTTTTCGTTTTCCACATACAAAATGCCAACCTCCCGGCCGTCTATCCTGCCATCCGCATCCACCACAATTTCATATATTATGTCATCCAGCACGTATCCCCCTACTGTTTTTATTTCTTGGAAGCAATATGTTCCGGGATTTAGATGAGACAACTCCAGCATTCCCTCTTCGTTCGTAATTAATATCCTCTTTTCCGTCGAAGCATCGTTCCCTGACTTGCCCTCTTCTTCCTCTGATTCGTCCTCTTCTTCCTCCGGTTCATCCTCTCCTTCCTCTGATTCGTCCTCTTCTTCCTCCGGTTCATCCTCTCCTTCCTCTGATTCGTCCTCTCTTTCCGATTCCTTGCTTTCCTCAATTTCACCGTTTTTTGTCGCTTCGTCTTTTCTCCAGAATTCAAATTCCACCCCTGGTAACGGCTCCTTCGTATCCTTGTCTATTTTATACAATTGAATACGAGAAAGCTGGTTTTCCACTTTTATCGTGGTTTTCACGATTGCCGTATCTTGATTCTGATACTCCAACGCTACCTCATATATTTCGTCGCTTAGCACATATCCTTCGGGCGGAGCAACCTCCCTAACCACGTATTTTCCCAAAAATAGAGGTTTCGACTCTGCCACGCCTTGCACCGTCGTGACCGTGTCTACCACATCTCCTTCTAACGCCCTGACCGTCCCATCTGGCGTGACGATATTTTCTGCCGCCATGATTTCAAACCTGGCACCATCCAGTGGCAACTCCGTCTCGATATCCGCCGCTTTCTCATCTGATGCCTCTCCATCTTTCGTCTCTCCATCTGCATTTTCGCCATTTGTTTCTTCATCCGTGTTTTTCACGCCGACCTTTTCGATGCGTATCTTTCCCATCGCGTTTTCATCCGCATATTCAACTACCAAAGGATGTTCCCACGTCGCGCCGTCCTCGACCTTGAATTCCAAAAGTTCTCCTTTCAAATATCCTCCCGGCGCATTTTGTTCCTCCAGATAATACGTACCGCTCTTCAACATGTTCGGAAACGTAAACTGACCTTCCTCATTGGTTTTAAATGTCTCATGCACTTCTTCGTTCGGATAACGCGTCGTCATCGTAACTGGTTCTTTGTTCTCATCCAGCAAACGAAATTCCACTCCCGCCATCGGGATGGCTTTGCCAGTGCTTGCATCCCTCTTCACGACCGTCACCGGACTCACAATCCACTTGTCCTCTTTATAAATGCCCTTGAGCGTCACCCGCTCTCTGGAAATGGTCACGTCAAACGGTTCAATGGGTTTCACTCCTTTCGGATACTTTGTCTCCGTAACCGTATAGGTGTCATACAAAAGTGTCCCCCGTGGCTGCTCGTCCGAAGCCGTCGTTGCAAACCCGTTCTCATCCGTCATGATAGTCAATACCGTGTCCCCCGTGGTTTTCGAGGTAAACGAAAACTCGATTCCCGAAAGCCCCTCCATGGTATCGTCATCTGCCTCCAGATTTTCTAAAAGCTTGACAATTTCCACGTTGCCGCGAATCACGTCCTCGCCGCTTTCCACCTCATACTCGAATACCTGCGTCGTCGCGTCTTTCGGAACACTTGCCCTCACCACATGACTTTGGCCGTCAACCAAATAGCCCATGGAGGCCTTCGTTTCCCTTACCGTATAGTCGCCAAGCGGCAACTCCTGCGAAACCGCCGACCCGTTCGCGTCCGTGGTCAGTTCGTCCATCTTGTTTCCCGCCGAATCGTAAACCTCGTATACCGCGCCCGCAAGCGTTGCCGCACCCTGTGACTCGCCCTTTCCGGTTTCCGCATCCACCTTGTTAAGCCGAATCCGTACCTTTTGCGGTACTTCCGCACTGGTCACCCCATACTCGAACACTTGCGTCGTCGTGTCCTTGGCAACGCTCCCGTTCACCGTATATGCTTTTCCATCAAGCAGGTAGCCTATCGGTGCCTTCGTTTCCCTCACCGTGTAATCGCCAAGCGGCAATTCCTGCGAAACCGCCAACCCGTTCGCGTCCGTGGTCAGTTCATCCACCTTGTTTCCCGCCAGATCGTATATCCCGTACACCGCGCCTGCAAGTGTTGCCGCGTTTTGCGGCGTGGCAAGTCCCGTCTGCGCATCCACCTTACTTAAACGAATCCGCAACCTTTGCGGTGTTTCCAACGACTGTACCGTCGCCGTCTGGCTGCTTTCCACTACCACTTGGTGGCTCTCCACGTCCAGCGTGTAACCTTTCGGTGCCGTGATTTCTTTCACGTAATATGTTCCCACGTCCAACTCGACCTCGCCCGTATCCCCGTTTTCATCCGTAACGAGCGTTGCCACCGGCTCCTCCTGGCTTCTCGCACCAGTGTCCGTACGATAAACGCCATAAATCGATCCCGCCAGAGAATAGCAATGATTTCCATTCGTCCAGTTCTGGTTCGCCGAAACCTTTTTCAATTTCAGCTTTCCCACGGACTCCCCGGTCTTGATAATCGTTACCGCGTAAGGACCTCCGCTCTCTTTCGGAAATATGCTCGTAATCTGGTTCCACGGCGTGGAATCATCCGGCGCCCATGTTTGATAATTAAAATGTGTCTCTGAAGAGTGCCAAACCAACTGATCGGACACCCCGCTGACGTACTGCGTGTAATTATTGGCCGACTCGTCCGCGTATCGCGCAAATTCTTCCCCGCAATATAGCAAAACATGGTTATACGCACTGTTTCCCCAACTCAAGCCCGACGCGGCATGACCATACATTCCCTCCGTAAAAAAGATTCTCTGCGCCGTATCCGCATTCGGGAACTTGCCATTATTGCCACCCGCACCGGAAATCAACGGATTCTTCAAGTCCCACGTCCATACAAGGTCGCCCGCATCCCAATAATCGTCTGCCACGAGCACCCGCACCATGTCGTCCCAACTGTCGGATATGTATGTCTTGTACTCCACATGTGAACTTGCGAGGAAGGACACCCAGCCAGATTCCCCCGGCACCACCGGGTTCGTTCCCGAGTTGTCCACATTTGCACCTGCGCGCAGCAACGCTTCGGTATTGTTCACGAAACTCGTGTTCTTCCCATCACTTTCCCCCGTCACGCGCGCCCCGGCCTTCATCAACATGTGCCACACAAACCCGGTACAGTTTAAGCCCGCCTGCCCAGGTCTTACGTCACGCCCGTTATAATTCGCGTCGCCGTTTGGATTTCGATTGTCACCTCCATCATAGACGGTACCAAGATAATATCCCGTACTCGCCTGCTCATGCATCCAAGACAGCAACCGCGACTTCTCAAAGCCAAACACGCCGGAAAGCGTGTCCCCGCCCTCATTGTACATCCTCGCATATACCGTGCCTGACAATCCCAGGCCACCCGCGTCCCAGCCATTCGCACGACCGATGGCTCGACGTAACATGCCGCCCACGGCGCCGCCTTTGTCCGCCTCGTATACCTCCAGTTCGCCCGGCGTTCCAAAAAATCCCATGTCCTCGCCGGGGTCAATGCCGTCTTTCGTCTCTTGCACTGGTGTCACCGTTTCCTCATTCACCGCCTTTGCCAACACACAAACCGGCTGCAAAAGAACTGCCGCCATTACCGATGCAAGAATCCCCACCTTGATTCCCTGATATTTCACCATTCTTATCTCCTTTTCATCGGCAATGTGTTTCTAGCAATTAACGTACTTTTGCAAGATTAACTTTTTCGCGGCCCGTTCGTAAAAATAGGCATGATTGGAAAGCACTTCCTCGTCGGCCACCTGGGTGGCGTTGATTTCCGTCACCATCTCGTCCATTTCCTTCTGTTCGAGGCTATAGGATTCGGGCACGATAATGACCTCGTGCACACTACTCGGGAGCACGCAGAAATCTTCACCGACAATTTTCCCAACCATCTCCAACACATGCGGATAAACGATGCTCGCCGCGCCGAAACTGCGTAACTGGTTGGAGAGAACGTACATGAAATCCCCCTCGTCCTCTTGATCAGATTTTGAGGTACTCGCCCCACGCTCCAGAAGATTCCTCCGCCCGCCTTTTTCGGAAGGACACAAAAGGTCGTCCATCGTCTGCCTCATCGTGGTCAATTCCGCCGGAAGAAGATGGGACACGTTTTGCTCTGCCGCCTTTATCACGTCCTCTGCCTTTACGTCCCACAACTTGAGATGTTCATTTCGAATCAGCATCGTCGCCGTTCCTTTAGAGTGAATGCCAAGAAGGACGTAAAAAACAATGCTCAAATCCAAAAACGGCATGCTGGGAATCTCTTGTAGCAAGTCCTGATTCTGGCTCGTGTTAATTAATTTAAAAACAATCTTGTCGCGAATCTGGCCGAACCGCTCCAGCATGCCAATCCCTTCCGGCATCTGCGCTTCGGCCTCATGACAGAACCTTTCGATGTCCTTTACGATGTCGTCCATCGTTTCCCCTTTTTGATAGCGCACGTAAAACTCTTCCAGGTATATCGTCGGAGACATGTTCCTGCCTGCCGCCTCCATCATGATTCCCATCCTCTCGGTTCCATTGTTTCTGAGCGTCCTATATAGATTCGCCTTCATTCCCCCTTTCATCTTGTGGTTCATTCTCTTTTCAACCGCGCTTGCAAACTCCTGATAATTCATGCTACTCCTTTCATTTCGCGCGTCCATCTTGAAATTAAATGAGAAAGCCGGCATTGAAACATGCCATTTTGATAAACCAGTTTTATTAAAAAATAAATGGATTTGAAAAATATCATGTGAATAGATTATAACGAGGGGGCTGCCAGAAAGCAACCCCCTATTTTCTCGTTCGCGATATTTTGTGAAGCTTGTATAATTTTTGCTCCAAAATCAATCCGCCCGGCAGGGCAAAATCTCGTCGGAACCCTTGTTTTACTGGATTTTTGTTCCTGTTAATTTTTCATAATATTTGGCGATGGAGCAATGGTCGTCCTGCGGATGAATTCTTCCGTCCGCGTCACACTCTCGACAGATATTCTCCCGTCCTAGTATCAATCTTTAAGACATCTCCCATCTCCACGAACAACGGAACCATCACGACCGCGCCCGTCTCCACGGTGGCCGGCTTGGTCGCGCCCTGCGCGGTGTCGCCCTTGAATCCCGGCTCCGTCTCGGTAATCGCCAATTCCACGAACAACGGCGGCTCCACGGAAAACACATTGCCCTTGTGAGAGCAAATCTTGACAATCTCATTTTCCTTCACAAACTTCAAGGCATCACCAACCACGTCGGAGTTCAGCGCGATCTGGTCGTACGTCTCCACGTCCATGAAATTATAAAGGTCACCGTCCTGATACAAGTACTGCATGTCCTTCCTGTCAATATGTGCGTTCTCAAACTTCTCGGTCGGACGGAACGTCTTTTCCACCACGCCGCCGCTGATGATGTTCTTTAACTTGGTGCGGACGAACGCCGCGCCCTTGCCCGGTTTTACATGCTGGAACTCCAGAATCTGATAAATATTTCCCTCAATCTCCACGGTTATGCCATTCTTAAAATCTCCTGCTGAAACCATTTGTAATCCTCCTTCAAATTGATACCGCATTTTAGCCACCCGCCATGTCCAGTATGACGGATGTCGCATCAGCCGGATTTACGCACATCTCCCGGCCAATGGGCGACATGTAACTATAAATCTCAACTGCATTCCATTTTATAATACATTTCAGCATTTTTCAACCCTTTTTTAACGCTTGCGTCAACTCTTCGCAAATCTGCCATATGACCTTCCCGTCCGTGGCAACCACGACGTCCGCCGCCGCCTCGTATTTTTCCCTTCTCTTTTCCATCAATGAGGCAATATACTCCACGTTCATGTTTCCATTCAGAATCGGACGGTTCTTACCATTCTTTACCCGTTCATATACACTTTCCGGTGTCGCGGTTAAAAGCACCACTCGGCCGTTTTGCTTCATCAGCGAAACATTTTCCGCCCGGAGGGGCGCGCCCCCGCCGCAGGAAATCACCTTGCCGCCCCTAGACTGCAGATCCCGCAAAAGCTCCGTCTCCAGATTGCGAAAATATTCCTCTCCATGTTCGGCAAAAATGTCCGGAATACTCATCCCCTGCCTGCGTACGATCTCCTCGTCCATCTCCACCACTTCCAGCCGGTGCATGTAAGAAAGCTTTTTTGCTATCGTGGACTTTCCGGTTCCCATAAATCCAATCAATATGATATTGTAGTCAAATGTTTTCATCCTATTTTCCGCTCCCTTTGTCTAATGCCCTGCCGACATCCTTTTTAAATTGTTCCCAGGCCTTTTCGTCCTCCACGAAATATTTCGGGCAATTCTTTCCTGTCACGTCATAATGGCGAATCACGTCATTTTCATCCAAATTAAATTTTGCACAAAGAAACGCCGTCAAATGAACCATGGACTCATAGGTTTCTTTATTAAACACCCCTGTCTCGTCCGGATGGCAGCATTCGATGGAAACCGTGTCATGGTTTCTGTCATTGGAAGCATAGGCGATTTCCCATGTAGGGATACATTGCACGATTTCACCATCAAGACCGATTACAAAATGACTGCTCACATAGTCCCCGTGTCCGTCCTGCAGGCTGTTAAAATAATCCCGGTTATTCTGCGCGGTACTGCCAGGATTGGCCGTATAATGTATCACAATGGCCGTAATTGGATCCGTGGCGTCCCCCGGCCTGGAATATTCATTCACATCCAAGAGCTGAACACTAATGTCCGGCTCCGACGCGTCCACGTCCAATTTGCCGTATGTACTGCTCCCTCCGTCAGTAAAGGCCCTCACCGTCAACACGATTGCCAAAACCAACAAGACACCAATTCCAAAACCAACAAGAATGCTTCGTTTGTCCAAAACCTGCAACATTTCCGTGACACCGTTTCTTTTTCTTCTTCTCCGTGTTCTCATTTGTACCATTCCTTCAAAATCTATATTCTCACCAAGCCAACAAGCTTATCAGGTGTTTAATTATAATCCTGCACTTTTAACATGTTGAAAATGTTTTATGAAGATTTTATGAAATCTTCAATTGCCGTTCATGTCTGGGTCCGGCCATGAATCATGGCTTTCTCCGTAAACAAAGTAATACATGTGGCATGTCCGCATCGTGGCCTTCATCGAAAAATCCGGGCACCCGCCCGGACTTTTGTTTTTCAAACAAATATATTTACTTTTTGCTCCATGTTCAAATCCACTTACATGCTACTCGTCCACGCTGTAGTTTGGTGCTTCCTTCGTAATATGGATGTCATGCGGATGGCTTTCCTTCAAAGATGCCGCCGAAATCTTGACAAATCTGCCGTTTTCCTTCAGTTCTTCTATCGTGGCGGTTCCACAGTACCCCATGCCGGAACGAAGCCCGCCGACAAGTTGGAACACGGTATCTTCCACCAACCCCTTGTAAGCGACGCGGCCTTCCACGCCCTCCGGCACCAGCTTCTTGGCATTCTCCTGGAAATAACGATCCTTGCTACCGTTTTCCATGGCGGAAATGGAACCCATGCCGCGATACACCTTGTATTTTCTTCCCTGATATAGTTCGAACGTTCCCGGACTCTCGTCACATCCGGCAAAAATACTGCCCATCATGCAGACGTTCGCACCGGCCGCGATGGCTTTCGTCATGTCTCCCGAATACTTGATGCCGCCGTCCGCGATAATCGGAATCCCATATTCCTTTGCCACGGAATAACAATCCATCACCGCGGTCACCTGCGGCACGCCGATGCCCGCCACGACACGGGTGGTACAAATGGATCCCGGCCCGATACCGACCTTTACGGCATCTACCCCGGCCTCGATCAGGGCTTTCGTCGCCTCACCCGTCGCAACGTTACCTGCAACCACCTGCAAATCAGGATACGCCTCTTTTACCATGCGCACGGTACGAATCACGTTCGCCGAATGGCCATGAGCGGAATCCATGACGACGACGTCCACCTTGGCCTTCGTCAGTTCCGCCACACGATCCAAGCAGTTCGCCGTGATGCCCACGCCCGCGCCACAAAGCAGACGTCCCTGGGAATCCTTGGCAGAAAGCGGGTATTTGATCTGCTTCTCAATATCCTTTATCGTAATAAGACCTTTCAGATTCCCCGCGTCATCTACGATGGGCAGCTTTTCCTTCCTGGCCTTTGCCAATATCTTCTTCGCCTCTTCTAATGTAATGCCTTCCTTTGCGGTAATCAGTCCGTCCGAAGTCATGCATTCTTTGATTTTCTTAGAATAATCTTCCTCAAACTTCAAGTCGCGGTTCGTGATGATGCCGACCAGCCTTTTCGTTCCCACTTCCGTGACTGGCACTCCTGAGATACGGAACTTTGCCATCAGATTATTGGCATCTTCCAGCGTGTGCTCCGGCGAAAGATAAAACGGGTCGGTAATGACGCCATTTTCCGAACGCTTCACCTTGTCCACTTCTTCCGCCTGCGCCTCAATACTCATATTCTTATGAATGACTCCAATGCCCCCCTGACGAGCCATGGCAATCGCCATTCGATGCTCCGTGACCGTGTCCATGCCCGCGCTCATCATCGGAATATTCAACTTAATCGACTTCGTCAGATAGGTCGACAAGTCCACCTGGTTAGGAATCACTTCGGAATATGCCGGAACCAACAGTACGTCATCAAACGTGATACCCTCGCCAATAATCTTACCCATGAAATTTTTCCTCCTTCTTTCTGCCAGATTTGTATTAAATACTATCGTACAAAAATTCGCGAAACTTGTCAATACCTTCGTCCACGGTTTTCTGAAAAGGTTTTCTGAAAATTAGAAAGCAACCACTAAATTCAGCAAAATCTCGACCACCTTCTCCATGTCTTCCACGCAGGCATATTCGTTTCTGCCATGGAACCCGTCTCCTCCGGTACAAAGATTCGGGCACAAAAGTCCGTCGAAAGAGAGCCGCGCCCCGTCCGTACCTCCCCGAATCGGAGAAATATCCGGCTCCACGCCCGCCTTCCGCATCGCCCTGACAAGATTATCCACTACCTCCATTTTCTTCTCAATCGGTTGCCTCATATTATAATACGTATCGGACATTTCCACGCGGAAAGCCCCCTCCCCAAACGTTTCATTCAGCTCTTCCGCCGTCTTTACAAAAATTTCTTTTCGTTCTTCAAATTTTGCCTTGTCATGGTCACGGATAATATACTCCGCGACCACTTCCTCCACGTTGCCCCGGATGTCGTCTACATGATAAAACCCCTCGTATCCTTCCGTATTCTCGGGACACTCGTCGGGAAGCGCGTTGATAAACGCATAGGCAAGCTTTACGGCGTTTTTCATGACCCCTTTCGCCGTACCGGGATGGACGCTTTTTCCCCTGACGGTAAGCGTCGCCGCTGCCGCGTTAAAACACTCATAATTGATATCTCCAAGCATGCCACCGTCCACGGTATATGCATAATCGGCACCAAAGCCCTTAATGTCAAAATAATCCACGCCCCTGCCGATTTCCTCGTCCGGAGTGAAGCCAATGCATACTTTTCCGTGCTTTACTTCCGGGTGCGCCAAAAGGTATGCCGCCATGGCCATGATTTCAGCCACGCCCGCCTTGTCATCGGCGCCAAGAAGCGTTTCGCCGTCAGTCACAATCAGACTTTTTCCCTTGCATCCTTGTAATGCCGGAAAATCATCCACACGAGTTACGATATGTTTCTCTGAATTCAAAACAATGTCGCCGCCGTCATAATTTTCAATCACCCTTGGCTTTACCCCTCTCCCGCTCACGGCCGGGGAAGTATCCACATGCGCGATAAAACCGATGGCGGGCGCATCCGACTCCGACTCCAGATTGGAAGGAATCACGGCGTACACGTAACAATGCTCCTCGTCATAGCGTACGTTGCTTGCCCCCATTTCCAAAAGCTCGTCATATAAAAGCTTTGCCAAATCACGCTGTTTCTCCGTGGAGGGTACGTTATACGCCCCTCCGTCATCCGACTGCGTATCCACTTTCACGTACCTTAAAAAATTTTCTGCCACTTTCGAATTCGACATATCTTTCACCCTTTCCTTTCATAAAAATACTTATGATACCCTCATTTTAAAATACTGTGGGAATAAAATCAATGGACATTTTCTTTTTCTATGGTAGCGTCGGTATATGGATGGCAACACGGTCCATGAAGGTCTTCCGCCAAAACCTATACAATAAAGGTATCAAAAACCAATTGGATGCGTGGCTCGCTTTCTTGAGCGTGGATGACCCGGAATGGATTGTAAAATTGATTGAGCAATATCCCGAGTTCATTCCCTTGTACAAAGATGTCTACACCATGTGTCAGAACACGGAGAAAATTATGGGTATATTTTCAGAGGAACTAAAAATATTGGATAAAAATACCGTTCAACTAATGATTGACGAAATGCAAGACGCAATTGACTCGCAGAATGAATTATTGGCTCACCAAAATAAAGAACTAAGTCAAAGGGACGAAGAGATTCGCAGACTCACAAAACTTCTGAAACGAGAACAAGAAAGTTCTGAAAACTGAATTCTTTTGTTCATTTGAGAAGTAGTCATTCCCCAAACAAAAAGGCAGTCCATCCGCACTTTTTCAAGTGTGACAAGACTGCCCTTTTTCCACATTTTTTCTACATTTCTTTAAGATATTTTCTCATCATGCATCTATTATGCACGTTTCGAGAGAACTTCCTCCTCGTACTTCTCAATCTCCGCAAGCCATCCCGTCGCCGCAACGCCACAACGCTTGCAGTACTCTTCCCAAACATCGCCGATTGGCAACATCTTGATTTCTTCCATAAGAACCATCTTTTTCGTCATCTGGTTGGTATCCTGCAATTCTTTTAACATCTCGTTCGGCGTGCACAACGCATTCAACAATGCCTGCTGCATCGCGCGGAATCCGGTTACCCATGCGGACACACGGTTGATAGAAGCGTCAAAGTAATCCAGCGCGATGTATACGCGGTCAAGCCCGTTCTCACAGCGCACGATTTCCTTGGCTATTTCCTTCGTCTCGTCATCCAAAAGCAACACATGGTCGCTGTCCCAACGAATGCCTCTGGTCACATGCAGGGCAACCTCCGGGAAGAATGTCAAAAGCGCCGGAATCTTGTCAGATACGACCTCCGTTGGATGATAGTGGCCGTTGTCCATAAGCGGCAGGCACTTCTCCTTGTTGGCGGCCGCGTAGCTTAACGTGAACTCGGCGGAACCTACCGTGTAAGCCTCCACGCCGATACCAAACACCTTGGACTCTACGCATGGTTTTACCCACTTCGGATCGTAAGGCTCGGAAAGAATCGCGTCAATGGACTCTTTGTAACGAACCCTCGGTCCCATACGATCGGCCGGAACATCTTTGTAGCCGTCACCCGTCCAAATATTCATGACACACGGAATCCCTGTCTGCTCCGCAAAATAATTGGAAATGCGGATACAAGCCTTGCCGTGCTCAATCCAAAACTTTCTCGTCTCCTCGTCCGGGCTGGACAGCGTAAGGCCATCCTTTACCTTGTCATGGGAGAAGAACGTCGGGTTGAAATCCAGTCCCATACCTCTCTCTTTTGCAAAGTCGACCCATCTCTGGAAATGCTTTGGCTCGATTTTGTCACGATCTACGAACTCGCCGTCCTCGAAAATCGCGTAGCACGCATGTACGTTGATCTTCTTTGCACCCGGCATCAGGCTTAACGCCTTGTCCATGTCGGCGAACAACTCGTCTGGGGTCTTGGCCTTTCCCGGATAGTTACCGGTCGTCTGAATACCGCCCGTCAGCGGGCCGTCATGGTCAAAACCAATCACGTCGTCGCCCTGCCAACAATGAAGGGAAACCGGAACCGACTTACACTTTTCAATCGCCGCGTCCGTGTCCACGCCATACTTTGCAAAAATCTCCTTCGCTGATTCATACCTTGTCATTTCTTCATGACCTCTCTTTCTTTTACTATGTGAACTTACATATAATATGTAGTTACTCGTAATACTTCACGCCAAATGATTCCCCAACACAGGTCCTTGCCTGCGCGAGGCTCTCGAACGTCCCGTCATGCAGCATCTGCACCATGACGTTGCCAATCGCCGTCGCCT